>NZ_JAJIUJ010000045.1 GCF_020880415.1 Xanthomonas euvesicatoria pv. euvesicatoria | reverse complement strand
GTGTACACCTTCACGCTGACCGACAAGCACGGCAACAAGAGCAACGTGCAGGCTCGCTACACCTTCGTGTACGAAAAGCGCGACGGCAAGTGGCTGATCATCAACCACCACAGCTCGGCGATGCCGGAAGTGGACACGCGCGCGGCGGTTGCCAAGGCGAAGTAATGCGGCGCGGGCGACAGGCGCTGGCCGGGCAGGCTTGAAAGTGGCTCTGGCCGGCGCCATCCAGCAGGCAATCCTCACGATTGCGGAGTTGCCCCATGCTGGGAATCGGCGCCTTCAAACAACGTATGCCACGCCCGGGCGAGGCACTACCCGGGCGCGAGCAAGCGCTGCCGCTGCATAACACGCACCTGGTCAACGGCCATCCGTTGCGCGGAGAGTTCATCGGTCTGGCCCAGGTGCAATTCGGGCTCGGCTGTTTCTGGGGCGCGGAACGCAAGTTCTGGAACGTGCCAGGGGTCTACACCACAGCGGTGGGTTACGCCGGCGGGCAGACGCCGAACGCGACCTATTCGGAAGTGTGTTCCGGGCAGACCGGCCACACCGAAGCGGTGCTGGTGGTGTTCGACGAACAAGCGGTGTCGTTCGCACAATTGCTGCGCACCTTCTGGGAAAGCCACGACCCCACCCAGGGCATGCAGCAGGGTAACGATGTCGGCACGCAATACCGTTCGGCGATTTACTGCACCACGCAGGCGCAGTACGACGCCGCGCTTGCCAGCCGCGATGCGTATCAGCAACAACTGACTGCAGCCGGGTACGGCGCAATCACCACGGAGATCCGTTTCCCGGCGCCCACGTTCTATTACGCCGAAGACGATCACCAGCAATATCTGGCCAAGCACCCTAATGGTTATTGCGGGCTTGGCGGCACGGGAGTGAGCTGCCCGATCGGGCTGGATGCCTGACGGAAAGGCGGGCCGGATTGAGACGCTGTCGTCCACATGATCGTGGCAGCGTGCCGATGGCCGACAGTGACCGGCAGCGTTATCACGATCAGGCACTGCATGGGAGTGCGTGCTAGGCAACTTGAATGGCTGCGTCGGAGACGGCGCGGCCATTTTTTTAACGGAGATCGCAACACACGCTGGCGATGGGACGATATGTCTGTAAGGTGAACCGGCTCGGCGACGCTGTACAGCGAATCGGTGGTGTGAGTTGTTGCGGCGAGCGCCGCAGAGGGCCGGGCAGCACATCATCGGAGGCTGCTCAGCGCGGGCAAATACTCCTGGTGATTGGCCGCGAACGGTATGCAGACTCGATACAAGCAATCAGCACGGTGAGCCAGGGCGGGCATCAGCTGTACCGGCTTAAATCCGTTGGATTAAACGAATTCTCCGGCAAACATGCCGCGCAACTGGGCGAGCGTATCGGTGCGCTCCGGATGCAATTGCCGCATGCATGCCAATGCAAAATTCACCGGGCTGGTGCCAGGTGCGGTGATGACGCCATCGGCGCTGACGACCTTTTCGTGGCGATAGTGCGCAGCGCCTGCGTAAGGCACCACGTGCTCCTGCAAGAAGGCCAACGCGTTGCTGGTGTGCGCGCGCTCATCGAGCAGGCCGGCATAGGCGAAGGCGAGGGTGGCGCCGCAAATCGCCGCGACCGGGCGCTGCTGCTGCACGCGCTCGACCAGCAAGCCGCTCAGCCCGGGAATTTCGCCGGCTTGCCAGCGTTCGCTGCCGGGCAGGATCCATAGATCGGCCTGCAGTGGCGCCAGATCGGAGAGGGCGAATTCCGGCGTGATGCGCACCCCGCCGATGGACTGCAGCGGTTGCCCGTCGATACTGGCAATGGCGACCTGGTCGCCGAACCATTCGCGTGCTGCCGGCAGCACCACGCCGATTTCCCAATCGGCCACGCCATCGACCATCACCACTGCAATGTTTGCCATTGTCCGTTACGCCAGTTGAGTGAATCCGGATTCTAGGCAGTGCGCGCGCAGCGGGTGTAAGCGATATGTGGAGAGCAGGGGGTTTGGTCCAAGCGGTACACGGCGCAGGCATGCCTGTACTGTGCCGCGCGGTCTTCTGTCTGTCGTGCAGAGGCGCTGATAGGCGGCTGCTGTCGATCCCCGGCAATGCCGGCTGCGGAAGCGGCAACGCCCACGTCCACGAGCTGCCCGCATCCTTACCCGTTATCGCGATGCAGACCGGCTCGGCCGCACATCTCTAAACCAGACTCAAAAACGACAACGCCCGCAGCCAGGCAGCTGCAGGCGTTGTATGCAGAACAGGCTCGCTGTGTGATCAGCCAGCGAGCTTGTCGGCGATGGTCTTGCGCAGTGCGTGCAAGTCCTTGGCGAACGTGTCGATACCGCCGGCCAGCTTCTCGGTGGCCATCGGGTCGGCGGCCAGGCCCGAAGCGAAGCTGTCGCTGTCGATCGGGGTGAACTGGGCATTGTCGGCCTTGGCCGGCGAGAGCTTGCGCGGCAATTCGCCGTGCTCGGCGTCGAGCTTTTCCAGCAGGTCCGGCGAAATAGTCAGGCGGTCGCACCCTGCCAACGCTTCGATCTGCGCGGTGGAGCGGAACGAGGCGCCCATGACCACGGTGGACGAGCCGCGCTGCTTGAACTCGTTGTAGACGGTGCGCACGAAGACCACGCCCGGGTCTTCGTCGATGCTGGCCGGGGTCTGCCCCTGGGCGACGTAGTAGTCCAGGATGCGGCCGACGAACGGCGAGATCAGGAACACGCCGGCTTCCGCACAGGCCAGTGCCTGCGAGCGGTTGAAGATCAGCGTCAGGTTGCAGTCGATGCCTTCTTTCTGCAGCTGACGGGCGGCCTCGATGCCTTCCCAGGTGGCGGCGATCTTGATCAGGATCTTGTCCTTGGACACGCCGCGCTCGGCGTACATCGCAACGAACTTGCGCGCCTTGGCGATGGTGGCCTGGGTGTCGTGTGCCAGATCGGCGTCGACCTCGGTGGACACGCGCCCCGGCACCAGTTCGGCCAGCTTGACGCCGACGCCGATGGTGAGCCGGTCGGCGACTTCGTTGACGGTGGCGGTGCGATCGTCGCCGCCATGTTCGCGGCCCCAGGCCAGTTCGCGTTCGATCAGGTCGGCATAGACCGGCAGATCCAGCGCCTTTTTGACCAGGGTGGGATTGGTGGTGCAGTCGACAGGCTTCAGGCGCTTGATGGCGTCGTAGTCGCCGGTATCGGCAACGACAACGGACAGTTCACGCAGCTGGGCGAGCTTGGAGGGGGATGCAGTCATGCGGGTTCTCTCGAATCGTGGAACGGGTCGGGGATGGCGCAGCGCGCTACGTTAGCGCGCCGCGCGCCGGAAGTCGCCCGCTGCTGCGGGTTGGTCGTGCACGGCAGTCACGCGCAGGCGCAGGTCGCGTCCGTCGGGCGTACGCCAATCGATGCTCTGGCCGACCGACAGGCCGAGCAACGCGCTGCCGACCGGCGCGAGCACCGAGATGCGGCCGTGCTGCACATCGGCCTCATGCGGGTACACAAGGGTGAGCGTGTGCCGTTCGCCATGCAGTTGGTCCTCGCATTCGATGCGTGAGTGCATGGTGACAACATCGCCGGGAATCTGGTCGGGCGGCAGCACGCGGGCGCGGCCCAGTTCGTCGCTCAGCGCGGTGGCGGCGGGATGCTTGTTGAAGGCTGGCGAATCGAGCAATGCCTCAAGCCGGGCAAGGTCGTGGCTGGACACCAGGATGGATGGCGGCAAGCCGCTGTGGTGTTGCGAAGTCATGGCAGTCTCCTCATAGAAACGGCTCGCCGACATGGCAAGCAGCACTGACAAGATGAGGGCGCCGGCGGCTGATCGCAATGCATGGATGGTGCGAAGCCAAGACATCGGCAGGGACGCCAGGCAGTCGCTGCGGGCCTGGTGCGGCGAGCAAGCGCTGCGGTTGGATCAATTGGAGGAGGGCATGACGGCCGCTGCACACGAGCCTGCTTCCAGCGCATGCCGCAAACGCCGCATTATCGGTCTCAAGCAAGCGAACAAGACGCTACGCGTAAATCGCATGGTCGCGTGGGCAGCGTGCCCTCGCCAGCCGCGTCGAGCAGACAGCGGCGGATTGATGCTGGGCAAGAGGGCTGTACACAAACAAGCTGGGCAAGAGGGCTGCACACAAACAAAAAGCGACGCTCGCGCGCCGCCCCAATTTCAGACCTCCAACCACAGCCAAAGCGATCGCAACCGCGACACGCTTTTACGATTCCCGATTCCCGATTCCCGATTCCCTAAGCCGCAACCGCCTTCGGTCCCGTCGCAGGCTGATCCAGAGTGAACAGGCTCTCGGGCAATTCCTTGAACAGTTGCGACAACTGCTCCAGAAACGCGGTCATGGCCGAACTGCGCCGCCACGCCATCGCAATGCGGCGGCTGGGCTGCTTGTCTTCACGGAAGCGGATCAGGCGGATGTTTTCCGAGCGCGCAACCGGAGGCTTGACCGCCAGCAGCGGCAGCAAGGTCACGCCGACATTCGCCGCGACCATCTGGCGCAGGGTTTCCAAACTGGTGGCCTGAAATTCGGATTTTTCCATCGCCCCGGCCAGGTGGCAGACATCCAGTGCCTGGTCGCGCAAGCAGTGGCCATCTTCCAGCAGCAACAGGCGCTGCTCGGACAAGTCGTCCAGGGTCATGCTGTCGTGTCGCGACAGCGGGTGGCCTTCCGGCACTGCCAGCACGAAGGGTTCTTCGAACAGGAATTCGGCATGCAGTTGGTCGTCCTGCAATGGCAATGCAAGCAGCGCGGCATCCAGCCGGCCTTCGCGCAACTGGTGCATCAGCTGGTCGCTCTTTTCTTCGATCAGCAGCAGTTCCAGACGCGGAAAACGCTCGCGGATGCGCGGTACCACGTGCGGCAACAAATACGGGGCCAGGGTGGGAAAGATGCCCAGACGTACCGTGCCCGCTTCCGGGTCCTGGCTGCGGCGTGCGGCTTCCTTCATCTGTTCCACCTCGGCCACGATGCTGCGCGCACGCACGGCAGCTTCGCGGCCCGCCGGGGTCAGCATGACCTTGCGCGGCGCACGCTCCACCAGCGACACGCCGAGTTCGTCTTCGAGTTTCTTGATCTGGGTGGACAGCGTCGGCTGGCTGACAAAGCAGGCCGACGCAGCGCGGCCGAAATGCTTGTGGTCGGCCAGGGCTACCAGATATTTCAGGTCACGCAGATTCATGTGCAGCAGCCTTCATTGCGGTGACGGGGAACGACTGGCGCGTGTTGCAAGCTTAGCGCCCGGGTCGGCCGGGCGCTAAGCAGGCGCTCGCTTATGCCGCCTGGGCCACGCTGTCGGCAGTTGCCGGTGCGCTGGTGCGGATCAGATGGTCGAATGCGCTCAACGCGGCCTTGGAACCTTCGCCCATCGCGATCACGATCTGCTTGTACGGCACCGTGGTGGCGTCGCCCGCGGCGAACACGCCGGGCACATCGGTCTGGCCACGGTCGTCGACGATGATTTCGCCGCGCGGCGACAGCGCCACCGTGCCGCGCAGGAACTCGGTGTTGGGCAGCAGGCCGATCTGCACGAACACACCTTCCAGCTCGATGTGCTGGATATCGCCGCCGGTGCGGTCCTTGTAGACCAGACCGGTCACCTTCTGCCCGTCGCCCAGCACCTCAGTGGTCTGCGCGCTGGTGATGATGCGCACGTTGTGCAGGCTGCGCAGCTTGCGTTGCAACACTTCGTCGGCGCGCAGCTTGTCGTCGAATTCCACCAGCGTGACATGCGCCACGATGCCGGCCAGATCGATCGCCGCTTCCACGCCGGAGTTGCCTCCGCCGATCACCGCCACGCGCTTGCCCTTGAACAGCGGGCCGTCGCAGTGCGGGCAGTACGCCACGCCCTTGTTCTTGTACTGGTCTTCGCCGGGCACGTTCATCTGCCTCCAGCGCGCGCCGGTGGACAGGATCACGGTCTTGCTCTTGAGCGAGGCGCCATTGGCCAGCTTGATTTCGATCAAGCCGTCGGCACCGGCCGGAATCAGCTGCTCGGCACGCTGCAGGTTCATGATGTCCACGTCGTATTGGCGCACGTGCTGCTCGAGCGCGGCGGCCATCTTCGGGCCTTCGGTTTCCGGCACGGAGATGAAGTTTTCGATCGACATGGTGTCCAGCACCTGGCCACCGAAACGCTCGGCCGCCACGCCGGTGCGGATGCCCTTGCGTGCGGCATACACCGCCGCTGCCGAACCGGCCGGGCCACCGCCCACCACCAAAACGTCGAACGCTTCTTTCGCGGCGATTTTCGCAGCGTCGCGCTTGGCGGCATTGGTGTCGAGCTTGGCGACAATCTGCTCCAGCGTCATGCGGCCCTGGTCGAACAGCTCGCCGTTCAAGTACACGGTGGGCACCGACATGATCTGGCGGGCCTCCACTTCGTCCTGGAACCAGGCACCGTCGATGGCCACGTGCTTGATGCGCGGGTTGAGCACGGCCGCCAGGTTCAGCGCCTGCACCACGTCCGGGCAGTTCTGGCACGACAGCGAGAAATAGGTTTCGAACTGGTAGTCGCCCTCCAGGTGCTGCACCTGCTCGATCAGTTCGGCTGCCGCCTTGGACGGGTGGCCGCCCACCTGCAGCAGCGCCAGCACCAGCGAGGTGAACTCGTGGCCCATCGGCAGCCCGGCAAAGCGCAGCGAAATGTCCTGGCCCGGCGTGGTCAGTGCGAACGACGGCTTGCGCTGGTTGTCGTCGCGGTGGATGTCCAGGCTGATCTTGTCCGAGAGCAGGACCAACTCTTCCAGCAGGTCGAGCATTTCGCGCGAGCCGGCACTGTCGTCGATCGAGGCGTTGATTTGAATCGGCCGCGTCACCCGTTCCAGGTAGGCGGTCAGCTGGGTCTTGAGATTGGCATCCAACATGGAGAACTCCTGGGAATGGGCAAGGGGAGGGCGTGGCGTCGCTGCGCTGAGGCAGGTCGCCGGGAAGGAAGGGAGTGAACCGCAGCCGGCGCGAGGTCGGGATGCGTGCTGGCGGCGGCTGGCGGGCAGCCCGGCACCGGCTCCGGTTCACCCCCGGCCCTTATCGGGCCGGAGGTGACAGCCGGCTTAGATCTTGCCGACCAGGTCCAGCGACGGAGCCAGGGTCTTGGCGCCTTCCTTCCACTTGGCCGGGCAGACCTGGCCAGGATTGTTGGCCACGAACTGTGCCGCGGTCAGCTTGCGCAGCGTCTCGGTGACGTCGCGAGCGATGGAGTTGTCGTGGATTTCCAGGGTCTTGATCACGCCTTCCGGATTGATGATGAAGGTGCCGCGCAGCGCCAGGCCTTCTTCTTCGATATGCACGCCGAACGCGCGGGTCAGCTTGTGGGTCGGGTCGCCGATCAACGGGAACTGCGCCTTGCCCACGGCCGGCGAGGTTTCGTGCCACACCTTGTGCGAGAAATGCGTGTCGGTGGTGACGATGTAGACCTCGGCGCCAGCCTTCTGGAAGGCGGCATAGTTGTCGGCGGCGTCTTCCACTTCGGTCGGGCAGTTAAAGGTGAACGCGGCCGGCATGAAGATCAGCACCGACCACTTGCCCTTCAGGCTGGCTTCGGTGACTTCGATGAAGTTGCCGTTGTGGTACGCATTCGCCTTGAACGGCTGGACCTGAGTGTTGATGAGAGACATTGAGTTTCCTCGTGCGGTGAAAAGGGGGCGGGGGATGGAACAGGCGCCATGGTAGGCAGGATCGATAGATTCCTCAAATCGATTGATGGAATTGCATAGATAGTCTTAGGCTATCGACTCGTCAGATGGCATCTAGCGCAATCGCGGTGCACGCCATGGTCGATAATGGTCAGCCGATGTTGCGTGTAGGTGAACAGCCCGTATGTCCGACGATCTCGCCGCCATTCCCGCCGATCAGCTGCTTCGCCGCGCCGCCGGGCGGGTCGAGCGCGGCGATGCCGAGGCATTGCTGCTGCACGCGCTGGGCCGTGATCGTGCCTGGTTGTTCATGCACGGGCGCGATGCGGTGCCTCTATCGGTCGCGCAGGCCTTCGATGCCTTGGTGCAGCGCCGTGAGGCCGGCGAGCCGGTGGCCTATCTGACCGGCTCGCGCGGATTCTGGACGCTGGACCTAGCGGTCTCGCCGGCCACGTTGATCCCGCGCGCCGATACCGAAGTGCTGGTCGAGCTCGCGCTGGAGCGCCTGGACACCGTGCCAGGCCGTCGTGTCGCCGATCTGGGGACCGGCAGCGGCGCGATCGCGCTGGCCATCGCCAGTGAACGTCCGCAGGCGCAGGTGATCGCCACCGATGCCAGCGCCGCGGCGCTGGCGATGGCCCGGCGCAATGCAGACAGCCATGGGCTGCGCAATGTCGACTGCCGGCAGGGGAGCTGGTTTGCGCCGCTGGCTGGCGAGGCTTTCGACCTGATTGCCAGCAACCCGCCGTATATCGCCGCCCACGACCCGCACCTGAAGCAGGGCGATCTGCGCTATGAACCGGCCAGTGCCCTGGCGTCGGGCAGCGACGGGCTGGACGATATTCGCCTGATCGTGGCCGATGCGCCTGCGCATCTGGTGCCCGGCGGCTGGTTGCTGCTGGAACACGGCTGGGATCAGGGGGCGGCGGTGGCCGAACTGCTGGCCGCGCGCGGCTTCGCTGCGGTGGCCACGCATCAGGATCTGGAGCGGCGCGATCGCGTGACCTTGGGGCGCTGGTCGCCAGCTGCGGGCCAGGCCGGCTGAGCAATTGCCGCAGCGTCATTGTCGGCAGACTGGCCGCGCGTTCCGAAGCGGAGCACGCGCGTTCGACCGAGCGGTCGTGCGCACCGAGTGCGCCCGCCTGCCGGCAAGCGCGCAAGGTCGATGTGCTCTTCAGCGCCTCGTCCATCACCGCGCACCGGTCTTTTCGATCACATGGCGTTGCCCGTGTGCGCCCGCAGTAGCCGATACACTAGCGGTTTCCCGCAGGACCGACGCATGCGCACGCTCTATCCCGAGATCACGCCCTACCAGCAGGGCAGCCTGAAGGTCGACGACCGCCACACGCTGTATTTCGAGCAGTGCGGCAATCCGCAGGGCAAGCCGGTGGTGATGTTGCATGGCGGCCCTGGCGGCGGATGCAACGACAAGATGCGGCGCTTCCACGACCCGGCCAAGTACCGCATCGTGTTGTTCGATCAGCGCGGTTCCGGCAGGTCCACGCCGCATGCCGATCTGGTGGACAACACCACCTGGGATCTGGTGGCCGATATCGAACGGCTGCGCACGCATCTGGGCATCGACCGCTGGCAGGTGTTCGGGGGCAGCTGGGGCTCCACGCTGGCGCTGGCCTATGCGCAGACCCACCCGCAGCAGGTCACCGAGCTGGTGCTGCGCGGCATCTTTCTGCTGCGCCGCTTCGAGCTGGAATGGTTCTACCAGGAAGGCGCCAGCCGGCTGTTCCCGGATGCCTGGGAGCACTACATCAACGCGATTGCGCAGGACGAGCGCGGCGACCTGATCGCTGCCTTCCATCGTCGCCTCACCAGCGATAACGAGGCCACGCGCCTGGCCGCGGCCAAGGCCTGGAGCGTGTGGGAAGGCGCCACCAGCTTCCTGCATGTGGACGAGGACTTCGTCACCGGGCACGAAGACGCGCACTTTGCCCTGGCCTTCGCACGCATCGAAAACCATTACTTCGTCAACGGCGGTTTCTTCGAGGTCGAAGACCAGTTGCTGCGCGACGCGCATCGCATTGCCGACATTCCCGGCGTGATCGTGCACGGCCGCTACGATGTGGTCTGCCCGCTGCAAAGCGCGTGGGACCTGCACAAGGTGTGGCCGAAGGCGCAGTTGCAGATCAGCCCGGCTTCCGGGCATTCGGCGTTCGAGCCGGAAAACGTCGATGCCTTGGTGCGTGCCACCGACGGGTTTGCGTGAGCGAATGCATGCACATCGATCAGAGTTCGCTTTGGTCGATGTGCATGATCACTCCGCGGCACGCGCTGAGGTGCGATGACATACGCATGACGTGTAGGAGCGCGCGTGCGCACACTGCGGCGTTACCGGTAACGCTCCATCGCGCGCAAGCGCTCCTACAGATTGCAGATATTCAACGTGCCTGCATGCAGGCGCCAAACGCTGCTGCTCAACGCGCCAGCAAGGCATCTGCCAACGGCGGCAGGATGCGCGCCAAGCGCGCTGCCCAGGCCTGTTGCCCGGCCGCGTCGGCAATCAGGTCCTGGCGGATTTCCAGTTCCACATGCAGCAGGCCGCGGCCCTCGCCATACACCGGGATGGCGTAATCGGTGGCATCGCTGACCGCATACGGCTGGTTGTCGCCCACCACCAGGTCGGGTTCGGCACGCAGCGCCTGCAACAGGCGATGCGCCAGCCGCGTATCGCGGTGGTAGAGCACGCCGGCATGCCAGGGCCGCGCGTTGCCGGCCATGACCGGGGTGAAGCTGTGCATCGACACCAATATTGTCGGCTGATTGCGCTGTGCACGCGCATCCAGTTCGGCGGCGATGCGTGCGTGATACGGCGCGAAGATCGCAGCGATGCGCTGCTGCCGGTCGCTGTCGGTCAAGTGCTGGTTGCCCGGAACCAGGGTGCCGTCGCTGACCGCCGGCATCAGGCTGGGTGCGTCGTGCGGGCGGTTGCAGTCGATCACCAGGCGCGAATAGGTCTGCGCGATCGCCAACGCATCCAGCGCCTCGGCCAGCCGCTGCGTGACCTGCGCAATGCCGATATCCCAGCCGATATGGCGATCCAGCTCAACCTGCGGCAGGCCCAGGTCGGCCAGCCGCGCCGGCACGCGCTGGCCGGCGTGGTCGGCGATCAACAGCCACGGCGATGCGGCCTGCGCGTTGTGCACGGTGAACGGCGCCGGATCGTCGGCGCCGAGCAAGGGTTCGATGGCTGCGTCAGCCACGCGGGGTGCCGTCCAATGCGTGATCGGCCAGATACAGGCCGGCCCACAGCTTGGGGTCCATCTGATAGCCCTCGGCCATCTTCTGCACCAGCCAGGCACCGACCTGCTCGCGTGGAATTGCGTGCACGGTGATGTCTTCGCTGGCATCGCCGCCGCCGTCGCCGACCTTGCGCAGACCGGTGGCGCGCACGAAGGCGATCTTCTCGCTGCTGGCACCGGCCGAGGTGGGGCCGATCATCAACACTTCGGCATGCTCGGCGGTCCAGCCGGTTTCTTCTTCCAGTTCGCGAATGGCCGACAGTTCGATCGACTCATCGGCATGCACATCGCCTACCAGTCCGGCCGGCATTTCGATGGTGCGTGCCTGCAGCGGCACGCGGAACTGTTCGACGAACAACATCGCATCGTCCGGCGTCACCGCCACGATGATCGCGGCCAGGCCGCCGGCATGCACACGCTCGGAATACTCCCAGGTGCCACGCACGACCATGCGCTGGTACTTGCCTTCGTAGACCACGGTGGGCGGGGTGTCGTGTCGGTTCATGGGCGGGGACCTTGTGCCAGGGAAACGGGAGGAAACGGTGCGGCGGCGCCGGTGCTGGCGGCCAACAGACGGCGCCGGGTGAGCGGGCCGAAGCGCAGGCTCTCGCACAACCCGGTGAGCATGTCCGCATCGGCGTGGGCACGCGTGAAGCCGGCCTCGGTGAGCGCCAGCGGCGCGTCGAGCGCGATGGTGGTGAGCTGACGCCACAGCAATGCATGTTCGCGCTGTTCGCGCAGCCGCACCGCCATCTGCGCCGCGCCGCGCAGGCGCAGGAAGGGAATCTCGTCGATGCGCTCCAGCAGCGCATCCAGGCTGCCGAAGTGCGCCAGCAGCACCGCTGCCGATTTGGCGCCGATGCCGGTCACGCCGGGGATGTTGTCGATGGCATCGCCGCACAACGCCAGGTAGTCGGCGATCTGGTGCGCATGCACGCCATGGCGCGCCTTCACCC
The DNA here is from genome assembly GCF_020880415.1 of Xanthomonas euvesicatoria pv. euvesicatoria. Taxonomy (GTDB): domain Bacteria; phylum Pseudomonadota; class Gammaproteobacteria; order Xanthomonadales; family Xanthomonadaceae; genus Xanthomonas; species Xanthomonas euvesicatoria. The sequence goes on along the minus strand of NZ_JAJIUJ010000045.1, from coordinate 5,233 downwards.
CGTCGATGCCCCAGCGCTGGTTGCGCGCGTAGTCCCACTGCTCGTCATGCTCGAGCAATAACTGCGACAGGTCCTTGTCGGCCGACACGATCACCCCGCGCAAGCCATGCGCCCGCACGCTGTGCAGCGCGCTGCCGATCAGGTCGTCGGCCTCGTAATCGCGGTGGGCCAGCACGCTCAGCCCGAGCGCTGCGCACAGCGCCTTGCAATGCGCGAACTGGCGGCGCAACGCATCCGGCGCAGGCGTGCGGTTGCCTTTGTAGGCCGGGTAGATCGCATGCCGGAAGCAGCTGTCCAGGGCTTCGTCAAAGGCAATGGTGATGTGCTGTGGATCCTCGCGTTCGAGCAGGTCCAGCAGAAACCGCGCAAACCCGTGCACCGCATTGGTCGGCCAGCCCTGCACATCCTGAAATTCGTCCGGGATGGAATGCCAGGCGCGGAACACGTACAGGCTGGCATCCACCAGATACAGCGGGGTCGGGCGCCGGATGGCCAGCGGCGCAGCGTCGAGCGGGTCGGTCGGTGTGGTCACGGGGTCCAGTCGCGCAGCAAGGCACGCGGGTCCGGGCGCTCGCGTTCGGGCACCTGCATGCGCGGCGTGCCGATGTGGATGAAGCCGGCGATGCGTTCGTTGTCTTCCAGGCCCAGGTAGCCCGTCACCGCCGGGTCGTAGGCCATCCACGCGCTCAACCACTGCGCGCCGAAGCCGTGCGCCTGCGCGGCCTGCAGCAGCGCGAAACAGACGCAGCCGGCGGTGAGCAGTTGTTCCTGCACGGGCACCTTGTGCTCGGGGCGCAGCGAGGCGATCACCACGATCACCACCGGTGCGTCGCTGAAGCGTCCACGTTCCTTGGCAAGGGTGGCCGGCGATGCCAGCGGGTCGGCGGCCAGGGTGCGCTCGGCGAGGAAATCCCCCAGCGCAGCGCGCGCGGCGCCGCTGATGCGCAGAAAGCGGAACGGCACCAGCTTGCCGTGGTCGGGCACGCGCACCGCCGAGGTGAGCATGCGCAGCAAGGTGTCTTCATCCGGCCCAGGCGCGCCGAGTTGTTTGGAGGGAACCGAACGGCGCGCGTCCAGCGCCTGGAGCGAATACGGTGCGTGCATAAATCCGGGTCGGGGCAACGAGGCGTTGAATTATAGACGGCCGCTTCCCAACGCTCGCCGCAGCATGGTTCGTGGGGGCCGTGGCCGCCGCGATCGACCTGATGTAATGGCACCCACCTGGATTTCATTGGCCGCGACGTTCTCGGAAAGTAGGCACGCTGTCGTGGATCAGCCCGACCTCCCGGGCGCCCGATGTTCGCCAACCGGCGTGGTGGCAGCTGTGCCTCGCTTCACCGGAGGAGCTGGCGATGATGGCGTTGCTGGACGGCCTGCGCCTGCACTGCGATGCCGCTGCGGCTGCGGCGCGATGCAAGGCGTGGCTGATGGTCCGGAAGCGCCCGCGAAGCTGAAGGCTTAACACCCGCAGGCGCAGAATGACTGCCGGCAAGCTCCACCGCGACGTGGCGAGCTAGGATGGCCGCTTGACACGCAAACCCTGGGCGGTCACGAGTAAAGTGAGTAATATGTCACACTTAACGGATGCGCGAACCGCCTACCATGCACGGGCGGAATTTGGGGCCGCGTCTGTTTTTTCTCGTTCGAAAATTTTCACGCCTGCAGAGGCGGGGAGCCTTTGCGCATGACTTTTCAGCCCAGTCCGTCGGGACACCCGGGCCGTGACCAACGCTTGCTCGAGCAGGCCCACGACGTGTTCGTGCCGGCGCTCGCGCAGGTTTTTGCTGCTGCAGTTGCGCATTTCGACGATGTGCTGTTCGACCGTGCCGAATCCGCTGGCGCGTCGCAGTTGCTGTTTCTCGATGGCATGCGCGAACTGCGCCGCAAGCGCGAAGAGGTCGCCCGCCAGTTCCGCCAACAGCTGGAAGACGGCTGGCAGGCGTTGGTGCTCGGCACGCCGTTGTCGGCCGAAGTGGTGCTGGCTGGCGACATGGGCAGCGGCCCGCTGAGCCTGGTGCCCGAGCACGTGCTCGAATCGCGGCTGGCTGTGCGCAACCTGGCCACGGTGCTGTTGCGCGATTTCAAACAGGTGCTGGCACGGGTGGACCGACGCCTGGGCTGGATCGCCGGCGGGCTGGAGCTGATGGCCGACACCAACCCGATTGGCCCCGAACATCTGGGTGTGGCGATCCACGAAGCCTTCGCCACCTGCGATCTGGCGCCGGAAGTGCGACTGGTGCTGATCAAGCTGTGCGAGCGCGATCTGGCCGAGCCGATCGGCAAGTTGTACGCACGCCTGGACGAAACCCTGGCCAAGGCCGGGGTGATGCCGGAAATTTCACAGGCCAAGCGCGCGCCGCCGCGCATGCAGCCGCGTGGCGAGACGCCGGAAGAGCGCGCCCAGGTCGAGGCGCAGGGCGGTCACGCCGAGGTAGGTGGCGACGATCAGGGTGATCAGTACGCACCGGCCTGGGCCAACCGTTTTCTTGACCGCTGGGCGCATAGCCGCGGCCGCATGCAGGCTGCGACGCAGCGCGGGCATGCCGATGGTGGCGGGGCTGGCGGCATGGACGGTGAGGCCGACCATCCTGGCGGTAGCCAGGGCATGCTGCTCGAGGCGCTGCACGAGTTGCTGCAACAGACCCGCAGCGTGCGCGACACCGCCGCTTCTGCCGCCACCGTCGCGGTGGGGCAGCAACGCCCGTTGAGCCAGCGCGAAATGATGTCGGTGCTGTCGCTGTTGCAGGCCACCCCCAGCGCGACGCTGCAGGCGGCCATCGGCGACGACACCGAATCGCTTGCGCAGCGATTGAAGAACGAGGTGCTTTCCAGCGCCACGCGGCTGGGCGTGGACCCGGCCACTGCAAAGCTCGACCCGATGGACGAAGACGCCATCGACCTGGTCGGCATGCTGTTCGACGTGATGCTGGACGAGCGCGATCTGGAAAATCGCTCGCGCGAAATGATCGGCCGCCTGGTGGTGCCGTTCGTCAAGGTCGCGCTGCTGGACCGCAAGATGTTCGTGCAGAAGACCCATCCCGCGCGGCGCCTGCTCAACTCGCTGGCCGAGGCCTGCGAAGGCAACAACGGCGACAGCGCTGCCGAGCGCGTGCTGATGGGCAAGGTCGAAGAGATCGTCGACCGCCTGGTGGCCGAATTCAACGAGAACCTGGCGATCTTTCTCACCCTGGAGGAAGAATTCCGCGACTTCCTGTCGCAGCACCGGCGCCGGGTGGAAATTGCCGAGCGTCGTGCTACCGAGACCCAGCGCGGGCAGGAAAAGCTCGAACTGGCACGCAGCCGCGCGCTGTCGGAACTGGAGCAGCGTGCCCCCGAAGACGCGGGCCTGCCCAAGGCAGTGGACGACTTCCTGCGCCAGCCATGGCTGCATCACCTGACCATGGCGATCCTGCGCGACGGCGAGGAAGGTCCCGGCACCATCGAGGCCCTGGCGCTGGCCGACGGCGTGCTGGAAGAACTGGCCGAAGCGCGCCGCCATATCGTCGGCAAGCCATGGCTGCAGGTGTGGCAGCCGGCGCTGCACCGCGTGTTCGCCAGCGTAGGCCTGCACGGGGATGCGGTGGTGGTGGCGATCACCGCCTTGCACGACACCCTGCAGGCGATCGCCGAAGCGCGCCCGGAACTGGAAAAAGCCCTGCCGGAACTGCCGCAGGTCAATCTGCCGCCACCGGCTGCCGAAAGCGTCAGCGTGGTGCTAGGTGCCGAAGCGGTCGCGCAGAGCATCGACAGTGCCGACGCGGAACGTTTCCGCGCGATGGATATCGGCACGTGGCTGGATTTTGTCGACAAGGACGGCAAGGTGCAGGCCGGCAAGCTGTCGTGGGTGAGCCCGATTTCGCAGCGCCTGCTGTTCGTCAATCGACGTGGCGTGCGTTTCTGCGTCGCCTCGCCGGAAGAACTGGCGGTGATGGTGCGCCTGGGCCGCCTGCGCGAGCACATCAACGACGGCGCTTTCGACAGCGCCATGCAGGGTGTGATCGATCGTCTGGATCCGTTGCAGAACAACAGCACGGTGCACTGAGCGGTCCCACGCGCACGGGTAGCCGCTGCGGCTTCCCGTAGACATGTGGCACGCGCGCGCTGCACTGGCGTCGTTGCCGGTACCGCCGGCAGTGGCGCCGCGCTCTGCTAGCATCGCCGCGACTGGGCGCAAGACCGGAGCAACGCATGGCTGTGCAGGTGCTGGTGCTGAAAGAACGGGCCGCTGGCGAACGCCGCGTGGCCGCGACGCCGGAAACGGTCAAGAAACTGGTCGCGCTCGGTGCCGGCGTGTGGATCGAGCCGGGGGCCGGCCTGGCCAGCAGCATGGACGATGCCGCGTATCTGCAGGCCGGTGCGCAGCTTGCCGGCGCCGACGCCGTGGCACAGGCCGAGATGGTGCTGTGCGTGCAGGCGCCCTCTACCGGGACCTTGCTCGGCTGCAAACCGCACACGGTGGTGATCGGCATGCTGGCGCCGGACACGGATCCGGCGCGCGCGCAGGCATTTGCCGCGCGGCAATTGATCGCGTTTCCACTGGAGCGCCTGCCGCGCACCACGCGCGCGCAATCGATGGATGTGTTGAGCTCGCAGGCCGGCATGGCCGGCTACAAGGCGGTGCTGATTGCCGCGCAACTGGCGCCGCGCTTTTTTCCGATGCTGACCACTGCGGCCGGCACCATGCGCCCGTGCAAGGTGTTGGTGATCGGTGCGGGCGTGGCCGGCCTGCAGGCGATCGCAACGGCCAAACGGCTGGGCGCGCAGGTGGAAGGCTTCGATGTGCGGCCGGAAACGCGTGAGCAGATCGCCTCGCTGGGTGCGCGATTTCTGGACCTGGGCGTGAGCGCTGCCGGCGAAGGCGGCTACGCGCGCCAGCTCAGCGACGACGAACGCGCCGAACAGCAGCGCCGTTTGGCCGAACATCTCACAGGTGTGGATGTGGTGGTGTGCACCGCAGCGGTTCCGGGCCGGCCGGCGCCGAAGATCGTGACCACCGAGATGGCGCGTGGCATGCGCGCCGGCAGCGTGATCGTGGATCTGGTGGCGGAAACCGGCGGCAATTGCGCGGCCACCCGCCCGGGCGAAACGTATGAGCTCGACGGCGTGGTCATCGCTGGCCCGCTCAATCTGGCCAGCCAGGGCGCAGTGCAAGCCAGCGAGATGTTCGCGCGCAACGTGTACGCCTTCGCCGCCTTGTTGATCAAGGACCGTGCGTTGACGCTCGACTGGGACG
>NZ_JAJIUJ010000044.1 GCF_020880415.1 Xanthomonas euvesicatoria pv. euvesicatoria | reverse complement strand
TCAGCGTTCGCAGCCCGGCCCACCGAAATAGAAACCACCATTCTGCATTTCCGGCGACAAGCCGGTGCGGGTGACGCCGGCATCCAAGGCATACGGATAGCTGTAACCGGCCATCGCCAGCGTGTAGCAGGACGGATGCTCCACGCTCAGCGATGACAGGCGCTGCACGGGATGGGTGACCATCGCCGCATCGCGGTAGAAGTGGTTGGCCTGGAATGCGGCCTGGCGATAGCCGGCCGCTGCGAACTGACCGCTCCCCATGCGTGTGCTGGCTACACCGCTGTTGGTCGAGACCTCGCCGCCTGCGCTCACGTACGCAACGCGTCCATCGGCGAGATCGCCCGAATACAGTGATGCTTTGTAGTAACCGATCCATTCGTCGTCCAGGCGCAGCCACCAGTTGCCGTCGGTATTCTTCTGGAATTCGACACCCAGCAGGGTCTGCTTGCCGCCTGCAATGCTGAATCCTGCGGCCGGCTGAGCGCCCAGGACATGTCGCGTGCTGGTCTGCACGAAATCGCTGCAATCCAGATTATGACAACCTGTAGTGACGTAACCGTCCTGGGTGGAATAAATGAAAACGATCGGCTTGTTGCCCCAGCCTGCGTCTGGCTGGATCTCCCAGCCCACTTCAAGTGTTTGCACTTGCTCGCTTGCGCTTTCACCAACGATCCATATCTGACTGATGGTTTGTTTCTCGTTGGTGGAGCGTAACGTGGGTGCCCAAAGATTGATGTCGGCTCCCGCGCCTGTGACCGATGTGCCGGCGGTATCCAGAAAGACGATGGAGTAGTAATGCGTTACCGGCGCCGCTTCCTGCACCGCCGGCACAGCGTCAGCCTGCCTGGGAGCGATCGCGCGCGGGGTTGTGCCGCGTAGAAAGCTACGCAGATTCGCATGCTTGCTCATCTCGGCCAAGCCGATGCGTTCGAACGGCACGCTGCCGGTGTCGCAACGTTGACCCGGGTTGACCGGCGCCACCGTCCCCTTGTTACTTGAGAGGGAGGGGGGTGCCGCCGGCGTGCTGCCATCGCGCAAGGCAGGTTGCTGCGCACTTGGAATGCAATCGAACACCTTGCCGTCCTGTTGCACGCTGCGCAGCACGGTCAGACCGTTGTAACGATTGAACAGATAACGCTGCATTTCGGCGAAGGCGGTGGGATCGCTGACCTTGGCCGCAGCCCCACGTGTTGCGTAACTGAGCTGCGCCTGCGCATCCAGAAACGCCTTGAAGTCGCGCGTGACCTGCGGGAATGCCCGCGATGCAGCCAGCGACGTGCCAAGCGCGTCGCGTTGGGTAGTTGCGACGCTTACGGTGGCCGGTGTGCGAAGCAAGGGTGGCATCAGTGTATCGATGCTGCGGTCGCTGGTCGTCGAGATCGATGGCGATAGCAGGGTGGCAGCACCGGCTGTGGGAGCCAGTGCAAAAACGCAAAGCGCAGCAATCGCGTGGCTGATCGATATCGGCCGATGAGAACGGAAGGTCATGTGTTGTCCCTTGGCGCCGGAATGAAACTGCCTGCACGCGGCGTACCATGCAGGACAGCAGCTTCAGTCCGCAGGTGCATTCCGAGGTCCGTTCGGGGCGCATGCCTGCGTTGAAGGCGTGCGCAGTCTAGCTGTGCAAAAAACAACTGGATGGGCAACAATGCATTGCGTGACATCAGGCACGAAGCAAGCGCAATGCGCTAAGCGGATGCCATGTCAATGGTCATGCACACCTTTGCGTACGGCGTTTGCTATTGCGCAAAGGTGTGCCAGTTCACTCCACTATCAGCATGGCTGCTCTTACTTTTTTTGCAGCCTCACTGCAGCGCCGCCGCCGGCAGCAAGCGCAAGCTGCAATGTGTCGTTACGTGTGAGCCTGCGTGTGTCGATGCGTACGTCGCTCGGGGTCTCTCCATCGGTATAGATGGTGGCGGTCCAACTGCCTTCGCCCAGGAACGAGAGCGGCAGGGTCAGCGTGCGCGCCTGCTCGTTGGTCATCGCACCCACATACCAGTCCTTGCCGCTACGCCGCGCCAGTGCGATGTGCTCGCCGATGGCGCCATCCAATGCGCGCGTCTGGTCCCAGCTTGCAGGCACATCGCGCAGGAACTGCGCGGCGGGCACGTTTTCGTATTGCTCGGGACTGTCGGCAACCACCGCAAACGGACTCTCGTAGACCACATACATCGCCAATTGCTGCGCGCGTGTGGTCATCACCTGCGGCCCGAAGTGCTGTGGCTTGAACTCGGCCGGGCGGACATTGCGGAAGCCGCCAGGAGTGTAATCCATCGGCCCAAGCAACATGCGCGTAAACGGCAAGGTGAGGTTGTGGGTCGCGGTGATGCGTGCGCTCCACTTGTTGTACTCGGCGCCGAGCACGCCCTCTTGGGTGAGATAGTTCGGATAGGTGCGGGTCAGCCCGGTCGGGTGATACGCACCGTGCAGATCCACCAGCAACCTGTGCTCTGCAGCCTTGCTTAGCAGACGATGATAGAAGTCCACCATCTGCTGGTCGTCGCGGTCCATGAAATCGACCTTGATGCCCTTGATGCCCAGCTGCTGGTACCAGGTGAGCGCTTGGTCCATGTGCGCATCGAGCGCGCGCCAGTGCGCCCACAGCCACAGCCCCACATGGCGCTTGCGTGCGTAGTTCACCAGACCAGGCAGATCGAGTTGCTCGACCGGGCGGAGAATATCCGCATCGGCGTTGTACTGGCCATCGCCGGTACTGCCGTAGTACCAGCCGTCGTCGATCAGCATGTATTGCAGCTTCAAATCCTGCGCATGATCGATATAGCGCTGGATGGTGGCGGTATTCATGCCCGGGTTCGCCACCCCGCTGGCCAGGCTGCCCGACCACCAATCCCACGCCGATTTGCCCGCGCGCACCCAACTCGCATCGAAGGCGGGCGGCGGGTTCAGCGCAGAAATCAAATTGGATTCGATCAGGCTCGCGGGGTTGTTGGCCAGCATGATCACACGCCATGGCGTGGCGAAATCGCGTCCCTTCGCATCGATGCTGACCGCCACCGTGGGGTCGTCCAAGCGCGGCGACAGTTTTGCCGACACGCCCAGGCCGCCATCGGAACGACCGGTGAGATACAAGCCGGCGTAATCGCGCAGATTCGCTTCGCCGATCGCAAGCGTGGTGCCGTTGGCATCGGTCTGGCACACCAGCGGTAACTCGAGCAGATGATGCGCGCGCAATCTGGATGCGGCGATTGCATCGTATTCGCCCTCGTGGCTGGTTCCGAAGCGGCCCAGATTCAAGTTCCAGCAGCGGTAATCGTGCGGGAATGCAAAGCTGGTGAGTTCGTCGCGAATGCGCACCTGGTCCGCATCCGGCAAGACGTAACGCAGCGCAACGCCGTCGTCATACGCACGCAGTTCGATGTTGAGCCTGCGGCGTTGCGTATCGGCCAGTTGCACGCGCAGTTCTCGATAGTGGTCGCGTGCTTGGCGCGTCTTTCCCACCGTCAAGGTGAAGCGGCTGTCGTGCAGTTCGGTCGTGCTGCCTTCTAGCGTCATGTCACGGCCGAGCTTGTTGCCTCGGCCCAGATCCAGCCCGAGCGGTGCATCGTCGAGCACCAACGTGTTGCGATACAGCACGCGATAGCTGGGCACGCCGCCGTCGCGCAGCGTGAATTCCACTTGCGTGCGTGCATCAGGCGACTGTACGCGCAAGCTCTGTGCTGCAGCGGGTGCAGCGATCAAACACAACAATGCACATGCCGCGGGGACTGCGGACTGGATCAGGTTTCGCATGATTCCCTCCTCCTGGGATTGCCAACCCTAACGCAGAAAGGTTGTTGTCGATATCCAGCTGGGGTAACGTTACCTCGCACCATGGCCGCTGAAACAGGGGCGGCAGCCACGGGCGGCATCACGGAGGTCATGACGCAGAACGTCTGCACGACGGGTTGCCGATTGCATCGAAGCGGTGTGCACCGTTGTGTGGCAGTAGAGCTTGGGAGAGGCCTCTAATGCTGATGGTTCGCAAGGCGTTCCGCCGCGGAGCGCTGTGGGTGTTGTGTGCTTGCATGGGTTGGACTGCAGTGGAGGCAGCGCCTGCCGACGATCCGCCCGGTCCGTATGACGTGCGCGTGCTTGCCGGCGGCGTTGCGCTGACCAAGAAGCTCGCCGCCCAGACGCCGTGGTTGTCTGCCGATGCGGACTGGAGCGTGGTTGGATGGGTGCGCCCATCACGGTCGATTACAGGTCCTGCATTGATTGCAGGCGTCGGCGATCCGCAAGGCGCAGGCCGGTACTTCGCGATCGATGGCGGCACACTCGGCTTTGCGCAGGGCGCCGACAATGTGCTGCGCAGTACGCAGACCTTGCGTGCAGGCAGCTGGACGCAAGTGGCCGCAGTTGCCCAGGGAGAACGCCTGACCCTGTACGCCAACGGCCGCAAGGTCGCCAGCGGTCGTGTGCAACAGACGGCCATCGCGCCGACGCTCGTATTCGGTCCACGCCAGCAACCTGCGGCGTATACGCAACATTTCGGCGGCGATATCGCGGGCTTTACCGCACAGGCGGGCGCGCTGGATGCACAGGCCATTGCACGGCTTGCCGCAAACGCGCCGGATCCGGCACTGCAGCGCTTCGAAGACGCATCGCCAGGCTGGCGTTTGCAGGTCAAGCAGATGGCCGGCCAGCTTGCGCCGCAGCCGGCCGCGACGTTGCCGCGCAGCAGCGCAGCGTTCTCGGCGCCGGTTGCACAGCCAGTACCGGATGCGCCTGCGCTGCAATCGCTGGATGCCACATCCTGGCGCGTGGATGCATGGCAACTGGCCGCAGCACCGGAGCTTGGTGCAGCGACCGGCGCCACGCTGTCGCGTCGTGATGACACCACCGGCAATGCGTCATGGCATGTGGCGACCGTGCCCGGTACCGTGCTCACCACGCTGGTCGACCGTGGCGTGTATCCGGATCCGGACATCGGCCTGAACAATATGGCCATTCCCGAAGCGTTGAGCCGTCAGGACTGGTGGTATCGCAGCAGTTTCGATCTGCCTGCCGCCGCGCAAGGCAAGCGTCTGGAACTGCTGTTCAACGGCATCAACTATGCCGGCGAAATCTGGGTCAACGGCGTGCAGGTCGGGCGCACGCGCGGCGCATTCGCACGCGGTCGTTTCGATGTCAGCAGGCAGCTCAAGCCAGGTCGCAACGTCATTGCGGTACGGGTGTCGCCGCCACCGCATCCGGGCATTGCGCACGAACAATCGATGCGCGCAGGCGTCGGCGAAAACGGCGGCATGCAGGCCCTGGATGGGCCGACCTTTATCGCCAGCGAGGGTTGGGACTGGATTCCCGCGGTACGCGACCGTAATGCCGGTCTGTGGCAGGACGTGCAGTTGCACGCCAGCGGCCCGCTCGCACTTGGCGACATCCAGGTGCTGACCGCGCGCTTGGCGCCGGATCATCAACGCGCCGAACTGGAAATCAATGTGCCGCTGCGCAACGACACGCCTGCCGCAGTGCAGGGCAATGTGCAGCTGGCCTTCGGCGATGTGACCATCCAGCGCCAGGTCACGGTGCCGGCCGGCGGCAGTACGCTGAAGTTCACTGCGGCCGACACGCCGCAGTTGCGCCTCGTCAACCCGCGGCTGTGGTGGCCCAACGGCTACGGCGAGCCTGCGCTGTACACGCTGCAAGTGGGCGTCGATGTGGAAGGCGCGCGCTCGGATGCGCAGCAGCTGCGCTTCGGTATTCGCGAAGTGACCTACGAGCTGTCGTTATTCGACGACGAGGGCGCATTGCGCCGTGTGCTGGTCGATCTCAACCAGGCCCGCCAGCGTGGCGAACGCATCGTCGATGTACGCCATGCGGCGATCCGGCCGGTACCCGGCGGCAACGCGCAGTCGCTGTATCCCGGTGCGCTGGGCTCGCCGGCAGTTCAGCAGCTGGACGATTCCACGCTGGCCCCGCATCTGGTCATCCGCATCAACGGTGTGCGCATTGCGGTGAAGGGCGGTAACTGGGGCATGGACGATTGGCGCAAGCGCGTGTCGCGTGAGCGGCTGGAGCCGTACTTTCGCCTGCAGCGCGATGCGCACTTCAATGTGGTGCGCAACTGGGTGGGGCAGAACACCGAAGCAAGCTTCTTCGAGCTGGCCGACGAATACGGCATGTTGGTGCTCAACGATTTCTGGCAGTCCACGCAGAACTACAACATGGAACCGGCCGACGCGGCGCTGTTCCTGGACAACGCGGCCGAGGTGATCAAGCGCTTCCGCAATCATCCGTCCATCGTGTTGTGGTTCGGGCGCAACGAAGGCGTGCCGGCCCCCATCCTCAACGAAGGCCTGGACAAGCTGGTCGCCGAACTCGACGGCACGCGCTGGTACACAGGAAGCTCCAACGAGATCAATTTACAAGGCAGTGGGCCGTACAACTATCGCGAGCCGGTGGCCTACTTCAACAAGCTGGCGCAGGGCTTCTCGGTGGAAGTGGGCACGCCATCGTTCTCCACGCTGGAGTCGTTCAAGGCCTCGGTGCCGGCGGTTGGCGACCAATGGCCAATCAGCGACGCCTGGGCGTACCACGATTGGCACCAGTCCGGTAATGGCGATACCAACAGTTTCATGCGCACGCTGACCGACAAGCTGGGCGCGCCGACCAGCCTAGAGGATTTCGAGCGCAAGGCGCAGCTGCTCAATTACGAAACCCATCGCGCCATCTTCGAAGGCTTCAACGCGCAACTGTGGAGCAAGAACAGCGGCCGCCTGCTGTGGATGAGCCATCCGGCTTGGCCGAGCAACATGTGGCAGGTGTATAGCCACGATTACGACACCCACGCCGCGTATTACGGCGTGCGCACTGCAGCCGAGACGCTGCATGTGCAGATGAATCTGCCGGGGTACGAAGTGGTCGTGGTCAACAACGCTGCCACGCCGGAGCGTGGATTGCGTGTGCGTGCACAGGTGTACGCACACGACGGCAAGCTGCTGCAACAGCGCGAACAGCCGCTGGACGCCGCGGCAGTGGCAGTGTCGGCACCCGTGCTGCAGTTGGCGCCGTTGCTGAAGGACACCAACGGGCTGGGCTTTGTGCGGCTGCAGTTGCTCGGCCGCGACGCGGTGGTGCGTTCGCGCAACTTCTACTGGGTGGCGCGCGATGCGGTGGCGATGCGTGGGCTGGATGCGCTCGCAAAGGTGCCGTTGCAGCTCACCACGCAATTGCAGCAGGGCAACGAGGCCGTGCTGTGCGCCACTGTCCGCAACCGGTCGCAGCAGGTGGCCCTCAACACCAAGTTGACCCTGGTGGATGCGCAAGGCCAACGCATCCTGCCGGCCTATTACAGTGACAACTATCTGAGCCTGGTACCAGGCGAAGAGCGCGTGGTGGAAATTCGCGGGCCGTCCGCTGCCACCTTGCGCAACGCCACGCTGCAACTGCGTGGCTGGAATGCGGAACCATCGACAGGTGTCGCCAACGGGGTTCCGTAGCGACGTCTGCGTGTTGCCGCGCCGTGCCATGCACGGTGCCTCGCACTGACGCCCCGTCTGGTACGTCAGCCAATACCGCATTGCCGTGCCGGCAATGCCAGTCGAAACGGTCGTGGATTTGTCATCCCTGGGAGGGGACCATGAACAAGCTGCATTCGAACACCCGCCATACCCCGTTGGCCGCCGCGCTCGCGGCTGCGCTCACCCTGCTTGCCGGCGGCGCAAGCGCGCAAGACACCGCCACCGCTCCAGGCGTCACCGAACTGGACAAGGTGATGGTCAAGGGCGTGCGCGGCGCGCAGGCCGAAGCCATCGAGAACAAGCGCAGCGCGGCGCAGATCATCGATTCGATCTCTGCCGAAGATATCGGCAAATTGCCCGACGTCACCATCACCGATTCGTTGCAGCGCGTGCCTGGCGTGCAGATCCGGCGCTCGGCCGGCGAAGGTTCGCAGCTCAATATCCGCGGCATGCCGCAGGTGCAGACCACCATGAACGGCGAGTTGTACCTGAGTGCAGGCGGCGGCGATCAATATGGCCAGCCGAACATCGGCCGCGCGCAGCCGGATTTCGTGGACATTCCTCCCACGCTGTTCAGTGGCGTGGATGTGATCAAATCGCCCACTGCGCCGATCTGGATGGCGGCATCAGCGGCACCGTCTCGTTGAAGACGCGGCGCCCATTCGATCTGCCGGAAGGCTGGACCTTCAGCGGCCAGGCCGAAGGCTCGTACGGCGATCGGGTGCAGAAGGCCAACGCGTTGTATTCGGGGTTGGCCAGTTTTCGCACCGCGCGTTGGGGCGCGTTGCTGGCGGTGTCGTATTCGGATGCCACGCTGGAAAACAAGCACCCCAGCGTGTATTCCAACGGCGCACAGAAATCCACCGAACAGAATGTCGGCTTCGACTTCAACGGCGATGGACGTATCGGCAGCAATACCGATCCGGGCAATCTGCCGCGCGACTACTTCTACAACTGGGTGGCGACCGAGCTGGATAACCGCAGCACCGATCGCCAGCGCACCGGCATCAATGGCTCGTTCCAGTTCAACATCAACGATTCGTGGACCGTATTGGCGGACGCGGCCTACACCAAGCTCGAAGACCACGACACCTCGGTTGCCGCGCAGCTGCACACCGGTTGGGCGACCAATCAGTTGCAGCCGGGATCTGTGGTCGATCCCAACGGCGTGTTGGAGTACGGCAATTTTCGTTACAACCGCTTTCAGGCGCATTCGATGGCCGGGGTGGCGGATTCGGATGCGCTCAATACCAATCTGGAATTGCGTTACGACGACGGCGGCCCATTCCGTGCCTCGTTCCGCTGGGTGCATGGCGATGCGCAGCGCACCTACGACGAAGCGCGTGCCGATGCAGCAGTGACGCGCGGCGACCAGATCCCACGTGCCGGCGGCGTGACCCAGTGGGCCAACGTCAATGGCCTGCCCACCGTGGATGCATCGGTGGATTTCCATGGCACCTACCCGGCGGTCAACCTCGCGACCGATGTGTCCAATCCAGACAATTGGCAGCTGATGTCCACCTGGGCGCAGGGCAACAAGATCGACGCCAAGATGGACGCGTTCCGCGCCGATGGCACCTTCGAGTTCGACGAGGGCGTGGTACGCGGCTTCCAGTTCGGCATTCGCTACGGTGAGCGCGATTTCAAGCTCGATACCTATCGGTATCTGTCGCCGGTGTCGTCCAGCTGTGCCGACCCGAACCGTTCGCTGTACTACTACAAGGATCCGCTGATCGTCGATACCTGCAGCGGCGTGTCCGAAGCGCGCTTGCTGCCGTTCAATTCGATTCCCGGCTACTGGGCGTATTTCAACGACTTCGATCCGCTCAAGGTCACCGGCCTGGGCAGTCAGGGCCTACCGGCGATCAACCCGCAGGCGATGAAAGACCCGGTTGCTTATCTCAACAGCCTGTATCCGGGCAACGTGGCGTATCAGCAGGCAGCCGATTCCTACCAGGTCACCGAAAAAACCAGCTCGGCCTATTTCATGGCCAACCTGGAAGGCGGTACCGGCACGCGCGTGCCGTGGACGGCCAACATCGGTGCGCGCATCGTGCAGACCAAGCTGGCGATCGACCAGTACCTGAGCAGCGGCAACGTCTATATCGGCAATGTCGAATGGAACGGCGTCAGTCCCGCGATCGGCACCAACCGTCTCAATCGCCAGTACACCGATGTGCTGCCCAGCGCGAACTTGTCGCTGGACGTCACCGACGCGCAGAAGCTGCGTTTCGCCTACAACAAGGCGGTTGCGCGTCAGGACCTGCCCGATCTGGGCCGTGGTCTGGTGAGCTTCTATGCGGTCAACGGCACGCCGCCGCGCAATCCGTCGCTGCCATCGGATGCGGTGCTGTTCCTCAATGGCCGTTCGGGTAATCCGGATCTGGATCCGTATCGCGCCACCAACTACAACGCCTCGTGGGAATGGTATTTCGCCGATGCCTCGTTGATCAGCGTGGGTGCGTTTCTGATCGATGTGAAGTCGTTCCCCACCACCGTCACCAATATCGAAGCCTTGCCCGATGCCGATGGCGTCGTGCGCGCGGGCGGCCCGGTCGAGCGCATCGTCAATGGCGGCGGAGGCAAGATCAAGGGCTTTGAAATCGGCTACCAGCAGGCCTTCGATTTCCTGCCGGGCTGGCTGAGCGGCTTCGGCACCAACATCAACTACACCTTCTCCGATGCCGATACCGACAACACCGATATCGACGGCAACACGCTGCCGATCGGTGACAACTCCAAACACCAGGCCAACGCGGTGCTGTGGTATCAGAAGGACAAGCTGCAGGCGCGCGTGGCCTACAACTGGCGCAGCAAGCGCTTCAGTCAGGTCAACAGTTCCGCATGGGGCGACGAGCTGGCGATCTGGAACGACGACGTCGGCTACCTGGACGCGTCGCTGAGCTACGACGTCAACGATCACCTGACCCTGTACGCCCAGGCCACCAACCTGACTGGCGAAAGCGAACGCCGTTACGCGCAGTGGACCAATCACTACTTCGACCAGAATATCTTCGAGCGTCGCTACTACGCGGGTCTGCGCTTGCGCTTCTGATGCCATGCACTGATGCAAGACACTGATGTACCGCACGGTGCGTCCCCGCGCCGTGCCGCACATGCGGTTGTCCTCCTTCCTCTCCAAGCGGTCGTTGCGCGTTCTTCCCGTCGCCGTTTGATACGGCGCTGCAGTACGTTCGGCGGTGACGTCGAATACCCTCCCATTCGGCTACATCGTCGGGAAGCGATGTGGCCGTTTTTTTTGCGTGATTGGGCGGGCGTCTGCGCAATCACGCCGGCAGTTGAATGCTGCAACTGTCAGTCTGATTGCTGTTGAAACGGCAGCGGTCGGCCGCGACGGCGCAGCGTGCGCATAGATTGAGGTGATGCGTCTATGCCGAACCGGGATGGTGATGGCGCGCTGTGGCGCTATGTCTTCGGCGGCCCTGCCGTCGAGCCACGCTTGACCAGCGTGTACTTCATCACCTGATGCACGCCGGGTGCGGTGTCGCCCTTGCGGCGTTGACGAACCGCGTCGGCCAGCAGTGACACAGCAGCACGACCCATCGCAGTGACCGGTTGGTGCACGGTGGTGAGTTCGGGCCAGATGGTGGTGGCCACCGGCGTATCGTCGAAGCCGGCGATGGAGACATCTTCGGGCACGCGCAAGCCCAGTCCGTGCGCGACCGCCACCGCTGCGGCCGCCATGTCGTCGTTGCTGCAGAAGATCGCCGTGGGTGGTGGCCGCTGCGCCAACAGGCTGCGTGCGGCCAGAAGACCGGAGTGATAGGTGAACAGGCCCTCGGCGATCAAGCCATCTGCGACCGACACGCCGGCAGCGTGCAGGCTGTCGAGATAGCCGTTGGCGCGCAGTGCGCTCGGGGTGTGTTTGGGGTCGCCCTTGATCAACGCAATGCGACGATGCCCGAGCTCGATCAGGTGGTCGACGATGGCGCGTGCGGCCTGGTAGTCGTCGATCCGCACCGAGCTGATTTGCGCCATCGGTACGCCGCTGGCCACCGCCACGACCGGAATGCCGCGCGCATCGAGTTCGGCGATGGTCTGGCGCGAGTCGCATAACGGCGGTGGCAGGATCACCCCATCGACGCCGGCAGCGAGCAGGCGCTCGGTGGCCACACGCTGGCTGCGGATGGCGCCGCACTTTTCCACCATGACCTGGCTGCCGGTGAGGCTGCTCTGCTCAAGCAGGCCGAGCATGAATTGATTGAGGTATGCGGCGCTCGGGTTGCTGTACAGCAACCCGATACGCAGCAGCCCGCTGGTCCGCAACGAGCGGCCGGCGAGGTTGGGCCGATAGCCCAATGCCTGTACCGAGGCCTCCACGCGCGCGCGCATCGCTTCGCCCACATGCGGGTGACGGTTGATCACACGCGAAGCGGTCATCGGCGAGACGCCGGCGTGTTTGGCGACATCCAACAACGTCGCCGCATTGTTCGCGCTGCGTTGGCGCTTGGCCACCATTGTGTGTGCTCATCCTGGAGTAAGAGCGAATGCGCGCGCTACCGGTTCGACGTGTGAAGCGACCACGAAAAACAACCGACCCATCACCTGACGCAGTACCAGCGGCAGCTGCCGGTCATCGCCGAATCCACCGCCTACGCACCGCTGCCGAGCAAGTGATGTGCCTCTACCCGGTACGACCCGCGGCCAGTGGCAGCCGCTTCATCGCAACTGCGCACTTGCCAGACGAACGCGCCGTTCTGCGCAAGCAGCAGCGCCAGGCATCGTGCGATTCCTGCATGCGCCTGGCGCTTGAAAACCGGCAATCACGGCCGAATCGAGCGTTCGGCGCATGCCCCGCATCATCCTGGCCACTCACTCGCTCGGCGGTTGCACGCTCTTCGCGCGGCTGCCGAAATCGCCATCGGCTTCTGCGGCGAGATACGCGAACACGGTGTAGGCGGCCACGTTCTGCGCGAGCGCCTTGGGGTCGATCTTGTCCAGCGTGTCGTCGGCGGTGTGGTGCAGGTCGAAGTAGTCGGTGCCATCCTGCGCCAGCCACCCCCAAGCGCCACCCTTGGCGGAAATCGGCCCGACATCCGGTCCGGGGCCACCCTTGCCCGGTTCATACGCGATGCCCAATGGTGCCAGCACCTCGGCAATCTGCTTGGTCGCTGCACGCGAGTCTTCCGGTGCGGCCGCACCGGTGTTGAACGCGTAGATGCGCCCGGCGCCGAAGTCGCTTTCCGCGCCGATTTGGTGCAGTGCCATGTCCTTGGCATCGGTGCCGTGCGCGGCGGCATACGCCTTGCCGCCATACAGCCCTTGCTCTTCGTTGGCGAAGGCCACCACACGGATGCTGCGCTTGGGTGGCTGCTTGAGTTGCCCGATCAGGTGGCCTGCCGCCATGGTGATCGCCACGCCGGCGCCGTCGTCGATGGCGCCGGTGCCCAGATCCCACGAATCTAGATGCCCGCCGATCACCACCACTTCCTTGGGCTTGCTGCGCCCAGTGATCTCGCCGATCACGTTGTATGAGGTCGCCGTGCCGTCCCAGCCGCAATCCAGCGTCAGGCGCAGGCGCGTGCTGCCCAGCGCGGTGAGCCGCGCGAGCTGGTTGGCATCGGGCACCGACAGCGCTGCAGCCGGCACCGGGGTCAGGCCCTCATCGAAACGGGTGATGCCGGTATGCGGCACGCGGTGCGAATCGGTACCGGCCGAGCGCATGACAAATCCCACTGCACCCTTGCGTATCGCTTCGGACGGCCCCTTGCTGCGCACGGCGCCGCCATTGCCGTAATCCTTGCCGTCGCGCGCCTTGACCATCTGGTAATCGACGAAGGCAATCTTGCCGGCCAGCGAGCCGGCTGGCGCGGCCTGCAACGCAGCCAACGTTGCGAAACGCACCACCTCGCCCTCGACGGTGCCGCCCGGGCTGCCGCCCAATGCGGTGATGGTCAACGGCTGCGCATGCGCCCCGATCACGACAGCGTGTTCGCTGCGACGCTCCCATTTCGGAAAGGTCACCGGCTCGGTCCATACCTTGTCGAAACCCAGTGAAGCGAATTTCGCCTTGGCCCAGGCCACCGCACGTGGGTCTGCTTCGCCACCTGCAATGCGCGGGCCCACCTCGGTGGTCAACGATTGGACCACCGAAAAGCCGGTGTTGTCGGCCAGCGCCTGCTCGCGTAGCTGCGCTGCGGTACGCAATGCGCTGTCGGGGATGCTGGTCTGCGCGGCGAGTGCGGAGGAGCAGGCGAGTAGGGCAGAGATGGCAACAGCGAGACGACGCATGCAGGGCGGCTCCAACGACAAGGGGACCCCGAGCTTATCAGCGCCAGGTCCCTCGTCTGCGTGCGAAAGGTCATCCTTCTGCGCGAAGTTGCGCCACAGGATGCGCCAGTTGGTTGTGCCCGCTTACAGCGCGCCCGGCGGCTTGAGCGTGTCGTTCTTGAGCGCGTCGCGAATCTCGCGCAGCAGCAGTACTTCTTCGCTCGGGCCCTTCGGCGCGTCCGGCTTGCGATGGGTCACGCGGTTGATCAACTTGACCACCAGAAAGATCGCGAAAGCGATGATCAGGAACTGCACGACGGTGTTGATGAAATCGCCGTAGCCAATAGCAACGGCCGGGATTTCCTTGCCGGTGGCATCGACGCCGGCCGGCTTGAGTACCCACGCCAGGCGCGAAAAATCCACATTGCCGATGGCCCAACCGATCGGCGGCATGATGATTTTCTCCACCAGCGCGGTGACGATCTTGCCGAACGCCGCACCGATGACCACACCGACCGCCAGGTCGATGACATTGCCGCGCATTGCGAATTGCTTGAATTCGCTGACCATTCCCATAGTGCACTCCAACTGCGGTCGCGGACCAACTGCCGCAGCCCGATCGTAGCCGGCTCGATGTCAGCCCGCGATGATGCCGTGGCGCTCGGCGACGTTCTCCAGGCGCGCACTGAACTGGTCGCCCGGCAGCAACGGGCCGACGCCGGCCGGCGTGCCCATGAAGATCAGGTCGCCTGCGCGCAGTGCGTAGAGTTTGGAAAGCTCATGCAGGATCTCCGGCACGTTCCAGATCATTTGATCCAGCAACGACTGCTGACGCACCTGGCCGTTGACCTCCAGCGACAGATTCAGCGCCTCCAGCGCGCCGACTTCGCCGGCATGCACCAGCTCGCTGATCGGTGCGGAGTGATCGAAGCCCTTCGCGATATCCCACGGCAAGCCCTTGGCCTTGGCCGCGGCCTGCAGGTCGCGACGGGTCAGATCCAGGCCCACGCCGTAGCCGTAGATCAGGCGCTCGGCCTGTTCCACCGGCAACTCGCCGGCCGGCGCATCGCTGCCCAGCGCCACCACCAGTTCCACTTCATGGTGCAGTTCCTTGGTGCCGGGCGGGTAGGGAATGTGGTCGCCGTGGCCGACCACGATGGCATCGGCAGGCTTCATGAAAAAGGTCGGCTGGCCACGCTCGGCCTTGGATGCTGGTGCGGTGGCGCCCATCTCGCGCGCATGGTCGGCAAAGTTGCGCCCCACGCAGTAGATGCGATGCACCGGAAAACTGCCACCACCCACCACAGGAATGCGCGGAACATCGGCGGCGGGAATCACATCGTGGGTCATGCGCGCATCCTCAACATACGGGCAGGTGAGTCTAGCGGTTCGCCTGTGTACGGCGGAACCATGACGCTTGCATCCAGTGCATGACATGGCCGATCTGGCAGCGCTGCGAGGCCTCTGAAGCGTCGACGCGTGAGTGGCAATGGGTACAACCAGACGATTGCGAACCCACTACAGAGCTGGCAGTGCGGCGCTGGCGTCCGATGCGAGCGCGGTGTGCATTGATGCGGCAGTGAGAAGACGTGCGCGCAGGGCGGTGAACTGGTGCTCGAGGCAGCACCCAATGCGCCTGTGGCCCATCAGCGCAGCGCAGCACCCGGCGACATGGCACTGCTCAACGCGCGGCAAGCCATCGCACGCCAGGTGTGGCGTGCTGGAATCAAATCATCATCGATGCAGGCATCGGCCAAACCCCGCACCTGCTGCGCAGGCCGAGACCGCGGCGCAGCGATGCAGTCAGCCAGGTGTCAGTGCGACAACGGCAACGCGGGCTTGCGCACCACGTGGTACTCGGCGTCGACCACGCGTGCCTGCTGCGGCGTGCGGCGGTTCGACTTGCTCAACAGCTTCCAGGCGATGCCGCCCAGGATCATCGCTGCGCCAACGAACACGCTGAAGAAGATCAGCACCGCAAGGATCACCAGACCGGCCAGGCCGGCGGCAACGCGCACCAATGGGTGACGCGGCTTGCGCGGCGCAAACAGGTGATGGAAGTTGCCGAATTGGAAGAGGCGTGCGGGCATGGCGGTGGGCTGCCGGGCAGGAAACGAGCGCGCAGTATCGTTGCGGTTTCATGTCATTGAGTGAAAAGTTCGTTAATTGACACTGCAATTTGCGAAGACGATCACGTGCGGCAGGCGTTGATGACGTCTTATACGGCCAGTTGTGGCCGGTTGGCTGGGCAATGGCGTTGTCCCGCAGTCGCCGTCTGAGGCTCCCCGTATTGGCCAGGCGCGCATGCCACAATCCAGGCCCATCGCCATCGTTGCCCGGTCCCCTGCATGTCGTTGCCATCGCCCACCACGCTTGCCACGTTGACGCAGATTCCCGATGCCGGGTTTCTGGAAGTGGAAGCACTGCTGGACAGCGGTGCCGAATCGCTGGTGCTGTATCGCGAAGGCACCCAGGTCCGTGCGTGGTTGAATATCTGCCCGCATGCCGGCCGCCGGCTGGACTGGGCGCCGGGGCAGTTCCTGAAGACCAAGGAAGGCCAGTTGGTCTGCGCCGCGCACGGTGCGGCCTTCGAACTCAGCGGTGGCGAATGCGTCAGCGGCCCATGCCGCGGCCAATCGCTGTTTGCGGTGCCGGTGCGGGTCGAAGATGAGCAGGTGCTGCTGGGGTAAGCGCCAGCAACGATTGCCGATGACGCTTTGTCGGCCGCTCGAAAAAAGCGCAACGCCGGATCAGCGCGCCGCCCACCAGAACATCAGGTTGATCACCGATACCATCACCACGATGTAGATCAGCGACAGCGGTGCGCCCACGCGCCACAACTCGCGCGGTTGATAGTTGGCCGGGCCGGCCACCATCGAGATCACCGGGTTGGACGCGGTCATCAGGTTGTTGGACGCCGACAACGCCACGATCAGCGCGAACGCGGTGGGGTTGCCGTTGGCGGCCAGCGCCAGATTGACTGCAATGGGCACCATCACGATGGTCGCGCCCACGTGGCTGATCACCAAGGAAAAAGCTGTGGTCAACAGTGCCAGGCTGATTTCCAGCGCCCACACCGGCACGCCTTCGGGCAGGCGGTCGATGGTGTGGCCGGCAACCCAGGCCGCGGTGCCGCTGCTGTCCATGGCCCAGCCCAGCGGAATTAGCCCGGCCATCATGAAGATGGTCTTCCAGTTGATCGAGGCGTAGGCCTCGTCCATGCGCAGCACGCCGCTGACCAGCATGCATGCCACGCCGGTCATCAGGGTCAGCGCCACCGGCAGGCGCGAGGTCAGTGCGATCAGGATGGTGAAGGCGAAGATCGCCATCGCGATCTTGAACTTGTGCGGGCGCTGCTCGCCTTTGGGGAAGTCGGTCACCGGAACGAAATCGCGGCTTTCCGCCGCCTGCGCCAGGTCCTGCCAGATGCTGTGGAAGACCAGCATGTCGCCGGCGCGCAGCGGCACGTTGCGCACGTCTTCGCGGATGACCTGCTTGTCGCGGTTGATTGCCAACAGGCTGATGCCCGCCTGCTTGCGCAAGCGCAATTCGCCGGCGCTCTTGCCGATCAACCGCGAGTTCGGCGGAATCAACGCTTCGGAAATGCCGGCCAGGCTGGGATTGAACAAATCGCCCAGGTTGCGCAGGCGCGAGGACATGCGCAGGAACTGGTTTTGCGCAAAGTCGGCCACTTCCTGGCGCGGGCCCATCGCGCCGAGCACGCTGCCGACCCAGATGCGCATATCGGCCGGTGGCGCCAGGCGGGTGTCGTTACCGGTCTTGAGCGCAAGCAGCAACGGTGCATCGTGCAAGGCTTCGGCTTCGCCCAGGGTCATGCCCACCAGCGGGCTTTCGGCGGTGACGGTCAGCTCGAACACATCGCCGTCGATGCCGTAGGTCTTGGCGAAATAGCTTTCGGTGCGCGAGGGCGTCACGCCTTCGTTGATCAGGCGTTCTTCTTCGATCAGCTTGCGGTCGCCGTAGAAGCGAAAGTACAGCAGTGCGGCGATCAGCAGCGCCACGCCGATCGGCAGCGGCGCGAACATCGTCAACGGCTCGATGCTGGCCATGCCCGAGGGCAGGTTGTTGTTGGCCGAGACCAGCAGGTCGTTGAGCAGGATCAGCGGCGAATTGCCCACCATGGTGAGCGCGCCGCCCATCACGATGGCCGCGGCGATCGGCAGCAGCATGCGCTGCAAGGTGAGCCCGGTGCGTGCGGCCAGGCGCGAGGCGACCGGCAGGTACAACGCCATCACCGAGGGGTTTTGCATGAACGAGGAGTTCAAGCCGGAGATGGCCAGCGTCATCATCATCAGGCGCTGCTCGTTGCCGTGCGAACGCCGCAACAACCAGGTGGCCAACCGGTTCAACGCACCGGTGCGCTCCAGCCCCGCGCCCAGAATGGTGGTGGCGATGATGCTCATCACCGCATTACCGGAGAAACCGCCGAACAATTCTTCCGGCGCCACCAGTCCGGTGACGCCCAAGACCACCAGCACGATCAATGCCACCACGTCGGCGCGAATGCGCTCGAACAGGAACATCGCCATCGTGAAACCGACCAGCCCGAGGACGAGCTTCATATCGTTGGTCAGCGTCAGCGCGGTGTCCATTGGGGGCCGGAAATGGGGAGTCGGGAATGGGGAATTGGCAGAGCGAAAATTGCGGGCGCTGTGGGTTATCCGGGCGACGCGGGCAGTTGCCCTTGCGATTCCCGATTCCCGAATCCCGGTCATAAAGCAAATCCCACACACCGTGCCCAAGCTTCTGGCCGCGCGTTTCGAAGTGGGTTTGCGGGCGCCAGGCCGGGCGTTCGACGTGGCCGCGCGGGCCGGCGCGATTGACCAGGCCCGGGGTGGCGTCGAGCACGTCCCACATCTGTTCGGCGTAATCGGCCCAGTCGGTGGCCGCATGCAGGCGGCCGCCCTCGCGCAGCTTGCGCACCAGCAACTGCGCGAATGCCGGCTGGATCAGGCGGCGCTTGTTGTGCCGCTTCTTGTGCCATGGATCGGGGAAATAGATACGCACTTCGTCCAGCGCGCCGTCGGCGATTTCGTGTTCCAGCACTTCCACCGCGTCGTGGTGATACAGGCGCACATGGGTGCTGCCGTCTTCGTCCAGCGCGTTGAGCAGGCGGCCCACGCCAGGAGCATGCACCTCGATGCCGATGTAATCGCGGCTTGGGTCCTGCTGCGCGGCAAAGCGCAACGCGGCGCCATTACCGAAGCCGATCTCCAGCACCTTGTGCGCATCGCGTCCGAAGGTGGCAGCCAGATCGCGCGGCGCACCGGTGTAGTCCAGCCCGAACCGCGGCCACAGGTCGTCGAAGGCGCGCTGCTGCGCGGGGGTGAAACGGCCCTGGCGCAGCACGAAGCTGCGCACCTGCCGGCGGCCCTCTTCGACGGTGAAGGGCTTGGGCGGCATCTTGGCGCCGTCGCTGGTGAAAGGATCAGTCATGAATTAAGTCATCGGCAAAACGAAAGCCCCTCTCCCACCGGAGCGAGGAGGCACAATTTGCGCGCCATGGGCGCGCGTGCCTGGAAGCACCCGCGACGCAGGAACGGGCCGGGGCGCGGAGCGGAGCGGAGGTTGGGGTGAGGGTACGGCGTGAGGGGCGGCGCTCGCAGCAACCCGCGATCTGGCCGCGGCCAGATCCGGCACTCCGCACTGCCAATCATTGCGCTTCGGCCGCAATGTCAACGCAGACCGCCCACTCATCCAATCACACCATCCACCGGGCTCGACGCCGATGCATAGCGCTTGCGCGGAATCCGCCCGGCCAGGAACGCCTCGCGTCCGGCCTCGATCGCCTTGCGCATCGCGCTGGCCATCAGGATCGGGTCGCGCGCACCGGCAATGGCGGTGTTCATCAGTACGCCATCGCAGCCCAGCTCCATGGCAATTGCCGCATCCGAGGCGGTGCCCACCCCAGCGTCGACAATGATCGGCACCTTGGCGTTGTCGATGATTTCCAGCAGGTTGTACTTGTTCTGGATGCCCAGTCCCGAGCCGATCGGCGCGGCCAGCGGCATCACCGCCACGCAGCCGATCTCTTCCAGGCGCTTGGCCAGGATCGGGTCGTCGGAGGTGTAGACCATCACCTCGAAACCATCGGCGACCAGTTGTTCGGCAGCCTTGAGCGTCTGCACCACATCCGGGTACAGCGTCTTCTCGTCGCCAAGCACTTCGAGCTTGGTGAGGTTGTGGCCGTCCAGCAGTTCGCGCGCCAACCGGCAGGTGCGTACCGCCTCTTCGGCGGTGTAGCAGCCGGCGGTGTTGGGCAGCAGCGTGTAGCGCTCCGGCGGCAGCACATCCAGCAGGCTGGGTGCGTTGGGGTCCTGGCCGATGTTCACCCGGCGAATGGCGACGGTGACGATTTCGGCTGCGGCGGCTTCGGTGGCCAGGCGGGTTTCGTCCAGGTCCTTGAACTTGCCGGTGCCGGTGAGCAGGCGCGAACGGTAGTGTTTGCCGGCGATGACCAGCGCATCAGAGGGGGCGGGATTCGTCATGCGCCAATTATCACCGATCGGACGCGGATGCGCCGGCTTGCGCGGCGCATCAGCCGCCGCCCAGCGCGTGCACGATTTCCACCACATCGCCCTCGCGTAATGCGTGATCTGCATGCCGTCCGCGCGGCACGATTTCGCCATTGACCTCTACCGCGACGCGGCGTTGTGCTAGGCCTTCCTGCTCCAGCAGGGTGGCCAGCGGCAAATTGTCCGGAAGCGTGCGCGGGGTGCCGTTGAGTTGGATGTTCATGTCATCATTGTTGCATCGCGTGCCGCTCCGGCGCGCGTTTTTGCGTTATGCGGCAATGCAGCGTGAGCGCGGGCGGCCAGGGTGAAACCATGTGCCATTCGCCAGCGTACGTATGCACGCCGGTCCGGTTCCCACTCACTTCAAGCAGGCATTCCGATGGCTTCCACACTTCGCCCGATCCGCTCCCTGATGGCTATGGCCATCGCTATTGCGGCCGCCCCGGCCATGGCCGAGTCGGCCTTCGACCAGACCGTGTTCTTCGGCGACAGCCTCACCGACAGCGGGTATTACAACCCGCTGCTGCCGGCCGCTTCGCGCGCGGTCACCGGCAAGTTCACCACCAACCCGGGTTGGGTGTGGGCCGAATATGTCGGCGACCATTTCGGCACCAATGCCGCGCCCAACGGGAACGGCCAGACCGGCGACAACTACGCTGCCGGCGGTGCGCGCATCCAGGCCAGCTCGGTCAGCGCACTCGGCGCTGCGCCGTCGGTGACCAGCCAGATCAACACCTATCTCACCGCCAACGGCGGCCGTGCCAACCCCAATGCGCTGTACACCGTATGGGGCGGCGCCAACGACCTGCTCGCCGCGTCCCTCGCTCCGGCCCAGGCCCAGGCCATCATCGGCAGCGCAGTCACCGCCCAGGTCGGTGCCGTGGCCACCTTGCAGAATGCCGGCGCGCGTTACGTGATGGTGCCGACCATTCCGGACGTCGGCCTCACCCCGCGCTTCCGCGCCGGCGGCGCTGTGGGAATGGCGCAGGGCACCGCTGCGGCCACGGCTTATAACACCGCCTTGTTCAATGGCCTGCAGTCCGCTGGCCTGCGCGTGATTCCGGTCGACACCTTCCACATGCTGCAGGAAATCGTCGCCAACCCGGGCACCTATGGTTTCAGCAATGTCACCAGCACCGCCTGCAACCCGGCCGTGCCGCTGCCGGCCTGTAATCCGACCAGCCTGGTCGCCGCCAATGCGCAGAACACCTATGTGTTCGCCGATGGCATCCACCCGACCACGGCGGTGCACCAGATCCTGGGCGAATACGCCATCTCGTTGCTGGAAGCGCCGCGTCTGCAGCAGGTGCTGACGCATTCGGCGCAGGCCGGCGGCCGCGCGCGCGCCGATCAGGTGGCCTGGCATCTGGACGGCAAGCCGGACGCCGACGGCATGCGTTGGTGGGGCAGCGTGCGCGGCGACATGTAGCGTTACGACCACGCGGACCTGTACGACGGCATGGCGCCGGCCGGCCTGTTCGGTGTGGATTGGACTGCAGGCGACCTGGTGTTCGGTGGTTTTGCCGGTTTCGGCCGCATGGACGCCGACTTCGGTAACCGCAACAGCAGCTTCAAGCAGGACGACACCACCCTGGGCGGCTTCTTCGGCTGGTACACCGGCCCGGTGTGGGTCAATGCGCAGGTCAGCTACAGCTGGCTGAGCTACGACGTGGACCGCGAAGTCCAGCTTGGGCCAGCCACCCGCGTGCACAGCGGCTCCCCCGACGGCAGCAACCTCACCGCCGCCCTCAACGCCGGGTATTCGCTGGGCGAAGGCAACCTCAAGTACGGCCCGGTGGCCGGCCTGACCTGGCAGAAGATCAAGCTCGACGGCTATACCGAAAGCAACGACAGCGCCACCGCGCTGGGCTACGCCAATCAGGACATCGATTCGCTGGTGGGCCGCGTTGGCTTCCAGGTGCATCTGGACGGCGCCATGGTCAAGCCGTACCTGCAGGCAACCTACGACCACGAGTTCAAGGACGGCGGCGAAGCCAGCGCCTGGCTGCAGTCGATGCCGGAAGTGGGCATGTACACCGTTCCTGGCCAGAACTTCGATCGCAACTACGCCACTGTCGTCCTGGGTGCCCGCACCGGGCTGTGGGGCTTGCAGAGCAACATCGGCCTGAGCACCACCACCGCCCAGCGCAGTGCCCGCGACGCGACCTTGTTCGTGAACTTCAGCGGCAACTTCTGAGGCGCGGCTAGCCACAGATAGTTCACACGCAACATCTGAGGGCCGGGCAACCGGCCCTCGTTCTATCTGCGCACATTGCGCCGGACACCTGCGCCCGCATAAACTCTGTCAGCGCCAGGCGGGCGTAGCTCAATGGTAGAGCTGTAGCTTCCCAAGCTACTGACGTGGGTTCGATTCCCATCGCCCGCTCCAGTCTTGCGAAGTTCAGCGCTAAGCTCTTGATTTTGCTGACTATTCCGTCTGGCTGAAGACCGCCTCGAACGACCCCCCAAGGTATCGTTTGAGGTATCGTTTTGCCAAAACCCCTCTTGCTGCATCGGCCTTCAGGCCTCTATGTGCGCTTCTTGGTTCCTGTTGATTTGCGGGGGCAAGTCGGCTCGCGTTTTGTTGTTCGTCCTCTCCATCTTCGCCCCGGCGATACTGCGCGTCTGGTGTCTGCCTACATGGGGATGGCACTATCGAACGCGTTCCAAGCATTGAGGCAGGGGAAGCCGGTGGATCTGGACGAAGTGCTGCGCCGCATTCGAGAACAAGGACTGCGCGAACTCACATTGACCGATGTGACGCTGCCTAATGGCACGCGGCTGGGCAAGGCCCAGATCGATACCCCTGAAGACGCAGCGTTGTTTGCTGAGTTGTTGCGTGAGCCTGTCGCTGAGGTTGCCCCGTCCGCCAAGCCAAGCGGCTGGCGCACTGGCAAGAAGGCGTCTGGCCCACTGTTGTCCAAAGCGATTGCGGATCACCTGGGGGACTTGGGTCGCGCCAAGCTCCACAGCAAGACAGTGCTTGAAAGCCGCCACTCATTGCGTTTGTTTGCGGGTGCCGTGGGGCAAGACCTCGCGGTGTCTGAGTTGACGGCAGACCACGTGCGCGCCTTTTTCGATGTTGTGCGATGGTGGCCGTCGAATGCGACCAAGCGCGCGCCGTATAAGGGCCTTGCCGTCATGGACGTTGTGGCGCTTGCCCAAGCTAATCAAGTTCCCGAGCCTGCCGCTTGGACGGTTGCCAAGCATCGGCAGCGCTTGTCGGTGTTCTTGGTGTCGCTGGTGTCGGCAGGGCTCTTGGCGAGCAATCCGTTGGCCGGTATCCGTGCGATTGCCACGCCTGACGCAGACGACACGGGTGAGCCCTTCACCGATGACCAGTTGAAGGCCATCTTCGATCCAATGGCCTTCCCGGCGTGGGCCAAGAAGTATCCGCATCGGTGGTTTGGTCCGATGCTTGGGCTTTACTCGGGAGCGCGCGTGAACGAGATCGCACAGCTTAGGGTGGAGGACATCGACACGATCGATGGGGTGCCAGGGTTCTTCGTGCGACAAGGTGGGAAGGGGCAGAGCGTCAAGAACAAGAACAGCCGCCGCTTTGTGCCGTTGGCCAAGCCCGTGATCGATGCCGGTTTTCTGGTCTACATCGATGAAGTGCGCCAAGCGAGGCACGCGCAGATCTTTCCGCATTTGCCCAATAGCACCGGACTGGGCTTTGGTCGACAGTTGAGCCGACAGTTTTCGGTCTACATTAAACGTCAAGGGATCACGGCGAAGGGGCAAGGCTTCCATGGCTTTCGCCACACCATTGCATCGCGTCTGGATGAGGCCGGCGTATCAGCATCAGCCATTGCGGCAATCACCG
>NZ_JAJIUJ010000043.1 GCF_020880415.1 Xanthomonas euvesicatoria pv. euvesicatoria | reverse complement strand
CCTGTGGACTTCCCGCAAATCAGTACCGGTCAAGATCAGACCTCTACGGTCAATGTTGATGACAAAACTTGGCAGGTGTTGGCACGCCGACGCTGTCGTGTGGTCCTTATTGGTTGTCGTCGGCCAGCCACTGTTCGTTCTGTTCGCGGAACTTGCTTCGCGTACGCAAGATGCGGCCATGCGAGCACCAACAACGCAGCGTGCGGCGCGGCCATCAGTCGTCAAACGGCGCTTGCTCGACTTGCTTGGCACGTTATTCGGCGCTCGTCGCGCAAATGCCTGCGTGTGCGCGGCGCATTGCACACACCGGCTGTTGTTTTGGGACTCTTCGCCGTCGGAAAAGCTAAGATCGAAACTTGTGCAAAGTCGGAAGTCGCCAATGATCGATCGTCGTACCTTTCTTGCCACGGGTGTGGTGGCCGCTGCCAGCTTCGGCGCGTCGGCAGCCCGCATCGCGCAGACGCCGCGTGCCAGCGGGCCGGCGCCGTGGGGTGCGGTGCCCAGCCCGCGCCAGCTGCGCTGGCATCGGTGGGAGCAATATGCCTTCGTGCATTTTGCGATGAACACCTTCACCGACAAGGAATGGGGCTACGGCGACGAGGATCCGCGCAAATTCGATCCCAGCGATTTTTCAGCCGACCAGATCGTCGCTGCTGCGAAGGCCGGCAATCTGAAAGGGCTTATTTTCACTGCCAAGCATCACGATGGATTCTGTCTTTGGCCGACACGCCTGACCGAGCATTGCATCCGCAATTCGCCCTACAAAGACGGCAAGGGTGACATCGTCGGCGAGATGGCCGCGGCGTGTCGACGCGCTGGCCTGGCCTTCGGTATCTATTTGTCTCCCTGGGATCGCAACCACGCCGAATATGGCCGCCCTGGCTATCTGGACTATTTCCGCAAGCAGATCGTCGAACTCTGCACAGGCTACGGGGATCTGTTCGAGTTCTGGTTCGACGGCGCCAATGGCGGCGATGGTTATTACGGTGGGGCGCGCGAATCGCGCAAGATCGATGCGCCTGCGTACTACAACTGGCCGCGGATGATCGAGCTGGTGCATCGGCATCAGCCTATGGCATGTACCTTCGATCCGCTTGGCGCCGATATCCGGTGGGGCGGCAACGAAGATGGCATTGCCGGCGATCCGTCCTGGCCGACCATGCCCAATGCGCCGTACACGCAGGAAAACGGCAATTCCGGCGTGCGCGGAGGGGCGTTGTGGTGGCCGGCCGAAACCAATACGTCGATCCGTCCGGGCTGGTTCTATCACGCCGACGAAGACGGCAAGGTGCGGAGCCCGGAGAATCTGGTGCGCTATTT
Source organism: Xanthomonas euvesicatoria pv. euvesicatoria (assembly GCF_020880415.1). Taxonomy (GTDB): domain Bacteria; phylum Pseudomonadota; class Gammaproteobacteria; order Xanthomonadales; family Xanthomonadaceae; genus Xanthomonas; species Xanthomonas euvesicatoria. Next base: position 7,960 of record NZ_JAJIUJ010000043.1, on the reverse strand, counting down.
CGACACCTCGGTGGCGCGCGGTACCAACATGAACCTGAACCTGCCGCCCGACCGGCGCGGCCGCATCCCCGACCACGACGTGGCGGTGCTGCAGAGTTTCGGCGACGCGATCCGCGCCAGCTTCGCCATCGACCTGGCCAAGGGCGCCAAGGCCAGCGCCAGCGCCTCGCGCGGTGCCGGGTTCGAGCCGGCGCGCGTACTCGATCGCCAGCCGGACAGCTACTGGTCCACGCCGGACGAGGTCACCACGCCGACGCTGACGCTGGAACTGTCGAGCGCGCACAGCTTCGACCTGATCCGGTTGCGCGAGTATCTGCCGCTGGGCGTGCGCGTTACCCGCTTCGCGGTCGAAGCCGAGGTCGATGGGCAGTGGCGGCGGCTGGCCGAGGCGCAGTGCATCGGTGCCCAGCGGATCGTGCGTCTGGAGCGCCCGATCGCCGCACGCCGGGTGCGCCTGGTCGTGCTCGAGGCGCCGGTCTGCCCGGCGATCAGCGAATTGGCCCTGTTCCGCGCCGTTGCGCCGGTGCCGGTCGCACGTCCGATGGCGACAGCGCCGGATGTGCTGTCCACCGCCGGCTGGCGCATCGTCGAGGCGAGCGCGCCAGGGGCGGAGACGTTGCTCGACGACGATGCCAGCACGATCTGGATCACGCCCGCACCGACGCCGGGCCATCCCATGCAGGTAACCATCGACCTCGGCGGCTCGCGTCAGGTTGCCGGGTTCAGCCTCACGCCCTCGCGCGCAGTGATGACCGGTGCTGCGCCGCCGAAGGGCTATCGCGCCGAGACCAGCGAAGATGGCCAGCACTGGCAGCCAGCGGGCGCCGGCGAGCTCTCCAACATCGCCTATGCGCTCTCGACCCAGCGACTGAATTTCCCCGGAGTCCGCCAGATCCGCTATCTGCGGCTGTCGTTCGCGGAAACGGCCGTTCCCGCCGAGCGGCTGGCGATCGCAGGGATCGGCGCGTTCTCACGCTTGCGATGAGCACGTGCGCTCCCGCGCGGTTGTGCGCCGCGTGGGAGGGGACGCTGAGTGGCACAGTTTCGTGCGTTGAGCGAGGTCAAGCGAAGCGATGCAGAGGGCGCTGGCCGCAGTCGCACCACGCGGTGACCTGGATCTTCAACCTGCCTTGCACGCCGCCGTTCCAGATCAGGCGCTATGGTGCGCGGCGCATTACGCAAGCGAGCTGGCTGGATATGCAACAGAAACAACACGAGTGCATGCAGGCCGTGACCGAGGCGCTCAGCGATCTGCTGGCCGCGCGCGTGGCCCAGGCCACGCTGCTGGAGGCGATGCTGGTCTCGCATCCGGATCCGGTCATGCTCAGGAAGGCGTGGGATGAACTGTCGTCCCAGCGCATCGCCTATGTGGCGCAGAAGAAGGCGCTGGCCGACGACCCGCGTCCGATGGATGCCCAGACCTTGGAGCAATTCCGCGCGTGGGAAGAAAAACTCAACCGCTATTTTCCGCGCGACCCGGCTGCCGGAAGTGCGCAGACCTGAGGTTGCCGGTATCACGCGAACGGTCGCGAGCTGACCGGTCAGCACTGCCGACGATGTTCTGGCCGCGGCCAACGCCCGCATGCGATCTTTCTACCTGGGATCACCTGCTCGGCCATCCCCGTCAGCACACATACCGATGGATGGCCTTCGACTCGCGTATGGCATCGCGACGCTACCGAGGCCGCCACTGGCCCAGGTAACGCAGCACGTTCCGTTGCCGTACGCAGCGACTGCGTTTCAAGCCACCGACGCGCGCGATCGCGTGGGCTCGGCAGGCAGGCGCAACGTGGATGCGGTCAGCCCAGGCGCGGTCGCCTGCAGCACGATGTCGCCGCTGCTGCGCGTGGTTTGCAGCAGCGCCGCACACAGGCCGTTGAACGCCTTGCGCCGCGGCGCCTTGTCGTCTTCGTGGCTGCTGGGGTCGCCATTGCCGACCCCAATCGGCCGTGCAGGTCCGCGCAGCGCGAACTGCACCAGGTTGTCGGCAGTCGGTACCAGGCGGCCTTGTGCGTCGACGATTTCCACCTTGACCACTGCGACGTCTTCGGCATCGGCACGCAGCGCGTTGCGATCGCAACTCAAGCGAATCGCCGCCGGCTTGCCCGTGGTTTGGCGACGCTCGCTCAGCACCAGCTTGCCGCCGCGATAGCCGCGCGCTTCGATCATGCCGGGCGCATAGACCACACGCCATTGGACATGGCCGTAAGCCGGTACTTGCTGCAAGCCCTGGCTGATGCCGTTGACCAGCAGTTCCACCGCCTCGAGATTGCTGTGGCACCAGACCGCGATGCGGCCGTTGTCGTCGGGCTGCAGCAAGCCGTCCCAGTTCCAGTGCGGGAACAGATGCAGTACCGGTTCGCTGGTCCACTGCGCGCGGTAGTGCCAGTAGTTGTCTTTCGGAAAACCGCAGCTATCGAGTACGCCGAATTGCGAAGCCACATTCGGCCAGCGGTTGTAGGGCGTGGGCTCGCCGCGATAGTCGAAACCGGTCCAGATGAAGCCGCCGGCAATGTACGGGCGTTGCGCGACATAGCTCCACCAGGCTTCGGCGGTGCTGGCCCACCAGGGGTGGTCCAGGTCGTAGGCACGGGTATGGCCGCGTTGGTCGTCGCGCTGATAGTTGCCGCGCACTGACACGGTGCTGCCGGTTTCGCTGCCGTAGATCGGGATGTGGGGATATTGCGCATGGAAGCCATCCATCTGGCTGGTGCGGTAGTTGAAGCCGACCACATCCACCACCTGGCCCACGCCATCACCGAAGCCCTTGTCCATCGCGAAGGTGGTGGGGCGGGTGGGGTCGAGCTGGCGCACGCGTTGTTGCATGCGGGTCACGATGCGTGCACCGCGCTCGGTCACTTGCTGCGGCTCTTCGTTGCCGAGCGACCACAGGATGACGCTGGGATGATTGCGGCCACGCCGCACCATCGTTTCCAGTTCGCCCATCGCTTCGGGGTCGGTCGACATGCGGCGGGTTTCTTCGATCACCAACATGCCGAGGCGGTCGCACAGCGCGAGCAATTCCGGCGTGGCCGGATTATGCGAGCTGCGATACGCGTTGCAGCCCATCGACTTGAGCTGGCGCAGGCGCCAGGCGTGCAAGGCGTCCGGAATGGCGGTGCCGACACCGGCATGATCCTGGGGATTGTTGGTGCCATGCAGCTTGAGCGGTGCGCCGTTCAACAGGAAACCGCGTTGCGCATCGAAGGCGATGCTGCGCACGCCGAACGGCGTCACCAGCGCATCGAGCGCGGTGCCGTCGCTGTGCACGCTGGTGGTCAGGCTGTAGAGCTGCGGGGTGTCGATCGACCACAGCGCCGCCTGCCCGAGCGGCAGGGTCTGTTCGACCACCTGCACCTGGCCGGGCGCGACCGTGATCGCTGCGCTGGCCGCCTGCGCCACGGTGCGTCCATCCGGTGCGGCAATGCGCGCCTGCACCACGCACTGGCGTGGCGCGGTGCCGTCGTTGCGCACTTCGGTGGAGAGCTGCGCAGTGGCGTTGCCGTCCTGCACGCTGCCGCGTACGAACACACCGTCTTGCGGAATGTGGAGGGGGTCGGTCTTCTGTAGCCACACATGCCGGTAGATGCCGGCGCCTTCGTAAAACCAGCCTTCGCCCAGCGTGGCATCCACGCGGATGGCGATGATGTTGGGCTTGCCGTAGTCGAGCACTTCGCTGAGGTCGACCTCGAAGCCGCAGTAGCCGCTCGCGTGACGGCCGACGATGTGGCCATTGCAGAACACGATGCACTCACGGAACACGCCATCCAACACCAGGCTGATGCGCTTGCCCAGATCGCTTGCCGGAATCTGCAGCGTGCGCCGGTACCAGCCCACGCTGTTCTCCGGGAAACTCGTGCCCAGCGGCTTGTAGCCGTGTGCAGCGGCCGGGTCTTCCTCGGTCATGAAGGCCGAGATCGGCTCCTGCCGAAATGGCAAACCGACGGCCCAGTCGTGCGGCAAGTCCACCTGCTGCCAGGCGCTGTCGTCGAATGCCAGTTGCGCGGCGGTCGCGGTGTCCTTGCCGGCCTTGGCGAAGGTGCGTTGGAAGGTGCCGAATTCGAAATCGCGCGGTGCATCGCTGGCATGGCCCAGGTGGAAGCGCCAACCGAAGTCGAACAGCAGACGCTCCCGCGGCGCCAGTGCTGCATCGCCTAATGCCGCTGTCGATACGGTGTTTTTGGCCGCAGGTGCAGCCGTCGCGCCAGGCGATGCCAAAGTGCCGGCTGCGCCCATCGGCAGTGCGGCGCTTACCCCACTGGCCAGCATGCCGCGCAGCAACTCGCGTCGATTGATACCACTCATGGCTGCGTCCTTTTGCCGGCATCTACAGAACTCTCTGGCGCGCTCGCATCATGCTTGCCCGCGTCGGATGCACGCGATGCAGGCACACCGGTATACGGGTGGCGCATGAAGTCGATCGCCGGCAACACCTCGTTGCCGTGCTTGAAGTCGAAGAAGCTGGCGTTTTCCCACGACGAGCCGGTGCCCCAACGCGTTTTGCAATGGCTGCTGGTCCATGCCGGCTCCCAATACACCACGCCGGCGCCGCCGGTATCGATGACCAGTTGGGTGAGGTCCACCATGTAGCGCGCCTGGCCTTGCGGCGTGGCCGGGTAGCCGGCAATCAGCGAATCCTCGCCGAGCAGATTGTGCGAGGTGTCGCCGGAGTCCAGCGTCCACGGGTACGCGGTTTCCACTACCACCACATCGGCATCGTAGCGGCCGCGCAAACGCCTGATGGTCTTGCCCAGCTCGGCCATCGATTGCGTGGACCATTTACGGTAGTAGCTGATGCCGATCAGATCGAAATCGGTGACGCCGGCCTTGGTGGCGTCGGCGAACCACGGCTCCACATTTTCCGGCTGGGCGATATGCAGCATCACCCGCGGTTTGATCGCCGAGCGTACGCTCATGTCGCGCACCGCCTTGATGCCGGCGTTGAACAGCTTGGCATTGCGCTGCCAGTTGATGGGGCGTTTTTTGTCCCAGGGCGTGCTGTCCATCAGGTCGGAATTGCTTTCGTTGCCCACTTGCACGAGCTCGGGCATCAGACCGGCACGGTCGAGCGCGCTGAGCGTGTCATAGGTGAAGCCGTACAGCGTGCGTGCCAGTTCATCGGTGTCGGCGATGCTGGCCCAGGCCTTGGGGATCAATTGCTTTTCGCCGTCGGCCCAATCGTCGGAGTAGTGCAGATCCAGCAGCACCTGCATGCCTTGCGCGCGTGCACGTGCAATGGTCTTCTTGACGTCCGCCAGGTCGCTGTAGCGGGTCCAGCGCGCATCGTTCCACAAGCGTACGCGCACCAGATTGGCCCCGTGCGCATGGAACAGTTCGAACGGATCTTTGACCACGCCGTTCTCGCGGTATTGCACACCGCATTCTTCCATCTCGTTGACGTAGGACAGGTCCGCGCCGAGATACAACGTGGCCGGAGCCGGGGCGGCGTGTGCGAAGGTGGAAATGGCCAGCGCCAGGAGCGCGGGTGTCCAGAGACGGCGTGGTGAGCGCATGCAATTCCTCGACAGAGACAACGTGGAGCGGGTGACAGCATGCCGCAGGCGGCCGTGCTGCTGCACGGCCGCTGTGCAGAGTCCAAACGTGGCTTGCAGATTGGATTCCACCTAGTAGCTGCGGTGTTATGCAGGTGCAATCAGATCGGCTGCGCAGCAGCATGTGCAGCCGATCAAGCGACGCCTAGAACTTGTAGGTTGCTTCCAACTGGTAACGGCGACCGAATACCTGGTAGCCGCCATCGTCCTGATTGGCCAGCCGGTTGGGCTTGTTGTCGGTATAGGCGCGCAACGGCTCGTGGGTGAGATTGCTGGCCTGGAAACGGAAGCCGAGCTGCTTGCTGTACTGCCAGTTCAAGCTCAGATCCACCGTGCCTTCGCTTTGCAGGCGCGCCAGCCGTGCGGCATTCCAGCCGTACACCACCGTGTAGGGGCTGTGGTACTTGTAGCCCACGCGCGCTTCGAAGGTGCCGTTGCTGTACCACAGGTCGAAGGTGCCGGTCTTGCGTGCCAGCCCGCTCAACGGCAGCGGGTTGTCTTCCGGCGAGAATTCCTTGAGGTTGGAATCGACCAGCGAATAGTTCGAGTAGACGCCGAAGTTTTCCATGTGCGGGATGAAGTAGAACGGCGTCTGGAAGGTGAGCTCCACGCCATTGATGTAGCCGCCACCGCCATTGAACGGCGCGCTGACCAGGTAATCCAGGCCGTTGATCGTTTCGCGGTCGGTGCGGTAGCCGATGCTCGAATCCACTTCCTTGCGATACACCGCCAGGGCGGCGAGCGCTTCGGTGTGGAAGTACCACTCGTAAGAGACATCGACCTGGGTGGCCTTGAACGGGTCCAGCTGCGGGTTGCCGCCGCTGCCGGTGAGCTGGCCAACGGTCACGCTGGGGTCGTCCAGACGGCGGCCGGTGCGCAGTTCGTCCAGCGGCGGACGTGCGATGACCTTGGCCACTGCAAAGCGCAGGATGCGCTGGTCGTCGATCAGGAAATTGAGCGTGGCACTGGGCAGCACGTCGGTGTATTCCTTGCTGCCGGTGCTGGGCTGGATGGTGCTGCCGACCGAATCGAAACCCTCGCTGGTGGTCCTGGTGTTGACCAGGCGCACGCCGACATTGCCGGTGACATCGGTGCCGAACAGTTGCGAGCTGAAGACAGCTTTGGCGAAGGCTTCGCGCACGTCTTCCTTGACGTTCCAATGGTCGAGCAGTTGTTCGTCGAGCGTGTTCGGATCGAACCCGCCAAAGCCGATGCGTGCGATCTCGGCCATGTTGCCGCCGGTCAGCGTGGGCACGTTCAAGTCGGGCATGGTGACCGGGTAGATCAGGTCCTGATACGCCGAGATCGGCTGATCGTAGCCGGACTGGTTGCTGAGAAAGCGACGGTTCTGTTTTTCGCGACGCGCGGCGCGTGCGCCCAGTTCCAGCGACGTGAACGGGCCGGCATCCACGGCGCGGCTGGCGTTGAGTGCCAGCGCAGCAATCTTGTCGCGCAGCGCCTGCGGCTCGGTCTGCCCGGCAATGCCGTATTCGGGAGTGTCCGAGCTGGTGCTGATGGTGGGGGTGACGCTGCGACGGAAATCGAACGAGATGGTGTCCGGGTTGCTGCCGAAACGCACCGCCTGCCAGGTGTTGTCGCGCTTGGCCTGCGAAAACGACAGGTCGCTGCCCAAGGTCCATACATCGCCGCTCCACTTGGCGTTCAAACCGCCGGCGGTGAGTGTCTTGACCTCGTTGTAGTGGCTGACCACATGGTCGACCTGCAGGTTCGAATTGGCCAGCGTGCCGGCCACCACATCGCCATCGACGATGGTGTAGGACGAGCCCGGCGTGGTGTATGGATTGGTGCTGCCGGAGAAGGTGCTGAAGGCCAGCCCGTTGAACCAGTTCTGCAACTGGTCTTCGTCGATTTCGATGCGCGAATACAGGCCGTCGAACTTCAACTCGAAATTGCCCGAGCGCCACTGCACGGTGCCCATCGCGCCGGTGCGGGTTTGGTCGATCAGCTTGAGCTGGTCGGCCGCGCCCCACGGGGTCGGGTCCACGGTGCCGTCGCCATCCACATCGCGCGAGGTGGTGGCATCGGTATAGCCCCAGCTGCCGATCGACGAGCTGGCGTTCTTCTGCTTCTGGTAGGTGGCGCCGAAGGCGACCGCCAGGTTGTCGTTGAGCTTGTGCACCCAGCTGGCGCCGAAGCGGCTGCCCCACGGGCTGTAGCCGTGCACATCCTTGGCGTGGTCGTAGAACACCGGGCCAGCGGTGCCGACGAATCCCGGGCCGGTGTAGTCGAGCGGGCTGATGGTGGAGATGTCCACGGTGGCGGCAAGACCGCCGGCGACCAGATCCGCCGACTGGGTCTTGTAGACCTTGACGGTGGAGACGATCTCGGTGGGGAACACCTCCCAACGCACTGCGCGGTTGGGCTCGGACGAGGCGATTTCGCGCCCG
>NZ_JAJIUJ010000042.1 GCF_020880415.1 Xanthomonas euvesicatoria pv. euvesicatoria | reverse complement strand
GTGCGATCGCCAGAGACGCCGATCGCTGCGGCCGCGCCGACAAGCGCACCTGGTGGTGCTGGTGGTGGCCACCGTCGCGGATCCAGCGAAGTGCTGGCGGCGCGCCGCGCCGCTGACGTGCCAACAGCCATTGATCAACTTCGGTGCCGGCGATGCCGGCACCTGCGCGGCCGCGACGCCGCGGCCTTGCTGTCTTCGTCAGCGCGCTATCGCGTCAAGGACCGCTGTGGCGACCCGTGTCCTCGCCTTCGGCTGCGGGCCGCGCCAGTCGCCCCAGCTGAGGCGCTGCGCGCCTCTCCTTGACCCCGCACGCCGACTGCGACGGCTGGTTGCTCATGCAGGTGCGCGCGGCACACCTGCCTGGTGAACAGGCCGCCAGCCAGAACAAAGCGCCTGTCCTGTCGTATCGCCACTGGAACAAGGAACCGCCTGACATGGAAACCGTAAACAACCGAATCCCGCATAAGCCGGCTCCGAAAATCGCGAGGAAGGCTGGTGACAAGCGCAAAGCGAAGCAACTGAATTCCGATGCATTGCTGCTACTCGGATTCGCTAACTGGCTGCTTGAGCGACTGGAGGGCATGCCGTCCGGCGCCGCACGCGATGAGCTTCTGACCGATGCACGCATGACGCTCGATGTCGTGCGTGAAGACCTGCCAAGCCTTTCAACCCGATCGAAATAAGGAACCAATGCATGACCATGTTTGACGCCGCTCCCGAGCCATCCATTGCCGGCGAGCTGTTCGATCCGGGCGAATTCTTCGCTCCCGCGCCGTTTGACCTGTTCGACACGCTGCTGGGCCAGTACGAGAATGCGCGCCGCCGCCTGCAGTTCATGGCTGACGCTGTGAGTGCTGAAGCGTGTGCGGGAGTGCTGCACTACTTCGTGCAGGCCAACACGCCAGATAGTCGTTACAGCATGCCCAAAACCGTCGAGGAGCTGTTCAACCATGATCGCGCTATTGCTTACCTGGATGCGGACTTTTGGAAGCGTGCATTGAACATGACGGACGTTCTGCAGATCATGCCGCAGAAGCGTAAAGATGAATGGTTTGCGCAGATCAACGAGCCGCTGGGCAACGCAAAGAATCGACATACAGGCGCCGAAGCAATCGGGCGGATTCCTGAGTTCAACGAGGGCAACGTGCGGGCGACACTGGAATCGCTGGTCGCGATGCGCGGCCAATTTTTTGCCGAGCGTGTCGATGGGATTTTTTGGAAGCTGTCGCGTAAGCACGTCACTAACCAGCCGGAGGGCTTTTCCAAGCGTGCAATTCTTCGCGTCATCAATGACTACGGCCAATCGGAAGATAGCGCTTGCGGCGTTATCAATGACTTCCGAGCCGTAGTGGCAAAGTTCATGGGCCGTGATGAACCCACCCACGGAAGCAGCTCTGCCTTGGTTGAAGTCGTGCGCCGCCGCCAGGGCGAATGGCAGGACGTTGACGGCGGAGCGTTTCGCATGCGGATCTACAACGGTGTGGGTACCGCGCACATCGAAATTCACGAAGCAATCGCTTGGCGTCTCAATGCGGTGCTTCACAGCATCTACCCGCAGGCGATTCCCTCGCGTTTCCGTGAGCCCCCGAAGAAAACACGCAAAGTGACGACCGCACCTTTGTTCTCTAAGCCGCTTCCGTTCGCCGTGTTGAATCTACTAGCGAATATGAAACCTGGCATAGAGCCAACAAACGATGAAGGCTGGAAGGCACAGAAGTTTCGGAACATTCCGTGCACCCTGCGTTTCGATTACGGCGCGAGCGAGAGTGAAGCCGCTTGCAAACAGGCCGCGCGGGTGATGGAAGCCATTGGGGGCGTGTGGGAGAAGGGCGCCGGCAGCCTTGCGCACTGGCGTTTTGACTACGAGCCGGCCGACATCATCGACGCCATCGTGTGCAGTGGCATGATTCCGGACCAGGTGTCGCACCAGTTCTACCCGACGCCTCCAGCGGTGGCCGCACGGGCAGTTGCCGAAGCGAACGATGGTGCAGTTGATGGCATGCGCTGGCTTGAGCCGTCCGCCGGCAATGGTGCGCTTGCCGACCTGATGCCAAAGGGCACTAGGTGCATTGAGGTGTCTGAGCTACGCGCGGCGATCTTAAAGGCTAAGGGACATCGCGTGGAATGTGTCGATTTTCTCGCAGCGCAGGGCGTTCCGTGTACTGATCGCGTTGTGATGAACCCTCCTTTCTCCGGTAATCGATGGCTGGCTCACCTTGAGCATGCGACGAAGTTCATCGCCCCCGGCGGTCGTTTGGTTGCGATTCTGCCGGCGTCAGCCCCTGGTCGCCTGACGTTGCCAGGCTTCGCCTGCCGCTGGTCCGAGGTGATAGCAAATGAGTTCGTCGGCACTTCCGTTTCGGTGGTGATTCTGACCGCCGACAAGGCGTGATCTCGCGGCGGCCACAAACGTCGCTGGTTGCACGGCCGCCGCCTGCAGGAGCTGCACCAGGTCGCCGGCACCGCCGGCAGATCCACACTGCTGCCGCCTCGCGTGCCCGCGCCGTGCGCTGGCCACTCTCGCGCGCCAGCAGCTGCACCGGCGCCGGCCATGCGGCCGCCGCCTGCAGGAGCTCGACCAGGTCGACGCCGTCGCCG
>NZ_JAJIUJ010000041.1 GCF_020880415.1 Xanthomonas euvesicatoria pv. euvesicatoria | reverse complement strand
ATAGCTTCCGAGGCCGCATGGCAGTACACAACTTCGGGTGATCCTGGCAACCCTCGACGACCGGGGTGAGGCGCAGACATGGAGGCGATCCCGGACCCGCATGGACGATCGGCGAAAGGTTGTGAAAAATTCTTTGATGACAGCGAGTTAGCTCACTTTTGGCTGTCTTTTACACGAATCCCTGCCGACCCTCAGACGCGCTCAGCGCCCGCAAACTGGCTCGGGTCTTTGAAGCGCCTGCCGATCGATTGCTGGCGCCGTCAGGTCGGCACGAACGCTATCGCGATTACTGCCGCCCTCTTCCCACGATCGACTGATGCCGCATGCAGTTGCCCGGCATGATCATGTGGAGGGCTCCGCCGGGTTTGCAGCTGCACTCCTGCGGGCAGCCACATACGCCATCACCCAGGTAAAAAAGATCGGGGTGAACACGACACCAAGCGTACTGGCCGCCAGCATGCCGCCGATCACGCCGGTGCCCAATGCATTCTGGCTCGTTGCACCCGCACCGCGTGCGATCACCAGCGGAATCACGCCGAGAATGAAGGCCAGCGACGTCATCACGATCGGGCGAAAGCGCAGCCTGGCCGCCTGCATTGCAGCGTCCGGCACGCGCGCGCCCTGCGCATGCAGTTCCTTGGCGAATTCCACGATCAAAATCGCATTCTTGGCGGCCAGGCCGATGATGGTGATCAGGCCGACCTTGAAGTACACATCGTTGGAAAGGCCGGCCACCCACACCGCGGCGGTCGCGCCAATCGCGCCGATCGGCACGATCAGCATCACCGAAAACGGAATCGCCCAACTCTCGTACAGCGCGACCAGCAGCAGAAACACCACCAGCAAGGCCAGGCCGAGCAGCAGTGGCGCCTGTGTGCCGGCAGCTTTTTCTTGATACGACAGTGCAGACCATTCGTAGCCAATGCCCTGGGGAAGTGCAGTCGCCAGGCGCTCCATTTCCGCCAGCGCGTCGCCCGAGCTGATGCCTGGCGCAGCCTCGCCGGTGAGATTGACCGATGCATAGCCGTTGTAGCGGGCAATCTGCACCGGCCCCTGCTCCCACCGTTGCGTGGTGAACGCCGTCAACGGCACCTGCTTGCCGGTGCTGCTGGTGACAGACAGCGTGTCCAGTGATTGGGGCGTGGCGCGATCGCTTGCATTGCCCTGTACCACCACCCGTTGCAGACGACCGCGGTTGACGAAATCGTTGACGATCGTCGAGCCGAACGCGATGGACAGCACCTCCATCGCACTCTGAAAGCTCACGCCCAGCGCTTCGGCCTTGCCGCGATCCACTTCCAGGCGCAGCTGCGGCGCATCGGCAAGACCTTCCACCATCGCGTATGCCAGCTTGGGCGACTGATTGGCCGCATGCAGCAACTGGTTCACCGACTGCATCAGCGCGTCTCGCCCAAGATTGCCGCGGTCCTGCACGCGCAGCGAGAAACCGCCGGAATTGCCCAGGCCTTCGATCGGTGGCGGCATCACGGCCATGATGGTCGCGTCGCTGATGCGTCCCAGCGCCGCGTTGGCGGCCGCCACTTCGCTGGCCACCGATTCGCTGTCGCCGCGTTCGCTCCAGTCTTTCAGTGACGGAAAGGCCATGGCCGCATTGGCGCCGCTTCCGGAGAAACTGAAACCGTACACCAGCGTCACGTCCTGCATGCTCGGCCGCGCGGCGAGGTAATCGTTGACCTGTTGCCCGGCCGCGCGCGTACGGCTGTAGCTGGCGCCGGGCGGCAACTGCATGTCCACGATCATGTAGCCCTCGTCTTCCTGCGGTACGAAGGCCTCCGGCAGCCGCACGTATGCCAGCCCAAGCGCGCAAAGCAGCACGGCGTACACCAGCATGTAGCGTCCGGCACGGCGCACCAGGCGATGGTTCAACTGATCGAAACGCGACGTCAGCGCGCTGAAGTTGCGGTCGAACCAAGCGAAGAATCCCTTCTTCTCATGGCGGCCATCGATGGGTACCAGGAACGTCGCGCACAGCGCCGGTGTCATGGTCAGCGCCAGGAAACCGGAAAACAGGATCGAGACGGCGAGCACTGCGGAGAACTGTCGGTAGATCACGCCGACCGAACCGCTCATGAAGGCGAGCGGCAAAAACACCGCGGTGAGCACCAGGGTGATGCCGACGATCGCACCGCCCACCTGCGTCATCGCCTTGATCGAGGCATCGCGCGGCGACAGGCCTTCCCCGGCCATCAGGCGCTCGACGTTCTCGACCACCACAATCGCATCGTCCACCAGGATGCCGATCGCCAGCACCATCGCGAACATGCTCATCATGTTCACCGAGAAACCCAGCAGCTTCATCATCGCGAACGTGCCCAACAGGCACACCGGCACCACGATCGCCGGGATCAAGGTATAGCGGATGTTCTGCAGGAACACGAACATCACCAGGAACACCAGCGCCATCGCTTCGAGCAAGGTATGAAGCACCTTCCTGATTGCCACATTGACGAAGGTCGAACTATCGAAGGGCACCGAGTAGGTGATGTCTGCCGGAAAACGCTGCGAGAGTTCCTGCAGGCGCTGGCGCACCGCCGCCACGGTGGCGACGGCATTGCCGCCTGGCGCCAGCTGCACCGCCGCGCCGGCGGCCGGGCCACCGTTTTCCTGCACATCGAACTGGTAGTTCTCCAATCCAAGTTCCAGCTTCGCCACGTCCGACAGATGCACCACCGCGCCATTGGCCTGGGCACGCAGGATGATCTGGCCAAATTCCTGCGGCGATTCCATCAGGCCGTGCACCACCAGCGTGGTGGTCAATTCCTGATCTTGCGCGCCTGGGCGTTCGCCCAGGCTACCGGCTGCCACTTGCAGGTTTTGCGCACGGATCGCGTTATTGACGTCGACAATGCTCAGCCCATAGCCGCGCAATGCCTGGGTGTCCACCCACACCCGCATCGCCGCTTCGGCGCCGAAGAACTGCACGCGTCCCACGCCGGGAACACGGCGGATCTCGTCGTTGACCACCCTGGCCGCGTAGTCGTTCAGGCGCACCACGTCCTGCGCGGCGGTCGCATCCTTGTAGACCAGCGAATACAGCATCAGGAAGCCGGCAGTGGTCTGTTCGACCTGCAAGCCAAGTTGCGTCACCGCTGCCGGCAGTCGCGATTCTGATTGACGAATGCGGTTCTGCACGTCCACCTGGGCGATGTTGGGATCGGTGCCGGGCTGGAACGTGATGGTGATCTGCGCACTACCGTTGGAGCTGCTGGAGTCGTAATACAGCATGTCGCGCGCGCCGTTGAGCTCCTGCTCGATGACACTGGTCACCGCGTCGTTGACGACCTGGGCCGACGCGCCGGGATAGGTGGCAGAAATGCTGATCTGCGGCGGCGCCACTTCCGGATATTTTTCGACAGGCAAGGTGCGCAATGCCAGCAGGCCGGCGAGCGAGATGAAAATCGCAACCACCCACGCGAAGTTGGGGCGGTCGATAAAGAATCGGGACATGGACGGTCACCGGGGCGCCACGCGCCCGCACAGGCGGAATGAAGGAGTGGTTCAGTGCGCGGCGTTCAACACGGCACCAGGCTGGATCCGCGTCGCGCCTGAGGCGATGTAGCGCTCACCGGCCTTCAGCCCTTCGAGTATCTGCCAGTCGGTGCCGACCATCGCGCCGGTTCGGACATCGCGCAGTTCGGCCCTGCCGTCGGCGCCCACGACCATCACCGCAGCGCTGCCGCCCGGTCGCCGCTGAATCGCCCGCTGTGGCACGTAGACCGCGTCGCTGGCGGTACCGTTCGGCGTGCGCACGCGCACGAACATCCCCGGCAGCAACAGGTTGTCGCGGTTGTCGAATTGCGCGCGCAGCGACACCGTATCGGTTGTTTCGTCCACCCGCATGTCCGCGAACAGCAGGTCGCCCTCGCGTGTCTCGCCGAGCTCAGGAATGTCGATGACGACCTTGAGCGGCGCCTCGCCTTTGCGGGCGCGACCGCGCAACTTCAGCGCTTCGGCGACCGGACGATTGAAGTCGGCGAAGATCGGATCGAGCTGTTGTATCAGCGCCATTTCTGTCGCCTCGCCCCCCTGCCCGACCAGCGCGCCCTCGGTGACCAGCGCCCGCCCGATGCGGCCGTCGATCGGCGCACGCACCGTGGCGAAGCCCAGCTCCAGTTGCGCGATTTTCAGCGCCGCACGCGCCGACGCCACGGCTGCCTGGGTGCTTTTGAAATTGCTGCGGGCGGTGTCGAAGTCCTGCCGGCTGATCACCTGCCGCTGCACCAGTTGCTGGCTGCGTTCGAACTGGGCGGCGGCATTTTCCAGCTCGGCGTCGCTACGCCTCAGCTCCCCGCGTGCGCGCGCCACCGCGGCCTCGAACGGCGCGGGGTCGATCTGAAACAACACCTGCCCGGCCCTGACGTCCGAACCTTCTTCGAACCGGCGTGCCAGCACCACGCCGGCCACGCGCGCACGAACCTGCGCTACGCGCATCGGCGAAACACGGCCGGGCAGATCGGTGGTCTGCAACACCTTGCGCGCCTGCGCGGTGGCGATTTCCACCGCAGGTGCAACCGAAGACTCAGCGGATGGAGCGGCTTTGCCGCAGGCGGCCAGTGCGAACGGAAGGAAGGCGCACAGCGAAAAGAAACGGTAAGCGCGTTGGGCTGTCACAGCGCGGGGTCCAATGGATGACGCGGCAATGATGCGCCATAGATCCTTATGAATCAAATATGATTCATAAGGATCATTTCCAAAGAACCTGTATCATCCCTGCTTCACTCGTTTTTCAAGCGTATGAGCCAGGACGACCAACGCCTTATCCGCCTGCTGGCCGCAACGCTGACCCGCCGCCCACGCAGCAATCTCACCGAGCTGGCCGGTGGCGCGGGGATCAGCCGCGCGACGCTGTACCGCTTTGCCCCGACCCGCGCGGCAATCGTGGAGAAGGTCACCGCCGAAGCGTGGCTGCGTCTGCAGGCGGCCCTGCCCAACGATGCCCTGCCCGATCCCATGGCAAGCCTGCGACGCATGACGCACGCCTTGGTGGAAGACCTGGATCTGGTCATCTACATCGTCAACGAGATGGGCATGGAGGGCGCCGAACGCGGCAACACCTATTACGCCGCGCCGGAGTGGGAGTCGTTCCAGGCGCATCTGGATGCTTTCTTCTTGCACGGCCAGCAGCGCGGCGTGTTCGGTATCGAAATGCCGGCGTCCTGGTGGAGCGACTTCTACCTCTCGTGCCTGTTCGGAGCCGGTTGGGCAGTGGCCACCGGCCGTCTGGCACAGGCATCGGTCGTGCGTGCGGTCCTGACCTCGTTCCTGGAAGGCGCACGTTCCGGTTCGAGAGTGCAATCTCCCTAGCCGCGAGCCGCTGGCGCCGCCGTCACCGTCGCCACCAGCCGGAACACCACGCGATGTATCGCGTTTCCGCAGTTTGAGCGATCGGTTTTTATCGAGGCGGCAAACCGGTTCGCCGGTGGCCGGCACGGTCTGCAGCCGATGGACGAGCGTCCCCGCATCCTGCGCTCTCGGCGGCTGATGCAGACAATGCATGTCCACGCGCCCGGAGGCGCGCAAGCGCACCGTGAAGCGAAGGGGCGCAGGGCCGATCTTTGCACTCAGGCAGACATCGCCGCACGCCATCGCGCGTCACGCTCACCCGCCGTTATGGGGCAGCGCGCCCTTGTCTTCCTGCAACTCACGCTTGAACGGCACGTCCGGCGGTGGGCGTGCGATAGCCGGTTGATCGTTGAGATTGGGGTCGCTCAAGCCGCAACCGCCGCCGAATTGCAGCAGGGACACCACGCAACTGATCTTGGTGGTCGTGCCAGGAATCGGAATCTCGATCTTCTTCAGGCCGCGCCGCACCCATTCCTGCAGCAGCGTCTGGTTCGGCATCCAGTACTTGTCCAGCGATGTCGGCGTGTAGCCGTACGGCGGACGTTTAAGCCAGGTGCCGCCCTGGGCAATCTGATCGCGGGTCCAGGTATCGGTCTCGCTGCCTGGTGGTCCGCGGTCACCTGCACCCTGGCCGGCATCACCGGCTCCGGTGGCCACCTTGATGCTGCCATCGGCATTGAACATGCCGTTGCGCTGGGTGTTGCCACCCGTCGTGTCGCCTTGCCGATTGCGGTCGGACTTGCTCCAGTCGTCGGCGTTGGCGGCCACGTCCCACCCGCCGCTGCGATCGGCAGGCGCCGGGCCGGCATGACCGCTGGCGGCTGGCTTGGCGGGCGACGATGCAGCGGCTGGCGCGCTGCTGGAACGTTCGGACCGGGCAGGACTGGCCTGCGACTGTGCAGGTTGCGCGGCTGCTTGCGCGGCTGGCGCCGCCACGGTGGCCGGCCGTGGGTCGGGAGTCGCAGGCGTCGCTGGCACGACAGGCGTCGCCGCCACCGGCGCAGGCGCCGGATCCGGCACGTTCGGCAGCTCTGCGGGACGCACCGCAACGTCAGGCATGCGCACGGTCGGCGAGATCTCACGCAGGCGCGCAGCCGGCGCGGGGATTTGCGGGCGCTCGGGGATGACGATGTCGCGCTCGCGCACTGTTGGCGCAGCGGCAGAGCGCACCGCCACGTCGGTGGCCGGATGCTGCAGTTCGCGCACCTGCGGGCGTTCGGTCACCGTCTGGATGTCGCGTTGACGCACTTCAATCTGCGGCGCCGCCCGCTCGATCGCACGCGGCGTCAGCGTGATCGTTGGCGGCGGTGGGACGACGAAGTCGTTGGTAGCGACAGGGGTTTCGGTAACCTGCAGCGGCGATTCGATCGTCACCGGCGGCACCTGCACCGTCACCTGCGGAATATCCGCGGTGACGGGTTCGCTGGCCGCTTGCACCGGTTCCGGCGCATGTTCCGGTACCTGGGCCGTGTCGGGGCGCTCCACAGGGTCGGCAGCTGGCGGCACTGGCGTCGGTGTCGGTGTCGGCGATGGAGCTGGTTCGCTGTTCGTCGCCGATGCACCCGCGTGCGCTGGCGAAGACGCCGCAGTTGCAGCCGCCTGCGTCGATGCCTCGGCCGCAGGTTGACCTTCCCCGCCGCCCTGCGCTTCAGCCCCTTCGCCAATCAAGGTCATGCGCACCCGCAATTCGTCGCCGGGCTTGGTTTCTTCCGGCGCCCAGCGCACGGTGACCACCCAGATGAGCAGCGCACCAAAACCGAGGTGGATGAGGAAACTGCCAAGCACCGCCAGCCAGTGCTGCCGACGCTGATCCTTCGGCCGCGGGTCCCAGTGTTGCCACCACAGGCTGCGGAACGCCTGGAATGGCGACAGCAGGGAGACGCCGGTCACCGCACTCCGTGTCGGCTGCCCACGCGCCAACAGCACATCCATGACGTGGTCATCGTTGAATGGCGCAGCCGCGTGCTTGCGGTTGCCCATCCAGATGCCCCAGCCATACGGAAGGCCGGTGCGCCGATCCAGAATGAGCTTGCCGGGCATGCGCGCGCGCAGTGCCTGCAGCAGATCGGCAGCCGTTGTCACCGGTGGCGCGGAATCAGGCCGCGCTGTCGCGCGGAATGTAGGGAGCGTCGCCGGTGGCGTGGTCGGTCGCATCGCGCACCGCAGTCACGCCGGGCACGCGCCCCATCAAGGTCTTTTCGATGCCCTGCTTCAAGGTCACGTCGGCCATGCCGCAGCCGTGGCAACCGCCGCCGAAGCGCAGCAATACCACGCCGTCGGCGGAGACTTCCTGCACGGCCACGCGCCCGCCATGCGATGCCAACTGCGGGTTGATTTCGTTTTCCACCACCCAGCGCACACGCTCCACCATCGAAGCCGACTCTGCGGGCGCTTCGCCCTTGATCTTGGGCGCCTTGATGGTGAGCTGCTGGTTGCCGGTAGACTGGGTGACGTAGTCGATTTCGGCCCCGTCCATCCACGGCACGCTGGCAGCGACGACATACAAGGTGAAACCATCGCAGTCGATCGCCCATTCGTCGCCGCTCAGGTCCGCCGGTTCGGCGAACTCAAGCCGGGCGTCGGCACGTGGGGTACCCGCATCCACCGCGCTCAGGCGCACGCCCATGCCGGGCACGCCCTCGCGTTCGATGAGCTTGCGGAAATAGGTCTGGGCTTTGTCGGATATCTGGATCATGCGGGTTATTCTACCGCCCAAAGCGCCCTCGCTCATGGAACACCGTGATCCTGGTGGGCGCGCTGTCCGCCACCCCTGCGAGACCGTCATGACCGATCTGATTCCCCTGGAGCAGGCCCACTGCCTCCCGCGCAAAGGCAGCGACCACAAGCTGGGCGAGGCGCGCCTGACCGAGCTGCTGCCACAGGTGCCCGGCTGGGAGCTGGCCGAGGCCGGCATGGCGCTCACGCGCACGTTCCGCTTCGCCGACTATTACCGCACCCTGGCCTTTGTGAATGCGCTGGCCTGGATCGCCCATCGCGAAGACCACCATCCCGACCTGGGCGTGCATTACGACCGCGTCGTGGTGCGCTATTCCACCCATGACGTGGGCGGACTGAGCGAAAACGACTTCATCTGCGCGGCCAAGACCGCGCAGCTCTACGATCAGGGAATCACTGCATGAACATGTATCGCGCCGCGTTCGCCGGCCTCGTCGTCGCCACCGGCCTTGCTGGCTGCGGCAAGTCGCCACAGCAGGCCGCCGCGCCCACCGTCGCGCCCACCGAGCTGGCTGCCCTGAAGACGCCACCGCCGGAATATTCGCCGCAGCTGGCCTGCGCCGGTGTGGGCGGCACGACCGTGCTGCGGGTCGTGGTCGGCACCCAGGGCACGCCGACCGATGTCTCGGTGGCACAGAGCAGCGGCCAGCCCGTGCTCGACGAAGCGGCCCGGACGCGCGTGCGCGAGTGGCAGTTCAAGGCCGCCACCCGCAATGGCCAGGCCGTGCCGCAGACCATCCAGGTGCCGGTCTCGTTCAAGCCGCCGGTGCCGCGTCCGAACGAATGTTTCGCCATCGAGGAACGCGCACGCCGCGGCGGCTGAGGACAGCGCAGGTCGGTGACGCCTTATTCCTGCACGGCACAAGCGCATCGACACCAGCGCATGAGCAACAGCGCCTTGTTCGCGCGCTTGAGTGTCGCCCCTGCCTGACGCTGGCGCAGAGGCGCTGCTTTTCGTCTTCGACACCACGTCTTCGTCATCGCGGCATGGCCATCCTGCTTCCGCGGAGGGGTGTGCGTATCTGGCGAGCTGCAGTTGCCACGCTCTCCGCAGGAAGTTCTTCATTCCACGAGGACGTCGCGCCACATGCTTGCAGTGTCATCACACAATCTCTGGATCGCGCTTGCGGTCACGCTGGCGGCCGGGCTGGCAACCGGGCTCGGCAGCCTCATGGTGGTGTTCGCCAAAAAGCCCAATCCGCGGCTGTTGGCATTCGGCCTGGCCTTCGCCGGCGGCGCCATGGTGTACGTGTCGCTCACCGAGATCCTCAACAAGTCGATCGCCGCGTTTTCCCAGGCCTACAACGACAAGCTCGGCTTTACCTTCGGCACACTGACCTTTCTGGGCGGCATGCTGCTGATCATGGTGATCGACCGCCTGGTGCCAAATCCGCACCAGAGTTTGTCCAGCGACGATCCGCAGTTTCGCGAAGACAACCGGGCCTATATCCGCCGGGTTGGCCTGATGACCGCCGTCGCGATCACCGCGCACAATTTCCCGGAAGGACTGGCGACTTTCTTCGCCACGCTTGAAAGCCCAGCGGTCGGCATGCCGCTGGCGTTCGCGATCGCCATCCACAATATTCCCGAAGGCATCGCGATCGCGGTGCCGGTGTATTTCGCCACGCGCAACAAGTTCTATGCGGTGGGCGCCAGCCTGCTCAGCGGGTTGGCCGAACCGGTCGGTGCAGGCATCGGATATCTGGCCTTGTCCAGCGTGCTCTCGGATGCGGTCTTCGGCACCGTGTTCGGGCTGATCTCCGGGGTCATGGTGTTTCTGGCGCTGGACGAATTACTGCCGGCTGCCAAGCGCTACGCACAAGGTCACGAGACCGTGTATGGCCTGGTCTCGGGCATGGGAACGCTGGCGATCAGCCTGGTGTTGTTCCGTTTCGCAACCCCGTGAAGCGCGTCATGCGCGGGCATCACCACTCGAGATGGCCTGGCGCGAAGTCTGTTGCAGCAAGTGCAGACAATGCCGCTTCAGAAGCCCGATCGCTGTGTTGCCCGTGACGAGCCGACGCGCCCGCCCGCCTGAAATCAACCGCATGCCACGCAGCGCACCTGCGTGAGGTGCTGTTTCCCGCATGTCTGCTGAACACCGTCGCGCCTGGTCGACTGAAGCCAAGTTCTAGAAAGGTTCCAGACATTCAAGCCGGCGCATGGTACGCGCGTCATCAACGCACACACAGCGAGGTGCCGTATGCAACGCACATGGTCACAAGGGCGCCTTGCCTTGGCGCTGTCGATCGCATCCACTGGCCTGATTGCACTCGGCGGCTGCCAACGCACCGACGCACCGGCGCCGGCCGCCGCCGAGCCTCCGCCGCCTCCCAGCGCGATGGCAGCGCCGGCTTACACGCCGCCCACGGCGGACCAGCTTTACCAACTGGTCGCGCCGATTGCCCTGTTTCCAGACAAGTTGCTGGCGCAAACCTTGGCGGCGTCGGTGTATCCCGATCAAGTGGTCACCGCACAGGAATGGCTACGCAGCAATAGCGGTTTGAGCGCTGCAGATCGCGCGCAGGCCACGGTGTCGCAATCGTGGGACCCGAGCATCAAGGCACTGACCGCCTTTCCCGACGTGGTGGCCCAACTGGCTGGCAATCTGGATTGGACGCGTGCGCTCGGCGATGCCTACGCCCACGATCCCAACGATGTGCTCAACGCGGTGCAGATCATGCGCCAACGCGCCCAGGCCAGCGGCCATCTGCACAGTACGCCGCAACAGCAAGTGCAGGTGGCGCGCCACGTGGTGGTGACGCCCATTCTGGATGAGGGCCGCATCCCGCCGCCCTCGCAGGTGATCACCATCGAACCAGCGCAACCGGATGTGGTGTACGTGCCGCGCTACGATCCCGGCGTGGTCTACGGCGCGCCGGTCGATGTCTACAGGGAGTATCGCTACCGCCCGGTCCGCTGGTACGACGAAGGCGACGTCGTCACCACCGGCCTGGTGTCCTTCGGCGTCGGCGTATTGGTGGGCGGCGCACTCGAGCACCATCACGGTTGGTTCGGCTGGGCCGAGCCGGCGCCTGTCTGGCACCGCTGGGGCTGGAACAGCTGGGGTGTGGATTGGAACGCGCCGCCGGCCGCACCGCATTATGTGGTCTACCAGAACCATGTCTATGCGCCGCGCACCACCATCATCAACAACCGAAATACGTATGTCGATTCACGCTCGTACGTGAATCAGGATCAGCGCCATTGGTCCAATTCGACATCCGCGCCTGTGGCCGGGATGTCCCCAGCCAACTTCCATGCGGCGCAGGCGGCCGCTCTACCGGCAGCAGTCGCCAGCGCACGTGGGCTTGGTGCGTTTGCAGGAGCGGCCACGCCAGCGCCTTCGCCCGCCCAACTGCATCGCCCGCCCGACTATGCGCATCTGGCCACACCGCATTTCAATGCACAGATGCTGCAACCAGGCCGCCCGGTAACGCTGAACGCATCGCCATCGCCATCGCCGCATGCTGCGCCGCTGACAACTGCGGGCCATCCGATGCAGCCATTGCCCTCCGGGATGCGTTCGCCGCGCGTGCAAGCACCGGCATTCGCCTCGGCTGCAACGCCTGCACGGGTGAATGACTTGCAGGCCGCACAGCAGCACATGGCGCAGATGCACGCACAGTCGCGGGCAGCGCAGGAACAGGCAGCTGCAGCCAACCGCGCACATGCCGGCATGCCGCCGCGCGATGCATTTGCGAGCCGCGACGCCCGCGACAGCCAGTTCCGAGCCCAAGCCCAACCTGCGCAATGGAAGCCGCCCGTGCAAGAGCAGCGGCAGCTGGCGCCTCATCAGCAGTTTGCATCCGCGGCAGTGCCGCGTGTCGAACATGCGCAGCCGTCGCAGCCGCGTGACGAACCGCGCCCGGTCATGAAGGCAGAGCCGCAGCAGCGCATGCAGCGGATGGCGTCCTTCGCCCCGCCGCGTGCCGCTCCGACCCATCAGGCCGATATGCACCAGCAACGCCCGCATCCGTCGGCGCAGCCGCAACATCACGACCATCGCCACGAAGGCTGAGTCAGTCGCGCTGGCGCAGCCGCCATGGCTGCGTCAGCGACCGAGCTGGTCTAGGGCCTCGGCCAGCTCTGGCGCCAATGGCGCGCTCAACACGTACGGCGTCTTGCCGGCATCCAGTGCGAATTCCAGCGATGCGGCATGCAGGAACAACCGCTTCAAACCAAGCTGGTCGCGTAGGCGCTTGTTGACGTCTGCCTCACCGTATTTCTCGTCGCCGGCCACCGGGTGCCCCAGGTGCTGGGCATGCACGCGAATCTGATGGGTGCGGCCGGTTTCGATGCGCACTTCGCAATACGAATGCCCGCCGCGCCGTTCCAGCAACCTGAAATGGCTCAGCGACGGCTTGCCGATCGCATTCACCTGCACATGCCGCTCCCCTCCCTGGCGCAGGCCGATGTGCAGCGGCGCGTCCACGGTCATCACGCCGTCGGGCATGCGGCCCACCAGCAGGGTCAGGTAGCGCTTGGTGATGCCGCGTCCTTCGACGCGGTCGTCTTCACGCATGAGGGCCTGCAGCTCGGTCAGCGCCGAGCGCTTCTTGGCCACGATCAATAGGCCGGACGTATCGCGATCAAGCCGGTGCACCAGTTCCAGGCTCTGGTTCGGGCGCAGCGCCCGCAGCGTTTCAATGGCGCCGAAGCTGATCCCGCTGCCGCCATGGCTGGCAACCCCGGACGGCTTGTTCAGGGCAAGCAGGCGCGCATCCTCGAACACGATTGCCGCTTCCAGCCGCGCCATGAATGATGACGGCGGCGCGGCCTTGTCGCCCTCTTCGTTGATGCGCACCGGCGGAATCCGCACTTCTTCGCCGCCCTCGAGCTTGCGTTCGGCCTTGGCACGCCCGCCATTCACGCGCACCTGACCGCTGCGCACCAGCTTGTAGATCAGGCTACGCGGAGCGCCCTTGAGCTGGCCAAGCAGGAAATTGTCCAGCCGCTGCCCAGCACGGTCTTCCGGAACTTTGAGAATGCGCACGCCGACGCGGTCGGCCGGCGGCTTGGGGGGCTGGGGGTCGGTCATCCGGCTCTTTATTCTGTTACACTCGGCGAGCGAGATAAGGGTTTGATTTTGTTGGAAGTTGATTGGCCAGAAGCCTGACTTCCGATGATTCCGGCACAGTGCGCGACCACCGCCCCCGGGGCGGCCATGTTAGCGGCTCACCGGCCTACCCGGCCATCGCCAGCGGTTTTTGACCGCTGCGCTGAACATGTCCCGTGCGCTGCCCCGGTTCGTCCGGACGCGGCTGCCGGCCCTGAAACACCTATAAAACTTAAACAAGCGCTCCCGCGGCCTGCCGTGGTGTTGCAGCGCTGGAAACTCTGGTCAGGCCTGTCCGCGCGTTGCGCGAAGGGCCGACAAGCTGTTCCAGAGGCGAAACGTCACGGCGTTCCGCGCGGTAGAGCGCGTGAGGAACGCAACAATGAAGCGAATGCTGATCAACGCAACGCAGGCCGAAGAGCTGCGCGTGGCGATTGTGGACGGCCAGACCCTGTACGACATCGACATCGAACAGCCGTCCAAGGAACAAAAGAAGTCCAACATCTACAAGGGCCGTATCACCCGGCTAGAGCCTTCCCTGGAAGCGGCGTTCGTGGACTATGGCGCCGAGCGTCATGGCTTCCTGCCGTTGAAGGAAATTTCCCGCGATTATTTCCAGGCCGGTGTCGACCATAACAAGTCGACCATTCGCGAGCTTCTGCGCGAAGGCCAGGAAATCGTGGTGCAGGTCGACAAGGAAGAGCGTGGCAACAAGGGCGCCGCCCTGACCACGTTCATCTCGCTGGCCGGCCGCTACATGGTGCTGATGCCCAATTCGCCGAGCGCCGGTGGCGTTTCGCGCCGCATCGAGGGCGAAGACCGCGCCGCGTTGAAGGAAGCGCTGGACAAGCTCGACATTCCCGACGACATGGGCGTGATCATCCGCACCGCCGGCGTGGGCCGCGATGCCGAAGAACTGCAGTGGGATCTGGACTATCTGCTGCAGACCTGGAAGGCAATTGCCGAAGCTGCGCTGAGCAAGCCGGCCGCGTTCCTGATCTACCAGGAATCGCGCCTGATCATCCGCGCCCTGCGCGACTACCTGCGCGCCGATGTCGGCGAGATCCTGGTCGATACGCCGGAGCTGTACGCCGACGCCCAAGAGTTCATGAAGCAGGTGATGCCGCAGAGCCTGCGCAAGCTCAAGCACTACACCGACGATATCCCGCTGTTCAATCGCTTCCAGATCGAATCGCAGATCGAAGGCGCCTATGAGCGCAACGTGCGCCTGCCCTCGGGCGGCTCGATCGTGGTGGACCAGACCGAAGCGCTGACCGCCGTGGACGTGAACTCCTCGCGCGCCACCAAGGGGAGCGATATCGAAGAAACCGCGTTCCAGACCAATCTGGAAGCGGCAGAAGAAGTCGCACGCCAGCTGCGCCTGCGCGACCTGGGCGGCCTGGTGGTCATCGACTTCATCGACATGGCCTCGTCCAAGCACCAGCGCGAAGTCGAAAACAGGTTGCAGAACGCGCTCAAGTACGACCGTGCGCGCGTGCAGTTGGGCCGCATCTCGCGTTTCGGCCTGATGGAAATGAGCCGTCAACGGCTGCGACCGAGCCTGGGCGAATCCAGCCAGATCGTCTGTCCGCGTTGCGATGGCCATGGCCGCATGCGCAGCGTCGAGTCGCTGTCGCTGTCGATCATCCGCGTGGCAGAAGAGCACGCCATGAAGGAAAACACCGGGCAGGTGCTGGTCCAGGCGCCGGTGGAAATCGCCAACTACCTGCTCAACGAAAAGCGCAGCGCACTGCGTGAAATCGAGCAGCGCCACGAGTCGCCGATCATCATCGTCGCCGACGAGCAACTGCACACCCCGCACTACGAAGTCACGCGCCTGCGCGAGAACGAGCTGGGCGAAGAGAGCGGCAAGCCGAGCTACCAGCGCGGCACCCCGCGCAAGCTGCCGGTGCATGCACTGACCAAGGCGCAGTTGAATATTCCCGCAGCCCCGGCGGTCACGTCGATCAAGCCGAGCCAACCGGCACCGGTTCGCGAAGAAGCCCCTGCCCCGGTCGCGCCCGTCGCTGCGCCGGCGCCGGTGGTGACCGTGCCCATTCCGGCACCGATCACCGGTGTTGTGGGCTGGCTGAAGCGGATCTTCGGCGGCGTCGAGCCCGTCGCCCCGGCCCCGGAGTCGACCCCGCGTCCGCGCCAGAACGATGCCGGCCGCAGTAACCGTGGCGAACGCGGCGAGCGTGGCGGTCAGCGCCGCGATGGTCGCGATGCCCGTAATGGCGGCAATGGTGGCAACCAGCAACGTGGCAATGGCGGCAATGGCAACGGCGCCAATAAGGAACGCCGTGACGAGCGTCGCCAGCCTGCCAGCGCCCAGGGCGCGCAGAATGGCGCACAGGCACAGCAGGTGCAGGCGCCTAAGCCGCCGCGCAATGAAACGCAGGCGTCAAAGCAGCAGCAACCGCAGCAGCAGAAGTCCAAGCCGCAGAACCAGAGCCCACGCCCGCCACGTGCGCCTGCACAGCAGGACGGCGCGCCAGCCGAGCGGCAGCCGCGTCCGGCACGCCAGGATGAGGGTACGGCAGCGGCGCAGACCGTGACCTCCACTGCCGCAACGGCCACCACGTCGAGCGTGGTGGCCGCCATTGCCGACGCCGCTGCACCCACCAATGCGCAGACCAACGCCAATGAAGCGGCGCAGGCGCATCCTGTCGATGTCATGGTGAGCGAATCCACCGCTGATCGTGGCGCCGACGCAAATGCAACTGCACCGGCCCAGGATGCCGCAGGCGACGATGCAGCCAATGGCGAAGGCGGGAGCCGTCGCCGCCGCGGCCGTCGTGGTGGCCGTCGTCGTCGTCGTGGCGCCGGTGCCAACGGAGAAGGTGGTACCAGCGTCGATGGCCTGGAAGGCGACGATCTGGACAGCGATGCCGACAACGATCTCGATGGCGACAGCGAAGGCGACGACGCCGGTGCTCATGCGCATGTATCGGGCGCACCGCGCGCCGGCCAGCCGGAGTTCGATTTCGACGATGAGGCACCGGCACCGGCGGTGCGCGCCAAGCCGGAATCCGCTGCCCAGGCAACCGCCAAGCCGCGTCCGGTTCCCAAGGAGCGCGCAGAGCCACGGGGCGGCAGTGACACAGCTTCGACCACCGCGCCGGTTTCCAATACCGTGCCGGCATCGCAGGCTTCGGCAGCACCCGTTGCCGAAGCCGCCCGCGAGCGCCCTGCTGCGCCCGTTGCTGCTACCGACGCACCAGCCAAACCCGCGCCGGCTGTCACAGCGTCGACGGCTGCCAGCACCGAGGGTGCTGCAGCGCAGGCTGCAGAACAGCGCCCCGCGCCGGTCGCACAGCAGGCGTCCGCTACCCCGGCTCCGCTTGCCGCCCCTGCGCCAGTGGCATCCACGCCGGCACCTGCAGTGGCTCCCGCTGCCGGGACTGCACCGACGGCACTGGCTGTTGCATCGCCTGTGACCAACGATGCGGCGACAAGCAGCCAGCACCAACCTGCGCCCTCGGCGCCGGCAAGTGCGGCTGTACCTGCCGCCGACGCCGAGGCCGCGAAGGCCGACCACCAGCAGCGCGCTGTGTCGGCGGACGTGGCAGCGCCTGCGGTGCAGGCAGCGCCGGTGCAGCCTGCACGGGCAACGCCTGCTGACGACCTACCGGCACCAGCGGCGGCTACGCCGGCATCGCAGGCCGCAGTGGTCACGGTGACGTCGCCGCACGCCGAGCAGTCTGCTTCGCAGGCGCCATCGGCCGAGGTGGCAATGACCTCGACCTCGACGGTTGTGCAGGCAAGCCCAAGTGCAGACACCGCGCCCGTGCGCAAGCCGTATGCTCCGGTGCAGACCACCATGCTCGATGCGCTGAGCCCGAACGATGCTGCGCCAGCAGCCTCCTCGGCCAGCAAGCCTCCGGCAGACCCTGCAGCAGAGCAGGAGTTGCAGGCAGGCAAACCCAAGCCGACGGTGGTCGTGTCCGAACCAGTCAAGCCGGTTGCTCCATCGGCCGACGCCGACCAGGTGCAGGATGACGACAACAACAAGCCGCGTGGCGATCACTGATCGCCAGGTGACTTGATTGGTTGGCCTGTTGGGATAACAGGCCACGTCAACATCGAAACAGCGGCCTTCGGGGCCGCTGTTTTTTTAGGCACCGCCTGCACTAACGCCAAGCCGCATCCGCCGGTTGTGATCCCGGAGAGACATCGACGCTCCACGTTCTTCCACATGAGCGGCGACGTTTGTCGTCACTCGTGGTCAGTGTTTGCAAAGACCCTTCGATCGGCAAGTGCGGCGACGCCAGGCCTTGCTGGCACATGACGACAATCAGCGCGGAAGCTCCTAGTACACGGCGTGTCGTTACGCTCACCACCCGGGCGTCAGGGCGCCCCCGGCCTTGTTCCGACATACCGCGCGTTCCTAGAAGGCCGGGCTAATTCCCCACTCACGCGTTGACGCAATCCAGCAACCGCTTCTGAGGGCGAGACACGTCATTTCTCGGCACGTGATGAGCTTTCTCTACGCGATGTTGTGCGCCCTGGACTTGCGATGCAGCGCAGCCACTGCACTGCACTCAAGGCAACGGTTCACAGCACCCTGGAGGGATCGGTCAGACCGTATTGATTGGCTAGCCGCGCCAGCGCAATGTTGTCCTGGATGCCGACCTTCTCGAACAGGCGTGCCTTGTGCGTGTTGATGGTCTTGGCGCTGAGGTTCAGGCGCTTGGCGATGTCTTCCTGGCGCAGGCCCTGGGTCAGCAGCAAGGCCACTTCCAGCTCACGGGGCGACAATGCATCAAACGGTGAACCGCCACCTTCCAGATTGGACAGAGCCAGGTTCTGCGCGATCGTATTGCCGAGATAACGCCGTCCCAATGCGACTTCACGTACCGCGCGCAGCAACTCGTGCGCGTCACCACCTTTTCCCACATAGCCGGAGGCGCCTGCCTCGAGCAACCGCTTGGGCAAGGGGCCGTCTTCGAGCACGGAGACGATGATGACCCGCGTACCGTAGTCGCCCTTGACGATGCGCTCGGTAATTTCCAGGCCGCTGACGCCGGGCAAATGCAGATCGCACAGCACGATGTCCGGTTTGAGTTGACGAATCTGCGGCAATGCGGCTTCTCCGCTCTCTGCTTCACCCACCACATCGACGTCCACTTCCTTGGACAGAATCATCTTCATGCCTGTACGCACGAGTGCATGATCGTCGATCAGAAAAACTCTGATGGTCATCCTTGTTGTCCTCGCTAGCGGCTGGCTGGTGCAGCCTATCTCCGTGAATAATTCAGGGCAAGCTCGATGCGACGTATTACGCCCAAGTTAGAGCGTTATGACACGTCACTAGAGCATGCATGACGTGCGCATGGCGCGATGTCTCTAGGCAAGATGTTGCAACGTGTGCCGATGATGCGGGCGCCAGGCCGACCGGTGACATCGGGCAATGCAGTCGCGCTCGGTCAGATTTTCACTGGCTAGGCGGTACGGTCGGCGTCCACCAAGGGTTTTAATTCGGGATCTAGCGCAACGCGTTCGTCGAAGACGAAGCAGCGGCCCTCGTAGCCTTCGCCGCCGACCTCTTCGAAGTAGCCGAGGATTCCGCCCTCCAGTTGCAGCACGTTGTCCATGCCATCGGCCTGCATCCACAGCGCGGCCTTTTCGCAACGGATGCCACCGGTGCAGAAGCTGACCACCGTGGCATCGGCCAACGCGCCACGATGCGGTTCCAGCGCGCCAGGCAAGTCGGTGAACTTGTCGATCGGCAGCGTCAATGCACCCTGGAAGGTCCCGTATGCCACTTCCTGCGCATTGCGCGTGTCCAGCAACACCAGCGGACGGCCGCGATCATCCTGCCCGTTCCGCAGCCACTCGCGCAGCACGGCAGGCGTCACCGACGGTGCACGACCTTGCAGCGGCGATGCATCGTCGCGCCGAAAACTGATGATCTCCGGCTTGATCTTGACCTTGAGCCGCGCAAACGGCTGATGCGCGCTTTCGCTGTACTTGATGCGCATCTGCGCAAACCGCGCGTCGGCCTGCAGCCAGGCATAGAACGCGCCGATCTGCTCGGCAGCCCCTGCCAGGAACAGGTTGATGCCCTCTTCGGCCACCAGCACCGATCCTTTCAACGCATGCTGCTCGGCTTGCGCGCGCACGCCGTCGGCAAGTGTCTGCGGATCCTGGATGGTGACGAACTGGTAGGCGGCGGTATTGATAATCATGCGGCTATTTTAGGGCCGCGGGCAGCCCCTAGCGAGCGCCGTGAACGGGACGTCCAGCACGGTGCAGCAGCGTGCCTGCAAGCGCGTCATGCCGCGCACTCAGCCGCGCAACAGCACAAACGGCAGCAACACCAGCGAGGCGACGACCAGCATGCCGATCAGCGTCACGAGCACGAAGACAGGTCGCCTGCGCAGCAACGCGCCAAAGGTCTCCGCAGTGCCGGCTGCAAGTTCCTCCTGGCGCTGGGCACGCGCAATCGCGCCGCGCTGCGCCTGGTAGGCATCCATCGCCGCCTTGGCGCGTGGATAGTCGGCATCGTCGCTGAGCCAGATACCGCCAGCGGAAATCCCCCAGTTGCTGGGGCGCGTTTCATAGATCTGCACGCGCTGCTCGCGCATCAGCGCCCGCACCTCATCGGCTTCGTCGTCGGGAACATTGCGCAGATTGAGCAGCAGCTTGGCCATGCCGCGATGATACCGGGAGCCAGGTGCGATAATGGCAGCCTTTCTCCATGGACCCTGCCATGCGCCTTTTGTTGACGCTCGTTGTCGCCCTGTTGCTCGCAAGCTGCGCGCCCGCCCTGCCGCCCTCCGGCGGCACCATCGCCAGTTTCGAGCGGATCGACCGCACCGTGGGGACCGGTGCAGAGGCCACACCAGGCGCCATGGTCACCGTGCACTACACCGGCTGGCTGTACGACGAAAAAGCCGCCGACAAGCACGGCAAGAAGTTCGACAGCTCGCTGGATCGCGCCGAGCCGTTCCAATTCGTACTAGGTGGCCACCAGGTCATCCGCGGCTGGGACGATGGCGTGGCCGGCATGCGTGTCGGCGGCAAGCGCACCTTGATGATTCCGCCCGATTACGGCTATGGCGACAACGGCGCCGGTGGCGTGATACCGCCCGGTGCATCGCTGGTGTTCGATTTGGAATTGCTGGGCGTGCAGCCGCGCTGAGTGCCTGACGATGACTGATCTGAGCAGGCAGCGGCTGGCCGTGATCGGCGGTGGGCCGGCCGGTTTGATGGCGGCGGAAGTGGCCTGCGCGGCAGGCTTGGCGGTGGATCTGTACGAAGCCAAGGGCTCGGTGGGACGCAAGTTCCTGATCGCTGGCAAAGGCGGCTTGAACCTCACGCATTCCGATTCGATGCCGCTGTTTGCGCAACGCTATCGCCAACGTCAGCAACCGGTTTCCGCATGGTTGCAGGACTTCGATGCTGATGCGCTGCGCGATTGGGCGCGAGAGCTCGGTGTCGAGACCTACGTCGGCAGTTCCGGCCGTGTCTTTCCAATGGACCGCAAGGCCGCACCCTTGCTGCGCGGCTGGGTGCGCCGGCTCAAGGAACAGGGTGTCACGTTTCATGTGCAGCACCGCTGGCTGGGCTGGACTGAAAACGGCGCACTCCGTTTCGACACACCCACCGGTGCTGTGGAGTGCAGTGCAGAGGCAGTCGTGCTGGCGCTTGGTGGCGGCAGCTGGCCGCAGCTTGGTTCCGACGGCCAGTGGCAAGCAACACTGCAGCAACGCGGTATCGCGGTAGCGCCCCTGGTGCCGGCCAACTGCGGCTTCGATATCGATTGGAGTGCGCACTTCGTGCAGCGCCATGCAGGTGCACCGCTCAAACCGGTCGTTGCGCATTGGCAGGGTGGCAACGGCATGCAGCATGCATTGCAGGGCGAATGCGTGGCCACAGCGAACGGCATCGAGGGCAGCTTGATCTATGCCTTGGCCGCGGACCTGCGCGAGCAGATCGACGCCCATGGCGTCGCCGAACTCGTGCTGGATCTGATTCCCGGCCGCTCGCTCGAACGCGTGCATGCCGAACTGGCCCAACCGCGCAAGGGGCGCAGTTTCAGCGAGCATCTGCGCCGCCAGGTCGGCATCGATGGCGTCAAGGCGGCCCTGCTCTACGAAGAACTCGGCAAGCAGGCGGGCGACGACGTGGCGTTGGTCGCACGCACGCTCAAGCAGTTGCCACTGCGACTGTTGCGGCCACGTCCGCTTGCCGAAGCAATCAGTTCTGCAGGCGGCGTGCGGCTGGAGGCGCTGGACGATCAGCTGATGGCGCAGTCGCAACCAGGGGTGTTTTGCGCTGGCGAAATGCTCGATTGGGAAGCGCCAACCGGCGGCTACCTGCTCACCGCCTGCTTCGCCAGCGGCCGACGCGCCGCACGCGGCGCTGTGCAGTGGCTAGCGCAGCACAACGCAGACGCTACAGACGATCGCTGACTGCCGCACGCGGCCACACCGATTTGACGTCGTACACCACCGCGCCCGGCTTGCCGAGCGCGGCGATCTGCGCGACGTCGTAGTCGCGATACTGCGCGTGCGCCACTGCCAGCACCACGGCATCGTAGGCGCCCTCTTCCGGCGTCTGGCTTAAATGCACACCGCCGTGCTGCAGCGCTTCAGCCGGGTCTGCCCACGGGTCGCAAGTGTCCACCTGCACACCCCCGGCCTGCAGCAACTGCACCAATTCCAGGGCGCGGCTGTTGCGCAGATCCGGGCAGTTTTCCTTGAATGTGGCGCCCAGTACCAGCACCCGCGCCTGCGCGAGCGCGACGCCACGCATGGCCAGCATGCCGCACACGCGCTCGGCCACATGTCGGCCGACCCGATTGTTGACCTGCCGCGCGGTGTGGATCAGGTCCGGGTGATAGCCCACGCTTTCGGACTTGTGCATCAGGTAGTACGGATCCACGCCGATGCAATGCCCACCGACCAGGCCAGGGCGAAACGGCAGGAAATTCCACTTGGTTCCTGCGGCCTCGAGCACATCCAAGGTGTCGATTCCCAACTTGTCGAAAATCAACGCCAACTCATTGACCAGTGCGATATTGACGTCGCGCTGGATGTTTTCGACCACCTTTGCCGCTTCGGCCACGCGCATCGACCGAGCGCGCCAGGTGCCGGCAGTGATGATGCTGGTGTACAGCGCGTCGACTGCATCAGCGGCGTCCGCCGTCGAGCCCGAGGTGATCTTGCGAATGTCGCGCAGACGCCGCTGGCGATCGCCGGGATTGACACGCTCGGGGCTGTAACCGCAAAAGAAGTCGTGGTTGAAACGCAACCCGGAGCCTGCTTCGAGCAAGGGCACGCACACTTCTTCGGTGGTTCCTGGATAGACCGTGGATTCGTAGATCACCAGGTCGCCGGGCTTGAGGGCGGCGGCGATCAAAGCCGTGGCGCTACGCAACGGCTCCAGATCCGGTTGCTCGAAGCTGTCGATCGGCGTTGGCACGGTCACGATGAAAATGCGACACGCGGCCAGATCCGCGGCGTTTGCGCTGTAGCGTAACTGCGTTGCGGCAGCCAATTCGGCATCGTCCAGTTCCAGCGTGGCATCGTGGCCATCGCGCAATTGCGCAACGCGCTGCGCATCGATGTCAAAGCCCAGGGTGTCGCGCTGCTCCCCGAATGCAACCGCCAACGGCAGGCCGACATAACCCAAGCCGATGACGGCGATGCGCCCCTGTGGGGGGGCGAGAAGCGTGATGCCGGACATGCGGTTCCTTAAAATGGTGCGCAGCCCGTGGCGGCCCGCTATGCGGCGGCAGCATAACGCAGGCCGCAGGCGCCAGGCAGTGCAGGAAGGACGCAGCAAAGATTCACAATCGCCGCGCAATCAGGCACGCTATCGCAATGCCCGGGTGGCGAAATTGGTAGACGCAAGGGACTTAAAATCCCTCAGCCGCAAGGCTATGCGGGTTCGACCCCCGCCCCGGGCACACGATTTATAAGGTAATCGAGTCGGCGCACACGCAATCGTCTGCGCGCCGCTTACCGGCTGATGTCCATGCACGATCATCCGCATCATGCAGCCAACGCGCTGGTCACCTGGCCCCGGATTGCGTTTCGATTACGCGTGCCCGCGACATCGCGTTGCGCCGTTCCCCAACGCAATCAGTCAAACCCACGTGTCCAAGTGCCCAAGCACAGGTGCGCACTGGCGCATGCGCTCATTACCGGACACCGCAGCACCACCGCTCATATTTCGCAGCCGCCGCGTAGTGCCTGGACGCCACCGGCAATTACACGCGACCAATAAAAAACCCTGGATATCGAGCGATATCCAGGGTTCGAATTTGGAGCGGGAAACGAGACTCGAACTCGCGACCTCAACCTTGGCAAGGTTGCGCTCTACCAACTGAGCTATTCCCGCGTGGAGCGAAATTGTACAGCGTCTTACTTCGTTGCGCCAGCCCTGTCGTCGTTATCGATGGCAGGAAGACCGCATGCGATGTGGAGGCCTGGGCCGGAATTGAACCGGCGTACGCGGATTTGCAGTCCGCTGCATAACCACTCTACCACCAGGCCGAAACATCAAACCCAAGGCATCCTGCCTTGAAACGACGAGACCCCTGACGCGGGGTCCTGTCTACATCTGGAGCGGGAAACGAGTCATGCTTTAGAGCGCTAAGTCGCTGATTCCCAATTACTTTCTTCGCCTCTATGATTAGCGAAGGCCTGAATTCTAGCCTTGTTTTTCGCCCTATGCAACAAAATTCGTCCAAGGGCTTCCATCAAGGTTCAAGGAGTGCCATACACGCCATCGCAACGGACGCAGAGCCCAGGGTAATCCCCCCATTTGTAGCAGTCACCAAAAGTGGAGTTATGCCGCAAGTGCCAACTTTTGCATTGCGGTAATGCCGCCGAGCGCGATGTTCGGGCGCTCGTGGTTGTAGGTCCATAGCCATCGTGTGGCTCTGTCTTGCACCTGCTCAATTGAGTCGAACATGGTTCGGGCCAACCATCCATAGCGTACCGTCCGGTTGTAGCGTTCAACGTAAGCGTTTTGCTGTAGCTTGCCTGGCTGGATGTGCTCAATCCGGATGTCGTGCTGCTCGGCCCAGGTCAGTAGTGCGCCACTGATGTATTGGGGTCCACTGTCGCAACGAATAACGAGCGGCTTGCCGCGCCATTCGATGATCTGCTCCAGCGACCGGATCACCCGGGCCGATGGCAAGGACAAGTCAAACTCGATTCCCAGCCCTTGGCGGTTGAAGTCGTCAATCACGTTGAAAACCGTTCCCCTTTTCTGGTTGAAGGATTCGTCTTTCTGGAAAAACCAGCAACGGCAAGTACTCAGCGGGCATATCCCCACCACTCGATCATCAACACATCG
>NZ_JAJIUJ010000040.1 GCF_020880415.1 Xanthomonas euvesicatoria pv. euvesicatoria | reverse complement strand
CGATGGCTGCGCGATAGCCGTCGCCAGGCGCGGCCACGCTCACTCAGTTCGCGTGCGAGCGCCCTCGGCTTCGCGCACTGCCGCTGCAGCCTGCCAGGTGCCGGCGATGACCTTGTACTGCATGCCGGCGGCCATGCCCGCCAATGTATTGGAGAGCAGCGCACTGCGAGCTGGCGACAAACCGAGCCAGGTGCCAATCATGTTGACTGCTGTACCGAATGCGATGTTGGAGTTGATGGCGGCCGTACGCGCGACAGAATGATCCATGACCCGCTCATAATCCTCGCGCTTGGCCTTCCAGGTTGGTTCCGAGATCTGCTGCGTCCCGGCTTCGTCGGCTTCGTGTTGGGTGACATTGAGCCAGTCGGCTGTCTCCAGACCGACATTCAAGGCCGCGTTCACCGCCGCTTGCTGAAAGACGACCCTGGTCGCCTCTCCCATGTTGAAGGGCGACATCAGTCCTGCCCAGCGCTGCCTGGCCGATGCAAAGTCTGGTGCCTCCAGCTCGTTCGACGCCAGGTTGGTCAGGACGTTGGCCATGCCGTAAAACCTGCCTGCACTGGTGACGTGGGGATCGCTGACGCCACCGTTGGTCGGTGACCGCATTCCCACCATGCGGAATGTCGCCTGGATGGCGTCGCGGGCCGCAGCATAAGGGGCGACCTTGAGCTCACTGGCCAGCAGCCTGGCCGCCATCTCCGGTCGGCCAGAAGCCTTGCCCGCAGCGCCGATGGCGATATTGCTCAAGATGCCGGTCAGCGCGAGCCGGGTGACCAGATCCGAGTAATGTTGCTGCTCGCTCCTCTTGTGATGACGTTCGTCTTCGGACAGCGCTTCCCACTGTTCAAGATTCAGGTTGTGAAAACCTCGGGCGGCGGCATCCGGATTGCGGTTTTCGCGGTTGCGCCGCAGCGTATGCAGGGCCAGATGCAGCGTGCCCGACACCGCCTGCATGGCAACGACCGCTTCGGGTGGGAGCTGGCGAAACGCGGCAAACAGCGCTTCGCCGATCAACTCGCGCACGAACGTGGTCGGTCCCACGGAGGTGGTCTGGTGCACGAGATGTCCCAGCGCAGCGCCCAGGTATTGTTTGTCGAAGCTGATCGGTATGACACCGCGCGCCGCAGCTGCGACTGCTGTCGCGGCGGGTCCAAGGAGGGTGGTGACTCCATGTGTTGCACCTGCGCGGACCGACGCCGCCAGTGCGCCCAAGCGCGCAGTGCCTGTCGCAGAGGTGGATGCATGCGCTTGGGAGCCATGTTGTGCAGCGTGTTCCTGGGGAAGTGATGGCAAAGCCGACGGTTCCAAGGAGTCTTCAGCGTCGTAGAACTGCTCGCTGCTGCTCTCTTCCCCACGCAGCGGAGCATGCGGCTGCGGACTTCCATAGGGGGACAGATCTGCGTCGTTGGCGGTTTCATATCCGCTGTCGCTTCCTGTGCTATTGCGTCGTCCCGAAGGTCTGGGCGGCAGGGCGGAGAGGGGAGAATCGATCCTGGGCGTCGATGTATCGTCGCGTCGTTGTGCCGGTATCTCGATCACAATATCGCCGCTTGTGGCTTGCGGTTGCTGGGAGGTACTGGCTGAAGAGATCTTCGTCACGGCTTGTCCTCGCGTTGGGGGGATATCGGCATGCTCTCGCCCAGGCTTGCGGGGCGATTGATCGATAGCGCCGGACGATGGGTACCTCATCAAGAAGGGCATGGCGGCGAGGGGCTTGATTGCAGCGTGGGGATCGCGATCGGCAGCCAGACGCGTCGACCGGACAATCATGCGTGACGTGCGGCACGCCGACCCGGCAAGGTGCATATGCTGCGCTCAGCTGCCCGTGCAACCAGAGCGTGACTTCTTCGCTCGCAATCGATGCGCCCAGGCGTCCCTGCTATCCACGGCCACCTTGCGTGGTATGTGTCATCGTCGTCGGCGAGCTTGAAGTTCGCATGAATCCACAGAATCTTGACGCGCGCTTGGCGAAACGATCATTCCACATCCGAACAATCAATTCGTCTGTGCTGGCCAAATATGTTTGCTGCCGCGGCCGTCCTTGCAGGGACGAAGACGTGCGCGTGTGCCAGCGCTGCGACATGTGTTGGTTGATGGGCGTCGGTGCCCGCGCAGAGCGATGGCGCAATGACGGGGTGGAGCGTTCGAGCGATCGCCCAGGACGCGTGGTGTGGCTTGGAGAGCAGATGGCAGCATTTCCGAGCACCAAGATCGCGAAGCCAACAAGGTGCAACCGCACCAAGGCTGCAGTCGGCCGTTTTGAGCCGCGTTTTCCCTCCCACCACTGCGACCTCTGTTTCTGCGCATACCCTGATTCGCATGCCAGCCACACGCTGCCGAACCCTGCGGACCGGGGCGAGCTGGGCTGGAGGAGGGAATCGAGTGGCTGCGTCGGTCCGTGGCCAGTCCGCTGTTGAGCGATTGCATTGCTGCGATCATGGAAAATTGCAGCAGCGGTTGGCTATTTTTCCAGGCCTTGCAATTACGGTGACGCGCCTGGGAGTTGCCGGGAACTCGAACGCGCTGACTTACGAATCTGCCGGTAAGAAATGGAGATCGAAAGCCGAACTGCGCAAGGCGAGTTTGATCGGTTTGCTGCCGGACTCAAGACATAATCCCGTGCTGCAGTGGGAAGCAAACCATACGTATACCTTCAGCAATGCCGTGCAATGGGCGAAAGGATCCAGGCTACGTTGCACCCGATTGGTGCGGCTCAGCCTATCGCCGCGCGGGTTATCCGAGTCGGTAGTCATGAGCCCGAGTGCCTGGACGCTGCTGGCGTAAAAGCCAGGGATCAGCTCGAAAATCCTAAGAATCGGCGCCGTGTGCTTGGGATTGGGCTCTTTCCGTAAGCAAAAGATTCAACGCATTCGGCCCGCCACAAGATGAGTGCGACGGGCCGAATGCCGTTTAAGGGTCACAGGTTTTGGAGGGGCGCTTCGCGCATCGCTAGATGACGTGCCGCGATGCATCGCCGCAAAGGTTGGCGGCCGCCGAGGCCACGTGCCAACCTCCAGATCAGATCAAAGCATGTCCGGCGGCGGGGCGGTGGCCTTGGAGTGCTGCTTGCCGCGTGCATGTTCGATGGCAGTGCGCAGCTTGCGTGCAGCTCCGGTCACGGCAGAGGCCGTCGTTTCGGCGCTGTTGGTAGCCGCGATCGGCGGCAGGCCGGCGACGTGCGCCTCGATGCTGCAGGTTCGATCCGCCGCGCCGCCGCGCTGGCCGTTCTCATCACGCAAATGCACTTCCACACGGGTGATGTCGCTGGCGAAATGGGCCAGCTGGGCGGTGCAGGTCTTTTCGACATGCGCCACAACGGACGGATCGTGCGGCACGTGCTTGTCGGTCTGGATCTGAATCTGCATAGAGGATCTCCTTCGCGGTCATCCGCTGCGTCTGCCGCAGCGGTGGCTCGATTCTGCGTCAGCGGCGTGTTGTCGCAAAGTGACAACGCGGCATGCCCATTCATGCGCTAGCAGGGTCCTCTGCCGCCATCGCCGCGGTGCAACGAGATCGTCCGATCGGTTCGCGGACCCAGACCTGCCGCGGCTGAATCACCGGTCCCGGGCAATCGGCTCGATCAGGGGCGGTGCCTTAAGATGCCGGCACCCGCGGTCGCCCGCGCCTGTTCGATGCCTGCCTGTGTCCGAATTCCGATTTACCTGTGGTGCCCGTCAGGGCTTGTTGCGGCGTCTGTTGTTGCTTGCCGCGCTGGGGATGGTCTGTGTTGGCACGGCTGTGGCCCAGGACGAGGACACGGTGCTGGAGACCGCGCAGACCCAACTGGACAGCATGCAAAAGGTGCTGACCCATGCCGAAGCGGGGATGGAAAAGTCCGACACCGACCAGTTGCGCAAGCTGGCTGACGATGTCACCGGCGCACAGCGCCAGGCCCAGGATCTGGCGCGCTCGCTGGAGCCTCCGTTGAAGGAGCTGTCTGTCCGGCTGGCCGGGCTTGGCGAAGAGCAGAAGACCGACCCACCAGATCTACGCGACCAACGCCGCGCGCTCACGCGAGAGCGCAACGGGCTGGATGCCGAGCTCAAGCGGGCGAACCTGCTGGCACTGGATGCCAAGGATCTCGCCGACCGGCTCGAAGGCGAGCGTGCCCAGCGCTTCAGCGAGAAGCTATCCGCGCGCGCTGCCTCGCCGCTGTCGCCCGCGTTGTGGAATGAGATCGCGCGGGAATGGCCCGACGACCGAGCGCGCCTGCAGGCGCTGTCCGACAAGGCCGTACAGGCGGTGCGCACCGGCACAGCGACCAACGGCGTCGCCGGTCTGATGATCGGAACGCTGGCGGCATTGATGCTGGCATTTCCGTTGCGCATCTTCCTGCGTCACCTGGGGCGGCGGTATGCGGCCTCGCGTGCGCCCGGTGGCCGCTTGCGGCGCTCCGGCCTTGCACTGTGGTTTTTGTTGGTGGGCACCCTGACGCTGGGCATGGCGGCATGGGCGTTGGCCGAGAGCGTCCGCGCACTGAGCGAGCTGCCGACCGATCTGGAGCAGCTGCTGAGTGCATTTGTGGTGATCAGTTGCGTGGCGGCCTTCGTCGGTTCGCTCAGCGCCAGCCTGTTGATGAAGCACCAGCCCACCTGGCGTCTGTTCCCGTTGGACGATGCCACTGTCGATCGTTTGCGTGTGCATTGTCTTGCCACGGCCGCGGTGAGCTGGTTTAGCGGTATGGCGATCAGAATCAACGACGTGGCGCGCAGCAGCAGCGCATTAACCATCGCTACCGATGCAGTTGCCGCGCTGTTGTATGCGGGGTTGATCCTGTCGGCACTGGCTGGCCTGACCCTGTCGTTGCGCGCTCATGCCGCAAACGTGGGCGCGGCCGATGCGGACAGCAGCGCACCACCGCCGGTGGTGTCGCGTGGCGGCGGTTACATCGTGCTGATCCGTCTGCTGGGCCATCTGGCGGTGATCTTCGCGTTAGTGGCGGCCTTGTTCGGCTACATCAATATGGCACTGTTCGTCGAGCAGCAGATCATCTGGATCACCATGGTGTGCAGCGTGCTCGCGCTACTGGTGATGTTTGCCGACGACCTGACGACCTGGGTGTTCAAGCCGGAGAGCCGTTTCAGCCGAGCGCTGTCGCATGCACTGAATGTCGGCAGCGGGCGGTTGGTGCAGGTAGGGTTACTGATCTCTGCGGCAGTACGCGTGCTGCTGGTGCTACTAGGCATTGCCGCGCTGGTGACGCCGTACGGCGCCAACCTCGCCGCAGTGACCGGCTGGTTGGAAAACGTTTCGCACGGTATTGCAATTGGCAAGGAACTTGTCATCACGCCCGGCGACGTGGCCAGGGCGCTGTGTGTGTTCCTGCTCGGCATGGGTCTGGTCCATGTGGTGCAGAAGTGGCTGCTCAACACCTATCTGCCCAAGACCGAACTGGATGCGGGAGCGCGGAATTCGATCAGCACGGTGGCGCGCTATCTGGGCTGGTTGATCGTGATGGTGTGGGGGCTCACGGCGCTGGGTCTGGATTTGAAGCGGTTGGCGCTGGTGTTGAGCGCACTGTCGGTGGGCATTGGTTTTGGTCTGCAGGCGATTACGCAGAACTTCGTGTCCGGGTTGATCTTGCTGGCCGAGCGTCCGGTGAAGATCGGCGATTGGGTGCGTATCGGCGATCAGGAAGGCGACGTGCGCAAGATCAGCGTGCGAGCGACCGAAATCCAGGTGGGCGACCGCTCCACGTTGATCGTGCCCAACTCGGAGTTGATCACCAAGAGCGTGCGCAACATGACGCTGTCCAATCCGATGGGCCGTGTGCAGTTGCAGTTCTCGGTGCCGCTGGAAACCGACGTGGCCAAGGTGCGCGACATGTTGCTGGCCTTGTTCGCCGAGCAC
Organism: Xanthomonas euvesicatoria pv. euvesicatoria; assembly: GCF_020880415.1. Taxonomy (GTDB): domain Bacteria; phylum Pseudomonadota; class Gammaproteobacteria; order Xanthomonadales; family Xanthomonadaceae; genus Xanthomonas; species Xanthomonas euvesicatoria. Next base: position 133,011 of record NZ_JAJIUJ010000040.1, on the reverse strand, counting down.
GAGAAGGTGCTGGCCGAACCGGCGCCATCGGTGTTCATCGATTCGCTGGCCGGCGGGCACGTCAATTTCAACTCGTTCGCCTACGTGAGCAGTCCGCGCGATTCGTATGGCGTGCGCAGCCAGCTGTTCTTCGCGCTGCTGCAGCGCATGGCGACGGTGGGCATTGCGTTGCAGTCGCCGCAGGAGATCCGCTTCAGTCGTGCAGGGGCCGCCGTGGCACGCGAGGCCGGAGATGGTGCGCCTGCGTCGGATGACTGAGCTGGCGAGGTCGACGAGGGCTGCGCAGCGGCAAGTCGGTCGGCTTGCGCTGATTGCACAACCATGCCTGACCATCGATGGACGCATGTCGGCACATCAGGAGCGATCCGCCACCGGGATGTCCTTGACCAAGGCCAGGTCGTCCACGCTGACGTCTTCGGTGTAATCAAGCCAGGCACGAATCTCCAGGTCTTCCACCGCATGTTCCAGGCCCACCGGCATGCGGATGCGCCCGGCGGCGTCGGGCACGACCCATTGCTGTGCCAGCACGACCTTACGTTCGGAGGACACCGCTTCCACCCAGAACGCGCGCGTGGGCCGGCGCTTAGCGTATAGCTCGAGCATGTAGCGGCCGGCATCGGTCTTGCGCGCAGCCTGGGTGAGCATGATCGGCTGACGCACGCGCGGACGCGGGCCCTGCTGGGTGGCTTCCAGCGGCGCGTCGACGGCGATGCCGCGGGTGAGGTCCGGGTCGCGATACAGCTTCATGCTCTGGTGGCGGTCCACCACCAGCGCACACCAGTGGCCATCGGCCGAGCCGTCTTCGAATGCCGTGCAGCGGTCCACATAGGCCAGCGTGCCCTTGGAATGCGTGCGGTCGAACTGACGCGAAGTGTTTTCCAGGTACACCGTTTTCAGGTTGGTGTCTTTGTCGTATTCCAGCAGCACCGGTGGGCGCACCTGTTGCACGCCGACCACCACATCGCCATTGCCATTGATGCGCAGCATGCGCGTACTGCGCCCGGTCCACAGCGTGCGCGCGTAGGCCAGGTAGCGCGGATAGTCCTTGCCGCTGTCGCGGCTGGCGGCCACGCTGGCACTGGGCGGGGCATCGCGGGCCAGCAACGAGCGGCCAAAGCCCAGCGTGCGCATGCCTGGTTCCAGCAACTGCAGCAGCGTTGCGCCCGAATCGAGCGTGCTACCTGCGCGCGTGAGGACCTGTTGTGGCGCGATGTCCTTGCCCAGGAACAACAGCAGGTTCTCGCGTTTCTGCTTGGCCAGCACGTCGCTCAGGTCGTTGGGCATGGCCAGATGATCGGAGGCGATGACGATGATGGTGTTTTTGCCATACCGGCTGTTGCGGATGCGTGCGACGAGTTCGCCGATCAAACGGTCGCTGCATTTGATTGCATGCAGCAGACCGATATCGCCCAGTGCGCTGTCGTACTGCTGGCCCTTGCACGCCAGTGGCAGGTGGCCGGCCGGATGGTGGGTGTCCATGGTCAGCGTGGTCAGCATGAAGGGTTGGCCGGCACGCGACAGCGTCTGGAAGGTATCCCAGGCGTCGTCCAGCAGGACATCGTCGTGCACGCCCCATGCAGAAAAATGCTTTGGCGCGACACCCTGGTCGTGGAAATGGTGCACGTCATGCACCACGTCGAAGCCATGACTGGACAGGAAACGGCCCTTGCCGGCGAAGCTGGCATCGGCACCGCCCACGTAATGATTGCGGTAGCCCTGATCCTTGAGGTAATCGCCCAGGCAGCGCGCTTCGGGCAGGAACATGCCCATGCGGTCCATGCTGTTCTCGTCGCCCGGCGCGGTGGTGAGCGGCACGCCGCACATCGAGGCGACCATGCCGGCGATGGTCCAGCCGCTGCCTTCGGTGGAGGCGAGATTGCGTACGTCCACTGCTTCGGTCGCAAGCGCGCGCAAATTGGGCATCAGGCCCGGAAACACCTGTTCGTCGAAGTAGGTGCGCTCCAGGCTTTCGCCATAGATCCAGACGATGTTCTTGCGCTTGTGCAGCGGTTGCTGCGGCACTTGGTATTCCGGCACCACGGTGGCGTAATCGACCGGGCGCAGCTGGTAGTACAGGCGCTTGCCATCGCGATACAGCGGGCTTGCGGCGATGCCGACCAGCAACATGCCCACAAAGCCTGCGAACACGGCGCCGCCACCACGCGGACGCTGGAAGCGGCGTACCCGCACCAGCAACAGCGGGCTCAGCGAGAGCAACAGCATGCCGACGAAAACCGCGATATAGCCGGAAAAGTCGCTGACGCCGGCGCCATCCATGTCGGCGCGCAGGTGATACAGCGTGGCTGCATTGATACCGTCGCCGCTGAGCCGGTCGACCAATCCCCAGACGCTGAGCAGCAGCAGAAAGAGCGACAACAGGCCAGCCTTGAGCCATGCCAGACGCGGAGAGGCGACCAACAGCCACAGCAATAGCAACAACGAAACCAACAACATCCAATGCATGCGCAGCGTCCGTGGGGGAATGGTGCGAGCGCGTACCGGACGCCTTGCTCGCCATGTCCTGTGCGCCACCTGCAATGTGACACCCGGATGACGGACTATGCCGCGCCGAAGCTGACTGAAATGTTTGTTGCAGACAGATCCGGCATGACCTCCGGCCCAGCATCGCCGGACAGCGGCGACACATCTGTGCGCACCAACCAGCGCGAAGATGCTGAAGCGCAGGTGGCGTCAGATGCCTTGCGCCCACGCGTGATAGTGGTTGTGCTCGCTGCAGCGCTGCTGCACGCAGCGAGCAGGGGTGGGGACACCGTGGTGTGCGCAGGACGCCTGCAATCCGCTGCATCGAGCACGATGCAAGACGCACGAACGGAACCGGCGCTTTTCTTGCACCGTTCCCTGCGTGTCGCGCACGCATTCAACGCGGAGATCACAGGCGCTACGCCTGACGCGCAATCGCTCACACCTGCCTGCGCGGTTGAACGGACTGTCGACACGATAAGAAACAGTCGTTACTGAACGTGGACAGCGCGCAGCAACCGTCGCTTACACGTCACATGCCGGTTCCGGCCGCGCCCGCCGGGTGCGCGCGGTCTTGTCAGGGGCACTTGTTCGCAGGCTGGTGACTGACGCAAATCCAATGCCTGCCCGCAGGGCACCAAGGCGCCCACCTGCGGCAACCAGCCCTAACGGCTAGCGGTGCCCACGCTCTTCGCGCGCTCGCACGCGGCGGTCGAACAGCAGCGCACTGACCACGATGCCCAGCCCCAGCACGACCCCGAGCAGGAACAGCACCATCGCAATAGCCGGGTAGCCCCATAGCTTCAAGCCGGTTTCGATGCGCATCATCTGCGCCGACGCCATGATCAGCGCAGCTGTGACGATGCCCGCCGCCACGCGGTTGGCGATTTTCTGCAGGCTTTCCATCAGGTGCGATTCCTCCAGCCCGGTGACGCGCATCTGCAGGCGGTTTTCCGCAGCCAGCGACAGGATCTCGGACATGCGGCGCGGTCCTTCGCGCACCAGGTGCTGCAGTTCCATCGCCTCGCTGGCCAGGTTGGCCGCGGACAGGGACTTCTTCAGGCGCGCGCGCATCACGTGCTGCAGATGGCGCTCGACGATGCGGCGCGTATCCAGCGTGGGCGACAACGCGCGGCACACGCCTTCCAGATTCAGCAAGGTCTTGCCGAGCAGGCTCAACTCCGGCGGCGTCCGCAAGCCGGTCGAGGTGGCGATGCGCACCAGATCCAGCACCACCCGGCCTTCGGAGGTGGCATCGTGCGCTGCGTAGCGCGCGATCATCTGCCCGGTTTCGCGCTGGTAGCGTTCTTCGTCGTAATCCTCCAGCCGCGTGCTCAGCGCAATGGTCTCTTCGGCCACTTCCTCGCCGCGCCCATCGACCGCGGCAAACAGCAACTTGAGCAGGCGCTCGCGCAGGCGCGGCGGCACATGCGCCACCATGCCCAGGTCGAAGATGGCCAGACGCCCGTCCTGCAGCACCCGCAAATTACCCGGATGCGGGTCGGCATGGATTTCGCCATGCACGAACATCTGGTCCAGATACCCCTTGACCAGTTCCGCGGCCAGCTCGTCCATCGGCTGTTCGGTGCGGCGAAGACCGGAGATCTTGTCCACGCGCACGCCTTCGGCCAGCTGCATGGTCAGCACCTTGCGGCTGCTCAGGTCCCACACCGGTTGCGGCACCCACAGCAAGGGGAACGGCTTGAGGTGCTTGCCGAAGCGCGCCAGGGTTTCGGCTTCGTCTTCGTAGTTGAGCTCGGCGCGCAGGGTCTTGCCGAATTCGCCCAGCCAGTCGGCAAAGCGCACACGCCGGCCAATGCCGGTGAGACGGTCGGCGGCAGTGGCGAAGCTCTTGAGCACGTCCAGATCCGAACGCACCTGCGCGGCCACTTCGGGCTTCTGCACCTTGATCGCCACCGGCGTGCCGTCGCGCAGCGCAGCGCGGTGCACCTGCGCCAGCGAGGCGCAGCCCAACGGGACCGGGTCGAAGAACGAGAACGCCTTGTTGACCGAGACCCCGAGCTCTTCCTCGATGATCTGGCGGATGCGCTCCACCGGCACCGAGCTGGTGTTCTCCTGCATGCGCTCCAGCGCTGTGGCAAATTCCGGCGGCACGATGTCCGGCCGGGTCGACAGCATCTGGCCCAGTTTGACGAAGGTGGGTCCGAGCGATTCCAGGTCGGAGACGAACTGGTCCGGGGTGCCTTCTGCAGGCACTTCGTATTCGTTGATGGCCGCCGGGTCCAGGTTCATGCCAGCGAACACGCCCGAGCCGCGATAGCGCAACAGCAAGCGCAGGATCTGCGTGCGCCGGCTCATGCCGCCAATCACGGCATGATCAGCCGGGCTTGCAGCCGGGGCGCGGTGCGGGTCGTTGTGACTCAAGGCCATCTCTGGGGCATCATGCAGGCGGCGAGTGTGGCCAGCGACGGGTCGTCGCGTGGTGAATCCGCGCGCTTGCGCACACCGCAGGCAAACCTGCCCAGGGCAGGCACGAACGGCCGCAAGCGCAGGCGCAGCGGTGCCTGCATCGCCCTGCCAACAGCATGCAACGACCGCGCAATGGCGGCTCATCACCCCACGCGGGTGCGGGATCGGCGAGAATTCGCGACCAACCCAGAAGGACCTTGCGCATGGCCGGTGCCAGCCTGTTCACCCTGCTCGACGACATCGCCACGCTGCTGGACGACGTTTCCATCCTGACCAAGGTGGCGGCCAAGAAGACCGCAGGCGTGCTGGGCGACGATCTGGCGCTCAATGCGCAGCAGGTCACCGGCGTCACTGCCGACCGCGAACTGCCGGTGGTGTGGGCGGTGGCCAAGGGCTCGCTGGTCAACAAGATGATCCTGGTGCCGGCAGCATTGGCGATCAGCGCGTTGGAAGCGTGGCTGCGCGGGCGCGGCTACAACGTGCCGTTGGTGATGCCGCTGATGATGATCGGCGGCGCCTACCTGTGCTTCGAGGGCGTGGAAAAGCTGGCGCACAAGTTCCTGCACAACGATGAGCAAGAAGCGCAGCGGCATGCCGAACGTACCCGCGCGCTGGCCGACCAGAACGTGGACGTGGTGGCGCTGGAAAAGGACAAGGTGAAGGGCGCGATCCGCACCGATTTCATCCTCTCGGCAGAGATCATCGTGCTTACTCTTGGCTCTGTCACCAGTGCGCCTTTTGCACAACAAGTTCTAACTGTGATCGCGATTGCGCTAGTTATGACTATTGGTGTTTATGGCTTGGTTGCCGCAATCGTGAAATTGGACGACTTGGGCCTTTACCTAAGCAAGAAGGGTACTGCCTTGGCCGCGTTCGGGCGCGGCATCCTTTTTGGCGCACCCTGGCTGATGAAATTTCTGTCGGTAGCTGGAACCGTCGCCATGTTTCTGGTCGGTGGTCACATCTTAGTGAAGGACACACCAATCCTTCATCATTCAGTGACGGATCTGGCCGAGTCGTCCGGCAGCATGGGCTGGCTGGTCGAGGCGCTGGGCAACATGCTGGTGGGCGTGGTCGCCGGTGCGCTCGTGCTGGGCGCGGTGATGCTGTTTCAGAAGCTGCGCGGAGCCAAGCCCGCGCATTGATGCACGGCGCGCCGCCAGACCAGCCAGCACGGTACACACCGCTTAGCGATCGCCCGGATGCACCGGGCGTTCGCCGACGATCGCCGCTAATCGGCGTTGATCACCCGGTTCTTGCCGGCCGCCTTGGCGTCGTACATGGCGCGGTCGGCGCGGCGGATGACCTCGTCCTGGGTCTCGTCGGTCCCGCGTAGCGCCACGCCGGCGCTGAAGCTGATGAACACGCGCACGTCGTCATGCAGCAGCGAGCGCTGCGACAGTGCGCGTTGCAGGCGGATCACCGCCGCGCTGGCTTCGAAGATGGTCGAGTCCGGCAGCAGCAGCACGAATTCCTCGCCGCCGAAGCGGGCGATGGCATCGGTGGTGCGCAGCACCGCCTTGGCCACCTCCACCGTGTGGCGCAGCGCGGCGTCGCCACCGGCATGGCCGTGGGTCTCGTTGAGGCGGCGGAAATCGTCCAGGTCCAGCATCGCCACGCACAGGGGCTGGCCACTGCGCTGGGTGCGCACGGCTTCACGCTGGAACAGTTCTTCGAAGCCGCGCCGGTTGAGCGCGCCGGTCAGTTGGTCTTCGCGCACCAAACCGGCGACGTCCTTGAGCTCCTGTTCGAGCAAGGCGATGCGCTGTTCGGAATCTTCCACCTGCCGGCGTGCCGCGAGCAGTTCGTCGCGCGCTGCCAGGGCCTGTGCCTGCACGCCGGCGGTGTCCTGCAGCAGGTCCTGCAGCAGCCGGTTGAGGTCGGGGATGCCGCGCGCCTCGCCGATCGCCTGCGAATAGCCGGCAACGCGGTCGTGGTATTGCCCGGTGCTGGTGGCCATGCCGTCCAGCCGGTCGACGAAGGACACCATCATTTCGCGCATGGCGGTCTTGGACTCGGCGATGCCCTGCTTGAGCAGACCCTGCTTGTAGGTCACCTCGCGCAGGGTGCCGCGTGCCTGTTCGATGGAACTGACATCCAGCGGGCCGGAAATCAGTTGCCGCACCACCGAGATCTGGCCCTGCAACCAGCTGCGATCGTCCAGGAGTTCGCCGACGTTCTCCAGCAATAGGTCGAACAGGCCCAGTAACAGGTTCTGTTGTTCGCTGGCATCTTCGGCGCGCAGGCCGATCTGGTGGCTGAGTTCGCGCAGGCGTTGTTCCAGCGTGATCAGCTCGTGTCCGGGGCGCCAGTGGCGCAGCGCCGATGCCAGCGTTTGCGCCTCTTCGGCCAGCTCCGGGCTGCGTTGCAACAGCGTGGCCAGGGCATTGCCCAGCGCGTGGCGCAGCAGATCGCGCAGCTGCTCGGCTTCCGTGCGGCCTTCGGCCAGCGAATCGCCGATATCGATGGTGCGGATGTATTTGTCGATGAGCTGGCGCAAGGCACGGCCATAGCCGGGCCAATCGCCGGCCGCGTACGCCGCGCTCAGGCGCACGCCCATGTCGCCGAGCTCGCCATGCAGGCTGGCGATGCCTTCGGCGAACGCGAGCAGCAGCGCTTCGGGATGCGCGGCATGCGAGAACAGCCGTATCAGCAATGCAGTGGCAGCGGCCGGATCGTGCGCGCCGGACTTGGCCTTGGCCGGCACCAGCTGGTGCGCGGCCAGGCCATGACCGCTGCGCTCGCCATTGATCACCGTCGGCAGGGCAGCGGCAGGGCGCGCGGTGTCCGTGCCGCCCCAGGGCAACAGGCGGCGCAGCCCGCCACGGGGGCGGCTTGGGTGTTCGGGCTGGTCTGCCATGCGCCAGGGTCTCGAGAGGTCTTGTGCTAACGCTCGATATCGGCCCATGGAGGGGGGCGCTTGAGCAAGCCGGGCCGTAGCGCGCGGCAACGGCATGCAGGCCGGGCGCGAAGCATGGTCGCCAGGCGCGAAGCAAGGCATCGATGAACCGGTTACCCGGATGAGGGCGAACGCAGCCGGAAGTTCCCGCATTCGGTGCATGTACGGCCAACGCACCGAGACGGGGATGTCATCGCACTGCAATGTGGCGCTTATGCCTTGAGCGTGCGCAACTGCGCGTAAAGGAATGTGGGCTGTCGCAGAAAAGTCAGCACGTGTTCACGCATATTTTATTTGGTCGGGGTGTAGATTCCTCTGCAAGGGCGACGTGGAGTACGCGCGTTGCCCACGCTCCTCACTCGTAGCAAGTCGTCTGGCTGAATCGGCAGACGGCGGTTTTCGCTTCGCCGTTTTTCCGTCTCCACCCACATTACGACGGATGTTTCGATGGTTGCCATGATGCCGCTTCACGCTACTACCGCACGCTTAGAGCGCAGTACGCTGCTCCCGACTCTGAAGAAGAGTGGGCGCCCGCGCGATGCGCGTGGCCGCTTCATCCGTCACCACGAGCGCTTGCCGGTCTCGTTGGCAGACACGCGCGGTGCCTTGTTCGTGGCGTCGGAAATGGCGGACTTCATCAAGGCCGGCGGGTTGGGCGATGTGGCGGCCGCGTTGCCGCGCGCGCTGCGCCACCGCTACGACGTACGTGTGCTGATCCCTGGCTACCGCGCCGTGCTCGAGCGTGCGGGCAAGGTGGAGATCGTGGGCCGCGTGTTGGCGCATGCCGCGCTGCCGGCCTGCGACATCGGCCGCATCGTGCAATCGGACGGGCTACCGATCTACATCCTGCTGTCCAAGGAGTTGTTCGAACGCGACGGCTCGCCCTATGTGAGCACCAGCGGTTCGGAATTCGAGGACAACGCAATCCGCTTTGCCACCTTGTCGCATGCCGCCGCGCAGATTGCGGCCGGCCACGCCGGCCTGGGCTGGAAACCGCGTCTGCTGCATCTCAACGACTGGCCCTGCGCGCTGGCGGCCGGCTATGTGCGCTGGTCCGGCGGCACCACGCCGTGCCTGCTGACCATCCATAACCTGGCCTACCAGGGCCTGGTGCCGTATTCGATGGCTGCCGCGCTGGGCATCCCCGCCGAGCGGGTGGCCGAGCTGGAGTTCTATGGGCAGATGTCGTTCCTGCGCGGCGGCATCGTCAATGCCGACCACGTCAACACGGTCAGCGTCAGCTACGCCAAGCAGATCACCGGCCCGGCACAGGGCTGCGGCCTGGACCGGCTGTTGGCCGGTCGCGCTGCCAAGGGCGCGCTCACCGGCATCGTCAACGGCATCGACGCCAGCTGGGATCCGCGCACCGATGAATACCTGGATTCGCACTTCAGCGTGAACCAGTGGCAGGGCCGGCAGGCCAATGCAGCGCAGGTGCGCAAGGCATTCGGGCTGCGCGAGAGCACCGGCCCGCTGTTTGCGGTGGTGTCGCGGCTGGTGCATCAGAAGGGCCTGGACCTGATTTGCGAGGTGGCCCCGCAGATCGTGGCCGCTGGCGGCCAGATCGCGGTGATCGGCGGCGGCGAGCCGGAGATCGAACGGCAGGTGGCCGAGCTGACCAGGCGCTATCCCGGTCAGGTGGGCGCCTTCATCGGCTTCGAGGAAGGCCTGGCGCGGCGCATGTTCGCCGGTGCCGACTTCCTGCTGATGCCCTCGCGCTTCGAGCCCTGCGGCCTGAGCCAGATGTATGCGCAGCGCTTCGGCTGCCTGCCAATCGCGCATGCGACCGGCGGGCTGATCGACACCGTGGACGATGGCGTGACCGGCTTCCTGTTCCAGCACGCCAGCGTCGAAGCGCTGCGCCGCTGCCTGGAGCGCGCCTTCCGCACATTCCGCCTGCCCAGCCTGCTGTCTGCGATGCGGCGCGCGGCCATGTTGCGTCCCAGCGGTTGGGACGTGGCAGGCAAGAAATACCTCTCGCTCTACGAACACACCGCCGCAACCGCGCCCGCGCTCGCGACGGTGTCATGAGCGAACGGCAGGGCGGGCAGGAGCAGCGCACGGAAGCAGACGGCATGACCACGGAAGGGATCTCGGAAACGTCGCAGACCCTGCAAGCCCTGGCCAACGGCTTGCCGGCCGATGCCTTTGCGGTGCTTGGACCGAAACCGCTGGCCGAGGGCCGCCGTCAGGTGCGCGTGTTGGCACCGGGCGCCGAGGCGATGGGCTTGATCGACCCGCGCGGCAAGCTGCTCGCGCGTATGCAGGCCAGCGCCATCGATGGCGTCTTCGAAGGCATCCTGGCGGCCGATGGGCCGTACCGGCTGCGCATCGTGTGGCCAGACAGGGTGCAGGAGGTCGAAGACCCGTACGCGTTCGCGGCCACGCTGGACGAATCGCTGCTGCTGCAGATCGCTGCCGGCGATGGCCAGGCCGTGCGTCGTGCGCTGGGCGCGCAGCATGTCCACTGTGGCGATGTGCCAGGCGTGCGCTTTGCGGTGTGGGCACCCCATGCCCAACGCGTGGCGGTGGTTGGCGACTTCAACGGCTGGGACGTGCGGCGGCATCCGATGCGGCAGCGCATCGGTGGCTTTTGGGAACTCTTCCTGCCGCGCGTGGAAGCCGGCGCCCGGTACAAATATGCCGTCACCGCAGCCGATGGGCGGGTGCTGCTCAAGGCCGACCCGGTGGCGCGGCAAACCGAATTGCCGCCGGCAACCGCTTCGGTGGTGCCCAGCGCCGCCGCATTCGCCTGGACCGATGCGGCCTGGATGGCCAACCGCGACCCCGGCGCCGTGCCGGCGCCGCTGTCGATCTACGAGGTGCATGCCGCGTCCTGGCGCCGCGACGGACACAACCAGCCGCTGGACTGGCCAACGCTGGCCGAGCAGTTGATTCCTTACGTACAGCAGCTCGGCTTCACGCATATCGAATTGCTGCCGATCACCGAACACCCGTTCGGCGGTTCCTGGGGCTATCAGCCGCTGGGCCTGTATGCGCCCACCGCGAGACATGGCAGCCCGGACGGCTTTGCGCAGTTCGTCGATGCCTGTCACCGCGCCGGTATCGGCGTGATCCTGGATTGGGTCAGCGCGCACTTTCCCGATGACGCGCACGGCCTGGCCCAGTTCGACGGCGCCGCGCTGTACGAGCATGCCGATCCGCGCGAAGGCATGCATCGCGACTGGAATACGCTGATCTACAATTACGGCCGGCCGGAGGTGACCGCTTACCTGCTGGGCAGCGCGCTGGAATGGATCGAGCATTACCACCTCGACGGCCTGCGCGTGGATGCGGTGGCCTCGATGCTGTATCGCGACTACGGCCGCGCCGAAGGCGAGTGGGTGCCCAACGCGCATGGCGGCCGCGAGAATCTGGAGGCGGTCGCGTTCCTGCGCCAGCTCAACCGCGAAATCGCCACCCAGTTCCCCGGCGTGCTCACCATTGCCGAAGAATCGACCGCCTGGCCGGGCGTGACCGCCGCGATCAGCGATGGCGGCCTGGGCTTCACCCACAAATGGAACATGGGCTGGATGCACGACACGCTGGGCTACATGCAGCGCGATCCGGCCGAACGTGCGCAGCACCATAGCCAGCTCACCTTCGGGCTGGTGTACGCCTTCGACGAACGCTTCGTGTTGCCGCTCTCGCACGATGAAGTGGTGCACGGCACCGGTGGCCTGCTCGGGCAGATGCCGGGCGATGACTGGCGCCGCTTCGCCAACCTGCGCGCCTACCTGGCGCTGATGTGGGCGCACCCGGGCGACAAACTGCTGTTCATGGGCGCCGAGTTCGGCCAATGGGCCGACTGGAATCACGACCAGTCGCTGGACTGGCATCTGCTGGACGGCGCGCGCCATCGTGGCATGCAGCAACTGGTGGGCGATCTCAACGCCGCACTGCGCCGCACGCCGGCGCTGTATCGCGGCAGCCATCGCGCCGACGGCTTCGACTGGAGCGTGGCCGACGATGCGCGCAACAGCGTGCTGGCGTTCGTCCGCCACGATCCTGCCGGCGGCGCACCGTTGCTGGCAGTGAGCAACCTGACCCCGCAACCGCATCACGACTATCACGTGGGGGTGCCGCGTGCCGGCCTCTGGCGCGAGATCCTCAACACCGACAGTGCCCATTACGGCGGCAGCAACCTCGGTAACAGCGGTCGCCTGGCGACCGAGCCGGTGGGCATGCATGGGCATGCGCAACGTCTGCGCCTGACCCTACCGCCGCTGGCCACGATCTATCTGCAAGCGGAGAAATAACGATGAACCAGCGCAATGCAATCACACCGTCCTGGGGCGCCTGGCCGGCGGGTGAAGGACAGGTGCGCTTTGCGCTCTGGGCTCCAGCAGCCAAGAGCGTGGACGTGGTCTTCGACGACAGCGCGCGCTGCGCGCTGCAGGCGGGACAGGACGGTTTTTTCAGCGCCGTCATCGACTGCGCTGCCAATGCGCGTTACCGCTACAGCGTCGACGGCGCTGAGCCGGTCCCGGACCCGGCCTCGCGCTGGCAGCCCGAAGGCGTGCACGGCCCCAGCGCGGTACAGCCGACCGACGGCTATGCCTGGCAAAACGCCCAATGGCAGGGACGGCCGTGGGACGAGGCAGTGATCTACGAAGTGCATGTCGGCACCTGCGGCGGCTATGCCGGTGTGCAGGCGCAACTGCCGCAGCTGGCGGCGATGGGCATCACCACCATCGAACTGATGCCGTTGAGCGCGTTTCCCGGCGCGCACAACTGGGGCTACGACGGCGTGCTGCCGTATGCACCGGTGGAGGCGTATGGCACACCGGACGAACTGAAGGCGCTGATCGATGCCGCGCACGGGCATGGCCTGATGGTGTTGCTGGATGTGGTCTACAACCACTTCGGCCCGGACGGCAATTACCTGCACAGCTATGCCGCGCCGTTCTTCAACGAGGACAAGCCCACCCCGTGGGGCGCAGCGATCGATTTCCGCAAGCCGCCGGTGCAGCGGTATTTTCTCGACAACGCGCTGATGTGGCTGCACGAATACGGTTTCGACGGCCTGCGCCTGGATGCGGTGCATGCGATATCGCCCAACGCGTTCCTGGATACCTTGCGCGAGACCGTCGAGGCCAGCCTGCCGGCCGGGCGGCATGTGCATCTGGTGCTGGAAAATGAGGCCAATCAGGCCTCGCAACTGCAGCGTGGCTATACCGCGCAGTGGGATGACGACTTCCATAACGCGCTGCATGTGCTGCTCACTGGCGAAGAGGAAGGCTATTACGCCGCGTTCGCCGACAAGCCGACCGAGCACCTGGCGCGCGTGCTGGGCGAAGGGTTCGCCTATCAGGGCGAGCCGGACCCGCGCGGGCATGTGCGGGGCGAACCCAGTGGCGCCTTGCCGCCGCACAAATTCGTGGTGTTTGCGCAGAATCACGACCAGATCGGCAACCGCGCCCGCGGCGAGCGGCTGAGCGTGCTGGTGTCGCCGCAACGCTTGCGCGCGGCCTTGGCGCTGACCGCATTGACGCCGATGATTCCGCTGTTTTTCATGGGCGAACCGTGGGGCGCCAAGCAACCGTTCCTGTTCTTCACCGACTTCGGCCCACCGTTGGACGATGCGGTGCGCGAAGGCCGCCGCAAGGAGTTCGCGCACTTCGCCGCATTTGCCGATGAAGCCCAGCGCGCCACCATTCCCGATCCGAACAGCCATACCACGTTCGCGGCATCGCGTGCGCCGATCGCTGACGCCGCGCATGGCGACGGCGCGCAGTGGGCAAGCTGGTTCACGGCGCTGCTGGACGTGCGTCGTCGCTGGCTGGTGCCAGGCCTGGCGCAAGCGCGCGCCGTGCGTGCCAGCGTGCTTGCCGATGGCGCGGTGGCCGCCACCTGGGAGCTGCCGGGCGGGCTGTGGCATATCGCCTTCAATGTCGGCACCCAGCCGGTGCCGTTGCCGCCGCTGCGCGGACGCGTGGCGCATGTCGAAAACGTGGCTGCCGATGCGCGGGAACTACCGGTCGATGGCTTCATCGCCTGGCACGAGGCGCAGGCATGAGTACGCGCGATCCGGGCGGGGATGATCTCAACACCCTGGCCGCCGCGGCCGGGGTGATGGTGGATTGGGTGGATGCCAGCGACCAGCCGCGGCAGGTCTCCGAGCAATCGGTGCATGCGGTGCTCAGCGCGCTGGAATTTCCGGCCGCCACCGCGGCGCAGCGCGCCGACAGCCTGCGCCGCTGCCAGGCGCAGGCCGACGAGCCGGCGCCGCTGCTGACGGTGCAGGTGGGTCAGCCGCTGCCGTTGCGCGTGGCGGCACACGCCAGTGGCCGCTGGAGCGACGACAGCGGCGCCAGCGAAGACGTGCGTGCCGATGCGCAAGGGCGCCTGCGCGCGCCGCAGCGTTTCGGTTACTGGACGCTGCAGATCGGCGCGATTACCCAGCAGGTGGCCGTGGCGCCGCCACGTTGCTTCAGTGTGGCCGATGCCTGTGGCCAGCCATCGCCGCGTGCCTGGGGCATGGCGCTGCAGGTGTATTCGGCACGCAGCCTGGATGACGGCGGTATCGGCGATGCCGCCGGCACGGTGGAATGGTTGCGGCACGCGGCCTTGGCCGGCGCCGACGCCCTGGCATTGAGTCCGGTGCACGCCGCGCGCCCGGTGAGCGGCGGCTACAGCCCGTATTCGCCCAGCGATCGGCGCTTTCTCGATCCCTTGCATGCCGCGCCGGTGCGCATCCTGGGCGAACTGGCGCTGGATGCCATCAACGCGGTGCCCGGCCTGCGCGAACGTTTCGATGGCTTGCATAACGCTGCATTGATCGATTGGCAGGCCTCGGCGCACGCCAAGTGGGAATTGCTGCGCCAGTTGTACACGCGCGTTTCGCCCGATCATGCCGATCTGGTCGCCTTCCGCAACGCAGGCGGCGCGGCGCTGGAGGGCTTTGCACGCTTTGCTGCGCAGGATTTCGGCGACAACGATCCGCAGCTGCATGTGTTCACGCAATGGCTGGCGGCGCGCAGCTGGTCCGATGCGCAGCGCGAGGCGCACGAGCGCGGCATGAAGATCGGTTTGATCGCCGATCTGGCGGTGGGCTTCGACCCCAACGGCGCCGAAGCCGCAGCGGCGGCCGACACCGTATTGCGCGGGCTGGTGCTGGGCGCGCCGCCGGATGCCTTCAATGCCGATGGCCAGCATTGGGGCATCGGGGCGTATTCGCCCACGGCGCTGCGGCGCAGCGGCTACGCGCCGTATATCGCGCTGCTGCGTGCGGTGCTGCGCGACCGCGGCGGCATCCGCATCGACCACATCCTGGGCCTGATGCGGCTATGGGTGGTCCCCGATGGTGCCAGTTCCAATGAAGGTGCGTATCTGGCCTACCCGTTGCACGATCTGCTCAACCTGCTGGCGCTGGAATCGTGGCGGCACCGGGCGATCGTCATCGGCGAGGACCTGGGCGTGGTGCCGCCGGGCATCCGCGAAGAACTCTCGCAGCGTGGAGTGATGGGCATCGACGTGTTGATGTTCACCCGCGACGACGATGGCGCATTCGTCTCGCCGGCGCTGTGGCGGCCGGATGCGATCGCCACCACCACCACGCACGACCTGCCCACGCTCACCGGCTGGCGCACCGGCCGCGATATCGAATGGCGGCGCAAGCTGGAATTGATCCAGCCCGCGCAGGCCAGCGACGATGCCGCCGCGCGCAACAAGGACGTGGCACGGCTGGATGCCGCTGTCGAACTTGCCGGCCTGAGCAGTGCGCGCGACCCGCTGCTGGGCGCGTTGCGCTTCACCGCCACCAATGTCTCGCCGCTGGCCTTGTTGCCGGTGGAAGACGCGCTGGCCCTGGACGAACAACCCAACCTGCCGGGCACCGTCGAAGTGCATCCCAACTGGCGTCGACGCCTGCCCGATCCCTTGCCGCATGCGCGCCTGAATTCGGCGCTGCACGGCTTTGCCGAGGCGCGTCGCGTCGCGGCCGTTTCGGAACCGCATCCATGATCGATCTCCGCGCCACCGCCCGCCTGCAGCTGCATGCCGGCTTCACCCTGCACGATGCGCTCGCGCAGGTGCCGTACTACGCAGGCCTGGGTATCAGTCACCTGTACCTGTCGCCGATCGGCATGGCCGTGCCGGGCTCCGCCCACGGCTACGACAATATCGACCCGACCGTGGTCAATCCCGAACTCGGCGGCGAAGACGCCCTGATGGCGCTCTCGCAGGCCGCGCGCGAACACGGCATGGGTCTGATCGCCGATATCGTGCCCAACCACATGGCCACGCATGCGCAGAACGCGTGGTGGTGGGATGTGCTGCGCAATGGCCGCAGCGCCAGGCACGCCGACTGGTTCGACATCGACTGGCGCGCGCCCGGGCGCGACGGCAAGCTGTGGCTGGCGGTGCTGGATCGCCCGTATGCGACAGCGCTGGCCGAAGGCCTGATCACGCTGGTGATCGAAAACGACGGCAGCGCGGCGTTGGCGCATTACGACCAGCGTTACCCGATTCGTCCGCAGACGCTGGACATCCCCGAGAAAGCCGCACGTGCGCAGTGGCTGCGCGACTACAACGACGGCGCCAAACGCGGCGACGGCCGCCTGCACAAGTTGATCGAACGCCAGCCGTATCGCCTGAACTGGTGGCGCGTGGGCAACGACATGCTCAACTACCGCCGCTTCTTCGATATCACCTCGCTGGTGGCCTTGCGGGTGGAATTGCCGGCGGTGTTCGACGCGGTGCACGCGTTGCCGCTGCGGCTGGTGGCCGAAGGCCATCTGGACGGCTTGCGCATCGACCACGTGGACGGGCTGACCGACCCCACCGGCTATGTGCGCAAGCTGCGCAGCCGGCTGGATGCGGCTGGCCGCACGCGTGGGCTCAAGCCCGGCACGCTGGGCCTGTACCTGGAAAAGATCCTCGCACCGGGCGAGCACCTGCCGGCCGACTGGCCGTGCGATGGCACCACCGGTTACGACTTCATGGACCAGGTGGGCGGGCTGTTGCACGATGCGGCCGGCTTCCGGCCATTGGTCCGTGCCTGGCAGAAGGTGAGCGGGCGCAGCGGCGATTTCGCGCAGGAAGAACGCACCGCCCGCGACGAAATCCTGCGTGGCCCGCTGCAGAGCGAATTCAATCGCGCCGTGGGTGCGTTGTCGGCGTTGGCGCGGCTGGATCCGCCCACGCGCGAGTTCAGCCCGCAGATGCTGGCGCGCGGCTTGTGCGTGCTGCTGCGCTGGTTCCCGGTGTACCGCACCTATGCCGGCGCCAAGGGCGTCACCGGCAGCGAAGCGGAGCGATTGCGCGCGACCGCTGCAAAGGCGCGCGAGGGGATGCCGGAATCGATCGTGGCGGCCGTGGATGCGATCGAGCGGTGGTTGCTCGACGATGCCGGCGCAGACCGTGCGCAGATCGCCTTGCGGCGCATCCTGCGCCGTCGCGTGGAGCAGCTGTCCGCACCGCTCAATGCCAAGTCGGTGGAGGACACCGCGTTCTACCGGCACGGCGTGCTGCTGTCGCGCAACGAGGTCGGCAGCCACCCGACCCATTTCGCCAACGAATCGGCCGAGTTCCACGCGCAGAATCTCGAGCGTGCCAAGCATTACCCGCGCGCGTTGCTGGCCACCGCCACCCACGACCACAAGCGTGGCGAAGACCTGCGCATGCGGCTGGCGGTGTTGTCCGAGCAACCGCGCTGGTGGGTCGAGCAGAGTGCCCAGTTCGATGCGCTGGTCGACGCGCTGGAATCGCCGGCCCTGTCCGGGGGCGACCAGCAGATGCTGTGGCAGACCCTGGTGGCGGCCTGGCCGATCGGCCTGGGCGCCGACCAGACCGAGCCGCTTGCCGGCTACGCCGAGCGCATCGCGCAATGGCTGCTCAAGGCGGTGCGCGAAGCCAAGCTGCACACCAGCTGGACCGACGGCTCGCCGGCCTATGAGCACGCCGTGCAGGCCACCGTGGAGCAGGTGCTGTGCAGCCGCGCCGGGCTGCCGCTGCGGCGCGCGCTGCTGCGCGCAAGCAACTACATCGCCGCCGCCGGCGCGCGCAACAGCCTGGTGCAAACCACCTTGCGCCTGACCGTGCCCGGCGTGCCCGACCTGTACCAGGGGACCGAAGGCTGGGATCTGTCGCTGGTGGATCCGGACAACCGCCGTCCGGTGGATTACGTCCAGCGCCAGCAGTGGCTGCAGCAGGCGCGCGACTTCTCCGGGTTGCTGCGCAGCTGGCGCGATGGCGCGGTCAAGGCGCGCCTGACGGCGCTGTTGCTGCAGTTGCGCCGCGAATTTCCAGCGCTATTTGCGAAGGGCGACTACCAACCCTTGAACGTGGCGGTCGGCGGCGATGCACAGGCGCTGGCATTCCGTCGCCAGTATCGCGGTCAGTCGCTGGTGGTGGCCGTCACGCGGCTGGGCGCCGGCGTCGAAGGCGATGGCGATCTGCCGTTGCTGGTGGCGCCTGCCACCTGGGGTCAGGCGTCGTTGGCATTGGGCGAGGGCACATACCGTAATGTGCTCGATGGCAGCACGCTGCAGTCGCAGCGCGGCCGCGTGGCGCTATCCACGCTGTTTGCACGTGCGCCGGTGGCAGTGTTGTTGTCCCAAGAAAATTGACCCCTGAGAGAAACGTACGCAATGAATGACATGGAACGGCAGGCGCGGCTTGCCCAGTTGGCACGGGAGATTTGGGAGGCGGAGGGCCGCCCGGACGGGCACGCGGACCGCCATTGGGCCATGGCCGAGCGGTTGGTGGAGGCCGAGGAGCGCGCCGCCGAACAGGCCGCCGAATACGCGGCCACCCCGATCGCTGCACGCCAGTAACGGCGCGTCTGGCAGCGTGCATGGGCCGGCCTGCTGCGCGCCGGCCCGTGTGCTGCGGACTGCGCCGCCAGTGCAAAATCGCGCACCGTTTGCGTTCACCGTTCTAAGGAGTCACCGATGGCCACTCGCAAGTTCACCCAGCGCTCGCGCATTCGCGAAGGCCGTCCCAACCCGCTCGGTGCCACCTGGGATGGGTTGGGCGTCAACTTCGCGCTGTATTCGCGCAATGCCACCCGGGTGGAGCTGTGTCTGTTCGACGAA
Organism: Xanthomonas euvesicatoria pv. euvesicatoria; assembly: GCF_020880415.1. Classification (GTDB taxonomy): domain Bacteria; phylum Pseudomonadota; class Gammaproteobacteria; order Xanthomonadales; family Xanthomonadaceae; genus Xanthomonas; species Xanthomonas euvesicatoria. Next base: position 114,162 of record NZ_JAJIUJ010000040.1, on the reverse strand, counting down.
CGTGGCCGCGAACAGGAGCGCATTGCGCTCCCCGAATACACCGACGAGGTCTGGCACGGTTATCTGCCCGACGCACGGCCCGGCCAGTTGTATGGCTACCGCGTGCACGGGCCATATGCGCCCGATGCCGGGCACCGCTTCAACCACAACAAATTGCTGCTGGACCCGTACGCCAAGCAGATCGTTGGCGAACTCAAATGGGCGCCGCACCTGTTCGGCTACATCATCGGCCATCGCGACAAGGACCTGAGCTTCGACCGCCGCGACAGCGCCGCGTTCATGCCCAAATCCGCCGTGATCGACCCGGCCTTCACCTGGGGCCAGGACCGCCCGCCGCAGACGCCCTGGAACCGCACGGTGATCTACGAAGCGCACGTGCGCGGGCTGAGCATGCTGCATCCGGCGGTGCCGCCGGAAGAGCGCGGCACCTTTTCGGCGCTGAAGACCGACGAATTGATCGACCACATCAGTTCGCTCGGCGTCACCGCCGTGGAATTGCTGCCGGTGCATGCGTTCGTGGACGATCAATATCTGCTGGAAAAAGGCCTGCGCAATTACTGGGGCTACAACACGCTGGGCTTTTTTGCCCCGCAGGCGCGTTACATGTCCACGCGCACGGTGGCCGAGTTCAAGCAGATGGTGGCGCGCCTGCATCACGCCGGCCTGGAAGTGCTGCTGGACGTGGTCTACAACCACACTGCCGAAGGCAACGAGCTCGGGCCCACGCTCTCGTTCAAGGGCATCGACAACGCCAGCTATTATCGCCTGGCCGACGATCGCCGCTTCTACATCAACGACACCGGCACCGGTAACACCTTCGACCTCACCAATGTCGGCGCGCTGCGCATGGTGATGGATTCGCTGCGTTACTGGGTGCAGGAGATGCACGTGGACGGCTTCCGTTTCGATCTGGCCAGCATCCTGGGCCGCGAACGCTATGGCTTCGATCCGTCCGGCAGTTTCCTGGATGCGGTGCGCCAGGATCCGGTGCTCAGCCAGACCAAGCTGATCGCCGAGCCGTGGGATATCGGCCCCGGCGGTTATCAGGTGGGCAATTTCCCGCCCGGCTGGGTGGAATGGAACGACAAGTTCCGCGACAACGTGCGCGCGTTCTGGCGCGGCGACAGCGGCCAGCTGGCCGAGTTGGCCACGCGCCTCACCGGCTCTGCGGACCTGTTCAATCACAGCGGCCGCCGCCCCACCGCATCGGTCAATTTCGTCACCGCGCATGACGGCTTCACCCTGCGCGATCTGGTCAGCTACGAAACCAAGCACAACCTCGCCAATGGCGAAGACGGCAGGGACGGCAGCGACCACAACATCTCTTCCAACTATGGCGTGGAAGGCGAGACCAACGACCCGGCGATCAAGCAGCTGCGTCGCCAGCAGATGCGCAACCTGCTCGCCACCTTGCTGTTGTCGCAGGGCACGCCGATGCTGCTGGCCGGCGATGAGTTCGGCCACAGCCAGAACGGCAACAACAACGCGTATTGCCAGGACAACGAGTTGACCTGGATCGACTGGACCGCTGCCACCAAGGCTGCCGCCGCCGACCAGGCCGCATTCGTGCGCCGATTGATTCGTATTCGGCAGCGCTACCCGCTGTTGCATCGTGCGCGTTTCTTCGACGGCAAGTTCGACGAAGCGCTGGGTCTGAAGGATCTGACCTGGCTGGCGCCCAACGGCACCGAGATGGATGAAGCCGCCTGGCACGACCCGGAAGCACGCGCATTGATGCTGCGTCTGGATGGCCGCTCGCCGACCACCGGCCTGCGCGAGATTGCCGCCAACGTGACCTTGCTGATGCTGATCAATGCCGCCTCTACCGCGGTGTCGTTTACGCTGCCGGCCATGCATGACGAACATTGGCGCGTGCTGGTGGACACCGCGCGCCACGGCGGCCGTGTGGTGGCCGGTGGCAGCGAATGGAAGGCCCCGGCGCATTCGCTGACGCTATTGGCAGTGGAGCGCGATCGCATCGTCAGCAGTGCGCGGATTGTCTCCGAAGGAGCGCGCTGATGGCGAGGATGGCCTGATGGATGTCTTGTTGGCAGGGGCGACCGGCCTGGTCGGCAGGCACGTGCTGCAGCAATTGCTGGGCGATACGCGCTGCACCGGCGTGGTGGCGATGACGCGGCGGCCGCTGGCGCAGATCCATCCCAAGTTGCGCAATCAGGTGATCGACTTCGAACGGCTCGAGCACTGGACGGCACCGCGCATGGAAGCGGCCATCTGTGCGTTGGGGAGCACGATGAAACAGGCCGGCTCGCGCGATGCGTTCTATCGTATCGACCACGATTACCCGCTTGCCATCGCGCGCGCCGCCTGCGCACAAGGTACCTCGGTGTTCGTGTTGAACTCGCCGGCCGGCGCCAACGCGCAGTCGCGCATCTTCTACAGCCGCGTCAAGGGCGAACTGGAGCGCGATCTGCGCCAGATCGGTTTCCCCTCGCTCACCTTCGTACGCCCCGGCCTGATCGGCGGCGAACGCGAAGAGCGCCGCACCGGCGAGCACATCGGCAGCGTCGTCCTTGGCGCGCTCGGCCCGCTCCTGCCACGTCGTTTTCGCATCAATCCGGCCGAACGGATTGCCGCGGCGATGGTGTCAGCTGCGCTGGCACCGGCACGGGGTGAGCACAGCATCGAGGCGGCGGAGTTGGCTGGCTAACGCGGTCTCGTCGCTTCGGCGTGGGAACATCGGATACAGGCGAAACGCCGCCGTGTCGTCGAGCGTGACTGCGCGCGAGGACGCGTTACCGATGCAGCTGGGTCGCGCGCAGGCACGCTCCTACGAGTCCGCGAGCAGCCGATCGGTATCTCCGTCAGCAGAGATGGTGCTTACACGCCCAGCGACTGCCCGCCATCCACGGCCAACACTTGCCCGGTGATCCAACTCGCCTGTGGCGATGCCAGAAACAACGCGGCATCGGCAACATGCTGCACCTGTCCGAAGCCGCCGAACGGGATGCTGTCGCGGATGCGTGCGTAGAGCTCCGGCTCCTCGCGGCTGCGTTTGTCCCACAGACCACCTGGAAATTCGATTGAGCCAGGCGAGATGGCATTGACGCGGATGCGCTCGCGCGCCAGCTCTGCAGCCAGGGTGGTGGTGTAGTAATCGAGCGCGGCCTTGGCGGTGGAGTAGGCGATCGCGCGCGGGGTGGGGCGTTGCGCATTGATCGAACTGATGTTGAGGATCACCGCAGCCGCGCTGCGGCGCAGATACGGCAACGCGGCGCGGTTGCAGCGCACTGCGGCCATCAGGTCGACATCCAGGCCCGCCTGCCAGCTTGCATCGTCGTTGCCATGGCCAAAGCCGGAGGCGTTGTTGATGACTACGTCCAGACCGCCCAGCGCTTGTGCTGCAGCGTGCACGTAGGCATCGATCTGCGTGGCGTCTGCCAGGTCGCAAGGCAGTGTATGCACCGGGGTGCCATGCGCTGCCAGTGCGTCTGCAGCGTGTGCAAGACCGGCGGCATTGCGTGCGCAGATCGAAACCTGCGCGCCATGACGCACGAAGCCTTCTGCGATCGCCAGGCCAATGCCACGGCTGCCGCCAGCGATCAGCACGCGTTGCGGACGAACTGCGGTGTTTGACATGGCGGCTGCTCGGTTTGGATGGCCGTATTATCCGATAGCCGCGGGCCACGGGGTCGCCACGCGTATCGCAAGTGCGGCACGGACGACGATCGCCCTGCATGTTTGCGCTGCACCGGACCATTGGCCTCAGCCGTTTGCATCGCCAGATTGCGCAGCGCCGCAGAAAACAGCCATGCGCAACGCACGCGGCATCACCACGTACGGTGGCGACCGCTGTCATATCGCTGCCATAGACGATCGGCGCTGCATGCCCCGCCTGCCTCATCACTGCCGGCGATCAGCTCATGCGTTTTTGCTTGCTCGGCGCTAACCAAACGTTTACACATCGGCGGCGCGCTGCGGGCACAACGTGCGGGTCATTCAGCGGGATTTGCACATGGAAACCCATATCACCGTGATCGGCGCCGGCTTCTGCGGCACCGCGCTGGTCCGTGCACTGGCGCAGACGGCCGATGCGCAGGTACGCATCACCCTGGTCGGCGTGGCCGACACCTTTGGCAGCGGGATCGCCTACGGCGCAGCGCGACCAGAGCATCTGCTCAACGTGCGTGCCAAGGACCTGGGTATCGACGCCCAGGCCCCGGGCGCCTTTGCCGACACCCTGCATCTGGGCGAGAGCGGGCGGCTGGAATTCCTGCCGCGGCTGGCGTACGGCGACTATCTGCGCAGCGAACTGGATGCAGCAGTGAGCAGTGCGCAGGCGTCGGTCATGCGGCTGTCGCAGGAAGCGGTGGCGGTGGAGCGCGTGCGCAAGGGGTTTCGTGTGTTTCTGGCCAATGGCGATGCCTTCCAGAGCGATCGCGTGGTGCTGGCGGTCGGCGCACTGCAACCGCAGGCGCTGGCGGGTATCGGCCCGCGCTTGAGCGTGCATCCGCGTTACATCGGGTGGCCGTGGCAGGGCGACGCATTGGCGCGGCTGTCGCCGGACGACGATGTGCTGATCGTCGGTACCGGGTTGACCATGGTGGACGTGGCGCTGACCTTGCACACACGCGGGCATCGCGGCCGCTTGCTGGCGATTTCGCGGCGCGGTCTGGCACCGCAGGCGCATCTGCGCCAGCCCGGCGCGCCATTGGAATTGCCACCGCATCTGCAGCGTGCGCTCAAGGATGCCGACCTGCGCGGCCTGCTGCGTGGAGTGCGTCAGCTCAGTGCGGTGGTCGACGATTGGCGTCGCGTGGTGGATGCGCTGCGCCCGCATCTGCAGCCGCTGTGGCAGCGCCTGGAACTTCCCCAGCGTGCACGCTTTTTGCGGCACCTGCGCCCGTACTGGGAAGTGGCGCGCCATCGCGTGGCGCCCGGTGCGGCCGAACAGCTGGCGCAACTGCAGGCATCGGGCCAGTTGCAGATTGTCTCTGCGCGCTTGCTGCGGGCGCGCTGGGTGCCAGATGGCGTGGAGGCGGTGATCCGCCCGCGTGGTGCTGCCGACGCGCAGACCGGTCATTACGATGCGGTAATTCGCGCTACCGGGCTGGATACCGACATCGATCGCACCAGCGATCCCTTGATCGCCGGCATGCGCGAAGCCGGTCTGTTGCGGGCCGATCCCTTGGGCCTGGGCGTGGACACCGATGCGCAGTTGCGCGTCCGCGACAGCGCCGGGCAGATCGTGCCGGGACTGTATTGCGTCGGGCCGCTCTTGCGGGGGCGTTACTGGGAAATCACCGCCGTGCCCGAGCTGCGCGTGGCCACGCGTGCATTGGCCGACCGCTTGTTGCTGGGCGCAACGCCGGCATTACAGCCCACGCCCGAGCACGTACCGCGCGAGGTCAATGCGCGGTTGTAGATGTGGCAATTGACGAGATCTTTGACGATCTCGACCTGCGCATCGCGCCGCCCGCGCATGCGCAGTGATGGCCGGCCTCTGGATCTGTGCGCGGCGTCCGCCGGCGAGCGCACTCATGCCGCGCGATGCGTAGTGCCGCGCGCTCATGCAGGCCGAACTGGGTCATGTTGGCGGTCCTGGGCGCATGCAAGCCCAGGCCGTCGCATCCATTTCCCCGCCTGGAGTCCGCCATGCCACGTCTTGTTCCTGCCGCGCTGTTCGCCACGCTGTGCGCGTGTGCGCTGCCTGCCCTGGCCACCGAATCGCTGAACAACCGCGCCGAAGTTCTCGCTGCCCTGGACGCCGGCTACGACGTCAGTGTGAGCACCGACCTTGCACGTTGCACGCCCGAAGAAGGCACGCCGGCCACGCAGACCCGCGGCGGCCGCCACATCGACGCCTATCGCATCACCGCCGACGGTACCGTGGCCTTTTCCGATGCGCATTTTACCGTGGCCAACGACGGCAAGCCGATCCAGCAATTCATGCGCTACCAGCTGCGCCCGGATGACACGCTGCGCTTCACCACCTACATGTACGACTTGCCGGGCCTGCAGCAACGCGGGCCGGTGCTGGCGTATCAATGCAAGATCAATGCAGGCGTGCGCTTCCATGCCGATTGAGCACGGCTGACAAGCCGTTTGCTGACCCTGTCGGCCAGCTCTTGCGGTTACGTGTAGCCGGCGACATCGGTAGCGGTGGCGTGCCACCTGCGCAGACGCCCATCAACGTCAGCGTGGCGTGTCATTCACTTAGTTGCTGTCGTGTCGTCTTGGTGACGGTTGCTGTCCACGGCGACAGCGATCGCAGCAGGACCCGCACCGCCGGCCTGCCAACCGCCGCCCAGCGCCTTGAAGGTCGCAACCGCGCTGCGCGCCGCGTCGGTACGCGCCTGCACTTGCGCGTCGGAGGCGCGTAGCAGGCTGTCGTCGGCGTTGAGCACTTCGATCAGGCTCACCGTGCCTTTTTCGTAGGCCAGCGCAGAGGCGCCGCGCGCCTTGCCGAGTGCATCCACGCCCTGCGTCAGCACCGCTGCCTGCTGCTCGCGTTTGATCAGTGCGGTGAATGCATTTTCGACATCTTCGGTGGCGCGCAATACCGCAAGGCGATAAGCCGCGAGTTGTTCGGCTTGCTGGCCTTTGGCCTGTGCGATCTGTGCGTTGATGCGGCCGAAGTCGAACAGCCGCCAGCGCAGGCCGAGTACGCCGGACGACTGCGCGGCGTCGCCGGTAAACAGGTTCGCACCGGAGATGGCGGTGGCGCTGCCAAGCAGGCCGCTGAGCGAAAACTTGGGGTAGTACTCGGCCATCGCCACGCCGATACGCGCATTGGAGGCGGCCAGCCGACGCTCGGCCACGATCAGGTCGGGCCGGCGCCGTAGCAGGTCGCCGGGGGTGCCGCTGTCGGCGATCTGGGGGGCTGGCGGAATGGGTTTGGTCGCCGACAGCTCGGCACGGTGCGTGCCGGGCGGCACGCCAAGCATCACGTCCAGCGCGTTCATTGCCGCAACCAGGCCGGCTTCCAGGCCGGGTACGCCGGCCTGCGCCTGCGCGAGTGCGCCCTGGGCCTGCTGCAACTGCAGTTCGGCGGCAAGGCCTTTGCCGTGCAGCAGCGTCACCATCGAGAGCAGGCCCCGCTGGGTGGCCACCTGGCGCTGCGCCACGTCCAGCCGCGCCTGGAGGCCGCGGATGCTGATGTAGATATCGGCGGTCTGCGCGGCCACTGCCAGACGTGTGGCAGCAGCACCTGCTTCGGTGGCCTGGTAATCGGCCAAGGCCGCCTGGCGGCCGCGGCGCAGGCCCCCGAACAGATCCAGTTCCCAGCTGGCGCCCAGGTTGGCTTCGTACACGCTGGCATGGCGGTCGAAGTTGGGCGTGCTGCTGATCACCTGGCCCAATGGGGTTTCCAGCGATTGGTAGGCACGCGTGGCGCTGCCGCTCACGTTGCCCGCTGGTAGCAGCGCCGCGGTGGCGGCACTCAGCCCGGCGCGCGCCTGGGCCACGCGTGCGCCGGCCTGGGCCAGGTCCAGGTTTTGCGCCAGCGCAGCCGTGACGTAGCGGCTCAGGTCGGGATCGTTGAAGCCGTCCCACCAGGTCGACAGGTCGGCTGGCACTGCGGCCTGGCGCTGCGCGATATCCGCCTGGCCGATGTAGCGGTCCGGCAGCGGCACCTCCGGCCGGGCGTAGTCGGGACCAACCGCGCAACCTGCGACAAGGCTGGCGGCAACGAACACTGCGAGGGTGCGGAGTGACGACATGGGCGGGGCCGGAATGACAAGTGGTAAGTGACTGTAATACGAAATAGTCACTTTTGTAAGTCGGCAACGACGGCGCTAAGCTTTCGCGATGAGCAAAGCATCCAACTATCCCGTGTCGGGCCGCGGCCCGGCCGACCATGATGTCCGCGACCAGATCGTGGTGGCCGCCACCGAGCATTTCAGCCGCTATGGCTACGAAAAGACGGCCGTGTCCGACCTGGCAAGGGAGATCGGTTTTTCCAAGGCCTACATCTACAAGTTCTTCGAATCCAAGCAGGCCATCGGCGAGATGATCTGCTCGCATTGCCTGGGGGAGATCGAGGCCGAGGTGCTGGCCGCGGTGTCTGCCGCGGCGTCGCCACCAGAAAAATTGCGTAGCCTTTTCAAGGCGATTATCGAGGCGAGCCTGCGGCTGTACTCGCGCGAGCGCAAGTTGTACGAGATCGCCACGTCGGCCGCGACCGAGCGCTGGCCGCCCGTCATTGCGTACGAGGGCCACATCCAGGCACTGCTGCAGGACATCCTGGTGCAAGGGCGCCAGAACGGTGACTTCGAGCGCAAGACGCCGCTGGACGAACTGACCCAGGCCACCTATCTGGTGATGCGCCCCTACATCAATCCGGTGCTGCTGCAGCACAGCCTGGATCATGCCGGCGACGTGCCGCTGCTGTTGTCCAGCCTGGTATTGCGAAGCCTGTCGCCGTAAAAAATATTTGTGACTATTGACTGATTTAGTCACAAGTCTCAGGATGCGAGCCTTCATCCGATCGCTCCGGGATTGCCATGCGTCGCTGCCGCCTTGTCGCCTTTACCTTCCTCTGTGTCTTGCCGCTGGCGCTGAGCGCCTGCGGCGGCAAGGCGCAGCCCGATCCACGGACCGCCGCGCCGCGGGTGCGGGTTGCCACGGCTGGCGATGCCAGCGCTGCGGTGCGCACCTTCTCCGGCACGGTAGCGGCGCGCGTGCAGAGCGACCTGGGGTTCCGGGTGGCCGGCAAGGTGTCCGAGCGGCTGGTCGATGCCGGGCAGAGCGTCAAGCGCGGGCAACCGCTGATGCGTATCGACCCGGCGGATCTGCAACTGGCTGCGCGTGCGCAGCAGGACACGGTGGCCGCCGCGCGCGCCCGGGCGCAGCAGACCGCCGAAGATGAAGCCCGGTACCGCGACCTGCGCGGTACCGGCGCCATCTCGGCTTCGGCCTACGACCAGATCAAGGCAGCCGCCGATGCGGCCAGGGCGCAGCTGAGCGCCGCCCAGGCCCAGGCTGACGTGGCGCGCAACGCCAACCGCTACACCGACCTGGCGGCCGACGCCGACGGCGTGGTGATGGAAACGCTGGTCGAGCCGGGCCAGGTGGTTGCGGCCGGGCAGCCGGTGGTGCGGCTGGCGCACGCCGGCCCGCGCGAAGCGGTGATCCAGCTGCCGGAAACTCTGCGCCCGCAGGTCGGCTCGGTGGCCCAAGCCACGCTGTTCGGCAACGCCGCCGTCACCGTGCCGGCCACCTTGCGCCAGCTGTCCGAGAGCGCCGACCGGCTCACCCGCACCTTCGAGGCACGCTACGTGCTGGACGGCGCGCTCGCACAGGCACCGCTCGGCACCACGGTCAGCGTGCGCGTCCCCGGCGGCACCGCCTCCGGGAACCAGGCCGGCCTGCAGGTACCGCTGGCCGCGCTGTTCGACGCCGGCAAGGGGCCGGGCGTGTGGGTGATTGCCGGCAACCCGACCAGGGTGAGCTGGCGGCCGGTGACGGTGCTGGGCCTGGACGATGACCACGCCAACGTGGCCGGCAAGCTGGCACGCGGCGAGCGCATCGTGGCGTTGGGGGCGCATCTGTTGCGCGAAGGCGAGCAGGTACGCATTGCCGGCGAAGGCGTGGCCGGTAGCAGCGCGGCCACCGCTGGCAGCACCGCCAAGGCGGCAGGAGCGCAGCCGTGAGCGAGGGCCGGTTCAATCTCTCGGCGCTTGCCGTGCGCGAGCGCTCCATCACGCTGTTTCTGATCTTCCTGATCTCGCTGGCCGGCCTGGTGGCGTTTCTCAAGCTCGGTCGTGCCGAGGACCCGGCATTCACCATCAAGGTGATGACGATCGTGACCGCCTGGCCCGGTGCCACGCCGCAGGAAATGCAGGACCAGGTGGCCGAGAAACTCGAAAAGCGCATGCAGGAATTGCGCTGGTACGACCGTACCGAAACCTACACGCGCCCGGGTCTTGCGTTTACGACGCTGACCTTGATGGACAGTACCCCGCCTGGGGAGGTGCAGGAGCAGTTCTATCAGGCGCGCAAGAAGGCCGGCGATGAAGTGGCCAACTTGCCGGCCGGCGTGATCGGGCCGCTGATCAACGACGAATATGCCGACGTCACCTTTGCGCTGTTCGCGCTCAAGGCAAAGGGCGAGCCGCAGCGCTTGCTGGCACGCGATGCCGAGACCCTGCGCCAGCGCATCCTGCACGTGCCGGGCGTCAAGAAGGTCAACATCATCGGCGAGCAACCCGAGCGCATCTTTGTCGAGTTCTCGCATGAGCGTCTGGCCACGCTGGGGGTCAGTCCGCAGGACGTGTTTGCCGCACTCAACGCGCAAAACGCGTTGAATGCGGCCGGCTCGGTGGAAACGCGCGGGCCACAGGTGTTCATTCGCCTGGATGGTGCGCTCGATAGCCTGCAGAAGATCCGCGACACCCCGTTGGTCGTGCAGGGCCGCACGCTGAAATTGTCCGATATCGCCACCGTCAAACGCGGCTACGAAGATCCGTCCACCTTCATGATCCGCAGCGGCGGCGAACCGGCGTTGTTGCTGGGCATCATCATGCGCGATGGCTGGAATGGCCTGGATCTGGGCAAATCGCTCGACGCCGAAGTGGGGGCGATCAATGCCGAACTGCCGCTGGGCATGCGTCTGAGCAAGGTCACCGACCAGGCCGTCAACATCGATGCGTCGGTCGGCGAGTTCATGACCAAGTTTTTCGTCGCGTTGCTGGTGGTGATGCTGGTGTGCTTCGTCAGCATGGGCTGGCGCGTGGGCATCGTGGTGGCGGCAGCCGTGCCGCTGACGCTGGCAGCAGTGTTCGTGGTGATGCTGGCGACTGGCAAGAATTTCGACCGAATCACGCTGGGCTCGCTGATCCTGGCGCTGGGCTTGCTGGTCGACGACGCCATCATCGCCATCGAGATGATGGTGGTGAAAATGGAAGAAGGCTATAGCCGCGTTGCCGCCTCGGCGTATGCCTGGAGCCACACCGCCGCACCGATGTTGTCCGGCACCCTGGTCACCGCGGTGGGCTTCATGCCGAACGGATTTGCTGCTTCCACGGCCGGCGAATACACCAGCAACATGTTCTGGATCGTGGGCATTGCGTTGATCGTGTCGTGGGTGGTGGCGGTGGTGTTCACGCCGTATCTGGGCGTGAAGATGCTTCCCGACCTGAAGAAGGTCGAAGGCGGCCACGCAGCGATCTACAACACGCCGCGCTACAACCGCTTCCGCCAGGCGCTGGGTCGCGTCATTGCCCGCAAGTGGCTGGTCGCAGGGTCCGTGGTGGGGCTGTTCGTGCTGGCGGTCGTGGGCATGGGCATGGTCAAGAAGCAGTTCTTCCCGATCTCCGACCGGCCCGAAGTGCTGGTGGAAGTGCAGCTGCCGTACGGCACCTCGATCAACCAGACCAGCACGGCGGCCGCCAAGGTGGAAGACTGGCTGTCCAAGCAGAAGGAAGCAAAGATCGTGACCGCCTACATCGGTCAGGGCGCGCCGCGCTTTTTCCTGGCGATGGGTCCGGAACTGCCGGACCCCTCGTTCGCCAAGATCGTGGTGCGCACCGACGACCAGCACGAGCGCGATGCGTTGAAGCTGCGCTTGCGTGAGGCGATCGCGCAAGGCCTGGCACCGGAAGCGCGCGTGCGCGTGACGCAATTGACCTTCGGCCCGTATTCGAAGTTTCCGGTCGCCTACCGGGTGAGCGGCCCGGACCCGACGGTGCTGCGCGGCATCGCTGCGCAGGTCATGCAGGTGATGCAGGACAGCCTGATGCTGCGCACCGTCAATACCGACTGGGGCGTGCGCACACCGACCCTGCATTTCAGCCTGGACCAGGATCGCCTGCAGGCGGTGGGGCTGACCTCGGCCGCGGTCGCCCAGCAGTTGCAGTTCCTGCTCAGCGGCGTGCCGACCACGCTGGTGCGCGAGGATATCCGCAGCGTGCAGGTGGTGGCGCGGTCGGCCGGCGATACCCGTCTGGATCCGGCACGCATCGCCGACTTCACCCTGGCCGGCGGCAACGGCCAACGCGTCCCGCTGTCGCAGGTAGGTAAGGTGGATGTGCGGATGGAAGAGCCGGTCATGCGGCGCCGCGATCGCGTGCCGACCATCACGGTGGGCGGCGATGTCGACGACACGCTGCAGCCGCCGGATGTCTCGGCTGCGATCACCAGGCAGCTGCAGCCGATCATCGACAAACTGCCCAGCGGATATCAGATCAAGGAGGCCGGCTCCATCGAGGAGTCCGGCAAGGCCACCGCCGCGATGCTGCCGCTGTTCCCCATCATGCTGGCGGCCACGTTGCTCATCATCATCCTGCAGGTGCGCTCGATCTCGGCGATGGTGATGGTGTTTCTCACCAGCCCGCTCGGCCTGATCGGCGTGGTGCCGACCTTGATCCTGTTCCAGCAGCCGTTCGGCATCAATGCGCTGGTGGGATTGATTGCGCTGTCGGGCATCCTGATGCGCAACACGCTGATCCTGATCGGACAGATCCATCACAACGAAGCCGAGGGTCTGGATCCGTTCCATGCGTTGGTGGAAGCCACCGTGCAGCGTGCGCGTCCGGTGATTCTGACGGCACTGGCGGCGATCCTGGCATTCATTCCACTCACCCATTCCGTGTTCTGGGGCACCTTGGCCTACACGCTGATCGGCGGCACGTTGGCCGGCACCGTTTTGACCCTGGTGTTCCTGCCGGCGATGTATTCGATCTGGTTCAAGATCCGGCCCGATCCCGGCAAAGGGAATAACGCACCGGACATTGCCCGGCCTGCATGAAGCACTTCTGCGACGGTGGCCACGGTGCCGTCGCAGCGCAATGTCGTGCGCCATCGTCACCACCTTCCGAACGCATGCCCTGCAGGCCGCACGCGTATCGCCGATGTCTTTCTCTTGATTGAAGGAACCGCAATGCAACAGCAGACCGTTGTGCTGATCACGGGCGTGTCGTCCGGCATTGGCCGTGCCGCCGCAGAACACTTCGCCCGAGCCGGCTGCATCGTTTACGGCAGCGTGCGTCACCTGGCCGGTGCCACACCGTTGACGGCCGTGGAGCTGGTGGAAATGGATATCCGCGATGCCGCTTCGGTGCAGCGTGCGGTCGATGGCATCATCGCCCGCGCGGGCCGCATCGATGTGCTGGTCAATAACGCAGGCACCAATCTTGTCGGTGCCATTGAAGAAACCAGCGTCGACGAAGCGGCCGCATTATTCGACATCAACCTACTCGGCATCCTGCGCACCGTGCAGGCCGTGCTGCCGCACATGCGTGCACGCGGCCAGGGCCGCATCGTCAATGTCAGCTCGGTGCTGGGGTTCCTGCCGGCGCCGTACATGGGCGTGTATGCCGCCTCCAAACATGCGGTGGAAGGGCTGTCGGAAACGCTGGATCACGAGCTGCGTCAATTCGGCATTCGCGTGACGCTGGTGGAGCCTGCGTATACGAAAACCAGCCTGGGCAGCAATTCGCCGGTGGTGCAGGCCACCATTGCCGGTTACGACCGCGAGCGTGGCGTGGTGGCGCGGGCAGTCACGCACAGCATCGACACCGCGCCGGAACCGCATGGCGTGGCCGCCACCGTGGTGGAGGCGGCGCTGGGCAGGTGGCGCATGCGCCGCACACCCGCCGGGCAGGCATCGCTGCTGAGCAAGCTGCGCCGGTTCCTGCCCGCCAGCGCGGTGGACGGCAGCCTGCGCAAGCAGCTCGGGCTGCGGTGAGATGCGTCAGGGCGTCGATGCGGCCGTGAACGCAGGGGTGGGCCGTACGGCGCGATTGCGTCAGTCCAGGCGCGCATGCCGCCATTTGGCGGTTCTGCAGCGCCACTTGATGCTGGATTCACCGAGGATGCCGCCTTGGCCTCACAATAGGCGGCCAGTCCCCACCACCGATGTCGCCATGCGCAAGACCTACCAGCTCAACCTCGAAGGCAAGAACCGCGATCGTCTGCTGGAATCCAGCAAGCACGATATCCGCAAGTACATCCGCCGCGAGCGCCGCAAGGAGCTGCCGGCCGGCGCGGACTACTGGGACTTCGAGATGCGCTTCGGTGTGGATGAAGCCAGCGCCGTGGCACTGCCGCCGGCCGAGCTGATCCGCTCGATCAACGCACTCGTCGCCGACGGTGGCGAGCAGTTCTTCGTCGAAATCCTGCGCAAGCCGGGCAAGCGCACGCCACGCGCGCAGAGCGATCATGCGTTCGGTGATGGCGAACTGGATTTCGAGCAGGATTGAGGTTTGATCGTCGTCCCGTCGGCGGCGCACCGCTGCGGAACGAGCAGTTGCTGGCGGATTGTCGACCGTATCGCATGGACGAGCCAGGCCTCGCGCGTTGCGGATGGCAACTGGCAGGGGTGCAGGAGGCCTGCGGTGCCTTGACGCTGGCGAGCGCCCTTGTTGGCGAAGCGACGGGGACGCTGCCACCGGCCAACCCTGCTGGTGCTTGGTAGCGGGCACTTGCCGCTCGGACGCAGCGGTTCGAGCGGGCCGTGGCTGGCCGACTGCTGTTGCGCCAGAGCGTTTTGCTGGGCGGTTGCGGCTTAGGCATGCTGAGCGCTTTCGGCTGCCGAGGCGGGCGGTTGCCAGGCCAGCCCGCGCTGCAGTGCGGCGGTGTGGGCGCAGTCATCACGCGCCGGTGCTAAGACTGCTCGCGACGATGCGTTCGCTACTCTCAGCCTGGCTTGCCAGCCTGCGCCTGCGCCGCGGCACGTAATTTGTCCTTCTTGCTCGGCCGCTTGCCCTTGATGCCGCCGTTGTCATCCGCTGCACGCACCGCTGCGCCGGGCGCATGGTCGGGGGCAGGCGCCTGGACCGGGGTTGGCTCGAACCCTTCGATCACGCTGGTCGGCACGCGCAGGCCCTGGCGTTTTTCGATCAGCCGCCACTGCTGGGCGCTGTCTGCCGTGACGAAGCTGATCGCCACGCCGCTGGCACCGGCGCGTGCGGTGCGGCCGATGCGGTGGGTGTAGTCGACAGTGGAGCGGGGCAGGTCGTAATTGAGCACGGCCGGCAAGGCGTCGATGTCGATGCCGCGCCCGGCCAGGTCGGTGGCCACCAGCACCTGCACGTCCGCCTGTTTGAAGGCGCGCAGCGTGCGTTCGCGGCGGCCCTGGCTCAATTCGCCGTGCAGCGGCAAGGCGGCGATGCCGGTCTTGCTTAGTTTCTCGGCAACCTTGTCGGCGCCGTGGCGGCTGGCGACGAAGACCAGCAGTTGCGGCCATCCGTGTTCCAGCAGCAGGTGACGCAGCAGCTGCGTACGTTGGCCGGCATCCACTGCGATGGCGCGTTGCGTGATCGACGGTGCCTGTTCGGGCATGGCGTCGTGGGTGATGCGCAACGGATCGCGCAGGCGACGCTTGGCCAGCGACGCGATGGCGGCTGGGAAGGTGGCCGAGACCAGCACGCTTTGCCGCTGCGCCGGCAGCAAGGCCAGGATGCGATCGAGCTCGGCGCCAAAGCCCAGGTCGAGCAGGCGATCGGCTTCGTCCAGCACCAGCGTGCTTACCTGCGAGAGGCGCAGCGCATTGTGCGTCACCAGGTCCAGCAGCCGCCCCGGGGTGGCGATGACGATGTCGGCGCCACCGCGCAAGGCCATCAGCTGCGGATTGATGGCTTCACCGCCGGTGGCGGCGACGATCTTCAGCCGTCGCGGCAAGGCGGCGGCCAGCGACAGCAGGGTCTGCGCGACCTGCGCGACCAGCTCACGCGTCGGTACCAGGATCAGCCCGCCCAGCACGCGCGGCGCCTGTTCCGGCGCCTGCAGGCGCTGCAGCAGCAGCGGCAAGGCATACGCCAGGGTCTTGCCCGAGCCGGTCTGCGCGGTGGCGATCAGGTCGCGTGCGGCCAGCATCGGCGGAATCATCGCGACCTGGATCGGCGTGAGCGCATGCACACCGGCCCTGGCGAGCGCGGACTCGAATACGGGCTGTAGCTGTAGCGACAGCAAATCTGCTTTCAGTGACATCGCGCGATTATCCGCGCATTGTCGACGGCGTGCATGCCGAAACGAAGTGCAGGTGCGCTGGCCGCGCATGGCGCTCCATGGCGCCGCCAAGCGGCAGTGGCAACAACCGGTGTGTCGACCCGAGGTGTGCTGCGTCCAATGCGACTAATCCACGGCCGTGGCCCGGCTTTTTTGGGGTCGGTTAGTCACCGAACATCAGTTGCGCAGATCACTCTTCAGCGTGAATTAGTGTAGCTTATCTGTAGTGCTTCGTTCAGGGTTTTTCAGCTTTTCGCATTATTGCCTAGATCTTCGCGCAACGAAACCGAGTTCTTCGATTAGCGCGATCTAATAAATATATGTGCGACTCCATAAGAGTGCAATTCAGATCCATACAAAAAATGGTGGTAAAAATGAAGAAATTTTTCAGATCATTAGGAGTGGGCGGCTCAAGCAGCAGTCGTTTTCAACATCATATTCCGGAGGCTGACTCAGCACCCAGTAGTAAGGCGTCTACGCCTCCGGCCTCTCCGCCGCCGGATTCCCCGCCCAGTAACTCTGCTTTTTCCGCTCTCCCGACAAGGCCTCGCAAGAAGGCCGAGGCCTTGTCGGATGCGGTGGAGTCGCGCGGACATTTAGCCCCGCCAAGCCTGGTCTCCTATGCCAACGCAACCCTTGATCAACTGAGGCGAAATGAACCCATCAGCGAGTCACTTCGGCTGATGGACATTGAAAATCTCCCCCATCTGGTCCGCTCCTACGACAATAGATTGAATAATCTAAACCTGCGCAGCTTCGACACTCCGGGGCAGTTTTTACATGACCTGAGTCGCTGGCATAAAACAGGATTGCCATTAAGAGCGGTAGTGCGGCTGGATGAAGACCCTAGGAGATGGCATCGCGTCGCGTTCGACGTGCGCAACCACGAGAGTGGACACACGACGATTATCGCATTGGAGCCTGCGTCTGCTTACAATCCGGACCATATGCCTGGTTTCGTGAAAATGAGAGAAAATCTCACGTCTCAGTTCGGTAGGAAAATTTCGTTTGCTGTGATTGAGGCGGAAGCACTTAAGTCAATCGGTGGGTGTGTCATATTTTCTCTTGATTATGCCCTGGCGGCATACCAGGAAAGAAGCACCTTTGACCAATGGCATAAAGATCTTCGAAAGAAAGGAAATATCAAGGGGATGACTCCCGAAAGTCAGCACCTTAACGAGCTTGGCGTCTATTTGCTTAAAGGAACCAGGTTGCTGCCGGCAAACTTCTACAAGCATGCGCATTCCAGGCGCACCATCGACGAGCTCGAGGCAGATCAGCCTGGCGCGTCGGGTACCGACGTGAGGTCAGGCAGAGCCGCTGTCTACAAGGAGTCGCTGAGCCGTAGACTGGAGGAGTTCCAGGTCCAGCGCGATAAGACCTACAGCATGTCAATCGAAGCATCCAGAGCTCGAAAGATCCGTCACGCCTTAGAATCCTGAGACAATTACCAAATATTATTTACTTTCCTTACCTTCACAGGCCCGCTTCCCAGCGGGCTTTTTTTCGGTATGTAATAAGGCGACCCTGATGGAAAGCGCAACGGCAGGCTTGTCGAATGAGGTTTGCTGTGTCTGAAGGGCTTGTCGCTACGCCAGGCAGGATCATCCAGTGGCAGCGGCTGCCGGCGCATCGTGACAGATGCGAGAGCGCAAGCGACGTCAGCACTGGCGCCGTGTTCTTGTCCATGCTGCGAATCTGAACTTGGTGCAACCAACCTGGCGCTTGATCGAGGTTCCTTAGCACACCGCAACATTGCGCGGCTGCGGGCGCCGCTGACGTTGGAAATCATCCGCTGCATTGCGCTCGTCCACCTGGCACACGCGCGCATCTGCGTGTACCCGCGTTCGCGGTTGCTGCCGGGGCGTTTTCCAGCCTGCGCGGCGAGCCGGCAAGCCGCCGCGCAAGTGCTCAGTTGGCCAACGCCAGATCGTCCAGCAAGGCGCGCAGGAAGCGCGCCGCTTCACCACCGGTGGCGGCGCGGTGATCGAAGGTCAGCGACAGCGGCATCACCTTGTGCGTTTCCACGCCGCCCATCACCGGGGTGAGCTGGTAGCGCGCGCGGCCGGCGGCCACGATCGCCACGCAGGGCGGCACCACCACCGGCGTGGCGTAGCGGCCGGCAAACATGCCGAAGTTGGACAGCGAGATGGTGTAGCCGCTCAGTTCGGACGCGGCGATGCTGCGGCTTTCCACCTGCTGGCGCAGCCGGTTGACGCCTTCGCGAATGCCATGCGCATCCAGCATGTCGGCGTTGCGCAACGCCGGCACGAACAGGCCTTCTTCGGTATCCACGGCAATGCCGATGTCGACCTGGTGGTGCAGGGTGCGGCTGAGTGCGTCGCCGTCGAACCAGGCATTGAGTGCGGGCACCGCCTGGCAGGCGCGCACGATACCGCGCACCAGACGCACGGTGACATCGTTACCGGGCTGCCAGGCGTGCAGATCGGCATCGTCGTTGAGCGTGGTCGGCACCACCTTGGTGTGTGCATCGGCCATCACACGTGCCATGTTGCGGCGCACGCCCTTGAGTTGCTCGGGTTGGCCCTTGGCGCTGATGCCGGGCGACTGGGTGCGCATCGGCTTGCCGCTGGCCGACAGCGTGGAGCGGGCGTTGCCCTCGTCCGCCCTGCGGGCACCTTCTCCCGCAGGCGGAAGAAGGGGTGCTGTTGCGGGTCGATCCCTGCCGTCGGCAGCGCTCCCAGCAGCTCTCCCACCGTCACCGATCGGACCACCTCGCCCGCTGGCAGGAGAGGTCGGCGCGCCGTGCGCGCCGGGTGAGGGCTGCGCGGTACCGGCGGCCGCTGCCTGCTTTACGTCTGCCAGCGTGACCGTGCCGTCCGGGCCGGTAGCGCGCACCTGTACCAAGTCCACACGCAGCTTGCGCGCCAGCGCGCGCACCACCGGCATGGCGCGCACGCCGCCGACGGTAATGGCCTGCTCGCTCTGCACGGCGTTGGAGCTCTGCATCGCGCCGACCACGGTGCCGGCATCGTCGCGATCGCTGCTGCCATCGCCAGCATCGGCATCGGCAATTTCGCCGCCGTTATCGGAGGCCACCACGCGCGTGGTGTGCCCAGCCGCGCTGTCGCCGGTGCTGGGCGTGGGTGCGTGCGTCGGCGCCGGTCCATGCGAATGGCCGGTGTCCTGGCCGTCGGCGCGTTGCGGCTGCGAGGCATCCAGCGCGAACTGCGCCAGCACCGAGCCGGTCACGATCACATCGCCGGCGGCGCCGGCGAGCTTGACCACGGTCCCGGAAAACGGCGAGGGCACCTCGACCACCGCCTTGGCGGTTTCCATCGACACCAGCGGGTCGTCCAGGCGCACGGTGTCGCCCTCCTTGACGAACCATTCCACGATGGTGGCGTCGGGCAGGCCTTCGCCCAGGTCGGGCAGGTGGAAATTCTTGTTGTCGCTCATGGCAGGTTCTCTTGCGCGGCCGGCAGCTGCGGCGTGGTGTCGTCGAGGAGTTCAAGGTCGGCGGCCGGCAGCCAGCCCTGCGTGCCGTCGGCACGTTCGGACCACCACCAGCCACCGTGTTCGTGATGCAGCAACACGTCCTCGCCTGTCTGGGCATCGAGTTCGCGTGCGTCGTAATCGCGCAGGGCTTCGGCCCGGCCGTCCCCCAGCGGGCGCAACCAGGCCAGCGGCGCCCAACCGGCGCGTCCGCTATCGGTCGTGACCCAGGCAAACGCCGGCCATTCTTCGTCGCGCACGCCCACGCCGACCTGCTGGCCTGCCTGGAAGCGGACCGGGTTGGCGTAGGCGGCGCGATGGTCGCAAAGCAGACGGGCGCGCATATCAGCCGGCAGCCACCGCGCGACGTGCCGCGGCGACGATGCGCTCCACGCTCGGCAGGAACTTCATTTCCAGCCGGAACAGCGGGATATGCGTGTCGTAACCGGTGACGCGTTCCACTGGCGCCACCAGGTCGTACATCGACTGTTCGGCCAGGCGCGCGGCGATTTCCGCACCGAAACCGGCGGTGCGCGGGGCTTCCTGCACGATCACGCAGCGGCCGGTCTTGGCCACCGATTCGGCGATGGTGTCGAAGTCCAGCGGGCGCAACGTGGCCACGTCGATGACTTCGGCGCTGATGCCTTCGCCAGCGAGTTTGTCGGCCGCTTCCAGCGCCTCTTTCACCTGCGCGCCCCAGGTCACTAGGGTGACATCGGTGCCGTCGCGCAACACGAAGCACACATCCAGCGGCAGCGCTTGCCCATCGTTGGCCACCACTTCCTTGTACTGGCGATAGATGCGCTTGGGCTCCATGTAGATGACCGGATCCGGGTCGCGGATGGCGGCCAGCAGCAGGCCGTAGGCGCGCTGCGGCGAGGACGGCAGCACCACGCGCAGGCCCGGCACGTTGGTGAAGATGGCTTCGTTGGCTTCGCTGTGATGTTCCGGCGCGCGGATGCCACCGCCCCACGGCACGCGCAGCACCATCGGGCAATGCAGGCGGCCACGGGTGCGGTTGCGCAGGCGGGCGGCGTGGCAGATCAGATGGTCGACCATCGGATACACGAAGCCGTCGAACTGCGCTTCGGCCACCGGCTTCATGCCTTGCGCGGCCAGCCCGACGCTCAGCCCGGCGATGGTGGTTTCGTCCAGCGGCGTGTCCAGCACGCGGTCGCTGCCGAAGCGTTGCTGCAGGCCGGCGGTGGCACGAAACACGCCACCGTTGACGCCGACATCCTCGCCCAGCACCAGTACCGCGGGGTCGTGTTCCAGCTCCCAGGCTAGCGCCTGGGTGATGGCTTCGATCAGGGTGATGGGCGAACTCATGGCGATCTCTCCGCGCGTTGCCGCAGCGTTGTAAGGGGCACTGGCGTGCTGCGAGGTGTCTGCGGGCACATGGGTGAGCTCATCCATGGCGCGACTCCAGCGCCATCACCTCGGCGCGCTGTGCCAGCAACTCGGCCGGCGGGTCGCCGTAGAGGTAATCGAACATCGCTTCGACCGGCTGCACCGGCGTGTTGAGATAGGCGTTGACCTCTTCGTCCACGCGCGCGCTGCATTCGGCCTTCCAGGCGTCTTCCTGGGCGGCGTCCCACAGGCCTTGCGCGGTGAGGTAGCGGCGCAGGCGCAGCAGCGGTTCGCGCGCCCAGCCCTGCTTGACCTCTTCTTCGCCGCGATAGCGCCGCGCGTCGTCGGCGGTGGTGTGGTCGGACAGGCGATAGGTCAAAAACTCGATCACCGTGCCGCCATCGCCGGCCAGTGCGCGCACGCGTGCCTGACGCATGGCTTCGAGCACGGCAACCAGATCGTTGCCGTCCACCTGCAGGCACTGCAGGCCGCCGGCCAGGCCCTTCTGCGCAAGCGTCTGCGCGCCGGTCTGCGCCGAGCGCGGCACCGAGATCGCCCAGCCGTTATTGATCACGCACAGGATCAGCGGCAGCTTGTAGGCGCCGGCCGAATTGAGCGCGGCATAGAAGTCGGTCTTGGAGCTGCCACCGTCGCCGCAGCAGGCCACCGCAACCTGCGGTTTGCCCTGCAGCTTGAACGACAGCGCCGAGCCGGCGGCGTGCAGGCACTGGGTGGAAATGGGCACGCAGATCGGGAAGTCGATCGCCGCATCGGCATCGCGCGGATAGTCGCTGCCGCGCTCGTCGCCGCCCCAGTACAGCAGCACATCGCGCGGGCGCACGCCGCGTTCGAACATGGTGCCGTATTCGCGGTAGCTGGGCGCGAACACATCGCCGCTGCGCATCGAAGCGCCGATGCCCACATGCGTGGCTTCGTGGCCGATGCAGGCCGCGTAGGTGCCCAGCTTGCCGGTGCGCTGCAGGGCCACTGACTTGGTGTCGAAGGTGCGCACGAACAACATGCGCTTGAACAGGGCGAGCAGCTGTTGCGGGTTGGCGGCGTCGGCCGGAAGGTCGTCGCGGACCCATTGGCCGTCCGCGTCCATGTATTGCAGATAGTCGATCTGGAACTGCGCGGCTACGCTCATTGCGACGACACCTTCATCAAGAAGTTTCAAATGATATGAGTTGCCATGTTAAGGACGGCGAAGCAAAACGCTGTCCTGCACCGCAGCAGACAATCATGCTGGCTTGCACAAAAAAAAGGGCGCGGACCAGGCCGCGCCCTTTGTCGCAGTAGAGAACTGCGACGTGTTGCACTGCGATCAGCGGCGCCCATCACCTCCGCCGATCGGCGTGACGATCAGCGCAGTGTTGTCGGCTGGGTTGGCATCGGGCGAACGCGAGGTGGCCGTGGCCTGCACCCGCACCGCGCCGTCGGCCGGGATGGGCCTGGCAGCGACGGTCAACTGGAAAGTTGCCTGCGCGCCGGGCAGTACCACCGCGGCGGTGCTGCAGACGAAGCGGGCCCGACGCAGCGATTGGGTCTGCTTGTCGCAACGCCAGCCTTGCGGCGGTACCAATTGCGACAACGCCGACACCGTGTTGCCTTCGATCACCAGGCCGGAGCCTTGCGCCGGTGCGGCGCCGACATTGCTCACCAGCACGCGGTAGGTGGCGCTGAAGGCGGTGGTCGGCAGGCTGCTTGGGCCGTCGAAACGTACCGCCAGGTCGCTGCGGGGTTGCGCCTGTACCGTCACGCTGGCCGCATCGGTGTCGTTGCCCGACTGCGGATCGGGGGTTTGCGAAGCCGCCGATGCAGCCAGGGTCAACGTCCGTCCGGCCAATGCCGCATCCGCCTCCACCTGCACCGAGAAGTTCTGCGCGTTACCGGCTGCCAACGCTGCAATGGTGCAGGTGACCACCGTCTGGGTGCCGGTCTGCGGCGGTTGGCACACCCAGCCAGGTGCGGCGGTGACGCATGGGCTCACTGCGGCATCGAACGCCAAGGCAACCGCAGCGAACGCCGCACTGTCGGGGCCGCGGTTTTCGACGTCCACACTGAAATCGATGCGCTCGCCTTCGGTGACCTGATCACGCGCAGCAGTGACCGCCACGCCCAGGTCCGCATTGACCTGTTTGGTCATGCGCAACAGCACCACGGTGGGATCGTGATCGGACAGCCGCGTCGGCGTATTGGCATCGTTACGCGCGGTGCCGGGGAAGTCGGCATTGATGCGCGCGTGGCCCACCGACAGCGAGGCGATCTGCGGCGCGCGCATCAGCGCATCGTTGGCCAGGATGTGATCCAGCGACTGCACGTTGCCGTCGAAGGCGTACGAGTAGCTCTGGTCGGGCGTGTTGAACCAGGTCAGGTCGGTGTAATCCGGGTTGACCAGATCGGTGCCATCGCCGCCCACCACGGTCTGCGCATCCGGCGCCGGTTTGCCGGTGACGGTGCCCACCGCATCCACATAGCCGTCGTTGAATTCGAAGGCGTTGAAGTCGCCCATGACCAGCACTTTTTCGTCGGGATTCAATTGCTGACGCGTTTGCAGCAGGCGCGCCAGATACTCGGCCTGCGCCTGGCGCTTGGCGCGGATGCGCATGCCGGCGGCATCGTCGGTTTCGGCGCCGTTGAGCGAACGCTGATGCACCACGATGGCGGTCAGCGGCAGCACGCGGCCGTCGGCCTGGTGCACGTTGGCGGTGAGTACCAGCGGCGGGCGGTCGTTGAGCAGGCTCACGCCGCCACCCGGCTCGGTCCAGGTGGTGGTCTTGCCTTCCTGAGCGATCGAGAGCACTTCCACGCGCGCCACGCCGCCGGCGATCTGTGCGGTCTTGACCAGGAAACCGACGTCGATGCCGCCCACGTCGTTGCCTTCCTGCAGGTACGCCACGTACTTGGGATCCTGCTGGCCGGCGGCCACCGCATCGGCGTTGACGCGTGCGGCCAGCGTCTGCAGCACGCTGAGGTTTTCCACTTCCACCGTGCCCAGGATGTCGGGCGTGTGCAGGTAGTTGCGGATCGCCAGCGAGGCCTTGTTGAGGCGGGCCTGGAAGGCGGCCGGCGTGAGCACCGGTTCGCCGATCGCCGGGTCGTTCTGGTCGTCGAAGAAGCGCTCCATGTTGTAGGTCGCCACGGCCACGTCGTCGGCCTGCGGTACCGGTGCCGGGCGCGGTTGGTCGGCACCGTTGCAGCTCACCTGCGGGGTGCGTTCCGGATACAGCGTGTAGCGGCGGAAGCTGTAATCCAGCGGGCCGACCACATCGAGCACCTGGCAGCCGGAGGCCAGATCCAGCCGCTCGGCGCCGACGCCGGCACTGCCGACCGCGATCACTTCGGGATTGGTATTCCAGCGCGGCACGCCGGCAGGCGAGCCGGCCGGCAGCGGGTCGGGCAACTGCACGCCCGGCTCGCGGTAGGCGCGCGGCACGCCGGTGACCACGGCATGGAAGACGCCATTGCTGGTCGCCGTGGCGTTGGTCTCGTTGACGCTGCCGCCGGTGGGGGTATTGACGGTGAGGCTGGCGGCGGCCACACGCATGCCTTCCAGCGCTTCGAGCTGATCGAAGGCACCGTTGGGGTTGGGGAAGTTCGCGCTCAACGCCACCGGCATCGGCAACGGGTTGCCGGTGGAATCGGCCAGCACGGTCAGGCTGCCGCCGATCTCGGTGAGCGGTGGCTGGGTGGGGTCGGCGGTGGGCACGTATTCGATCACCGTGCCCTGCACGCGCACCCGGTTGCCGATGGCGGCCGCCTCCGGCGGTGGGCTGCCGGTGTAGACGTACACGCCTTCGGAGGTGGACGGGTCGGCGTCGGCTTCGCTATCGGGTGCCTGCAGGAAGAACCCGGCGCTGCGGCGTGCCGTCACGATGCCCGAGGTGGCCACCACCTGGCCCTCCAGCGGCGAGCGCGTACCCTTGCCCTGGATGGCGTGGATCGGCAACAGACTGAAGTCGTCGTTGAGGATGGTGCCGGTGGCGCTCAGCGTGGCCGGCAGCGCGCCGGTGAGGCCGCTGATCTGCAGCCGGAAGCTTTCATCCGGCTCCGGCGTGGTGTCGCCCAGGACATCGACGGAAATGGTGGCGCTGCGTTCGCCAGCGGCGATGCGCAGGCTGGTGGCGGGCAGGGCGACATAGTCGCTGCCGGCGGTGGCGGTGCCATCGACGGTGGCGGCGGTGAAGCTCACCCCGCCCGCACCGGCCGGCTGGCTCAGGCTCAGGGTGAATACCAAGCTGCGGGTGCCGGCATTGCCTTCGGCCTGGCTGACATCGGCCAGCGTGGCGACCGGCTGGCCGCCGCCGCTGCACAGGCGCGCGGGGCTGGCGGCATTGCGCGGGGCAGGCGCGCCGGTGGCGAAGTCGGCGGCGTTGTTGTCGGTATCGGTGCAACCGTCGTTGCCGCGCAGCACCGCCAGCGTGTTGCTGGGGGCCGGCGTGGGCGCATTGCCTTCGGCGCAGCTGGCCGTGCTGCCATAGCCGACCAGATCGGCATTGCCGGTGGGGCAGGTGCCGCTCAACGCGGAGGCGCTATTGCTCAGCGCCACCTTGCCGGCGGTGCCGCTCATGGCCAGCGTGCCGATGGCATCGGGCGTGGGCAGCGCCACGCTGCCGCCGCTGCCGTCGGCCTGCTTGATCAGGTAATAGCCGCCGGCCGGGACAGTGCCCGCCAGCGGGGTGACCTGCCAGCTGCTGCCGGCCGCGGAGGCGTACTGCACCGACCAGCCATCCAGGCTGACCGGGGCACCGCCGATGTTGTGCAGCTCGATGAAATCGCTGCGGAGGGTGGCGCCGCTATTGCCGCCACCGCCGTAGACCTGGCTGATGACGACCTGGGCATTGGCGTGGCCGGCCACGGCCAGCGCACACAGAAATACGGCTGCACGACGCTGCAACACATGCATGAGATGAGAGTCCCCTGATCCTTGAGACGTGAAACGCTCCCCTGGTCCGGCCACGTCCCTGGCCGGCAGCGCCGTTCGATTCTGCATGAATTTGCAGACCTAGGTTGACGATATGGTGACAGCGGCGCAGTGGCTGAGACCGCACCGGGCGCCTGCCAAGTGGTTCAAAGCTGAAGGAAGCGGGCTCGACACTGAGGCCCGGGCGTGCCAATCGTGCATACGGATTTTCTACGAGGCACCTGCGCACATATCTCGCTGGCCCCGATCCACTCAGGCAATCCCGCCAGGGCTGCAAGCAGCCAGCCAGGGCCGGCGATAGCCGTGGGCCAATACGCTTCGCCATCCGCCATCCGCCAATCCCGAATCCCGAATCCCGAATCCCGGCCGCTGCGTTACCCTGCGTGGCCCGATCTTCAGCGCGATGCCATGCCCGTCGACAAGAACCTGCGTGACCTGGAACCTGGCATCCACACCGACCTGGAGGGGCGGCTGACCTACGGCGGGTATCTGCGGCTGGATCAACTGCTGTCTGCGCAGCAGCCCCTGTCCGAGCCGGCGCATCACGATGAAATGCTGTTCATCATCCAGCACCAGACCTCCGAGCTGTGGCTGAAGCTGCTGGCGCACGAGTTGCGCGCGGCCATCGTGCATCTGCAGCGCGACGAAGTCTGGCAATGCCGCAAGGTGCTGGCGCGCAGCAAGCAGGTCCTGCGGCAACTGACCGAGCAGTGGTCGGTGCTGGAAACGCTCACCCCGAGCGAGTACATGGGGTTTCGCGACGTGCTGGGGCCGTCGTCGGGCTTCCAGTCGCTGCAATACCGCTACATCGAGTTCCTGCTCGGCAACAAGAACCCGCAGATGCTGCAGGTGTTCGCCTACGACCCGCACGGCCAGGCGCGGCTGCGCGAGGCGCTGGAAGCACCCAGCCTGTACGAGGAGTTCCTGCGCTATCTGGCGCGCTTCGGTCACGCGATTCCGCAGCACTACCAGGCCCGCGACTGGACCGCCGCACACGTGGCCGACGACAGCCTGCGGCCGGTCTTCGAGCGCATCTACGAAAACACCGACCGCTACTGGCGCGAGTACGCGCTGTGCGAGGACCTGGTGGATGTGGAAACCCAGTTCCAGCTGTGGCGCTTCCGCCACATGCGCACGGTGATGCGGGTGATCGGCTTCAAGCGCGGCACCGGCGGCTCCAGCGGCGTCGGCTTCCTGCAGCAGGCGCTGGCGCTGACGTTCTTCCCGGAACTGTTCGACGTGCGCACCTCGGTGGGCGTGGACGGCCGCCCCCCGCAAGGCGCCCCGGACGCCGCGCAGGGCTGAGCAAGGCCAGGCATGCGCAAGGGCAAGGCAAGCGCACGCAAGCGCTTGTGCTTTCGGAACAGGGCCGGCGCGATCTCACGCCGGCCCCTGGTGCCCCAGCACGCGGCCAAATTCCGCCAACTCCACCCACGGCCATCAGGCAGCTGACTCCGGCGAATTTGACGCGTACATGACGTCTAAGTGATCCTCGCGCGTCGCCCGGGCTCGCCTCGGTGCACCCAGCCATCACTGAATACGCAAGGGACCTCTATGAGCGTTGACGCGACCGCGCCGACATCCGCCTCCACACCGCCGCAGCCGCCGGCGCCTCCCGAGTTCCCCACGTTGCTCGGCCACCCCCGGCCGTTGTGGCTGCTGTTCATGACCGAATTCTGGGAACGCTTTGCGTTCTACGGCATTCGCTGGGCGCTGGTGCTGTACATCGTGGCGCAGTTCTTCAATGGCGATGCCACCGGCCAGGCGCCGGCGGGGCGGACCTATGGCGCCTACCTGGCGCTGGTGTACGCGGCGGCGATCTTCGGCGGCTACGTGGCCGACCGCGTGCTCGGTTACCAGCGCTCCATCCTGGTCGGGGCGGCCGTCATGGCGACCGGCCTGTTCCTGATCGCCATTCCCGACCACACCATGTTCGAGATCGGCCTGGCCACCGTGGTGGTCGGCAACGGGCTGTTCAAACCGAACATTTCCACCATGGTCGGCAAGCTGTATTCGGTGGCCGATCCGCGCCGCGACAGCGGCTTCACCATCTTCTACATGGGCATCAACCTGGGCGCGATGATCTCGCCGGTGTTGACCCAGTTGCTGGCCGAAAAGGTCTTCGGCACTGAAGTCATGCCGTCCTACAAGATGGTGTTCATGGCTTCCGGCGTGGGCATGCTGATCAGCCTGGTGTGGTTCTGGTTCGGCCGCGTCCAGCTCAAGGGCATCGGCGCACCGGCGCCCAACGCGCAGGGCATGGGCCGCGTGCTGATGGTGCTGGTGGGCTGCCTGCTGGCGATTCCAGGCGTGTACTTCCTGCTCGCCGTCGGTGCGGACGTGTTGCAGATCGTGCTGACGGTGCTGTTCATCGGCCTGTCGGTGATGCTGCTGGTGGAAGGCATCCGTGAAGGCAAGGTACAGCGCGACAAGGTGATCGCGATGCTGATCATCTTCGCCTTCAACGTGCTGTTCTGGATGTTCTTCGAACAGGCCGGCAGCTCGTTCACCTTCCTGGCCGACAACATCGTCAACCGCAATTTCGGCAGCTGGACCTTCCCCACCGCGTGGTTCCAGTCGGTGAACTCCATCGCCATCATTGCGCTGGCACCGGTCATCGCGTGGATCTGGGTCAAGTCCGGCCGCTTCAATCCGTCGATTCCGCGCAAGTTCGGCCTGGGCCTGCTGTTCAACGGCCTGGCCTTCCTGCTGCTGATGTTTGCGCTGTCCAGCCTGGTCAACGACGCCGGCAAGATTCCGTTCTGGACCTTGTTCATGGTCTACGTCATCCAGTCGGTCGGCGAGCTGTGCCTGTCGCCGATCGGCCTGTCGATGGTGACCAAGCTGGCCCCGGTACGCCTGGTCGGTTTCGGCATGGGTGGCTGGTTTTTGTCCACCGGCATCGGCAACAACCTGTCGGGCATTTTCGCCGGCCATGTCAGCGGAAACGAAGGCATGAGCGTGTCCTCGGCGCTGGGTGGGTATACGTTCGGGTTCTGGGCGCTGGTGGGCGCCGGCGCGTTGCTGTTCCTGATCGCGCCGCTGATCAATAAATTGATGCATGGTGTGAAGTGAGGAGAACAGCGATGCCGATCAAACCCCTTGTCTGTGGCCTGCTGCTGACCGGTCTGTTGAGCGCCTGCGGGCAGACCAGCAGCCCGCAGGAGGCGCCCAAGCCGTTGGATACCTCGATGCAGAAGCCGCCCAGCGCCGATCCCAGCCAGCCGGTGTCTTCGGGCAACACGCCGACCGCGGCCGACATCGCCGCGGCCGCTGCGCTCAATGCGCAATACGACCCCTCGCGCGATCCGGCGGCCGATCTGGAGACGGCCAAGGTCGAGGCCAAGCGCGGCGGCAAGCGCATCGTGCTCAATGTCGGCAATGCCGCTTGCGAGCCCTGCAAGGCGCTGGACGAGTTGATGGGCGGCGATGCGGAACTGCGCAGCTTCCGCGACGCGCACTTCGTGGTGGTCAAGGTCAACCGCGATGCAGCCAACGAGAACGCTGCCTTCCTGTCGGCGTTCGCCCAGCTCAACGACGCCCCGTCGCTGCTGGTGCTGGACAGCGACGGCAAGCTGCTGACCACGCAGTCCGGCCCGGAGCTGCGCAAGGGCGAGGGTTTCGACCGCAAGAAGCTGTTCGATTTCCTCAAGCAGTGGGCGCCACCGCAGGCCTGATGCTGGGCGAACGCGTCACACAAAAACCCCCGCATTGCTGCGGGGGTTTTTATTTGCATCGTGCCGATGGCTATCGCCCGGCGCGAACTCAGCCTGTGACTTCCACGCGCGCAGCCCTGGCGCGATGTGATGAGGCCTTGCTGGCGACGGCAGCCACACCGGCATGCGATGCGCTGCGTCAATGCGCGATTTGCGAGCCAGCGAACAGTCGTTTCCGAGCGCGCCGACAATCTATCGAAATCGCGCGACAGCGCCGCGGCACGGCATCCAGGCCAGTGCTGCGCCAGCGCCGATTGCAACCGGATCCGATCCTGGGCGGCGCCAAGGCACCACGCATTGGCTCCCGGCGTAGCGCTGCTCAGTCCTTGCTGGCCATGCGCGGCAGCCCGTCCTTGGCCAGCCGGTCGATCAGCGTTTCCAGGACCTGCTGTTCTTCGGTGCTGAACACCGACATCAGCCGTTGTTCCATCTCGTTGACCAGCGGCGCGACGGTCTCGTAGACCTGCCGCCCGGCCGGCGACAACGCCAGCATCGAGCGGCGGCGATCGTCGCCATGGGTCTCGCGGCGGATGAAGCCGCGCTCCAGCAGGCGCGCCACGGCGCGGCTGACTGCCACCTTGTCCATCGCCGTGCGGTCGGAGACCTCGCTGGCCGAGGAACCCGGATACAGCGCCAGGATCGTGATCACCCGCCACTCGGGAATCGCCATGCCGTAACGATCGCCGTATACCTTGGCGATGTTGCTGCTGATACGGTTGGACAGCACGCTCAGGCGATACGGCAGGAACTGCTCGAGGTTGAGCAGCACGGGATATTGCGGCGGATGGGGGCTGTCGAGATCGCTCATGTTGCACTGTGTCTTGATTTTGGTTTCATTTGCAACTACAAACCGAGGGTGGCCTGCGCATTCTCGCGGGTCTTCTGCTACTCCGCATAGCCCTGCGGCCCCCTAAGCGTGGAGAAACGAAGATGAGCGCACAACCGAACACCACTGCAACCCGCCCCGATCCTGGCATGCAGGTCACCACCTTCGACAATCCGATGGGCATCGACGGCTTCGAGTTCGTCGAATTCGCCGCACCGGCCGGCCAGGGGGAGCAGCTGCACGATTATTTCCGCAAGATGGGCTTCAGCGCGGTGCTGCGTCACCGCAGCCGCCCCATTACCGTCTATCGCCAGGGCGGGGTCAACTTCCTGCTCAACGAAGATCCTGATTCGTTCGCTGCCGATTTCGCCGCCGCGCACGGCCCCTGCGCCTGCGGCTTTGCCATCCGCTTCCGCACCCCGTCCGAGACCGTGCTGCAGACGGTGCTGGGCAACGGCGGTGAAGCCGTGCAGAACAAGCCCGACACCCGCGCGGTTCCGGCGCCGGTGGTCAAGGGGATCGGCGATTGCATGCTGTACCTGGTGGACCGTTACGGCGAGGCCGGCAGTATCTACGACGCCGATTTCGAGCCGATCGACGGTGCCGACCAGCACCCGGCCGGCTTCGGACTGACCTTCATCGACCACCTGACCCACAACCTGTATTTCGGCAACATGCAGCGCTGGTCGGACTATTACGAGCGTCTGTTCAACTTCCGCGAGATCCGCTATTTCGACATCAAGGGCGCCAAGACCGGCCTGGTGTCCAAGGCGATGACCGCGCCGGACGGCATCGTGCGCATCCCGCTCAACGAATCCTCCGACCCCAAGAGCCAGATCAACGAGTATCTGGACGCGTATCAGGGCGAAGGCATCCAGCACATCGCCTGTTTTACCGACGACATCTATACCAGCGTGGAAAAGATGCGCACCGCCGGCGTGAGTTTCCTGGATACGCCGGACACGTATTTCGATGTGGTGGACCTGCGCATCCCCGCGCATGGCGAAGATGTCGAACGCCTGCGCCGCAACAAGATCCTGATCGACGCCGACCCCGATACCAAGCAGCGCAAGCTGCTGCAGATCTTCACCACCAACTGCATCGGCCCGATCTTCTTCGAGATCATCCAGCGCAAGGGCAACGAAGGCTTTGGCGAAGGCAATTTCCAGGCGTTGTTCGAAAGCATCGAGCGCGATCAGATCAAGCGCGGGGTGCTTTGAGGGCGGGGATTGGGTATTGGTGATTCGGGATTCGGGATTCGCTTGGAGCAAGACCCTCGAGCGCCACCTCAGCAAGACCAGGCTGTCTGATAAGAAAAGCTCATGAAAACGGACGTGCTTGAAGCCCCTCTCCCCACGGGAGAGGGGTTGGGGTGAGGGTACGGTGGAGCGATGAAAATCAAACCGCCATTGCCTACCGTCACCCGTGCCCACGCCCGTGCATCGCGTCGCCACATGACCGAGGCAGAGCGTGCACTTTGGCGCCGTCCGCGTGGGAATCAGCTCCAAGGCTTCAAGTTCCGAAGGCAACATCCGATTGCACCGTACATCGCAGACTTTTGTTGCATTGAAGCTAAGGTGATTGTTGAGTTGGACGGATCGCAGCATCAGGCATCCTTCGATCAGGCAAGGACGCGGTGGCTTCAATCGAAAGGCTGGATCGTGCTGCGCTTTTGGAATAACGATGTGCTGCTTTCGCTGGATGCTGTGGTTGAGGCGATCTTCACGATAGTCGCGACGCCGTACCCTCACCCCAACCCCCCTCCCGGTGGGAGAGGGGCTTGAACATTGCGTTTCTCTAACATCGCACCTCCCTGCAACGGTGGTGCCGCAACCGAAGAGCCCATGCCCATGCATGACCAGACTTCCTACATGACCGGCTTCGGCAATGAGTTCGCAACCGAGGCGGTGGCCGGCAGTCTGCCGGTCGGGCAGAACTCACCGCAGCGCGTGGCGCATGGCCTGTACGCCGAGCAGTTGTCCGGCACCGCCTTCACCGCGCCACGCGGCGAGAACCGGCGCAGCTGGCTGTACCGCATTCGTCCTGCAGCGGTGCATGGGCGTTTCTCGCTGATCGAGCAGTCTCGGCTCCACAACGATTTCGGCGGCGGCCCGGTGCCGCCGGACCAGATGCGCTGGAGTCCGTTGCCGTTGCCGGCCACGCGCACCGATTTCGTCGATGGCCTGTACACCATGGCCGGCAATGGCAGCCCGGAGGCGATGACCGGCGTGGCCGTGCATCTGTATGCGGCCAACGCCTCCATGCGCGATCGTTTCTTCTACAACGCCGACGGCGAGCTGCTGCTGGTGCCGCAGCTCGGCCGGTTGCGGGTCTGCACCGAACTGGGCGTGCTCGAACTGGAGCCGCAACAGATCGGCGTGATACCGCGCGGTTTGCGTTTCCGGGTGGAACTGCTCGATAGTGAAGCGCGTGGCTACGTCTGCGAAAACTTCGGCGGCCTGTTGCGCCTGCCGGAGCTGGGACCGATCGGCGCCAATGGCCTGGCCAATCCGCGCGATTTCCAGACCCCTCGCGCCGCCTTCGAACAACGCGAAGGCAGGTTCGAACTGGTGGCCAAATTCCAGGGCCATCTCTGGCGTGCCGACATCGGTCACTCGCCGCTGGATGTCGTCGCCTGGCACGGCAATTACGCGCCTTATCGTTACGACCTGCGTCGCTTCAACACCATCGGCTCGATCAGTTTCGATCATCCCGATCCCAGCATCTTCACCGTGCTGACCTCGCCCAGCGACACGCACGGGACGGCGAACATGGATTTTGCGATTTTCCCGCCGCGTTGGCTGGTGGCACAGCACACCTTCCGCCCGCCGTGGTTCCATCGCAACGTCGCCAGCGAATTCATGGGCCTGGTGCATGGCGTCTACGATGCCAAGGCCGAAGGCTTCGCGCCCGGTGGCGCCTCGTTGCATAACTGCATGAGCGGGCACGGCCCGGATGCGGCCACCTTCGACAAGGCGTCACAGGCAGATCTCACGCGCCCGGACGTGATCGCCGACACCATGGCCTTCATGTTCGAAACGCGCGCGGTGTTGCGCCCTACGCAGCAGGCATTGAACGCCGCCCATCGGCAAGCCGATTACCAGCAGTGCTGGTCCGGATTGCGCGCTGCGTTTCAACCGCCGACAACGGAAGACGCAACCTAGCGCGCGGCCAAGACCTCGCAAGCAATTGGCAGATGGTGCGGACGATGCTCAGGCACACGGTGCCTGGAGTGGAGGGCGGCCAGATGCCTGCCCCGAGTGCCAGCCGCCTGCACCTCGCGGCTGAGCGGCAGGTTGTCCGACGCTCCCAAGCCGGACTGCAGCTGCTCTGTCTGCGCGCCAGCGATGTGATGCGAGCGGTGGGTGCGCGGGCTGCTGGCGTTGCGGTGATGCGGCGCTCGGCTCCAGCCCCTGCGCATGTTGAGCGACTCGGCAAGAGCCGGTCGGCGCGCGCTGGCCACCACTGCCATATCACGCGGCTTGCAAGGTCTCCGGCAGCAGCTCGCCGATCCGTGTGCGGACGCGTTCGGCGTAGCTCGCCGAGGTGATCTGCGGCAGCGCGTGCAACGCCTCGGCGATGGTCGTGCGGATCTGATCGTCGTCGCGCGCGGCGTGCAGTTGCCGATGCAGCGCAGCGGCAAGGGCATTGCGTTGCAACTGCAGGATATCGAGCAAGTACAGGCGTGCATTGGTCGCTGCACGGCGACGCAGGCGCCGCAGCTCTTCTTCGCTGGGTCCTGCGTCCGGTAGGGCCACGGGTGCTTCGTGCACATCGGGCAGCGCGGCAGTGGCTGCCGTGCGCGTTTGACCCGCAGCACCGCATGCAGCGGGTCCAAGATCCAGATACCCCATCGCGCACAGGCTCTGCACCAAGCCGGTGCCGTCGCCGCCCAGCAGCGTGGCGAGCGTGGCCAGATCGCGCTGGCCGTCGGCCAGGATCAACGCGCGCCGTTGCAGCAGCGTCAGCGGGCTGCGGTGCGATTGCAACGTGGTTAGGGCGAGCTCGGTCTTGCGTGGGATCATGGCGGCGGTCCTGCGAAGCCAATAGCGTGACGCCCGCCAATGAAGCGCCGATGACATGGCGGCGACGGTGTGTGGCCACGCTCTGCACATGCTCGCGATGGTGGCTGTGTACGCTGTACTGCAACTCTAGGAAACGCGCAGATGACATACAGACTATTGGGCCTGATGAGCGCATTGCTCGTAC
Organism: Xanthomonas euvesicatoria pv. euvesicatoria; assembly: GCF_020880415.1. GTDB lineage: Bacteria > Pseudomonadota > Gammaproteobacteria > Xanthomonadales > Xanthomonadaceae > Xanthomonas > Xanthomonas euvesicatoria. Next base: position 79,775 of record NZ_JAJIUJ010000040.1, on the reverse strand, counting down.
TGACCAGCTGCAACCGCGCCGACCAATCGCCCGCGCCGGCCGCGCCCGCCAACGCCGAGCACGTACCGGTTGCGGCCGCTGACGATCAACCGGCGGCCACTGTCCCGCCGGCCACGGCGCCAGCTGGCACATTTCCACCGCGCACCCAGCAGGACCCCGCTGCGCTTGCGCGCATGGATGGCTATGGCGACTTGCGCTTTGGGATGGATGCCAGCCAGGCGCGGGCTGCCTGGGGTGGCGATTTGCAGGGCGAAGCGGCACCCGATAATGGCTGTTACCTGCTGCGCCCACGGTGGGCCAGCGATCCGCGTCGCTTGGGCTTCATGTTCGAAGGCGGGCAATTGGTGCGCTTGCAGACCAACGAAGCGAAAGAGACGGCGCCGGGCGGCGGCAAGGTCGGCATGACATTGGCGCAGCTGCGTGCGTTGTACCCCGACGGCCTGACCGAGCAGCCGCATAAGTACATTCCAGGCGCGCTGACGCTGCGTCTACCCGACGCTGCCACGCAGACCGCGCTGGTATTCGAGACCGATGCAGACGGCAAAGTCACCAGCTGGCGCGTGGGCAAGCCGCCGCAGGTGGATTACGTCGAAGGCTGCGGCTGACATGCGAGGTGTGCGATGGTGGTGTCGTCTTGCGCAGGCGTTTGTATCCTGCGCTAGCGGAGGGTGTGTCATTCCTGCTGCGGCCCATGCGTCGCGCCGGTTAGCGATGGTGGGCGGTCGCAGAATCGCTTTGCGCAACGGTGGCGCAGCGCCGCGCGTGGTTGTTGAGTCGCGCCACACTGCAGTTGCATGCCCATCTGTGGTTGGCGAACGCACGAAGTGAGCGCTCGTGAGTCGATGCCCCATGTGCCGGCGACCGGCTCAGCCAGTTGCGCCGTTGAGAAGGCTCTGAGCAGCAACCGGACCTGATCGGCAAACACGCCACGCCGGGCAGCAACGCCTTAGCCACCCTCGGACGCAGGCCCCGGATGCTGCTTCTCGGTTTCTTCGTTCTCGCCAAGATCGCCTTTGACCTGCGGCAATCCTTCCTGCTGCGCGTCGCCGTGGTTCGGTACTTCCGGGCGGTTTTCCATCATCAGCGACAGCGCTGCCTTGGCCATCAAGTGCGCGCTGATCGGTGCGGTGATGAACAGGAACACGGTGATCAGCAATTCGCGCGGCTGCGGGTCCACGCCGAGAAACAGGTGGTAGCCCACCGAAGCCAGCAACACGCAGCCCACGCCCAGCGTGCTGGCCTTGGTCGGTGCATGCAGGCGCTTGAAAAAGTCCGACAGCTTCACCAGACCGAAAGCGCCGATCAGGATGAAAAACGTGCCCGCCAGCAGCAAGGCGCTGAGCAAATATTCGGTGAGGGCGATCATTCGACGATACTCCGCCGCAACACGTACTTGCTCAGTACCACGGTGCTACCGAAGCCAAGCATCGCAATGACCAGGGCCGCCTCGAAGTAGATCGGCGAATCCAGGTACATGCCCAGCAGCATCAATTCGGCAATGGCGGTGACCGAGAGTGTGTCCAGCGCCAGGATGCGGTCTGGCACGGTCGGCCCGCGCAGCAGCCGCCACAAAGCCATCAGGATGGCCAGGCCCACCGCGTGCATGCAGATCACGATGGTCGATTCGATGAACATGTGGCCGGTCATGGAAAGATCTCCATCAGGGGCTTTTCGTAGCGGGTCTTGATCTCGGCAATCAAGGCCTGCGGATCGTCCAGATGCAGCACGTGCACCAGCAGATATTTGCGGTCGTCCGACAGCGCGGCCGAGACGGTTCCCGGTGTCAACGTGATCATGCTGGTCAACGCAGCAATGCCGTGGATGTTGGCGATGTCCAGCGGCACCCAGATGAAACCGGGATGGATACGCGATTCTGGCCCGAGCACCTGCGCAGCGACCTTGATGTTGGAGCGCACGATGTCGCCTGCGGCCACCAGCAGCATGCGTGGCACCGAGCGCAGCGAGCCGATCTGTGCGAACTCGCGGTCCAGCCGCGCTGCAAAGATCGGTACCACCACGCCCAGCAGCATGCCCAGGACCCATTGCTGCAGGCCGAAGCTATCGCTGAGCAGCAGCCAGAACACGAAGACCGTCACGCTCAAGGGCGGCGAGGGAAACAGGCGGCGACGCAGTGGCAGACGTGTGTTCATGGCTGCCTCCGTTGCGGCGTGGTGGCGCGGACCTGGTCAACATACGCGCCGGGGTCGCGCAACTGCGCAGCGGCCGCATCGGTGTAATGCATCAGGGGACCTGCGGCGCCGGTCATCGCAACCAGCCCGCTCAGCAACAGCACCGTGGCGGCGGTCTCCACCGGACGCATGCGGCCACGTCGCGGCGGCTGCAGTTCCGGCGCATTTTCCGCCGCCGCCGGCACCCGCCAGAACAACCGTACGCCGGCGCGGGTGAGGCCGATCACCATCAGCAGGCTACTGCCGAGCACCGCGATCCACACCGGTCCCACCAGCCCTTCAGGCACGTGTTGCAGCAATGCGGCCTTGGCCAGAAATCCGGAGAGTGGCGGCAACCCGGCCACCGCCACCGCGGCAATCATGAACATCGTGCCCGGAATGGCCCGCCCCGGCAGCGGCGCCACCACTTCCTTGCGGTCGCTGGCACTGCCGCGGCGACGGCGGATCAGGTCAGAGACCATGAACAACGCAGCGGCGACAAAGCTGCTGTGCGGCAGGTAATACAGTCCCGCGCCCAGTGCGCCGGCATCGTCCAGCGAAAACGCGATGAACAAGGTCGCTGCCGAAAACACCACCAGGTACGACACCATCACCCGCAGCCGCGATGCGGCCATCACCCCGAACGCGGCCATCAGCAGCGTCGCGATGCCCAGCCACAACAGCGCGTGGCGACCGAAGCCGTGCAGCGCGCCGGCACCGGCACCGAACCACAACGACGATACCCGCAGCGCTGCGTATAACCCCACCTTGGTCATGATGGCGAACAATGCAGCCACCGCCGCCGGCGCACGCGAATAGGTTTCCGGTAGCCACAGATACAGCGGCAGCAATGCGGCCTTGCTGCAGAACACCAGCAGCAACAAGCCCAGCGCGGCCTTTGCCAACGGCAGGTCCTGCGCCGGCAGATCGGCAATGCGCTGCGACAGCTCGGCCATGTTGAGCGTGCCGAAAACACCGAACAGCAGGCCCAGCGCAATCAGGAACAACGTCGACGCACACACGTTGAACACCACGTAATGCAGGCCCACCCGCATCTGCAACCCGCGCCCGCCGCTGAGCAGCAGGCCGTAGGAGGCGATGAGCATCACCTCGAAGAACACGAACAGGTTGAAGATGTCGCCGGTCAGGAATGCGCCGTTCAAGCCCATCAACTGGAACTGAAACAATGCATGGAAATGCGGTGCGCGCCGGTCCCAGCCTGCGCATGCATGCAGCAGGCACGCCGAGCCCAGGATCAAGGTCGTCAGCAGCATCCACGCCGACAAGCGGTCGCCCATCAGCACGATGCCGATGCGCGCCGGCCAGTCGCCGAGCAGATAGACCAGGATCCGGCCGTCGGCCGCGCGTGCGAACAGGGCGATGACCGCCGCGGCCAACAAGGCGATGCTGACCCACGCCACGCTGCGCTGCACGCGCGGCCCATAGCGGCGGTGCTCGACGAACAACGATGCCGACGCGCCCAGCATCGGGATCAGGATGGGCAGGATCAGCAGATGGTTCATCGCCGGGCCTGCCGCGTATCCGTGCCGGTCGCGGCATCTTCGTGCGCATCCACATGGTCGCTGCCATTGTCGCTACGGCTGCGGATCGCCAGCACCAGGCTCACCGCGGTCATCGCAAACGCGATCACGATGGCGGTCAGCACCAAGGCCTGCGGGAGCGGATCGGTGTGATGCATCAGCTCGGCCGGCACGCCGTCGCGCAACACCGGCGCCTGGCCACTGCGCAAGCGCCCACCGGCAAAGATCAGCAGATTGGTCGCATACGACAGGAATGTCATGCCCAGGATCACATCGAAGCTGCGCGCGCGCAGCAGCAGATAGATCGCCAGTGCGGTGAGGACGCCGATCGCGCTTGCCACTGCCAATTCCATCAATGCTGCTCCGCGGTGCGTGTCGAACGTTGGGTGGGGTCGATCTCGCCGCGCTGCGAACTGCGCGTACGCGAGGGCTTGATCGTGCCCATCATCGACAGCATCAACATTGCCGCACCGAACACCACCAGGTACACGCCGGTATCGAAGCCCAGCGCACTGGCCAGTTCCAGCTCGCCCAATAGCGGCAGCGGAATTTCCAGATGTCCGCTGCTCAGGAACGGCAGCCCGAACACCAGCGAGCCGGCGCCGCTGATCAGCGCGCACAACAAGCCGATGCCGATCAGGCGGATGTAGTCGAAACCAAAGCGCGACTCCACCGAGGCCGTCCCCTGAATCACGTACTGCATCAGCAATGGCACCGCCAACACCAGCCCGGCAATGAAGCCGCCGCCCGGCGCGTTGTGCCCGCGCAGGAACAGGAACAGCGACACCGTCAATGTCAGCGGGAACATGATCTGCGCCAGATCGGCCGGCACCGGCAACTTGATCGGCGGCCCCGGCATGGTGCGCTCCGGTGCCATGCGCGCGCGGCGCAGCAAGGCGTGCACCACCAGCCCGGCGATGGCGAAGACGGTGATCTCGCCAAAGGTATCGAAGCCCCGGAAATCCACCAAAATTACGTTGACCACATTGCGCCCATACGCTTCGGGCAAGGCGCGCTGCAGCAGTTCGCCGGCGACCGAATGGCTGGGTTGCGTCATCAAGGTATACGCCAACGCCGCAAGACCGGCACCGCCGGCAATGGCAATTGCGGCATCACGCATCTTGCGCAGCCGCGCACGTTCGGGCAACGAGCGCTCGGGCAGGTAGTTCATCGCCAGCAGCATCAGCACCAGCGTGACCATTTCCACCAGCAACTGCGTCAGCGCCAGATCCGGCGCCGACAAGAACACGAACGTCAGGCTGACCGCCAGCCCGGTGCCGCCGAGCACCAGCACCGCCAGCAGGCGCTGCTTGTACAGGAACAGGCTGCCCAGGGCGCATGCGATCATCAACAGCCACACCATCCACCCCAGCGCCGGCATTGGCATGGGTGCAGGCCATTGCGGCAATGCACCGCCTTGCAGGAACGGCACCAGCGCCACCACGACCGCGCTTAGCACCAGCAGCATCAACATGCGCTGCAGGTTGCCGTTGGTGACGGCGTCGGTCATGCGTGCGGTGGCACTGAACAAGGCACGCAGGTTCCATTGGAACAGTGCCTTGCCCGGCGAACGGTTCTGGATTGCATACAGATCCAGCGTGCGGCGCAGCGCCACGTACAACAACGCACCGCCGACGATGCCGGCAACGCTCATCGCCAGCGGCAAATTGACGCCATGCCACAGCGCCAGGCTGTAGTCGGGCAGCTGGTCGCCCAAGATCGCGGTGGCACCGGCGCGCAATACGGGCGCCACTGTCCATGCCGGCACGATGCCCACCGCCACGCAGGTAAGTACCAGCACGTCGACCGGAATCCGCATCCAGCGCGGCGGCTCGTGCGGCGTGGTGTCCAGCGCGCGCGGGCCTTCGCCGAAGAAGGTGTCGTGCACGAAGCGCAGGCTGTACGCCACGCCCAGCAGGCCGGCCAGCAGCGCAGCGGTGCTGGCCAGGATGCGCATCAGTTGCGGCGCTTCGGTATCCAGCGCAACCGCGAAGAACATTTCCTTCGACAAGAAGCCGTTGAGCAGCGGAATGCCGGCCATGGCCAGCGAAGCGGTGATGGCCAGCGCGCTGGTCACCGGCATCAACCGGCGCAGATTGCCCAGCTTGCGCATGTCGCGCGTGCCGGTCTCATGGTCGATGATGCCGGCGGCCATGAACAACGACGCTTTGAAGACCGCATGGTTGATGAGGTGAAACACGCCGGCCACCACCGCCATCGGCGTGGACAGGCCGAACAGCATCGTGATCAGGCCCAGATGCGAAATGGTCGAGTACGCCAGCACGCCCTTGAGATCGTGCTGAAAGATGGCGTGCCATGCGCCCAACAGCACCGTGATCGCGCCGATGCTGGTCACCGTGTAGAAAAACAGATCGGTACCGGCCAGCGCCGGATGCAAACGCGCCAGCAAAAATACGCCGGCCTTCACCATCGTGGCCGAATGCAGATACGCCGACACCGGCGTGGGCGCCGCCATTGCGTGCGGCAACCAGAAGTGGAACGGGAACTGCGCGCTCTTGGTGAAGATGCCCAGCAACACCAGGCCCAGCGCGTACGGATACAGCGGGCTGGCGCGGATCACATCGCCGGCGGCCAGGACGGCATCGAGCTGAAAACTGCCCACGATGCGGCCGATCATCAACACGCCGCCCAATAACGACAGGCCGCCGCCGGCAGTCAGCACAAAGGCCATGCGTGCGCCTTCGCGCGCGTCCTTGCGGTGCGACCAGAAACCGATCAACAGGAACGAGCTGATGCTGGTGAGTTCCCAGAACACCATCAGCAAGAGCAGGTTGCCCGACAGCACCATGCCGAGCATCGCGCCCATGAACAGCAAGAGATAGGCAAAAAAACGCGACGCGCTATCGCGTGGGCTCAAATAGTAATGCGCGTACAGCACCACCAGCGCACCGATGCCCAGCACCAGCAGTGCGAACATCCAGGCCAGGCCATCGAGCCGCAGCGAGAACATCAGGCCAATCTGCGGCAGCCACGCGTGATCGCTGGCAATCACCTCGCCGCGCAGCACCGCGGGCGTCAACAGCGCCAGCACCAGCAGCCCGGCCAACGGCGCGGCCGCAGCCAACCACGCAGTGATCGAACGGGAGGCGCGCCAGAGCAGCGCAGCGGCAGCGGCCATGACAAATGGCAGCGCCAGCAGAATTTCCAACGAGAAAGGCATGCAGGGAACACAAGATTCGCGAGCAGGCCCGAGAGCTTAACAAACCGTTGACTGACGTCCGCGTCAACGCCGCCAGCGCACATGGCCTGCCATCGGCCCCACTGGGCTGCACATCGCAATGCCGCACTCGCTATGCTGCAGGCATGCATGCATCGATAATTGCCCCGTGACTGCCGCCAATCCCGCTCCGTCCACCGCTGCATCTGCGCCGCGCGCCCTGGTCTTCGGCGGCAGCGGGCAAATCGGCGAGCGCTTGCTGATCCGCCTGCTGAGCAGCCGATGGCAGGTGACGGCGTGGTCGCGCCAGCCGCGCGCAGCGCGCTCCGGTCTGATCTGGCGGCAGGGCGATCTGGCTGTGCCGGCAGCTGCCGGCGAGGCGTTCGAGGTGATCTTCAGCTGTGGTCCGCTGGACCACTTCGCACGCTGGTATGCCGAAAACCCGGTGGTAGCGCCGCGTATCGTGGCGTTCGGTTCCACCAGCGTTGAGGTCAAGGAACACTCCATCGACGCGGCCGAGCGCGACGTGGCCCAGCGTCTGGCCACTGCCGAACAGGCGCTGTTTTCCGCCGCGCGTGCGCGTGGCGCTAGTGCCACCGTGCTGCGGCCGACCCTGGTCTACGGCGCGGGACGCGACAAAACCTTGACCCAGATCGCCGGGCTGGCGCAGCGCACCGGCGCGTTCGTACTGCCCGCCAACGCCACTGGCCTTCGCCAGCCCGTGCATGTGGAAGATCTGGCCAGCGCCGCTCTGGCGGTGGTTGGCCAGCCGGCCACCCAGCAGCGCAGTTATGCCGTGGGCGGCGGCGAAGTGCTGGCGTACACGCAGATGGTAGAGCGCGTACTGGAAGCGCTGCCACGGCCTGCACGTCTGTACCAGGTGCCGCCGAGCCTGTTCGGTCTTGCACTCACCGCAGCGCAACGCCTGGGCCGCCTGCGGGGCTTGAATGCCGCCGCGCTACAGCGCATGCGCGAGGACCTGGTATTCGATCTGGAGCCGGCACGCCGCGATTTCGGCTATGCGCCGCGTGCGTTTCGCCCACTGCCCGAAGAGCTCGGGATCGGCGCGTGAGGCCTGGCTGGTCTGTCGGCGACGCTCAGTAACGCCAACCCAGCTGGCGATACGCCTTGGCCAGCACCCAGATCGGCCCGATCAGCAGATAGGTCAGATCGGTCAGGAAGCTCGGTTTGCGGCCTTCGATCTTGTGGCCGACGAACTGCGCAATCCATGCCAGCACGAACACCGTCAGCGCGGTGGTGAACAGGCCGCCAAGCCCGATGCGGCCTTCGATCAACCGGCACAGACAGCCGAAGAAGAAAAAGATCCCCAGCATGCCCAGCCCCAGCGGGCGCGACAGCCGGTTGTAGTACGACCACGCCGCAAACATCGACAGCGCGGCCCACACGCCGCTGCTGAACCAGCTACCGCCGACCGGGATGCACCACAACAGCGCCACCACCGACCACAGGATGGCAGGCACCGCCAGCACGTGGATCTGCTGATTGGTCGCGTTTTGATGATCGTCGGAATAGCTGGCGAAATAGCGCTCGATCGGTCGCGCGGTCGTGGTGCTTTGGCTCATGTTCCCTCCCAGGAATGATCCAAGCATACGCGCGCGGATGGCGCCATGGCAGATGTGCCCTCGCCACGCCTTGGTGGCGTGGCGAGGGACGCACCGTCAGTTCACCGAGACCGCGCTCCACGCCGCCGCTACCGCGCGGTATTGCGTGGACGTGCTGCCGTACAGATCGGTGGCCGCGCTCAGCGTGGCCCGACGGGCCGCCGCGTAGTTGGTGGACGAGGTCATGTAGACCGTCAGTGCGCGATACCAGATGCGGCTGGCCGCGGCGCGGCCGATCGCGGTGAGCGCCGTGGAGCCGCTGCAGACCAGACTGGTCGGGGTCAGGTTGTAGCTGGTGCCCGAGCCGAACCCGCTCGGCACCACCGCCCCTTCGGCCAGCAGATAGTAGAAGTGATTGGCCACGCCCGACCTGTAGTGCACATTGAGCGAGCCCAGGCTGCTGCTGTAGCAATCGGGCGATTTGCCATCCAGGCTTGGCTTGAACATGTAACGCAACGCCAGTGTGCCGGTGCTGTTGTTGGGGATGATCTTCTCGCCAATCAGATAATTGCCCGGCTCGGCGCTGTTGGCAGCGGAGTACTCCACCATGGTGCCCATGATGTCGGACGTGGCTTCATTCAAACCGCCCGATTCGCCCGAGTAGGTCAGCGCGGCGGTGCGGCTGGTCACACCGTGGGTCATCTCGTGACCGGCCACATCCACCGACACCAACGGCGTGAACGTGCTGCCGTCGCCATCGCCGAAGGTCATGCAGAAACAACTGTCCTGCCAGAAGGCGTTGTTGTAGCGACTACCGTAATGCACCCGGCTCCGTGCACCGGCGCCATCGTTTGCAATGCCCGTGCGCGAATGCGTGGTGCGGTAATAGTCCCAGGTCAACGCCACGCCGTAATGCGCATCGACCGCTGCGGTGACCGTATCGCCGGTGGTGCCGCTGCCCCAGGCATTGTCGGCATCGGTGACCAGCGTGCCATTGCCGGAGGTGCTGTTGCGCATGTTGTAGGTCGCACCGCTGCCGCGACTGAGATCGGTCATTTCGTAGCTGGTGCTGCTGCAGCGCGTCGTGTTCACCGTCACGCTGCCCGCATACAACGAACGTCCTGTGCCAGCGGCGCTGGTGCCGCCGCTACATGCGGTATGCACGGTATCCCAGGATTCGAGGATGCGCTGGTTCACCGCATCGACGATGTAATGCATCTCGGTCGGTGTCTGGTCGGGTTTGACGCCGCTGTAAATTACCTCGTACACCAGGCGCGGCGCGCCCTGGCGTGCATACAGCGCCAGACTCGCACGCGGCGCGGCATCCTGCGCCACATCGAAGTGCGAACCGGCCACACGCAACGCGGTTGCCGCATCGATTCCCGGCACCAGGCTCGGACGCACCGTGGTGTCCATGGTCTGGCTCAATTCACGCATCACCCCGCGACGCGAGTGCACCACCACGTCGCCGCCGATCACCGGCAGGCCCTGATAGGTGCGATCGAAACGCACATGTTCGGTACCGTCGGCATCGACGATGCTGTCGCGTGCGATGAAGGCGTCGGCCGGCGCGCGATTGGCCAATGCAGACGCGTTGTTCCCCAATAACGATTGCGCGCGCGAAACAGCGGCATTTGCCGACACATCGGCAGCATTCGCGGCAGCAGAAAACGAGAGCGCGCAGCAGATTGCCGCGCCCAGGACATGGAATTGCATGACGACTCTCTCCAGAAAACGTGCAATGCAAAGACCGGCAGCCCCCCGACAGCCGGTCGCCGATGGCACCTTGGGTGCCGGCAGTTACGCTTGCACAGTCACGAACTGGACAGTAGTAAACATTACGGATGTGTTTCTTTCTGTGCGCCCGGCCACTTTCCGCTGTGGCGCACATCGCAGAGGCGCAGCGGATGCATGGTGTCATTGGCCGCTGCGGCCAAGCATGCGCGCAATGCAGTGGTGTCAGGCAAGGTTGCGCCGTATCGTGCGCCAGCGCGGGGGTGTTGCGGTGTCCCATCACCACGCGCGCTGGCCGTTGAATGGCCATCAGCTTGCGCGATGTGTCGTGACTCCCGCGGTGCATGTGGAAACAAGAACGCCGGCCAATCTCCTGGCCGGCGTCTTCTTGATCTATCGCTGAAAGATCAGCGACCTCCCATCGCAACCTTCTGCAGTTCTTGCTGGGCCTGTTGCTGCTGCGAGTGACCAGCCAGCAACTGCGCGCTGGTTTGCTCAAGTGTCGGGGCAGGTTGGTTCAGGTCCACCGCCGCACGGAAGCCCGGCGTGGTGCCCATGACGAACGCCTTGCCGTCCTGCACTGTCACGTTCTGCAACTTGTCCGCGCTGTCGATCCCATTCTGCTTCGCCTGCAGCGTGACATGTGCCGCCGTCTCGTTGGAGATCATGCTCGGCAGCCTGCTGCGGATTGCGTTATGTAGCGCGTGGTCGGGATGCGATGCATCGTTGAGCGAAGGCCCTTTCGGCCCAGCAACCTGCGCCTCGCGGGTCTGCGCCGGTTGTGCAGCCAATGCTGCACGCGTATCGCGGCCGACAACACCGTCCTGCTGCAGCCCATGCTGCTTCTGGAACGCCATTACCGCCTCACGCGTGTTGTCGCCGAAGCGCCCGTCTTCGGCCAGGCGGTTGCCTTGTGCATCGCGTACACCGAGACGGTTGAGGTCCTGCTGCAGCTTGCCCACATCCTGACTGTTGTCGCCATGCCGCAGGGCACTTGTGCCGCTTGCCGGTGCTGCCTGCGTGTGGCGCGCACCCGCTTCGTGTTGGTGACCCTGATTCCAGAAGGTCTCGGGGCTGGTCAATTTGCCGTTGGCATCGCGCAATTGGTAATGCACATGCTGCGCATATTGGCTTGCGCCATTGGGCCCACGTCCCCCCATCGTGCCGATCGCGTCGCCTGCCGACAATGTTTGCCCTTCTTTGACCTTGACGCCATCCAGATGCAGGATCTCGTGCGAGTTGCCTTGTGCATCGCGAATCTTGACGGTGCCGTAGCTTCCGCCAGCAAAGGTCACCGTTCCGGCGACCGGCGAATGCACGGTTGGATGCTGCAGATTGCGTCCTGCCTGACCGCCCTGATAATTGAAGTCGGTGCCGCCGTGGTCGCGCGCGCTGCGGTGCTCGCCGTAATGCCCGGTGATATGCGGCGCAGTGCCGTTCTGCGGCGGAAGCATGCGCTCCATGGTGGCCTGGAACGAATGCGCGTTCGAACCGGCATGCGGTGCTTGCGTCGGTGCCGAATGCTGCGCGGGCGCGACGGTCTGTCCGAGTTGACCGTGTTCGAGCTTGTGCATCACATCGGGCGTGAGGTCGCGCTGCCAGCGCGCGAAGCGGCTTTCGCGGTCAGCCAGTCCATTCGGCGGATCGCCGCCGTTGATCGCAACGCCTGCTGCATGCGCATCCTGCCTGGCCGCTTGCGGCACATTGTGCTGCCAGTACCAGGTTGCGATCCGCGACGCGTTTTCCGGTTGCGCGGCCAGTTCGGGGTGCGCGACCAGGTCGAGTTTCAACGCTTCGCCGGCCTCGCGATACTGATCCTTGCCGGTGAGCTGGATGTAGCCGCGACCACGGTAAAGATAGCCATCGCCGGGCTCGTTGTTGCCCATGCGCCCGCCATACATCAATTCGGCGAGTTTCTCCGGCTGGCCGCGCAATGCCTCAAGGCGCGCTTCTTCCAGCGCCTCCGGTCCTTCGCGCAGTGCAGAACGCACTTTCGAGCTCACTTGGGAGGGGCCGCGGGTATAGCGGAACCCTTCTTCCAGGCGGTTGAGTCCGCCCGATTCGTGGCCTACCTGGGCCATGAAATTCGCCAATTCGTTGGGCCGGGTGATTCCCGCTGCATAGGCTGCCTGCAGCAGCCCAGTTTCGCGATCGGTTGCCATGGTGTAACTCCTCATTTCTCAGCAACATGAAAAGACGGACCCATCCTTGTCCGTGTCAGCCATTACTTCCCTTTAATTTTGTTTCTGGGCTCCAGCCTCATCCAGCGCCGCGACTTTCTTGAGCGTGACGGGGTCGAAGTCCTGGAACGTCACCGTCCCAAAATCCTTGTCGGTTAATTCCAGGGTGTTGTGTTGTTCGGTCTCGGTATCGGAAAGATCGCGCACGACCTTGTCCAGCAACCAGGTCTGCTTGTCTGCCGAATACTTGAACGTGAAGTCGTCGGCCCAGCGCTCGCGCGAGCCGCCTGAGATGGAGATGGTGAATTGCCCGGGCTGGACGCGCGAAAACGCATACGGGTCGCCTGCCAGACCGCCGCAGCGGGCACAGGGCACGATGCGATTATTTTCAGCGGCCTTTTGCAGGCTGCCATCGGCGTTCTGGGTCAGCAGCAGGACGCGACGTGGCTGCCCTTCGCCGAGCTTTTCGTTGCCGGTTGCCGGCGGAGAAATCACGACAAGTGCGTCCGAATGTCCGGCGCCAGTCAGGTCGCCGCGTTGGGTATCCAGTGCCTTCGATCCTGCTGGAACGAAGGAGTCGATCGTTGCCATGGGTACAGTCCCTTGTGTCGGTGTGGCAGGAGGTGTCGCGGCCGGTGCGGGTGGGCCAGCCGCGGCTGCGGGTGCATTGGCCGGCGTTTCAGGCGCATCGGCTGCCTGCGGACCGTTACACGCGGCAAGCGCTACTGCCAGCACGGGGATGAGCACTCTGAAGGGGGGCACGGCCGTCTCCTGATTTGGGTTTTTGCGTGGCGCGGTGTTGGCCGCGCCGTTACTTGCCCGCGCCGTTACAGCGACTGGTCGTCGACCTTGACCAAGGTCCAGCATGGGCGCTGGGCGAAGTGGTAGACCTGTTGATCGCCGCTGTCAGGTGTACGCACCAGCACCTGGCGACCGCCTGCGTTCTCGGACACCACGACCTCGCGGCCCGCGGAGCGGGCCACGTCCAGGTTCGGGATAACCGGCCATTTGACGTCGGCTAGCGCAACCTCGCGAGTGACTGGCGCCGGTTCCGGCTGCGCATCCGGATCGATCCGGATCATGGTCAGCGGGTCGGCCGTGGCTTTCTCCTGGGCCGCGATGTCTGCACTGAAGCTTTTTAGAAATGCAGAGAAGTCGGCGGTGGGGCAGGTCGTCGGCTGAACGGGCGTGGCCGACGCCGTAGCAGGGGTTGAGGCGGCAGGCGCGGTACCCGCTGCCTCTGCTGTCGCCGCGGGCATTGCCGCGCCTGCTGGCTCTGCTTGCGGTTTGCAGGCAGCCAGCGCCAGGCTCAGTGCGAGGGCATGCAGAGATGTTCGTAAAAGGGCCAACGGATCCTCCTGATCGTATCGGGCGATGTGCGAGCGCGCAGGATGGTATCTGCGCATTGTGTGCAAATGCGTGAAGGCTTGCGGGGGCCAGAGTGCGGCGAGCCGGCCGGACGCAGCAGGCCCGCACCCTGGGAGCGTGACCGGAGTGACGATTGCCGATTGCTCAAACGATGCCAAGGCCGGTGAGTGTCCTCAACACGGGCCGGGTACCTCATCTGGATCCATTGCAGCAATCGTCATGCAGTGATGGATGGGTTGCCTGCAAATCACCCGTTTGGTGCGTGCAACTAGATTCCGTTCGAAAATACTTCGAGTGCGTCCGCACCCACCCATCCTTGCGCGCAATTGCCAGTGGATTGTCCTGGTGCTGCCGCGTGGCAGCTCTCACTACTTTCAGGCTTGATCTGCTTAATCGGCCTGTCGCCATAGGTTTTGCACAATGCGTTGTTTTTGCACTTTGCAATGGTGTCCGCTGGAATTGCGGCCACGTAGTAATAACGCGGGTTTTGTCCGGCTCGGCCGATCGCCTGGACGCAGACGAGCTGGCCTTGGGCAAGATTGGCTGTAGCCGTTGCGCTGCTGCCGGTGACGGGAACGGCATCCAATAGATCTGCTCCGTTCGCCTGGGCGACGCCGGCGAAGAAGCCCTTATCGCCACAATCGGGCAAAAACTCCACATCGTAAAAATCACGCGTGTCGACATTGCCTGCTGTGCATCCTGTTGCATCCGTGCAGGTTGCGCCAGCGGCCTGTATCAGCGCGGCTAGTCTGGCGTTGACCTGCAATGCTGCGGGTGCGTTGTTCTTCGCAGGTGCTACCGGTGCTGATGAGGGAACGGCGTGGGGTGCAGATTCGCCGGGAGTGCAGGCGCTCAGTGCGAGCGCTAGACCTGGAATTAGTGCGCTGCGCAAGGCAGGCAGCACGCGACACAAGTGACTTGACATGGTCATTGCGGCCTTGCTGGGCAAGAGAACACACCATCGCAGTGGGCGCGGTGGGGATACTGGTGGGCGAGTGTGTGCGATAGCCGTCATGAAGCTTCACGCTTGATCACCAACCTGGCCTTCAGTCGGTAGTCGAGGAATCGAAGCGCCGAGAATGTCGGCGCTCGCAGGCATAGGCGTCTGCGTACTTCGCCGCCTCGCCCCTCACCGGGTGCGTGCAATCAATCCACCGAAATGTCCGCCAGCCGCTGCAGCGCTTCGGCATATTTCGCACGCGTGCGATCGATGACGTCGGCCGGCAGGCGCGGGCCGGGCGCGGTCTTGCCCCAGTCCAGGGTTTCCAGATAATCGCGCACAAACTGCTTGTCGTAGCTCGGCGGGCTGGTGCCCGGTTCGTATTGGTCGGCCGGCCAATAACGCGAGGAATCCGGAGTCAGCATCTCGTCCATGATGTACAGGCGGCCATCGGCATCGGTACCGAATTCGAACTTGGTATCGGCCAGTAATATGCCGCGTTCGGCAGCAAAATCGGCTGCGAACCGGTAGATGCGCAAGGTGGCATCGCGCACGCGTTCGGCCAGCTCGGCGCCGACCGTCTTGACCATTGCATCGAAGTCGATGTTTTCGTCGTGGTCGCCAACCGCTGCCTTGGTCGAAGGAGTGAAAATCGGCTCGGGCAGTTTCTCGGCCTGACGCAGGCCGTCGGGCAATTCGATGCCGCTGATCTTGCCGGTGCGCTGGTAATCCTTCCAGCCGCTGCCGATCACATAGCCGCGGGCGATGGCTTCCACCGGCACCGGCTTGAGCTTGCGCGTGACCACGGCGCGTTTGGCGTACAAGGCCGGATCGACACCCTCGGGCAATACCTGCTCCACGCGGATGTCCATCAGGTGGTTGGGCATCAGGTGTTCGGTCTTGTGAAACCAGAAGTTGGATACCTGGCACAGCATCTCGCCCTTGCCGGGAATCGGGTCGGGCAGCACCACGTCGAACGCGGACAGGCGGTCGGTGGCCACCATCAACAGATAGTCGCCCGGGGGCGCATCGGCGGGCAGGCGGTCGCGGGGAAGATCGAAGACATCGCGGACCTTGCCACGGTGACGCAACGGCAGGCCGGGCAGATCGGATTGCAACAGCGTGGTCGACACAGGCACTCCTAAGGACGTCGCTATGACGCTGTCCCCGGGACCCGGCGGGCCCGCGGGTAGGCAGCGGGCCGCGTAGTGTACGGCGCTTCGCCGCCTCCCGCAGAATTTATTGGAGGCCCGCGCGGTGGGGCTTGTGCAGGAGCCGTCAGCTAGGCCGGGCGGGCGTTCGGGTAAGATCGCCAGCCCGCCTCCCGCCCCCGATCGCCCCCATGTCCTGGTACGGAAAACTGCTCGGCGCATTGGCCGGCGCCTTGCTGTTTCGCGGGGCGCCGGTGGTGGGGCTGCTGATCGGGCTGGCGATCGGCCACGCGGTCGACGCCGGCTGGTTCAAACGGCGCGCGGAAAATCCGTACGAGGCGCTTGGCCTGGAGCCGGACGCCACCACTGCCGAGATCGACCTGGCCTATCGCCGGCTGATGTCCCGCTACCACCCGGACAAGGTCGCCAACGCCGACCCGGAAGCCCGCCGCCAGGCCGAAAAGAAGGCCAGCCAGATCAACGCCGCCTACGACCGGATTCAACGGCAGCGCAAGCGCTGAAGCCAAGGCTGCACGCCGAAAACCGCTGTGTTACGCAATGCCGGGCGTCGACGCAGCGCTGTACATCGAAAGCCCCAGCGCTCAGCGGCATCCGGCTTTCCTCGCCGGGCCACGGTTGCGACAATGGCGCTCCTGCATTTTTCCGAGCTGCCCATGCAACCGACGGCGATCGCCCCGTCCATCCTGTCCGCCGATTTCGCCCGTCTGGGCGAGGAAGTGAACAACGTCCTCAAGGCTGGTGCCGACTGGGTGCACTTCGACGTGATGGACAACCACTACGTGCCCAACCTCACCATCGGCCCCATGGTGTGCCAGGCGCTGCGCAAGCACGGCATCACCGCGCCGATCGACGTGCACCTGATGGTCGAGCCGGTGGACCGCATCGTGCCGGATTTCGCCGACGCCGGTGCCACCACCATCAGCTTCCACCCCGAAGCCAGCCGCCACGTGCACCGCACGATCCAGCTGATCAAGTCGCATGGCTGCCAGGCCGGACTGGTGCTCAACCCGGCCACGCCGGTGGACATCCTGGATTGGGTGCTGCCCGAGCTGGACCTGGTATTGGTGATGTCGGTCAACCCGGGCTTTGGCGGGCAGGCCTTCATCCCGTCCGCACTGGACAAGCTGCGCGCCATCCGCCGCAAGATCGACGCGACGGGCAAGCCGATCCGGCTGGAGATCGATGGCGGGGTCAAGGCCGACAACATCGGTGCGATTGCCGCGGCCGGCGCCGACACCTTCGTCGCCGGCTCGGCCATTTTCAATGCGCCCGACTATGCGCAGGTGATTGCGCAGATGCGCGCGGCGGTGGATGCGGTGCGATGAGCCGGCCCGCGCCGCAGATCCGCAGCGCCACGCCTGAGGATGTGCCGCTGCTGCATGAACTCATCACCGCGCTGGCGGTGTACGAGCGCGAGCCGGGCGCGGTCAAGGCCGGCCTGGAGGAGTTGCGCGCCAGTCTGTTCGGCGACGGCGCCACCGCGCATGCGCTGATCTGCGAGCAGGACGGTCAGGCGCTGGGATTTGCGGTGTATTTCTTCAACTACTCTACCTGGCTCGGCCGCAACGGCCTGTACCTGGAAGACCTATTCGTCCGGCCGGAAGCGCGCGGCAAGGGTGCGGGCCTTGCGCTGTTGCGGCACCTGGCGCAGCTGGCCGTGCAGCGCGGCTGCGGGCGGTTCGAATGGTCGGTGCTGGACTGGAACCAGCCGGCCATCGACTTCTACAAGGCAGTCGGTGCGCGCCCGATGGACGGCTGGACCGTGTACCGGCTCGACGGCGAACGGTTGGCCGCATTTGCGGCAGGCGCCTGAGCCGGGCACGCCGCGCAATCCAGCCTCATGCAAAAGGAAGGCCGCTCCTATCGGGGCGGCCTTCAAGAAAATTGGAGGCTGATCCTGCCTCCGCCCGTCGTCCCTGCTATGGCCTTCCACTCTCCGGGTCATCGATGACACCGCAATGACAGTGCGCAGCCAGCGCCTATTCACGATCTGCCCATTGGCCCGCTGCTAGCCTGCGGCCATTACCCTCACAGCATCGGCAGCGCGCATGGCCCCGTCCCACTGGCGTGTGATCCTCAACGGCAAGTCCACCGACAACATGGACCTGCGTGAGGCGGTGGGAACGCTGCGCAAGCGCGGCATCCAGCTCGATGTGCGGGTCACCTGGGAAGACGGCGATGCCGAGCGTTACGTGGGCGAGGCGGTGGCCGATGGCGTGCACACGGTGGTGGCCGCCGGTGGCGACGGCACCCTGAGCGAAGTGGCCGCCGCCCTGGCGCACCACGAGGGCGATGCGGCCTCGCTGCCGTCGCTGGGCCTGGTGCCGCTGGGCACCGCCAACGACTTCGCCACCGCCGCCAATCTGCCGATCGCCCCGCTGGAGGCGTTGACCCTGATCGCCGAGCGCGTCGCGCAGCCGGTCGACCTGTTGCGGATCGACGCCGACCACGGCCCACACTGGTGCGCCAACGTGGCCAGCGGCGGCTTCGGCACCCAGGTCACGGTGGAAACCGACGAAGGCCTGAAGAAGATGCTCGGCGGCCTGGCCTATCTCATCACCGGCATGTCGCGGCTGGGCCGCATCGACCCGATCAGCGCCCGCTTCAGCGGCCCGGAGTTCAGCTGGGAAGGCGAATTCATCGCACTTGGCCTGGGGAACGGGCGCCAGGCCGGTGGCGGCCAGGCGCTGTGCCCGGAGGCACTGATCGACGACGGCCTGCTGGATGTCACCATCGTCCCCGACCTCGACGGGGAAGTGGCCGCCACGCTCGGCACCCTGGTCATCGGCGGCAAACAGGCCGCGCTCGAACGCGTGGCCGTGCGCGCCCGCGTGCCGTGGCTGGAAATCGTTTCCCAGCAACCGCTGACCTTGAACCTGGACGGCGAACCGGAAACCTCGCGGCACTTCCGCATCGAATGCGTCCCGGCACGTCTGCGAATGCACTTGCCGGGTGAGTGCCCTTTGCTTGGCGGGTGAGAATCGGGAATCGGGGATGGGGGTATCGGGAAAGCTTCGCATGCGTTTCGGGTGGGCCAGGCAATCGCCGCAGCCCACCTTCGCCGTTGTTGAACGACGTTCGCCCCCGCCTGCTGCCCTGGGCCAGCAGTTGCGCTACAGTAGCCGCGTGTCCCGCCTGACGACCCCACGCTCCTTCTCTTTCGCTCGCCGCTGGTGGCGATGGTGGCCCGTTGCCGTCGTCCGCCCCGCCACAGAGTCCCGGAAGGAAAGTCGTCTTGATCACTGCAGAGCAGTTCCAGCGCCAGGCCGCTGAAGGCCACACCCGTATTCCCGTTGTCCGCGAAGTGCTGTCCGACCTGGACACGCCCCTGTCGGTCTATCTGAAGCTCGCCGACGGCGCCTACACCTATCTGTTCGAATCGGTCGAAGGCGGGGAGCGCTTCGGGCGCTACTCCATCATCGGCCTGCCGGCGCGGCGCGTGTACAGCTTTCGGGGCCACACGCTGGAGGTCAGCGAACACGGCGAAGTCGTCGAGACCCGTGAGGTCGCCGACCCGTTGGCCGAAGTCGATGCGTTGCGCGCCGAACATTCGGTGCCGCAACTCGATGGCCTGCCCGGCTTCACCGGCGGGCTGGTCGGCTGGTTCGGTTTCGAATGCATCCAATACATTGAACCGCGCCTGGGCAGTGGCGACAAACCCGACGAACTCGGCACGCCCGACATCCTACTGATGCTCTCCGAAGAGCTGGCGGTGTTCGACAACCTCAAGGGCCGTCTGTACCTGATCGTGCATGCCGATCCGCGCCAGCCGCAGGCCTATGTGCGCGCCAATCGGCGCCTGGACGAGCTGGCGCATCGCCTGCGTCAGGGCGGCGCCGGTTATCCGCGGGCGCAGATTTCCGACGCGATCGACGAAGCGGACTTCCATTCCTCGTTCACCCGCGAGGAGTACCACGCCGTGGTGCGCAAGGCGCAGGAATACGTGCGCGCCGGCGACATCTTCCAGGTGGTTCCATCGCAGCGCTTGCGCGTGCCGTTCCGCGCGCGCCCGGTGGACGTGTATCGCGCGTTGCGTGCGTTGAACCCGTCGCCGTACATGTATTTTCTCGATGTCGGCGGTACCCAGGTGGTTGGTTCGTCGCCGGAAATTCTGGCGCGCCTGCGCGATGGCGTGGTCACTGTGCGCCCGATCGCCGGCACCCGCCCACGCGGCGCCACGCCCGAACTGGACAAGGCACTGGAAGCCGAACTGCTGGCCGACCCGAAGGAACGCGCCGAGCACGTGATGCTGATCGATCTGGGGCGCAACGATGTCGGCCGCGTGGCCGAACCGGGCACGGTCAAGGTCGGCGAGCAGTTCGTGATCGAACGCTATAGCCATGTCATGCATATCGTCAGCGAAGTGACCGGCACCCTGAAGGCCGGCCTGAATTACAGCGATGTGCTGCGCGCCACCTTCCCGGCCGGCACCGTCAGCGGCGCGCCGAAGATCCGCGCGCTGGAAATCATTCGCGAGCTGGAGCCGGTCAAACGCAATGTCTATTCCGGCGCGGTGGGCTATATCGGCTGGCATGGCGATGCCGACACCGCCATCGCCATCCGCACTGCCGTCATCCAGGACGGCTACCTGTATGTGCAGGCCGGCGGCGGCGTGGTCTATGACTCCGACCCCGACCTGGAGTGGCAGGAGACCATGAACAAGGGGCGCGCGCTGTTTCGCGCAGTTGCCCAGGCGGCCAAGGGCCTGTGATGGACGGGCAGGGCAGCACGACGCGCATCAGCTTTCGCAACGACTACAGCGAAGGCGCGCATCCGCGGCTGTTGCAGGCGTTGGCGCAGGCCAGCGCCGATCAGCACGCCGGCTACGGCACCGATCGGCACACAGCGCATGCGGTTGCCTTGATCCGCCATGCCGTCGCGCAGCCGCAGGCCGACGTGCATCTGCTGGTCGGCGGCACGCAGACCAATCTGATTGCGATCAGCGCGTTCTTGCGCCCGCATCAGGCCGTCATCGCGGTGGACGCGGCGCATATCGCCACGCACGAGACCGGCGCCATCGAAGCGACCGGCCACAAGGTGCTCACTGTCCCGGCGCTGCACGACAAGCTGACGCCTGCGTTGATCCAGCCGGTGCTGGCTGTGCATGGCAACGAACACATGGTGCAGCCGCGCCTGGTCTACATTTCCAACAGCACCGAAAGCGGCACCCTCTATACACGTGCAGAACTCGAAGAATTATCTGGCTTCTGTCGCGCGAACGATCTGCTGCTGTACCTGGATGGCGCGCGCCTGGGGGCGGCGCTGACCGCCGACGGCAACGATCTGGATCTGCCCACCATTGCCGCGCTGACCGATGCGTTCTATATCGGCGGCACCAAGAATGGTGCGCTGCTCGGCGAAGCGCTGGTCATCGTCAATCCGGCGCTGCAGCCCGATTTGCGTTACCTGATCAAGCAGCGTGGCGCGCTACTGGCCAAGGGCATGGTGCTTGGTGTGCAATTTGCGGCGTTGTTCGAAGATGGTCTGTTCTTCGAACTGGCCGCGCATGCCAATGCCATGGCGCAACGCCTGCGCGCTGGCCTGCTTGCGGCAGGCGCGCATTTCACCAGCGACTCGCCGACCAACCAGCAGTTCATCGCCGTCAGCGCGCAGCAGGCCGCGCAGCTGGCGCAAGGCTACGACTTCGAGCGCTGGGAAATGCGCACCGATGGCAGTCAGGTGATCCGCTTCGTGACCTCGTGGGCGACCACGGCCACGGCGGTCGATCGGCTGTGTGCGGATGTGGCGGCCCTTTTGCAGCAGCACGCAGTGCAGGGCCATGACTAGACCTCAAGGACGACAACGATGAACACAATCGCTGGTTGGATGCTCGCCGCTGTGCTGACGCTGCCCACTGTTGGAATGGCGCAGATCAATGCCCTGCCGTCGCAGCCGCATTTGTTGGTCAAAGGCCAGGCGTTTCGCACGGTCGATCCAGACCGCTTTATCGTTGACCTCAAGATCAGCAAGACGGAATTACAGCCCGACTTGGCGCGGAAGTTTGTCGAAGGCCGTGCCAGGTTGGTTCTGGATGGATTACAGCGCGATCACGTTCTCAAGGACTCCCTTTACGCCTCTGCACTCTCGATTTCTCCGCAATCGCGTTATGAGGCGGGCAAATCCGTCTTCGATGGGACCCGGGTGGAGCGCAGGATTCGTGGCGCCTTTACTTCATTGAAAGATGTGCATGCCTTCCTCGGCGACTTGGACGCCAACGAGAATGTGCAGGTGTTATCGATGCAAACGGCCTACGCCGATGCTGCCGCGTTACGTGCGGAACTCAAGCGTGAAGCCGCGACGCAGTCACGCCAGTCCGCTCAGGGGCTTGCCGCTGCGTACGGCGTCCGGCTCGGCGGCATTTACAGCATTTCGGATGTCGCTCCCAATTTTGCCTATGGCGTCGAAGCAGGCACCTGGTCGGCCGCCACAGCGGCAACGCCAGGCTCGATCGTGTCTCCGCCTTCGCCGCCGGCTCCACCGTCGTCGCCTGCGCCAAGCGCAGTGGGCCAGGGAGTCGGCGAGAGCCTGATGACCGGCACTATCACTTATACCGAAAACATCTATGCGGTCTTCCTGATCGCGCAATGAGTCCTTTGCCATGCTGCTGATGCTCGATATTGCCATTACGGGTCGCCGCCGCTCCAGTATGTCTAATGGTCTGGGCAATCTTGGTGCCCGTGAAAACGCCAGCGAGCGCAGGGTATTCGCTGGCGATGGATGTAAAGATGGTGCGTGATATGCGAGGCGTTCAACGTATGCATCGCCGCGTTGCCCGGCTTTCGACGTTGCGCTGGCGAGTCACTGGCGAGCTTTAACCCATCAGCGATCGCTCGCTCCATGGGAGTCGGCGGCAGCCTGCCGGGTGCCGCATCCGGTAAAATTGTCCATCACTTGCCGAACATTTTGATGGCGCGGCAACCATCCGAGATTGAGGTTTCATAATGCGCGTCAGGGAAGCCACCATCGAGCAAGAACTTGTCGAAAAGCTTGCTGGGCTCAAGTACACCCTGCGATCTGACATTCGCAGCCGTGCTGCGCTCGAAGCCAATTTCCGCAAGCATTTCGAAGAGCTGAACCGGGTCGCCTTGACTAACGCCGAATTTCAGCGCCTGCTGGAAGAGGTCGTTACCGCGGACGTATTCAAAGCCGCGCACACGTTGCGCCACCGCAGCGCCTTTACGCGCGACGACGGCACGCCGCTCAACTACACCTTGGTCAACATCAACGACTGGTGCAAGAACACCTTCGAGGTTGCCAGCCAGCTGCGCATCAATACCGACGACAGCCACCATCGTTACGACGTCATCTTGCTCATCAATGGCGTGCCGGTGGTGCAGATCGAGCTGAAAACGCTTGGCATCAACCCTCGCAGGGCCATCGAGCAGATCGTCGAATACAAGCACGATGTCGGCAACGGTTACACGCGCACACTGCTGTGCTTCATCCAGCTGTTCATCGTGAGCAATCGTGACGCGACCTATTATTTCGCCAACAACAATGCGCGCCATTTCGCCTTCAATGCGGATGAGCGCTTTTTGCCCATCTACCAATACGCTGCGCCGGACAATGGCAAGATCAGCGGCCTGAATGCCTTCGCTGACGCCTTCCTGCCCAAGTGCACGCTGGGGCAGATGATCAGCCGCTACATGGTGTTGGTGGCCAGCGAGCAGAAGCTGTTGATGATGCGGCCGTACCAGATCTACGCGGTGAAGAACATTGTCGAGTGCATCGACAAGAACCTCGGCAACGGCTATATCTGGCACACCACCGGCAGTGGCAAGACGCTCACCAGCTTCAAGGCATCGACGCTGCTCAAGGCCAACCCGGCCATCGAGAAATGTCTGTTCGTGGTGGATCGCAAGGACCTGGATCGCCAGACCCGCGAGGAGTTTAACCGCTTCCAGGAAGGCTGCGTCGAGGAAAATACCAATACCGAATCAATGGTGCGCCGCCTGGTCTCCGACGAGGCGGCAGACAAGGTCATCGTCACCACCATCCAGAAGCTGGGCCGTGCATTGGATCCTGCCCGTGCCGACTACCGGCAGCGGCTGGAACCTTTGCGCGACCAACGTATTGTGTTCATCTTCGATGAATGCCACCGATCCCAGTTCGGCGAGAACCACCAGGCCATCAAGGAATTCTTTCCCAAGGCCCAGCTATTCGGCTTCACCGGTACGCCGATCTTCGAGGACAACGCCAGCTACAAGCGTATCGAAGGCGACGAACAGACGCTGAAGACCACCGAGGACCTGTTTCAGCAATCACTGCACGAATACACCATCACCCACGCCATTGAGGACAAGAACGTCCTGCGTTTCCATGTGGACTACTACAAGCCCGATGGAAAAAGTACGCCAAAGCCCGGCGAAACGCTGGCCAAGCGCGCGGTGGTCGATGCCATCCTCAGTAAGCACGACGCCGCCACCGGCGGGCGGCGCTTCAACGCCATCCTCGCCACCGCGTCCATCAACGACGCCATCGGGTACTTCGGGCTGTTCAAGACCGCGCAGGCCGAAAAGCAACGAGTCGAGCCCGGCTACGTGCCTCTCAACATCGCCGCGGTGTTCTCGCCGCCCAGCGACGTCAGCGCCGATGTGCGCCAGTTGCAGGAAGACCTCCCGCAAGAGCAGGAAGACAACAAGAAGGATTCGGACGCCAAGAAAGCCGCACTCAAGGCCATCATCGGCGACTACAACACGCGCTTCGGCACCAACCATCGCATCGAGGAATTCGACGCCTACTACCAGGACGTGCAGCAGCGCATCAAGGATCAGCAGTTCCCCAATGCCGACCTGCCGGACAAGGGTCGCGAGAAGCTGGACATCGTGATCGTGGTGGACATGCTGCTCACCGGCTTTGACAGCAAGTACCTTAATACCCTGTACGTGGACAAGAACCTCAAGTACCACGGCCTGATCCAGGCGTTCAGTCGCACCAATCGCGTGCTTAACGACACGAAACCGTATGGCAACATCCTCGACTTTCGCGGCCAGCAGAAAGAAGTGGATGCCGCCATTGCGCTGTTTTCCGGTGCGAAGGCGGACAAGGCCCGAGAAATCTGGCTGGTGGATACCGCGCCGGTGGTCATCGACAAGCTGAAGGAAGCGCGCGGCAGCCTCGACAGTTTTCTCGCCTCGCAAGGGCTGGGCGGCAAACCCGAAGACATCGCCAACCTCAAGGGCACGGCAGCCAAGGTCGCCTTCATCAAGCACTTCAAGGACGTGCAGAAGCTGCAGACCCAGCTGGACCAGTACACCGATCTGACCGCCGAGCAACAGGCGCAGGTCGAGGCCATCCTGCCCAAGGACGAACTGCGCAGCTTTCGCGGGCAGTACCTGCAGAAAGCCGAGGAACTGCGCGCCGACCAGAAGAAAGCCGGCGGGCTGGATGATGTAACACGTAACGATGTCGAGCAGCTCGATTTCGAGTTCGTGCTGTTCGCTTCCAGCACTATCGATTACGACTACATCATGAAGTTGATCGCCGATTACTCGGGCAAGGCGCCAGGCAAGGCCAGCATGAGCCGCGAGCAGTTGATCGGCCTGATCGCCAGCGACGCCAAGTTCATCGACGAGCGTGAGGACATCAGCGCGTACGTGCGCGGGCTCAAAGCTGGCGAGGGCCTGGGCGAGGAGACCATTCGCGCCGGCTATGAAGCGTTCAAGGCAGAAAAAGCCGCGCAGGAAATGACCGCGCTCTCCGGCAAGCACGGCTTGCCGGTTGCCGCCCTGCAGACGTTCGTCGATGCGATCCTGGCCCGCCGCATCTTCGACGGCGAACGCCTCACCGAACTGCTGGCCCCGCTGGACCTGGGCTGGAAGGCGCGCACCCAGGCAGAACTGGCATTGATGCGCGATCTGCTGCCGCTGCTGCACAAACGTGCCGGTGGGCGAGAGATCGCCGGTCTGAAGGCGTACGAGGAGTGAGCATGGGAAAGCAAGGAGTGAAGACGGTGGTGCCGAGATTGCGCTTCCCGGAGTTTCGGAAGATGGCTTCGTGGCCGATAGTGCCGCTTGAGCGAATAGCTGCACGTATTTCCACGAAGAATTGCAATGGTCAGGTGACACGCGTTCTTACGAATTCGGCAGAGTTCGGTGTCCTAGATCAGAGAGACTATTTCGACAAAGACATCGCGACGGCCGGAAAGGTCGATGGCTATTACGTCGTCAGTAAGGGCGACTACGTTTACAATCCGCGAACGTCAGCCATTGCTCCTGTTGGTCCGATCTCGCGGAACAATCTTGGAGAAGGCGTGATGTCGCCTCTCTATACTGTTTTTTGCTTTTCTGAAGAAAAAACGGATTTCTACGAGCATTACTTTAAATCGCCTGGCTGGCATTCATATCTGCGGAGTGCGGCAAGTACTGGTGCCAGACACGATCGCATGAGTATTACGGCCGGCGCTTTTATGCGTATGCCTGTTCCATCGCCGTCGCGCGAGGAGCAACAAAAAATCGCCGACTGCCTGACGTCGCTGGAGGAAGTGATCGCCGCGCAGGGGCGGAAGGTGGAGGCGTTGAAAGTCCATAAACGCGGCCTGATGCAGCAACTCTTCCCCCTCGAAGGCGAAGCTCTTCCCCGCCTCCGTTTTCCCGAATTTCGCGATGCGCCGGAGTGGGCGGAAAGGCCTCTTTGCCAAGTGATTGAAGTTGCCTCCGGGCAGGTTGATCCGACAGAAGCGCCATATTGCGACTTTCCACACGTCGGCGGTGAAAATATTGAATCGGAGACCGGTAGCCTGGTTGGCCTAAAATCCGCCCGTGAAGATGGTGTAACGAGTGGCAAATATCTTTTTGATGAGAAGGATGTCCTCTACTCGAAGATTCGTCCCATTTTAAATAAAGTCGCAGTGCCGGATTTCAACGGCATCTGTAGTGCGGACATCTATCCGATACGGCCATCAAGCAGTGATATCACACGTCAATTTCTAGTCTACTTACTCCGTTCCGCCTCGTTCGTAGAGTACGCAACGAAGCATTCCGAGCGTGGAAAGATCCCCAAGATCAACAGGGAGGCATTAGCTGCTTACGGTGCACGTCTCCCGCAGCAGGTTGAGCAACAACGCATAGCTGATTGTCTGTTCTCTGTGGACACCGCGATAACCGCAGAATCCGCCCAACTCACCGTCCTCAAGACCCACAAGCAGGGCCTGATGCAGCAACTTTTCCCTGCGCAGAGGGCGGGCTGAAATGGCCGATGTGGCGCTTCCCGATCTTCCGGCCCTGGCCCAGCATCTACGCGACGAGTTGGAACGCAAGAAATTCGTATTGCTCTACGCTTACAACGGTGTCGGAAAGACACGCCTGTCTGGTGCCTTCCGCGATCTGGGGCGTGTGGTGGACGCTGACGGGCAAACCACGCAGCGCGATACGCTCTATTTCAACGCCTACACCGAAGATCTGTTCACCTGGGACAACGATATAGCGTTCGAGAGAAAGCGCGTTCTGGAACTCAATGCGGATTCTAAGTTCTTCGCCGGCTTGAGCGAACTGGAGATGGAAGTGAAGATCGGGCGGCTGCTGGCACGCTATACCGATCTCAACTTCTATATCGATTACGAACGTCGCCAATCGACGGAGTCTTCCAGCGAACCCGGCATGCTGCTTCCTCCTGCCGTAACCTTCTTTCGCGAGCGCGAGGAGGATGGCGATCCTCGGCCGATCAAGGCATCCCGTGGCGAGGAAAACATCTTTATCTGGTGCTTCTTTCTGGCCATAGTCGAGCTGGCGATGGACCCCGAGATTGAGGTTTACCGTTGGGTGAAGTACGTCTACATCGACGATCCGATCTCATCGCTCGACGAACAGAACGCCATCTCCGTTGCCAACCATCTCGCACAGCTTTTGACGAGCGTGGAGAATGGCCCGCGTGTCGTTGTCTCGACGCATCATGTTTTGTTCTTCAATGTGCTGTGCAACGAACTCAAGAGCAAGGCGTTCCGGCACTTCCTAAAGAATGGGGTGGAGCCCGGCCGCTATGCCTTGCTGGATACCACGTCCAAGCCATTTCTTCATCATCTTTCGACATTGGTTGAGTTGCATGAGGTGCAGGCATCCGGAGAGCTATACACCCATCATTTCAACATGCTGCGTAGGGTGATGGAGCAGACCGCCAATTTCTTGGGATTGGAGGACTGGAAAACCTGCATCAAGGTGACCGACGTTGACCCGGATCGAACCTTGTTTACCCGGATGATCGATCTTATGAGCCACGGCGATTACTCGATCTATGAGCCGCGGGAAATGATGGAAGAGAACAAGGCGCACTTCCGTACCGTTTTTCGCCGGTTCGTCACTGGCCATCCGTTCAATCCTGCGCTGTTCCCACGCATGGAACAGGGGGTAGGTGATCCATGAGCGAGCTGATCCTTTACACCAGCGAAGACGGCAAGAGCCGCATTCAGCTGCGCGCCGAAGGCCAGACCGTCTGGCTGACGCAGGCGCAGATGGCGGAGCTGTTCGACGTCAGCACCGACACCATCAGCCTTCACCTGAAAAATATCTTTTCAGACAACGAGTTGGAGCCTGAACGAACTACCGAGGAATCCTCGGTGGTTCAGCGGGAGGGCGAGCGCGAAGTGCGCCGGCCGGTTACGCTCTACAACCTCGATGCCATCCTGGCGGTCGGTTACCGCGTGCGATCAAAGCGCGGGGTACAGTTCCGCCGTTGGGCCAGCACCGCGCTCAAGGACTATCTGCTCAAAGGCTTCGTCATGGACGATGAGCGCCTGAAGAACCCGGATGGCCGTCCGGATCACTTCGACGAGATGCTGGCCCGCATCCGCGACATCCGCGCCTCGGAAAAGCGCTTCTATCAAAAAGTACGCGAACTGTTTGCCCTGAGCGTGGACTACGACAAGACCGACCGCGCCACGCAGGTCTTCTTCGCCACTGTGCAGAACCAATTGCTTTACGCGGTGACAGGGCAGACCGCTGCCGAACTCATCACGGCCCGCGCCAATCCCGACGACCCGCATTTCGGGCTGCGTGCCTGGAGTGGTGGGCGCGTGCGCAAGCAGGACATTCTGATCGCCAAGAACTACCTGAGCGAGGACGAGATCGACACCCTCAACCGTCTGGTGACGATCTTCCTGGAAACTGCAGAGCTGCGCGCCAAGAACCGCAAGGAGATTCACATGCGCTTCTGGCGGGAAAACGTCGGCCAGATTATTAGTTCCAATGACTTCCCCTTGCTGGCCAATGCCGGTTCCGTCAGTCACGCACGGATGGAGACGGAAACCAACGCGCGCTATTTCGCCTTCGACGAACAGCGCAAGCAGCAGGAAGCGCAAGCCGCCGATACTGCCGACGCGGTCGAACTCGCCGCCATCGAAAACAAGATCAAACGACGCTTGAAACCATGACCAAAGACGACCAAAAAGAGCTTGGTAAAACTCTGTGGGCGATTGCCGACCAGTTGCGCGGAAGCATGAATGCCGACGACTTCCGCGACTACATGTTGTCCTTTCTGTTTTTGCGCTACCTGTCGGATAACTACGAGGCGGCGGCAAAGAAGGAGCTTGGCTCGGACTATCCCGACGCGAAAGCCATCGGCAATAGTGACAAGACGCCGCTGTCGGTCTGGTACGCGGCCAATCCAGATGACGTAGCCGCATTCGAGCAACAGATGCGGCGCAAGGCGCATTACGTCATCAAGCCTAAGTACCTGTGGGGCAACATCGTCAATCTGGCGAAGACACAAAGCCACGATCTGCTCGACACCTTGCAGCAAGGCTTCAAACACATAGAGGAAGATTCGTTCGAGAGCGAATTTCAGGGCTTGTTCTCGGAGATCAACCTGGCGTCGGACAAGCTTGGCAGAAAGTACGACGACCGCAATGCCAAGCTGTGTTCGATCATCAGCGAAATCGCGCGCGGCATGGCGCTGTCTACCAAGACCGATTCGCTTGGCGATGCTTACGAGTACCTGATCGGTCAGTTCGCCGCCGGCTCCGGCAAGAAGGCTGGCGAGTTCTATACGCCGCAAGAGATCTCCAACATCCTGTCCGCCATCGTCACCCTCGACAGCCAGGAGCCGAAAACCGGCCCGCGCGGCAAGTTGGATAGCGTGTTCGATTTCGCCTGCGGCTCAGGCTCGCTACTGCTCAATATCCGTAATCGTATGACGAGCAGTGGCGGCAGCATCGGTAAGATCTACGGGCAGGAATATAACGTCACCACCTACAACCTTGCGCGCATGAACATGCTGTTGCACGGCGTAAAGGACACCGAGTTCGAGATCTATCACGGCGACACGCTGAAGAACGACTGGGACTGGCTGCGCGAAACCAATCCGGCAAAAAAGCCCCGATTTGACGCGGTGGTCGCCAATCCACCTTTCAGCTACCGCTGGGAGCCGGGCGAAGCCATGGCGCAAGACGCGCGCTTCAAGAACCACGGCGTGGCGCCCAAGAGCGCAGCCGATTTCGCCTTCCTTCTGCACGGTCTGCAGTACCTGAAAGACGATGGCGTGATGGCGATCATCCTACCGCACGGTGTGCTGTTTCGTGGTGGCAAGGAGGCCGACATCCGCCGCAAGCTACTGGACGACGGCCACATCGATACGGTGATCGGCCTACCGCCCAACCTGTTCTACTCCACCGGCATTCCAGTGTGCATTCTGGTGCTTAAGAAGTGCAAGAAGCCAGACGACGTGCTGTTCATCAACGCGTGCGAGCAATTCACGAGAGGCAAGCGGCAAAATCAGCTTACTGATGAGCACATCAAGCGGATTGTTGACACATACAAGAATCGCGATGAGCAGGAGCGCTATTCAAAGCGTATTTCGATGACGAGGATCGCCGAAGAAGGCTACAACCTCAACATATCTCGTTACGTTAGTACTGCCAAAGCAGACAAGGAGATCAATCTGGAGGCTGTGCATGTCGATTTGAAGGCGATCGAATCGGAGCTCGAAAAAGCGAAGAAGCGCCACAATGCTTTCCTGGTCGAGTTGGGACTCAAACCCTTGCCGTGAAATTGTAGCCGGGCTATCGAAGCATCCTGGCTCATCGGATAAGGTTGGCTCACGCTCGTTTGACGGTTGCCGAGGCGTGAAGTCAAGTCTGGATCGGCGTGTTGAATCTCGAAATGTCTCTTGAAATCAATTGGGTGAAGAAAACGTGCTCTTGATGTTAGACAACTACGACAGCTTCACCTACAACCTCGTGCAGTACCTGCAGGCGCTGGGCGCCGAGGTCATGGTGGTGCGCAACGATGCCATGAGCGTCGACCAGATCGCCGCGCTCAAGCCCGAGCGCATCGTCATCTCGCCCGGTCCGTGCACGCCCAACGAAGCCGGGATCTCGCTGCAATTGATCGAGCAGCTGGGCCAGACCACGCCGATCCTGGGCGTTTGCCTGGGCCATCAAAGCATTGGCCAGGTCTACGGTGGCGATGTGATCCGCGCCGGCAACATCATGCACGGCAAGACCTCGCCGATTCGTCATCAGGGCAAGGGCGTGTTCGCCGGCCTGCCGGACAGCTACGAGGCCACGCGCTATCACTCGCTGGTGGTGGACAAGACCACCTTGCCGGACGCACTGGAGGTCACCGCCTGGACCGAAAATCCGGATGGCTCGATGGAAGAGATCATGGGCCTGCGCCATCGCCAGTTTCCGGTCGAAGGCGTGCAGTTCCATCCCGAATCGATCCTGACCCAGCACGGACATGCCTTGCTGAAAAACTTTCTGCAGCGTTGATTGCGATGTGCCTGTGTCATCGTGACGTATCGCATTGCGGCATCGGTGCAGCGACGATGCGAAATCGCGACATCGCCCGACGCGCGCCGTACTGCGCTACGTGTTCAAACACCGCGCCGACTTCCACCGCATTCGGATCACGATGAGCACACCCGACGACAGCATCCATTTCTACGAGCCGACGCAGGGTCACGGGCTGCCGCACGATCCGTTCAACGCCATCGTCGGCCCGCGTCCCATCGGTTGGATCGGCTCGCGCAGCGCCGAGGGCATCGCCAATCTGGCGCCGTACAGCTTTTTCAATGCATTCAACTACATCCCGCCGATCGTCGGCTTTGCCAGCATCGGTCGCAAGGACAGCCTGCGCAACATCGAAGCCACCGGCGAATTCACCTGGAATCTGGCCACCCGGCCGTTGGCAGAAGCAATGAACGCCAGCGCGGCGATGGTGCCTGCGGAGGTCGATGAATTCGGTCTGGCCGGCCTGCAGGTGGCGCCATCGCGGCTGATCGCTGCGCCACGGGTCGCTGCCAGTCCGGTCAGTTTCGAATGCCGGCTCAGCCAGCTGCTGCCGCTGCAAACCGCTGCCGGTCACGCCATCCAGACCTGGTTGGTGCTGGGCGAAGTGGTCGGCGTGCACCTGGCCAAGTCGGCGCTGCACGAGGGCATCTATGATCCGGGCGCAGTGCAGACGATTCTGCGCGCGGGCGGGCCGGCCGATTATTACGAAGTGCAGCCGCAGGCGCGTTTTCGCATGACGCGTCCAGGCCAATGATCGTCGCAGCTGCGACGGCAGTCGCCTCGCCTGGCGCTTGCGCTTTCCTGCATTGATCGCGCGCGTCGCAAGCCGCCTGCGTCTCCATCCATCACGTTCTGCCACGGTTGTTTCCATGCCCATCACGCCGCAAGAAGCCCTGCAACGCACCATCGAACACCGCGAGATCTTCCACGACGAAATGGTCGAGTTGATGCGGCAGGTCATGCGCGGCGAGGTCTCCGACATGATGGTCGCGGCCATCCTCACCGGGCTACGGGTCAAGAAAGAGACCATCGGCGAAATCGCCGGTGCGGCCACGGTGATGCGCGAGTTCTCGCGCCGCGTGGACGTGGCCGATCGCCAGCACATGGTGGACATCGTCGGGACCGGCGGGGACGGTTCGGATACCTTCAACATCTCCACCTGCGCCATGTTCGTCGCCGCAGCCGGCGGTGCCAAGGTGGCCAAGCACGGCAATCGCAGCGTCTCGTCCAAATCCGGCAGTGCCGATGCACTGGAAGCATTGGGCGCGGTGATCGAGCTGCAGCCCGAACAGGTTGCCAGCGCGTTGGCGCACACCGGCATCGGCTTCATGTATGCACCAGTGCATCACCCGGCCATGAAGGTGGTGGCACCGGTGCGGCGCGAAATGGGGGTGCGCACCATCTTCAATATCCTTGGTCCGCTGACCAATCCGGCCGGCTCGCCGAACATCCTGATGGGCGTGTTCCACCCCGACCTTGTCGGTATCCAGGCGCGTGTCTTGCACGAACTCGGCGCCGAACGCGCGTTGGTGGTGTGGGGGCGCGACGGCATGGACGAACTTTCGCTTGGCGCTGGCACGCTGGTTGGCGAATTGCGCGATGGCCAAGTGCGCGAATACGAAGTGCACCCGGAAGATTTCGGCATCGCCATGTCGGCCAGCCGTAACCTCAAGGTGGCCGATGCTGCGCAATCGCGCGCGATGTTGCTGCAGGTATTGGACAACGTGCCCGGCCCCGCGCTGGATATCGTGGCGCTCAACGCCGGTGCTGCGTTGTACGTGGCCGGCGTGGCCCACAGCATTGCCGATGGCGTGCTGCGCGCACGCGCGGTCATCGCCGACGGCTCGGCGCGCGCGCGGGTGGACGCCTATGTCGCCTATACCCGCCAGCTTGCCGTGCAGGCCTGAGCCATGCCGGCAACCGCCACGCAGCGGCCATCACCCGCCGGCGTCCCCACCGTGGCGCTGGCATGCTGCGTGATGGCGCGCAGCCGCGCTGCAGTACGCCCGTCTTGACCGATAATGCCCGCCCGCCAGGACCCGATACGATGAGCGACATCCTCAACACCATTCTTGCCCGCAAGGCCGACGAAGTCGCCGAGCGCAGTGCGCGCGTGCCGCTGGCCGAGTTGATCGCGCGCAGCGCCGACCTACCGCTCACGCGCGGATTTGCAGCTGCCATGCAGGCCAGCATCGCCGCAGGCGACCCGGCCGTGATCGCCGAAGTGAAGAAGGCCAGCCCGTCCAAGGGTGTCATCCGGCCGGACTTCCAGCCGGCCGATATCGCGGTCAGCTATGAATTCGGTGGCGCGACGTGCCTGTCGGTGCTCACCGATGTGGATTTCTTCCAGGGATCGGATGCCTATCTGCGCCAGGCGCGCGACGCCTGCACGCTGCCGGTGCTGCGCAAGGATTTCACCGTCGACCCGTATCAGGTCTACGAAGCCCGCGTGCTCGGCGCCGACTGCATCCTGCTGATCGTCTCCGCGCTGGAAGACGCCCAACTGGCCGATCTATCGGGCCTGGCCATGCAGCTGGGCCTGGACGTGCTGGTGGAAGTACACGACATCGACGAGCTCGAGCGTGCGGTGCAGGTGCCGGTGCCGTTGATCGGCATCAACAATCGCAACCTGCGCACCTTCGAAGTGACGCTGCAGACCACGTTGGACATGCGCGCGGCGGTGCCGCGCGATCGCGTGCTGGTCACCGAGAGCGGCATCGTCACCCAGGCCGATGTGCAACTGATGCGCAGTCACGATGTGAACGCGTTTCTGGTCGGCGAGACCTTCATGCGCGCGGCCGAACCCGGCGAGTCGCTGCGTCAGCTATTCTTCGCGCATGACTGAGTCGTATCCCGTTCCGCGCGAAGACGCACCGCTGGTGGTCTTCGACTTCGACCACACGTTGTACGACGGCGATTCCGGCAGTCATCTGTTTGCCTGGCTGATCAAGCGCAACCCGTTGCGCTTGCTGGTTGCGCTGTTGGCCTCGCCAATTCTCGGCCCGATGGTGGCGATGCTGCCAACCCGGCGGCGCGGCGTGTCCGGCTATGTGTGGATCGCCACGTTCGGCCTGCACCGCGCGCGCGAGTTCAACCGTTTCATCGACGCATACGTGCTCAAGCATGAAGCGCAGATCCGCCAGCGCCTGCTCCCGCATGCCTTGAAGGTCTTCACCCAACACCGCGCCGCCGGCGACCGTGTGGTGGTCGCCACCGGCGCACCGCCGGAGTTGGCGCGCGCCATTCTCGGTTTCGTGGCCCACCAGGACGTGCCGGTCATCGGCAGCCTGGTCGGCCCGCGCCTGGGCGCAGTCACTGCGCGACGTCACTGCCATAACGAAGAAAAGATGCGCATGCTGCGCGAGCGCGGCTACGCCGATATCGCCATCGCCTACTCGGACAGCACCGCAGATCTGCCGCTCTTGAAGGCCGCGCGCGCGCCGGTGGTGGTCAATCCCAAGGCCAACCGCGAAGCGCTGTTCCGCCAGGTACTGCCGACAGGCACGCCCATCCTCAACTGGGGTTGCCGCGACCGCGGCGGCAAGGCGCTGTAGGCGAGCGCAACATTCAGGCAGCTAGGTCGTTTCGCGCGGAGCGCAACGATTGCGCAGTCCAGCTTGCAATGGCGCATTTCCATGGCGGGTCGCGCGGGCAAACGGATGCGACCTGTAGCGCAACGAATCTTCAGGATCGTGACGCAGTCGCGATGCAGAGCGTGCGGTTCGACGGCGCGAAGACTCTCTTATAAGAGGTATCGCGCAAAAGTGCCGCTGCAGGGACATGACAATGCCGATGTCGACACCGTCGCAATCAATCCATCGGAGCTGAAACCGGCATGCAGCCAGTGCACAAGGCACTGGCTGCACAGCGCCGTCAGCGGGTGCCGTACAGCACGACGGTCTTGCCGCGTGCATGCAGCAGGCCGTCGGCCTGCAGCTTCTTGAGCACGCGGCCGGCCATTTCGCGCGAGCACCCGACCAGGCGTGCCAGCTCCTGGCGCGAGACACGCAGCTGGGTGCCCTGCGGGTGGCTCATCGCTTCCGGCTCCTTGGCCAGGTCGTGCAGCGTGCGCACGATGCGGTCGGTCACGTCGAGGAAGGCCAAGCGGCTGGCTTTCCTTGTGGTATCGAGCAGCCGTTTTGAAAGCTGAACACCGATCGCATACAGGATCTTCGGCGCATCCGGCGACAGGCTGGTCTGGAACAGCTGCTGCAGCCGCTCGTAGCTGATCTCGGCAAGCTCGCACTGGGTGCGGGTGCGCAGGATCACCTCACGGGTATCGGATTCGATGAACAACCCCATCTCGCCGACGAATTCGCCGCTGCCGAAGTAGCCCAGCACCAACTCACGGTCGTCATCTTCCTCGGCGATGATGCTCACCGAGCCGCTGATCACGTAGTAGAGGGTGCCGGCCGGGTCTCCTGGCCGGAACACATCGGTCCGGGTCGGATAGCGCCTTCGATGGCTGTGCGCCAGGAAACGCTCGATGGTGCCCGCGTCCAGCGCCAGGGAAGGGGTAGCGTTACGTACCGTCGTAGTGACAACCGTCGTATTTCCTGGGCTCATGGTAGTTCCGCGTGTGATTCCTGAAGCTTAACGGCATGAGTCATGCAAGGTAAACCACTCTTAACATCGGCATTTCGTTGCTGGGATCTTTGGCTCATAATTGACTCCTTTCCCGCTTTCCATAAGGACAGACCGACGTGGTCAAGCCGTTGCCTCGTCTGAGGCTACAGGGGTTCAACAACCTCACCAAGGCGTTGAGCTTCAACATCTACGACGTCTGTTATGCGCGTACCGAAGAGGAGCGTCAGCGCTACATCGAGTATATCGATGAGCAATACGACGCCGATCGTCTGACGCAGATCCTGACCGATGTGGCCGAGATCATTGGCGCCAACATCCTCAATATCGCACGTCAGGACTACGATCCGCAGGGCGCATCGGTGACGATCCTGATCTCCGAAGAACCGGTGATCGACAAGAAGCAGGCCGGCAAGGAGTTGATCTCCGATGCCGTGGTTGCTCATATGGATAAGAGTCATATCACTGTCCATACATATCCGGAAACGCACCCGCAGGAAGGCATCGCCACATTCCGCGCCGACATCGACGTCGCGACCTGCGGCGTGATTTCGCCGTTGAAGGCGCTCAACTACCTGATCGAGAGTCTGGAATCGGACATCGTGATCATGGATTACCGCGTGCGTGGCTTCACGCGCGATGTGAAGGGCAGGAAGCATTACATCGATCACAAGATCAACTCGATCCAGCAATTTCTCGCCAAGAACGTGAAGTCGCGCTACGAGATGTTCGACGTCAACGTCTACCAGGAAAATATCTTCCACACGAAGATGCACCTGAAGGACTTCGACCTGGATCAGTACCTGTTCGAAGAGCGCGCCAAGAACCTGTCGTTCAAGGAGCGCATGAAGATCGAAACGCTGCTCAAGCGCGAAATCGAAGAACTGTTTCACGGACGCAACCTGAGCGAATAAGCGCAGGCGCATCCTGTCGCGCGTGCTTGCTCGCAAGCGCGCAAACGCCACAAGGCGGGACGGCCCGCCACGCGACGACCTCGCGTTCCACAGCCGACGGCGGCCCAGTGTGCAGACACTGGGTCGCTTTTTTTTTGTCCGTTTTTTCTGTGAGGAGTACTGCAATGCCCTGGATCTATCTGTTGCTGGCCGGCCTGTTCGAGATCGGCTTTGCCATGGGACTGAAATACAGCGACGGGTTCACTCGCCTGTGGCCGACCGTGCTGACAATCGGCCTTGCCGGCATCAGCCTGTGGTTTCTGACGCAGGCGCTGAAGACCATTCCGGTCGGCACCGGCTATGCGATCTGGACCGGCATCGGCGCTCTGGGCGTGACCATTGCCGGTATCGCGCTATTTGGCGATAGCGCCTCGTGGTCGCGATTGGCATGCATCGGTCTGATCGTGGCCGGCGTGATCGGGCTGAAGCTGGTCGGGTAGTCAGTCCTCCAGCGTTTGCTGCGCAAACGCTGGGCTCCGACTGGAGGCTGCCTATCCCCGCGCATTCGGCCGTAGCTGCACGCGCAATGCGGGCACAGCCCCAGGTTTGCGGCGCAAACCTTGGGACCCCGACTCAGAGGCTGCCTATCCCCACGCCTTAGGCGCGCCCCCCCTCAACAAGGGGGGGCTGTGCTTCAGTGGTGTGCCGGCCAGCGGTTGATCGCCGTGTCGGGTGTACTCGGGTACGGGCTAGATTCTGGTCGTCAGTCCCCAGTCCCCGATTCCCAATTTCCAATTCCCAACTAGAGGCGGTAAGCAACCGTCTTCATCAGCTTGGAGGCCAGGGCCATCGCGCTTGGGATCGGAGCCGGGAGCGGGCGGGCGCCAGCCTGCTCGGCCTGGTCGGCATGGCGGGCCTCGTCGATCTTCATCACGCGCAGGATGGCGCGGCTGCGTTGGTCGTTCTGGGGCAGGGTTTCCAGATGCTCGTCCAGGTGCGCTTCGACCTGGCGTTCGGTCTCGACCACGAATCCCAGGCTCCAGTCGTCGCCGCGCAGCCCGGCCAGCGCGCCGAGCGCGTAGCTGCCGGCGTACCACACGGGGTTGAACAGGCTGGGGCGGCTGTCCAGCTCGTGCAGGCGGTCGGCGCACCAGGCCAGGTGATCCGTTTCTTCCTGGGCAGCTTCCAGCAGGTGGTGCTGGGTGTGTGCGTCGCGGGCGACGGCGGCCTGGCCGAAATACAGGCCTTGCGCGCACACCTCGCCAACATGGTTGATGCGCATCAGGCCGGCCGCATGACGACGCTGCTCCGGGTCCAGGACGACGTCGGGCGTGTCGGCGGCGGGATTGGGACGCTCGGCCGGCGGATTGCCGAAGACGGTGTCCAGCGCGCGCTGGGCTTCGACCAGCAGCCGGTCGAGCGGGCTATGCAGGCGGGTGGGGGAGATCTGGGTCATACGGCGATTCTGGCCCCGCTCCGCCGTGCTGCCAACCGCCATGGCGCAGTTGTTGCTGCAACTTGCGCAGCCGCCGAACGTCCCGTACAATCCCGGCTCTTCTGTTTCGCCTTCACAACGCGTGGCAAAGTTCCAGTGGTCATCGGCCGCTGCAATCCGCCCGACCACTCAAGAGTTTTCTCATGACTACGTTCACCGCCAAGTCCGAGACCGTCCAGCGCGACTGGTATCTCGTTGACGCCGCCGGCAAGACGCTCGGCCGTCTGTCCACCGAACTGGCCCGCCGCCTGCGCGGCAAGCACAAGCCGGTTTATACCCCTCACGTCGATACTGGCGATTACCTGGTGGTGATCAACGCCGAGAAGATCGTCGTCACGGGCAACAAGCTGAAAGACAAGAAGTATCACCGCTTCACCGGCTACATCGGTAACTTGAAGACCGAGAGCCTGGAGCAGGCGCTGCAGCGCCACCCGGAGCGCGTGATCGAAATCGCCGTCAAGGGCATGCTGCCGAAGGGCCCACTGGGTCGCACCATGTACCGCAAGCTCAAGGTCTATTCGGGTGCCGAGCATCCGCACGCCGCCCAGCAGCCGCAAGTTCTGGATATCTAATCATGGCTATCACGCAAAACTACGGCACTGGCCGCCGCAAGTCCTCCACCGCTCGCGTGTTCCTGCGCAAGGGCACCGGCAACATCACCGTCAACGATCGTCCGCTGGACGAATTCTTTGGTCGTGAGACTGCGCGCATGATCGTGCGCCAGCCGCTGGAACTGACCAAGAACACCGAAAGCTTCGACATCATGGTCACTGCCTCCGGCGGCGGCACCACCGGCCAGGCCGGTGCGATCCGTCTGGGCATCGCCCGTGCGCTGGTCGAGTACGACGAAACCCTGAAGTCCGAGCTGCGCAAGGCTGGCTTCATGACCCGTGACGCTCGCGAAGTCGAGCGTAAAAAGGTCGGTCTGCACAAGGCCCGTCGCGCCACCCAGTTCTCCAAGCGCTGATCCATTGTGTTTGGTGCATCCCGGTTCGCCGGGATGCCTGCTTCAAGAGCCCGGCCACGCCGGGCTTTTGTCGTTTTGGGTCCTGGTATGTGCCCTGTACGAGCGCGTGGCCAGGATCGTCCTGGAGGCCGAATGCGATATGCATGAACGCAGATGCGCCATGCGTTGCCGCCGGACGCCGGGCAACACAAAAGGCCCGATCTTTCGATCGGACCTTTTGTGTTTGGCTGCCCCGGATGGATTCGAACCACCGAATGCCTGAGTCAGAGTCAGGTGCCTTACCGCTTGGCGACGGGGCAATAAAACGTGTTGGCCCAAGATTATTGCATGCCGGTGACGGCGTGAACACCTTGGTGGCTATGGGTGGACTCGAACCACCGACCCCAGCATTATGAGTGCTGTGCTCTAACCGGCTGAGCTACATAGCCTAGGGAGGCGGCAATTCTCACGATGCGTCGTGCTGTTGTCAAGCATTTCGTTTTCAGCTTGTGAGCCGGGCGTCGCCGTGGCAGAGTCGGTGGCAGTAGATTTTCAGGAGTCCGCATCGTGATCGATCCGGACGGTTTCCGGCCAAACGTCGGCATTGTGCTGATGCGGCAGGACGGTCAGGTGTTCTGGGCACGACGCGTGCGCAGGGACGGCTGGCAGTTCCCGCAGGGTGGCATGAACACCGATGAGACACCCGTTGAAGCCATGTACCGCGAGTTGCGCGAAGAAACCGGGTTGTTGCCCGAGCATGTGGAATTGCTCGGCGCCACGCCTGGCTGGCTACGCTATCGGCTGCCCAGCAGGGCCGTGCGCCGCAATGAGCGGCAGGTGTGTATCGGGCAGAAGCAGGTCTGGTTCCTGCTGCAGTTCACCGGCGACGAATCCCATCTCAAGCTCGACCATACCGACACCCCGGAGTTCGACCACTGGCGCTGGGTGGATTTCTGGTATCCGGTCGAGCACGTGGTGATGTTCAAGCGTGGCGTCTATGCGCGCGCGCTGCGTCATCTGGCGCCGCTTGCGCAAAGCCTAGCCGGCCCGGCGGCAGTCGGTGCGATGCCCCAACGTGCGCTGGAGGCGTGGCTGCCGGGCAGCAGCGCGGCGGGGCACGACAGCCCACGCAAGCGGCCACGCAAGCGCAGCGGGGCTCGCGCGATGCGGATTAATAATGATTAACGGATGGAATTGACACCTATTCTCGTTTGCGGTGCAATCAGCGCCGGTCCTTTCCGGATCGCCAACACCCGACCGATACTGTGTACGTCTGCATCTGTAATGGGGTCACCGACCACCAGATCCGCGAAGCGGCCGAGAATGGCTGCGCCAGCCTTGCCGAACTGACCATGCGTACGGGCTGTGGCTCCAATTGCGGCTCATGCCTGGAGATGGCGGGCGATCTGTTGAACCAGGCACATGCCACCCGCGCATTGCCGTTGCCGCTCCTGGGGCTGGCTAGCGCTGCCTGAGGCAGGCGCTCGGAGCCGATGTCCCGGCAATGGCTGTTCCGGGATTCCCGCGCGGTACCTGATGCCAGATGCATCTGCCGGCCCGCGCCGCGAATGCCAGTTCCATTCCTGCCTCGCTGGCGCTACCTGCGGTGAAGTGGTCGCCCGTTGATAGCCGGCACAAGACTGCGGCCGGTTCCACGCCTGATCCGCGATTGCAGCTGGTAGCTGCCCGCGACGCGCGACGCGTCCCGCAACTGATCACGATTCGCGTTCCTTCATGTGCCGCGCCAACGCGCTAGAGTGCGGCCGGCTCACTGTCTCGGAGACATCGCATGAAGGGCGATACCAAGGTCATCGAGTACCTCAACAAGGTGCTCTACAACGAACTCACTGCGATCAACCAGTACTTCCTGCACGCCAAGATGCTGAAGAACTGGGGCCTGAAAGAACTGGCCGAGCATGAGTACAAGGAATCCATCGACGAAATGAAGCATGCGGACAAGCTGTCCGACCGCATTCTGTTTCTCGAAGGACTGCCCAATTTCCAGGCCTTGGGCAAGCTGCGCATCGGCGAGAACCCGACCGAGATGTTCCGCTGCGATCTGACCCTGGAGCGCGAGGCGGTTGTCGTGCTGCGCGAGGCGGTGGCGTATGCGGAGACCGTCAAGGACTACGTGAGCCGCCAGTTGCTGGTGGACATCCTGGAGTCCGAAGAAGAGCACATCGACTGGCTGGAAACCCAGCTGGACCTGGTGGCGCGCATCGGCGAGCCCAATTACCTGCTGACCAAGCTGGACGACTGAACGCGCATTTGGTCGAGGTTGTCTTGTTTTGGTCTTGAATTTACGAGTGCGCTGTAGTTCTGCCGGTCGGTGTTTCAGCGATGGGTCGCTGATGATTTTCCTTCACAAATCGGTTGCCGGATGAGCGTGCGTAGCTTCGCCCCCGTCCCCTCGCCCCAACCCCTCTCCCGCAGGAGAGGGGCTCTGGTGTCCTTCCGGGACCAGGATCCTGGGCCGCTCACCGCGCTGTCAGGGCAATGGCCGAATAACGTTCGTGGTCAGGGCGGCTGTGCCCGAGCGTGTTCGCGGCCGAGATGGCATCCCTCAGCAGTTCGATGCAGGTCGCGGCGCCAGGCGTCTGCTGCTGCTTCGGCAGCGCTGATGCGACTACTGATTTGTGGTGCTGGCGGCGGCTTGCAGGCGGGCGACCTGGCCTAGCAGCGCCAGGCGGGCGCGGGCGTATTCGGCGATGACCAGGGCGACCATGACCGAGGGGCGTTCGATGGTGCCGGTGCGGGCGGCCAGTTCGATGCGCCGGGCCGCGTTGGAAACCGCCTGCGCACCGACGTTGGCGCTGGAGGACTTGAGGGTGTGGGCGAGGTCGCGCAGCTGCATGCTGTCGCGGTTGGCGGCGGCCGCTTCCAGTTGCTCGATGATCAGCGGTGCGTCTTCCAGGAACAGCTGCAGGATGGTGATGGTGTCCGCGCCGGCCACTTCGTACAGCTCGTCGATGACGTTGTTGTCCAGGATCGGCAGTGCGCGTGCCTGGGCAGCGGCGCTGGCGCTTTCGGGGTCGTGGGTCGCCTGGCCGGCGCTGCTTGGGCCGGGCAGCAGCGCCTGACGCGGCAGCCAGCGCTGCAGACAGGCGTCGAGCTGTTCGCGTGCGACCGGCTTGGACAGATAGTCGTCCATGCCGGCGGCCAGGCAGCGTTCGCGATCGCCGGCCATGGCGTTGGCGGTCATGGCCACGATCGGAATCGGGCGGCCGCCGCTCTCGGTTTCCATCGCGCGCCAGCGGCGGGTGGCGGCATAGCCATCCAGCACCGGCATCTGGCAATCCATGAAGACCATGTCGTAGCGGGTGGATTCCATGCTGGCCAGTGCGGCTTCACCGTCGGTGGCGGTGTCGGCCTCGAAGCCAAGCACGGCCAGCAGCTTCTGCGCGACCAGCAGGTTCACCGGGTTGTCTTCGACCAGCAGGATGCGCACCTCGCGCGCATTGGCCATCGGCGGCGGCAATGGCTCGGGGATCATCGCCGAGGCCAGCGTGGTGACGTGGGCGGGCTTGGGTTCGGGCGGCAGCACCAGGGCGCGCAGGGTTTCGTCCGGGCTCTGGCGCGGCACCAGGGTGGCGTGATCCTGCAGTTCGGCCGGCACCGGTTCTTCGCCGTACAGCCAGATCAGCCGCGCGCTGTTGGCGTTTTCCGGGCGGGCGAGCGCGCGGTGCACCGCGCGCGCGCTGTAGCGCAACGTGTCGTGGTCGGCGATGACGCAGCGGAAGCCCTCGCTGTCGTTGTGCCGGCGCACGCGTTCGAGCGCTTCCTGGGTGGTTTCCATGAGCACGTGCGACACCCCCCAGCTGTCGAGCAGGCGCTTGAGGCGTTGCGACAGGCGCGCATCGGAGCTGATCACCATCACCCGTGCGGCATCGGCGCCGGTGGCCTGCTGGAGGTCGCCGATGACCTTGAGCAGCGGGATTTCGAACCAGAAGGTGGAGCCGCGCCCGGGTTCGGATTCCACCCCGATGCGGCCGCCCATCAGGTCGATGATGCGCTTGCAGATCGCCAGCCCCAGGCCGGTGCCGCCGTACAGCCGCGTGGTGGAGGCATCGGCTTGTGCGAAGGAGCGGAACAGGCGTGCCTGCTGGTCCGGGGCGATGCCGATGCCGGTGTCGCGCACCTGGAAGCGCAGCAGGTGCTGGGCGCGCGTTTCGCCCAGGCGGCGCAGCTGGATGTCGACGCTGCCGCGTTCGGTGAACTTGATGGCGTTGCCGATCAGGTTGCCCAGCACCTGGCGCAGGCGGATCGGGTCGCCGCGCACCAGCAGCCGTACCGACGGTTCGATATCCAGGCTCAGGCGCAGCTGGCGGCCTTCGGCGGTGCGCTGCAGCAACTGGATGACGCCGTCGAGCAGCTCGCGTAGGTTGAAGGTGGTGATTTCCAGTTCGAGCTTGTTGGCCTCGAGCTTGGAGTAATCGAGGATGTCGTCGACGATGCGCAGCAGCTGCAGCGAGCTGCCGGTGGCGGTCTGCAGCATGTCGCGCTGGTCAACGCTGAGCTGGCCACTGGAGATCAGCTCCAGCATCGGAATGATGCCGTTGAGCGGGGTGCGGATCTCGTGACTCATGGTGGCCAGGAATTCGCCCTTGGCCAGGGTGGCGGCCTCGGCGGCCTGCTTGGCGCGCAACAGTTCCTGTTCGAGTTCGCCGTGGCGCCGCAGTTCCTGCTGCAAGCGTTCGCGGGCCAGGTCGGCCTCTTCCAGGCGCTGTGCCAACGCATGCTGCGCCTGGGCAGCCCGGTGGGCCGCAAGTGCGGCGCACAGCCCGCAGACCACCGCCAGTACTGCCGACACCGCGCTGACGGCGCGCCAGGGGCCTTGCAGCGACGACCATTGCAGGCCTGCGCCGAGTGCGGCCGCCAGCGCGGCCAGCACTGCCAAGATGCTCCAGGCGCGAAGACCTGCTGCCCGCTCTCTCACTCAGAGCACCGCGCTCGTGAAGTCGAAGTCCAGTTCCTTGCCGACCGTCTGCACCAGGTTGCCCTGGATGAAATCCACGCCGCTCATCCACATCGCAGCCGCAGCCTGCGGATCTTCGATGCGTTGGCCGATGATCAGCAGGCCGCGCTGGTGGGCGATGTCGATGACGCCGCGCAGTTCGTCGCGCACCGCCGCGTTGCCGTGCGCATCGGCGAAGCGGTTGGCCATGCGCACGAAGCTCAGCGGCAGCTGGGCCAGCAGTGCGTTGGCCTCGTCGCCGGGTTCGAACTGGCTGAGGCAGAACTGCACGC
Organism: Xanthomonas euvesicatoria pv. euvesicatoria; assembly: GCF_020880415.1. Classification (GTDB taxonomy): domain Bacteria; phylum Pseudomonadota; class Gammaproteobacteria; order Xanthomonadales; family Xanthomonadaceae; genus Xanthomonas; species Xanthomonas euvesicatoria. The sequence goes on along the minus strand of NZ_JAJIUJ010000040.1, from coordinate 35,046 downwards.
CGGCCGGCATCAACTTGGCGCAGAACTGCTGCACGGTGACGGCATGGATCAATGCATCGTCCAGGCGCAGATCCACGATCAGCGACTGGCCGGCCACGCCACGTTCGACCAGCGCCTTGAGCAGCCAGTCGGCGAAGGCGTCGCGGGCCAGCGTGCGCGGCGATTGCGAGACGAACAGGCGCAGCGGCGGGCTGGCGTGCTGGTACAGGTGCAGCAGGCCCAGCGCGTGGTCCATGACCTGCTGGTCCAGATCGGCGATGCGCCCGGCGGCTTCTGCGGCAGGAATGACCTGGCCTGCCGAGAGCAAGGTGCCGTCAGCCTGGCGCAGCCGCAGCAGTACCTGGTACTGCGCGGTGTCGCCGCCGGCCACGGCCACGATCGGCTGATAGGCCAGTTCGAGCTGGCCTTCGACCAGCCGCAGTTGTTCCTGCTGTTCGGCCTGGCTGGGCGCCAGGTAGGTCTGCACGCCGTCGCTGCGCAGGCGTGCCTGCAGCGCGGTGCGTTCGACCGCTTCCAGCGCGCTACCGGTGTCGTCGAAGCCCACGCCCAGCGGTGCCACGCCGATGGCGCAGCGCACGTGCACGGATTCTTCTTCGCGCACCGGGAAGGCGTTGGCAGACAGCCGCTGGCGGATCTCCAATGCCTGCTGTTCCAGGCTGGCTTCGGGCATGTCGATGGCCAGCAGCAGGAAGCTGTTGTCGTTCAGGCGCGCCAGCGGGTAGGGCTGGGCGGCGCTGGCCAGGCGGTGCCCGGCCTGGGTCATCAGGCGCTCGTAGGCGGCATAGCCGTAGCGCTCGCGCAGGCCGAGCGCGCTGGCGATCTCGATGAAGAACAGGCCGCCGGACTGCTTGCGCTTCAGCGCATCGGCGAGCAGGTCCATCACGTGGCCGCGGGTGGGCAGGCCGGTTTCCGGATTGCTGCGCGCGCTGACCTGTTCGCCGGCTTGCTGCAGCGCCTGTTGGCGTGCGCGCCGGATGCGGTTGGACACCGCAGCGATCAGGTGGCGCGGGCGGATCGGCTTGGTGAGGAAGTCGTCGGCGCCGCTGTCGAGCACTTCGAACTGGCGCTCCGGGTCCGGGTCGCCGGTCAGGAACACGATCGGCAGCAACTGCTGACCGGGCTGCTGGCGGATCAGCGTGGTCAGGCGGATGCCGTCCAGCTCGGGCATGTGCAGATCCATCAGGATCAGATCCGGGTGATAGTCCTGGATCGCTTGCGGCACGCTGGCGGCGGTCATTTCGACCTGCGCATGCATGCCGGCGCCGTGCAGCACGCTCTGCGCAAACAAGGCCTGCGAGCGGTCGTCCTCGACGATGAGGACGCGGTACGGCGCATCGGCGGCGACATTGTCCTCGCCGTCGTGCGGCGCGGTGGCCGCTGCCGATGTGGGTAACGCCGTGGGCGCCGATGCTGCGGCAGCACGCGCGCTGCCGCTGGCCGCCGACGCGCGCGGCGCCGACACGGCCGCGGCCGGGCTGGGCACCGCTGCAGCGGCAGGCGCAGGAATGATCGCCGCGCTCACCGGCACAGCGGTGTCGACCGGCGACGCAACCTCATCGGCCCAGCGACGCCAGTGGTCGGCCGGCGGCGTCTCGGCGCGAAGTGGACGATTACGCGTGGCGGTGTCGTCACGTGTGGTGGAAGAAACCGGATCTCGGGCGGCCATCGATACTCCCTACAGTCGCTGTGATTATGCGATGAACTTCACGGTAGCGGGGAGCTGCGTGCAGTTGGCGTAGCGGCGGGGCGCATCGGCGCAACCAGCCGACGCATTCCCCGCCACAGCAATCGCCAGACCCACCACACCACCAGCCCCGCCAGCAGGCTGGAGCCCACCGCCAAACCCAGTGCCAGCCAGGGGTGCGCCAGTGCCAGTGCCAAGGCCGTGGTGGCGATGGTGTCCTCGGCCAGCGAGGCGATCCAGTTGCTGGCCGGTTCGGGCGAGGTGTTGAGCAATGCGCGCGTGCCGGCCTTGAGCGTGTGGCTGGTCAGCGCCACGCCGGCACCGGCCGCCAGGGCGCCCGCGCCCAGGTCGCCGTCGGGCGAGAGCGTTGCCGCGGCCAGGAAGGCGCCGGCGGGCACGCGGGCCAGCGTCTGTAGCAGGTCCCAGCCCGAATCCACCCCCGGGATCTTGTCGGCGAAGAACTCGGCCACTGCCAGCGCGCCGGAGGTGCCCAGGACCCACCACGACTGCGCCGGATGCAGCGCCGGCGGCAAGTCGATCCAGCCCAGCAGGCCGGCCAGGCCGACGCCGAACACGGTGAGATAGACCCGGATGCCGGCCAGCCAGGCCAGCAGGATGCCGATCACGAACAGATGCGCTTCGCTCATGGCGTGGTTCCCTGCAAACAATTGCAGAACTATCGCAGAACTTTGGGATAACCGCCGGTCCAACGCCAGCGCGACCATTGTCTGGGCTCTGGCACACTACGCCGCCCATGATTGCGCCGGCCCGTCCGGACCCGATGCCTATGAGACCAGCCGCACGCGTGCAGATCGTCCAACGTGCCTCCGGCGGCGGCCGGCCCGGTCGCCGCTGGTTGTGGCTGCTGCTGGCCATCGTGTGGCTGGCTTCGCTGGGCGGGGTGTGGTGGATGGCCACGCGCACGGCTGCACCGCGGCTGGTGAAGGCCGAGGCAGCGCTGCAGCAGGCGCAACGCAGCCAGGCCCAGCAACGTCGGCAGATCGAGCAGTTGCAGCAGCGCCAGGTCAATCTGGCGATGTCCGACAAGATCAGCCGCGCAGCCAATACCGAAGTGCAGGCCTCGCTGGCCGAGCGCGACGAGCAGATCGCCGCGCTGCGCGCCGACGTGGCGTTCTACGAGCGGCTGGTGGGCTCCACCGCGCAGCGCAAGGGGCTCAACGCGCACTCGGTGCAATTCACTGCCGAAGCCGGCGGCACCTGGAATTACAGCGTGGTGCTGACCCAGAACCTCAACCGCGGCGCGATCAGCCAGGGCCAGCTGCACTTTGCGGTGGAAGGCGTGCGCGCCGGCAAGCTGGTGACGGTGAGCTGGAACGAATTGCACCAGAAGCCCGATGCCGCCGGGCAGCCGTACTCGTTCCGCTATTTCCAGCAGCTGGACGGTAGCGTGATCCTGCCGAAGGATTTCACCCCGCAACGTGTCAAAATCTCCCTGAGCGGCGATGGGGCGCCGGTCAGTCAGACATTCGATTGGAAAGTCGCCGGCAATGGCGCGGGGGAGTAGCTCATGTTCGGAAACAAGTCCAACCGTGGTGCGCAGACCGTGGTCGATACCTTGATCGGGCCGCAGGTGGTCATCCGCGGCGACCTGATGTTCAGCGGCGGGCTGTATGTGGAAGGCCGCATCCTGGGCAAGGTGATCGCCGAAGACGGCGCCAGCGCGACCCTCACGGTGGCCGAGCAGGGCAGCATCGAAGGCGAGGTGCGTGCGCCGGTGGTGATCATCAACGGCCAGCTGACCGGCGATGTGCATGCGGCCGAGCGGGTCGAACTGGCCGCCAATGCGCGCGTGCAGGGCAATGTGCACTACCAGGTGGTGGAAATGAGCGCCGGCGCGCAGCTCACCGGGCGGCTGATCCATGCCGCGACGGCCGGTGCAACCGCGGCGCTGCCGGCGCCGGAAGCCGGCCGTGCCGAGCCGGCCACGGCGTTGCAGGCCGAAACCGCCGACGCCTGAGTGCGGCATGCGCGGTGAATGCCGCGGCAGCCGATGCGGCGGCCTGGCTTGAAGTAGGACCGTCTGGCCCCCATGCTGGCGCCATGAGTACGCTCGTTTCGCTTCCTACTGTCGCCCCGGCGCCGGACTACCAGTCCATCGACCGGCCACTGAACTTCTCCGTGGCCGCTGCCGCCAAGGTGCGCGAGCTGATCCAGGAAGAAGGCAACGCCGACCTGGCATTGCGCGTGTACATCCAGGGCGGAGGGTGTTCCGGTTTCCAGTACGGTTTCGAGTTCGACGAGAACCGCGCCGAGGACGATCTGGCCGTGGCCACCGATGGCGTGACGCTGCTGGTGGATCCCCTGAGCCTGCAATACCTGATGGGCGCCGAGGTGGATTACACCGAAAGCCTGACCGGCGCCCAGTTCGTCATCCGCAATCCCAATGCGAAGACCACCTGCGGGTGCGGAAGCAGCTTCAGCGTCTGATTGCCTCTGGATAGATGCGGATCGTTCGACGTATCTGGGCAAATGCGAATTGCTGGCGCGTAGCGCCTATTCCTGCAGGCACCTGCGTTGATGCCAAGGCGATTGCCGAACGTGTGATCGATCGCGGCAGGGCTGCGCGCTGTTTGCGTGAGATGTTGACCGGCTCGCGATGAGGTGGGCGTTGCAGGTGGCGGGACTGGCCGGTATGCCTCGCTCGCCTTGCAGTGCGCGCTGTGATGAGGGTGGTGCATCGCTTGTTGTGCGGCTGCAGTTCGTCGGGCGACCGCCGGCCGCCATCACGATGAGGCGGCCAACCCGAGCTGCGCAGTGCGTACATGGCCGCCACTGGTCAGGCATGCGTGTGAGTGCTTCCACGTTGCCCAATGACTGCGGCAATGCTTCAAGACGATGACAGCGCTGTGCGCCACGTGGAGACGAGCGAACCGCGCGCGTCGTTGCGAGCCACGTGCGTAGTTGAAAATGCCTGCGTCCTGCGCGGCGCTGCAGGGTGCTTCAGCACGACGGCAGGAATGCAGCGAGTCGCTGGCGGTCGATCGCCGGGCACGCACCCGATTGCTTGGGCTGCGCCCGCAAGGCGGGCGATCTGCACGCGTGCGTAACGCGCCACGCCACTTTCTGCGCTGCAGGTTTCGCGGCGCGCGCGCCAGCTTCGTGCGTGCGCGATGGTGCGCAGATCCGGATGACCATACTGCGTGCGTGCTTACCGCTGGCGCCACGATATGCGCGTTTTCTCCAGGCATTGCCGCTTGTCCACGCTGATCCACCGCAGTCGTGTGCAACACCGTGCTGATGCGCAGGCCATGCCTTGTGTCGATTCCACGCCGTGGTGCAGTGACCGTTCCCGCTCGTTCCGCACCTGGATCGGGCACCGGCACCGATCCGGGTGTCGGCTGATTGCTGCGCGTCTGTTCCGTCCTTCCCCAAGAGAGCATCACTTCATGTTGCAGATCAACTCCCGATCGGCATTTGGCCTGGCGGCCATGTTGGGCATCGCCAGCGCAGTGCTTGCACCCGCCGCGCAGGCCGCGCCCGCGCGCGGTACCTTGCTTACCAGCAATTTCCTGACCAGCTACAGCCGTGATGCGATCGGCGCGATGCTGGCCTCCGAGCCGCAGGCCGAACAGCCCAAATGCAACGTCCGTGTCGCCGAATTCACCTATGCAACCGTCGGTGTCGAAGGCGAACCTGCAACCGCATCTGGCGTGCTGCTGGTTCCGGATGGCGAGCGGTGCGTAGGGCCGTATCCGTTGCTCGGCTGGGGACGTCCGACCAGAACGGTTCGCACTGAGGAGCAGGCCAAGGACATCCGCGATGCCAAGGGCAACGACCCACTGGTCACGCGCCTGGCCAGCCAGGGGTATGTCGTGGTCAGCAGTGATTATCTGGGGCTCGGGAAGTCCAACTACGGTTATCACCCGTATTTGCACAGCGCGACCGAGGCGAGTGCGACCATCGATGCGATGCGTGCGGCGCGCAGTGTGTTGCAGCGCTTGAACACGCCGCTGTCGGGCAAGGTGATGCTGTCGGGTTATTCGCAGGGCGGCCACACGGCGATGGCCACCCAGCGTGAGATAGAGACGCATCTGTCCAAGGAATTCCATCTGGTGGCCAGTGCGCCGATCTCCGGGCCTTACGCGCTGCAGCAGACATTTTTGGACAGCTGGAGCGGCAGCAATGCGGTAGGCGAAAGCAGCTTCGGCATCATTCTGGGCAGCTATGCCATCGTCGCGATGCAGCACACCTACAAGAACATCTATCTGGAGCCCGGACAGGTGTTTCAGGAGCCGTGGACTGCCAAGGTGGAGCCGTTGTTCCCGGGCAAGCAAAGCCTGACCGATCTGTTTCTCGGCGACACCTTGCCAGGCATCGATCAAATCAAGGCGTATTTCCAGCCTGGCTTCTACCGCGACTTTGCCAGCAACCCCGCCAACCCGTTCCGCCAGGATCTGGCGCGCAACGATCTGCTGGCGTGGACGCCGCAAACTCCGACCTTGCTGTGCGGTTCGTCCAACGATGCCACCATTCCGCTCAAGAACGCGCAGACCGCCATCGCCAGCTTCAAGCGGCGTGGCAGCAACCAGGTGGCGTTGGTGGATATCGGCACCGGCAACTCCAGCGACAACTCGGCCTTCGCCCATCTGTTGACGAACGAGCCGTGCATCGTGGCGGTGCGGCATCAGCTGTTGGACAAGCAGCGCTGATACAGCGCTCGTTGCTTGACCCTGCCGAAGGGTTTGCAGGTGCGGGCGTATCCCAAGCCCGCACCTGCACCGTTCTTCACTGCAGCCGGTGCAGTGCACTGCCGTGACCACTGGCGAACGTGCGTGCGCTTGCATGGCCGCGCCTGCGCGCGGTCCCGTGATGGGGGCCGCGCGACCAGGCGTGAACCGCGTCCCAAGCCGGTGGCCAGCGCGGGCGGCGCCCGCGTCTGAACACGCACCGCAGGCACGCTCGGTCGAGTGCGTACGATGGTTGCAGGCGCTGCCGATTATCGGCAGGCTTGCGCCGATGTCAGAGTCTCTTTTTTCATCTTCCGGTTTTGCCTTCACCCACGCGCCGCTCGATCGCGGCGATATGTTGCGTGACGATCCCGACGCCCTGGCGCGTCTGTGGCCGCAGGGCCGTGTGCTGTTGATCGACGCCAAAGGCGCGGCGCTGGCCGATGCCGATGGCCAGCCATTGTTGCTGGATGGCGCCGAACTGGGCGACGGGCCGGAGGCTGCGATCTTCCTGGGTCTGCGCGATGCGGTGGGCTGGTTTTGTGTGCCGGCCGACATTGTCGCGGTGCAGGCGCCGCAGCGGATCGATCTGCGCCAGGCCGCCGCCGACTGGCCTGCCGAGATCGCTACCGCCTTCGCCTATGCACGCGCCATGTTGCACTGGCAATCGCGCACGCGCTTTTGCGGTGTCTGCGGCGGTGCGATCGCGTTCCGGCGCGCCGGCTTCATCGCGCACTGCACGCAATGCCAGACCGAGCATTACCCGCGCGTGGACCCGGCCATCATCGTGGCGGTCAGCGATGGAGCGCGCTTGCTGCTTGGTCGCCAGGCTAGCTGGGCCCCAGGACGTTATTCGGTGATTGCCGGGTTCGTCGAACCGGGCGAGTCGCTAGAGCAGACCGTGGCGCGCGAGGTGTTCGAGGAAACCCGCGTGCATGTACAGGACTGCCGCTACCTGGGCGCGCAGCCGTGGCCCTTCCCGGGCGCGCTGATGCTGGGCTTCACCGCGCGTGCCGCAGCGACCGAGGTGCCGCAGGTCACCGGTGAGCTGGAAGACGCGCGCTGGGTCAGCCATGCGCAGGTCAGCGCTGCGCTGGCCGGCGAGGGCGACATCGGGTTGCCGCCGCGCATTTCCATTGCGCGTGCGTTGATCGAGCATTGGCATCGTGCGCATGGCTGAGCCAGGCCGGCTTTTGCAGTGTTGCAGCGGCGCTCGCGTCCGCTCGGCTAGACTCGGCTGAGGAGGCCTGCCCATGTTCACCACCTTGGTTGCCGTCGTCGTCGCGCTCACGCTGGGCCATCTGGTACCGGCGCAGGTAGCCAGGCTGCGCAATTTCGCCTGGTTCGGCCAATGGCTGCGCCGGCTGGACGGTTACGCGGCCGGGCGCGGTGCGTGGCAAGGGCGCTATGGCGTGCTGCTGGCGGTGCTGCCGGCGCTGGTGGTGCTGCTGGTGCAGTGGCTGCTGGACGATGTCTGGCACGGTTTTCTGGACTTGCTGTTCGGCGTGGCGGTGCTGGCCTGGACCTGGGGCCCGCGCGATCTGGATCGCGATGTGGAAGCGGTCATCGACGCCGACGAGCCGCACACGCGACGCGAAGCCATTTCGCACCTGCAGGCCGCCGGCGGCAGCGTGCATGAAGATGCGCCATCGCTGGTGGAAGCGGTGGTGGTCAACGGCCTGCGGCGCTGGTTCGCGGTGCTGTGGTGGTTTCTGCTGCTGGGGCCGTTCGGCGCGGTGCTGTATCGGCTCACTGCGCTGGCGGTGGAAAGCCCGCTGGCCGTGTTGCTGCCGCCCCGCAATCTGGCTGGCGCGCGCTGGTTGCTGGCGGTGCTGGAATGGCCGGTGGCGCAGTTGATGACGATGTCGATGGCGCTGGTGGGTAACTTCGATACGGTGTTCCGCGCCTGGCGCGAGGCGCACGGCAATCGCTGGTCGCTGGAGCCGCATTTTCTCGGCGCGGTGGCGCGCGCCAGCGTCAGCGCCGAGCTGCGCGAGGAAGCGCACGACTACACCGATTCGGGCCTGGTACCGGTGTGGCGCCGCCTGCCGGAAGTCCGCGATGCGATGAGCCTGGTGTGGCGCGTGCTGCTGCTGTGGTTGGTGGTGCTGGCGTTGTTGGTGATTGCGGGATGGGTGCGGTAGCGCCGCGCATGATGTCGTGCGAAAGGATGTGTAGCGCGCGTCCGCGTGGGAACCTCGGCGCATCGCGCTTGTTTGCGGTCTAACCCGGCGCCAGCAGCGTAAACGGGTACCACGGCAAATTCCTTGCGATCCAATACATCGGCAAGGCCCATAACCAGAACTTCGGTTCGGACATCACGGCCACCACCGGGGCAAACCAGCGTGCGCGCCAGCCGGCTTTCCAGGCGATCAGGCCGGGCAGGGTGAACAGGCCGAGCACGGCGGCCGGATTCATTGCGAAGGCGCCGGGCAGGTCGAAGTGGACCAGCGCATACAGTGCGCGGGTCATGCCGCAGCCGGGGCAATAGCAGCCGGTGACGGCGCGGAACACGCAGGGCGGGAACGGGCTGTTGCCCGCATTCGGATCGAAGCGATACAGCAACGACACGCCAAGGGCGGCCACGCTGGTGGCCGCCCCCAGTCCAAGCCAGTGGCGTGGACGCAGTTCCATTACTGCATGTGCTGCAACTGCTGCATGTAGTCCATGTAGCCCTGCATGCCGCCGGTGGCCACCATGCCGATGTTGATCAGCAGGCCGATCGCGGCCAGCACGCTGGTCACGATGCACCAGGTCTTGGCGGTGTTGGAGGCGCGACGTGCGCCGTCGATGTCGCCCTGGTTGAGCAGGCCGTTGACCTTGCTGGAAAACACGATCGCCACGATGCCGGAGATCAGCGCCGGGCAGCACAGGCAAAAGCCCAGCACGGTGGAAACGATCGCCCAGATCAGGTGATTCGGTACCGGGCCGGGCGCGGCGCTGGACGAGGGATGGATCGGCGGTGGCATGGCACTCATGGTGAAGCTCCTTGGGTGGTAAACAACAGCGAACTGATGGGTGAGTGGGGTGGATTATCGGGCGCCATGCGCGGCGGCGATGCGCCCGGTGTGCGCTGACGACGGCCGAGTGACTCTCATGCGCGCTTTGGCGCGCGTGGGAGCCGGGGCCCGCGTTCGGTCGCGGCAGCGGCGAGTAGCGTTGCGCGGTGCCGGAGGGCTGCTCGCGCTAGCGAACGGGCGCTCCACGCCTGCGCAGCGAACGAACGCGGTGGCATGCCCATCGCTGCCGGCACAGCCAGCCGCTGGAATGCGTCACGCCCGCCGGTTACGGCAGACGCCTCAGGCGCGATGATGTTGAGCACAACGACGTCCCCCCGGTACGACCGGCCGCGTCCGCTTGGCGGCTGCGACGGCAAAGCGTGCAATGGCGCACAGGCTACTCGCGGCGCGCCATGGACGCAAAGCCTGCACCGGCCGGGCTCAGGGCTGATCCTGCCGCAGCGCGCGCACCTGTTGTTCGAGCAGCGCGGCACTGGCCTGATCGCCGGCCACTGCTGCCCCTGCCACCACGTCGATCTGCGCGCGCATCCGCCGCGGCACCCGCATGCGGCCCAGGCGCGTGTCGCGCCGGCTCCACATGCTCGACCACATGCCGCGCAGCGCCATCGGAATGACCGGCACGTTGCGGCGCTGCAGAACCTTTTCCACGCCGGATTTGAAGGGGGCGATTTCGCCATCCTTGGTCAACGCGCCCTCGGGGAAGATGCACACCAGCTCGCCATCGGCCAATGCGGCATCGATGCGGTCGAAGGCCTGCTGCATCAATGCGGGGTCTTCGCGCGCGCCGGCGATCGGGATGGCCTTGGCGGTGCGGAAGATCCAGCGCATGACCGGGATGCGGAAGATCTTGTAGTACATGACAAAGCGCACCGGACGCGGGATCACCGCCGACAGGATCAGCGCGTCCATGTAGCTGACGTGGTTGCACACCAGCAGGGCGGCACCCTCGTCGGGCACGTGCGCGTCGATGTTGCGCGCGCGCAGGCGGTACAACACGCTCACCAGCACCCAGCTGAGGAAGCGCATCAGGAATTCGGGCACCAGGGTGAAGATCCACAGTGCCACCAGCGTGTTGGCGATCGCCAGCGCCAGGAACACTTGCGGAATGCTCAGGCCCGGCAGCGGAATCCGCACCCCGAACAGCACCACCTGCGGCAACTGCAGCGCGATACCGATGACCGCCGCAGCCACGATGAACAACGAGTTCTGGATATTGAGCCCGGCGATCACGCGCGAGAGCTCGGCCTTGGGCGTGCGGCTCTGGATCAGCGCAAACAACGGCACCACGAACAGGCCGGTGAACAGGCCGATGCCGACCAGGTCGATGATCAGCCGCACGCTGCCGGGCTGCTGCACGAACTGGCCGATCGACAGGCCGGTGGCCGGCGCCGCGCCAGGCCGGGCGAAGTACAGGTCCAGCAGGAAGGCGCTGATGCCGAACGCGCCCAGCGGCACCAGGCCGATTTCCACGGTGCGGCCAGACAGGCGTTCGCACAGCAGCGAGCCGGCGCCGGTGCCGATCGAAAACAGCGCCAGCGCGAACACGTACAGGTCCTGCTGGCCGCCCAGGTTGAGCTGCGCATAGGTGGGCAGCTGCGCGGTCAGCACGGTGCCGACGAACCAGAACCACGACACGCCCAGCACCGCGTTGCGCACCGCCAGCGTGCGGCGGGTCAGGCGCATGATGGCGCGCGATTCGGGAATGGGATTCCAGTTGATCTTCAGCTCGGGCGCGCCGGCGTCCACGCGCGGTACCAGCCGCGCCACCAGGTTGCCGGTAACGGCAATTGCGATCACCGCTGTGGCGGCAGCCTCCGGCCCATGACTGCCGGCGATCTGGAAGATCAGCCCGCCGAAGATCATGCCGCACAGGATCGAGATCGAGGTGCCCATCTCGACCAGGCCGTTGCCGCCGGTGAGTTCTTCCGGCTTCAGCACCGACGGCAGGATCGAATATTTCACTGGCCCGAACAGCGTGGACTGCAGGCCGGTGCAGAACAGCGCAATCAGCAGGATCACCATGTTCTCGGTGATGAAGCCGACGGCAGCCAGCGACATGATCGCAATCTCCATCGTGGTGGTGATCACGATGAGCTTCTGCTTTTCCAGCTTCTCGGCGATCTGCCCGGCCAGCGCGGAGAACAGGAAGTACGGCAGGATGAACAATGCCGGCGCCAGGTTCGTATACAGCGTGCGCTGGGCGGCATCGATGCCGAGATAGAACAGCAGGCCGATGATGGCCTGCCGATAGACGTTGTCGTTGAACGCGCCCAGCGCCTGGACAGCGAAGAACGGCAAGAAGCGGCGCTGCCTGAGCAGGGCGAACTGACTGTGACCGGACATGCAGTTTCCTTTGCGAACGCGCGCAGCCTAGCAGGCTTCCACGGCGTGCTGGTGGATGGCGGCTGCGTTCAGCGGCTTCTACGTGCCGGCGGCCTGCGTTGCGCGAGCTGGGCGCGCAGCAAGGCCACGAAGGCGCGTGCGGCCGGGCTGGGATCGGGCCGCCACACCGCGTAGGTCAGAAAGCGGTAACGCTCCTTCAAGGCCACCGTGACCACGCCGTGCATGGCCCCGGCCATGGTCTGCGGGACGATGCCCACGCCCAGGTTGGCGGCGACCAGTTCGCGCACCAGATCGGCGTGGGTGACTTCGTACTGCTGGCGTTGCCGCAGGCCCCCGTGCGCAAACGCAGCATCGATGATGCCGCGCACGCCGGCACCGGGAACCAGCCCGGCCATCGGTTCGTCGTCCAGCTCGGCCAGTGCCACCCGTTTGCGTGCGGCAAAGCGGTGGCCCGGTGCCACGATCAAGGCCAAGGCCTCTTCATGCAGCAGCAGGCGCTGCGCCGGCACCGCAAGCTGCGGGCCGACCCCCACCAGGGCGACATCCAGCCGGCCTTCGCCCAGATCGTGCAGCAAGGCCTCGCTCATGGCGGTGCGCAGATGCACGTCCACCCGCGCATGCGCGCTGCGGAACTGCTGTAGCAACGCCGGCAGTTGCACGGTGGTGAGCGAGGAAATCTGCCCCAACGCCAGCCGCCCGCGCACGGTACCCAGGGCCTGCGCCATTTCCTCGTGCAGGCGCTCGGCAGCGCGCAGGGTCTGGCGGGCGTTGTGCAGGAACACCTCGCCGGCGGCGGTGGGCCGCACCTGGCGGATGCCGCGTTCGAACAGGCGTGCGCCGAAGGTCTCTTCGATCTTGGCGACCTGGTGGCTGAGCGCCGATTGCACGGTGTTGCAGCGGCGCGCAGCAGCGGTGAAGCCGCCTTCTTCGGCCACGGCAATGGCAAATTCCAGTTGGCGCAAGGTCAGCATGCAATCTCGAAAAAAGATGGCGACGGTGAAAACAATACATTGGAAAGATGCGTGTCGGCTGCCCACACTGTGCACATTCCTTGACCAGGCAGCAGCCATGCAGACCGAGCCCACCTCCCACCCGCCCTTGCCCCGTCGCCTGGTGCTGCTGATGGCTGCCGCCACCGGGTTGGCGGTGGCGAGCAATTACTACGCCCAGCCTCTGCTGGAAACGCTGGCGCAGGCGTTCGGCATCCAGGTGCGCAGTGCCGGTGCGGTGGTCACCGCGGCGCAGCTGGCTTACGCGGCAGGGTTGCTGTTGCTGGTGCCGCTTGGCGACCGGCTGGAGCGCCGCGGCCTGATCGTGGGCCTGTTCGTGCTGAGCGCGCTCGGGCTGCTGGTGAGCGCCAGTTCGCACAGTTTTGCGATGTTGCTGGTCGGCACCATCGTGACCGGCGCCAGCTCGGTGGCGGCGCAGATCCTGGTGCCGTTCGCCGCCACGCTGGCGGCGCCCCACGAGCGTGGCCGGGTGATCGGCACGGTGATGAGCGGGTTGCTGCTGGGGATCTTGCTGGCGCGCACCGCGGCCGGCGTGCTGGCCGGTGTCGGCGGCTGGCATACGGTGTACTGGATCGCCTCGGTCGCGTTGTTGCTCACCGCCGGGCTGTTGTGGCGCGGGCTGCCGCGCCATCCCGGCAACGCGCAACTGGCGTATCCGCAGTTGGTGGGCTCGGTGCTGGCGCTGCTGCGCGACGATGCGGTGCTGCGTTCGCGCGCGGTGCTGGGCGGGCTGATCTTTGCAGGATTCAGCATGTTCTGGACCACGCTGGCGTTTTTGTTGTCCGGGCCGAGTTATGGCTATGGCACTGCGGTGATCGGCTTGTTCGGCCTGATCGGTGCGGCCGGTGCACTGGCGGCCAATCGTTCCGGGCATTGGTCCGATCACGGCCATGGCGACCGCGTGAGCTGGGGCGGGCTGGCGATGTTGCTGCTGTCGTGGGGCTTGCTCGCGTTTGCGCCGCAGTCGATCGGGCTGCTGATCGTCGGCGTGCTGCTGCTGGATATCGCAGTGCAGGGCGTGCATATCGCCAACCAGAGCGTGATCTATCAGCGCAACCCGGCGGCGCGCAATCGCATCACCTCGGCCTACATCACCTGCTATTTCATCGGTGGTGCCGTGGGGTCGACGTTGGGCACGGCCGCGTATGCGCAGGCCGGGTGGATGGGTGTGGTGATCGGCGGCGCGGTACTGGCTGCAGCGGCACTGGGTTGGGTGGGGCTGAGCGTGGCGCGCAGGCAGTGGAAGTGAGCGTGGCCGGTGGGGCGACGACGCAGCGGTTGCACGCAGTGGCGAATACGCGGCATGGCCGTGTTCGACATCGCTTACCGCATCGAGGCTGCATGTACGGCGCGGCGCCCATGCCTGTCGACCGCTGGCGGCTAGGTCTTGCTGGCCGCCAGACGCGGCGTGTTCTCCGCCGGCGCCGTTGTCACCGCCAGCGCTGCAGCGCGGAGCTTGGGCAGCAGGCGCAGCGTCAATGCCAGTTGGTCGCGCACCAGGCGTTGCTTGGGCGGTAGTTGCACCGGATGGTGTTCCAGCGCTTCGGCGGTGGCCAGTTCTTCGCTTTCGTCGTGCGCCGGCAGCGGTTGGCGTTGGCCAAGGGCGCTGGCGATCTCGCTCAGTGCGCGCTGCAGATATTCGCCGGCTTGCGCGATGGTGGCGTCGTGTTCGCCCTCCAGTGCGGCGCGGTGCGCGCCCAGTGCCGACAGATAGCCGAGCAAGGTGTTGGACAGCGCCAGGAAGCGAAAGCCCGCATCTAGATTGCGCCGATAGCGGCCGGGTTCGCGCAGCATGTTGGATAAGGCCACCGACAAGGCAGCATCGGCGTTGTGCATGTCGCGGCGCGCAATGCGGTAGGGCAGGTCGTCGCGCTTGCCGCTGGCGTACTGCTCCAGCACCTGGGCCAGATAACGCGCGCAGCTGGCGAGCACCGTGGCCATCACCTGGTTCAGCCGGCGGCCCTGCCAGTCGGGCAGGATCAGGAACGAGGCGGCCGCGGCAATCGCGCAACCGATCAGGGTGTCGATCAGGCGCGGCCAGATCAGCACGAAGCCATCGCCCAGCAGGTTGAAGCAGAACAGCGCCATCACCGTGATGCCGGCGGTGGCCAGCATGTAGCGATCGGTGCGGGTGATGAAGAACACCAGCGCGCCGGCCAGCGCCAGCAGCAGCTGCACTTCGGTGGTGGGGAACAGCTGCATCAGCGCCCAGGTGGCGACCAGGCCGATCAAGGTGCCGGCAATGCGCTGCACCAGCCGCAGGCGCGTGGCGCCGTAGTTGGGCCGGCACACGAATGCGGTGGTGAGCAGGATCCAGTACCCGTTGTCGGCGTGGATGGATTGCATGATGGCGTAGCCCACCAGCAGCGCGATGGCCATGCGCAGGCCATGGCGGAACAGCACCGAGCCGGGCGTGAGTTGCTGCACCAGCCGCGCGCCCATTTCGCGCAAGGTGTGCGGCGAGGAATCGCGTAGCCGGGTGTCGAGGTTGTCGCTGGTGGAATCGGATTGCGCCGCTTCCGACAACCTGCGTTCGATGCTCTGCAGATTGGTCACCAGCAGCTCCAGCGCGCCGAGCAGGCGGGCCAGTGCGGGGTCGGCGCGCGCGTGCAGATAATCCAGCGATTGGCGCAGGTCTTCGGTGGCCAGGCGGCTGCTGTCGCCGTAATCGAATGGTTGGCGCAGGCGAATCGCCTCGCCCAACGCCGCGCACGCCTTGCCTTGCAGGGCGAGCAAGCGCTGGCAGCGATACAGCACGTCGCTGTGGAAGAACGCGTCGGTGAGCGCCTCGTAGGGATAGTGCGAGGAGCTGGCGCGCTCGTGGAAGTCCTGCGCCATGTAATACAGCCGGAAATACAGGCCCGATTGCACGCCCGGCCGCCCCGAGCGGCCGAAGCGGCTCATGATCGCGGTCTTGGCCGCATTGAGCGCGCCGACGACCTTGGCGTTTTGTTCGGCCAAGGCCAGCCGGCGTGCATGCAGGTCGCTCTGGCGCACCGGTTCGAACAGATCGGCCTTGAGCTTGAGGTAGCGGCCCAACTCGAAGAACAGCCGCGACAGCCGCTCGCGCACCGGGCGATTGGCGAACAGGATGGTCCACAGGATCGACAGCACGCCGTACCAGGTGGCGCCGATCAGCAGCAGCGCCGCGCCGTGCCAGGCGACCAGCGGATCGCGGCTGCCATGCTGGTCCATGCCGATCATGGCGTAGATCGACAGGGCCACCGTGGCCTGCGCGATCGAGGCATAGCGCTCGCCCAGTGCGCCGAGCAGGGTCAGCGAGAACGTAGCCAACGCCATGCCCAGCACGAACGGCAGCGGATACGGAAACAGCACCACCACTGCGGCGGCGGCGGCGGCGAAACACAGCAGCGAGAGCAGCACCGATTTGATGCGGCCCAGCCAGTTGTCGTCGGTTTCGGCAATGGCGCTGGCGATCGCGCCCAGAAACAGCGCCGGCACCGCAGTGAGCTGTTGCCAGTGCCAGCACACGCCCATCGCCACCGCCAGCGCGATGAACACACGCAGGCCATAGCTGGCCTTTTCATGGGCCCACAAGCGGCTTAAACGGGTTTCGAAGGAGGGAGTGGCCACAGTCTCTACAAGGCAGGGAGCCCGGGCATTATTGCCGCAGCCACGCGCCGCCGGTGTGGATGGCGGCTAGTTCTTTGTCAGTAGCCGCACGGTGCCAGGCGCCGCAGGTGGCCCGCGCCGGTATCGGCAGGATGCCTGGTGGTGCGCAGGAACCTGCAACCACCGCGTGGCGACAGCGCGCAACGCGGTGGTTGCAGGCGCGAGGCGCTTAGCCCTGCGCCGCCTGCTCGCGGGCGATGGCCCGCCAGCCGATGTCGCTGCGCTGGAAGGCGTTGGGCCAGTGGATCGGCTTGAGGCCAGCATAGGCGTTGCGCTGGGCGTCCTGCACGCTGTCGCCGAGCGCCGCAACGCACAGCACGCGGCCACCGGCGCTGATCACCTCGCCGGCGGCATTCAGCGCAGTGCCGGCGTGGAAAACCTTGGCGCTGGCCGGCACCGCGTCAAGCCCGGTGATGACCTCACCGGTGACCGGTGTGTCCGGGTAAGGCTTGGCGGCGATGACCACGCCCAGCGACGGGCGCGGGTCCCACTGCGCGTGCGCGCCATCGAGCTTGCCGTCGATGGCCGCGTCGAGCAGATCGACCAGATCCGACTGCAGGCGCAGCATTACCGGCTGGGTTTCCGGGTCGCCGAAACGCACGTTGAATTCGATCACCTTCGGCGCGCCGTGCGCGTCGATCATCAGCCCGGCATACAGAAAACCGGTGAACGGCACGCCATCGGCGATCATGCCCTGCACGGTCGGCTCGACCACCTCGCGCATGACCCGCGCATGCACCTCGGGCGTGACCACCGGCGCCGGCGAGTAGGCGCCCATGCCGCCGGTATTGGGGCCGGTGTCGCCGTCGCCGACGCGCTTGTGGTCCTGGCTGGTGGCCATCGGCAAGGCGTGTTTGCCATCGACCATGGAGATGAAGCTGGCCTCTTCGCCGTCGAGGAATTCTTCGATGACCACGCGTGCGCCGGCATCGCCGAACGCATTGCCCGAGAGCATGTCGCGCACCGCGTCTTCGGCCTCGGCCAGGGTCATCGCCACGATCACGCCCTTGCCGGCAGCCAGGCCATCGGCCTTGACCACGATCGGCGCGCCTTTCTCGCGCACATACGCCAGCGCGGCGTCGACTTCGGTGTGCACGGCGTAATACGCGGTGGGAATGCCGTGGCGGGCGAGGAAATCCTTGGCGAAGGCCTTGCTGCCTTCCAGCTGCGCGGCCTTGGCGGTGGGGCCGAAGATGCGCAGGCCGGCGGCATGGAAGCGGTCGACCACGCCCAGCACCAGCGGCACTTCCGGGCCGACCACGGTCAGCGCGACGGCTTCGCGCTGCGCCAGCGCGAGCAGGCCGTCCAGATCATTGACCTTGATCGCGACATTGCGGCATTTGGCTTCGGTGGCGGTGCCGGCATTGCCCGGTGCCACCAGCACCTCGCGCACGCGCGCGGACTGCGCGATCTTCCAGGCCAGGGCATGTTCACGGCCGCCGGAGCCGATGACGAGGATTTTCAAGGCAGTTGCTCGCTAGTACGGGGGAAGGGGCGTTACCTGCAGCCTTCGCGCTGCAGTGCATTGGGAAACGGGTAGGTCCAGGTCTTGGTGTCGAGCGCGAAGACGTGGGTCTTGTCCAGGGCCACCCCGCAATCGCTGCCGTGCTCGCGGATGCGCAGCGGCCAGGTGCGCGCCTGCGGCGCGCTGTTGTCCACCTCCAGCGCGAAATCCACGTCGAAGGCCTCGGCAAGGCATTGCGCCTGGGTCTGGTCCGGCTCGCGCGCGTCGTCGTCGCAGGCCAGTGCGCCGCTGTTGTCGATGTGCGCCCGCAGCGAGCCGGCATTGACCAGGCCCTTGGGCCCGGGCACGACCAGATCCTGCGATTCGAGGATCAGGCCCTGGCCCATCCAGAAACTGTGCACGGCAAAGCCGTAGAAATCGTTGCCCAGGCGCAGGACGTCCACGCTGCCGGGTTGGCCGGCGCTGCCGTAGCCGTCGGCGAGCCGTTCGGCCACGACCTTGAAACCGTCGCCATCGCCGCGCAGCACGAAGAAATCGATGAGCCCCGGATTGCCGTGGCCGGCATCGCTGAGGCTGTGGCAGACCGCCAGCAGTTGCTGTACCTGGTCGCCCACCACCACCGGCTGTTCGGCGCAGACTGCGCTGTCGGCCTCGAAGCCGTCGGCTTCGCCGCTCCACTGCTCGGCCAGGCCGGCCTTGGCGCCGTAGCGCGTGCGCAAGAACCCATCCAGCCGCTCGGTGCGGCTCAGACGGGGGCCGTCGCTGGATGCGGCAGGTGCCGCGGCGCCCGGCGCCGCAGCGGGCGCAGGCGCCTGCTTGCACGCGCTCAACAGCGCGGCGGTGGCAAGAAACGCGGCAAAACAACGCAGACGCTGCATCGACCTATCCCTGTGCCGGTGACATCAATGCCGGAAGTGGCGCACGCCGGTGAACACCATCGCGATGCCGTGTTCGTCGGCGGCGGCGATCACCTCGCCATCGCGCATCGAACCGCCCGGCTGGATCACCGCCTTGATGCCGGCCGCAGCCGCCGCATCGATGCCGTCGCGGAACGGGAAGAACGCGTCCGATGCCATCACCGAGCCGGCCACGGTGAG
Organism: Xanthomonas euvesicatoria pv. euvesicatoria; assembly: GCF_020880415.1. GTDB lineage: Bacteria > Pseudomonadota > Gammaproteobacteria > Xanthomonadales > Xanthomonadaceae > Xanthomonas > Xanthomonas euvesicatoria. Next base: position 16,106 of record NZ_JAJIUJ010000040.1, on the reverse strand, counting down.
CTTGGCTTCTTCGGCCTTGAGCGCGGCAATCTTGGCGCTGACCACGCGGCTCATCTGCCCGGCGCCCACGCCAATGGTGCGGCTGTCCTTGGCATAGACGATCGCGTTGGATTTGACGTACTTGGCCACGCGCCAGGCAAACAGCAAATCGCCCAGTTCTGCCTCGTTGGGCGCACGTTGGGTGACCACGCTCAACTCGCCCAGCGACATGCTGCGGTTGTCGGCCGACTGCATCAACAGGCCCGAGCCGATCCGCTTGGTGTCGTAGTTGTTCAAGCCATTGCCGTGCGGAATCTTGAGCACGCGCACGTTGGCCTTCCTGGTGGCGTATTCCAGTGCGCCGGCCTCGTAGTCGGGCGCGATCAGCACTTCGACGAACTGGCGGTCCAGAATGGCCTTTGCCGTCGCTGCGTCCAGGGTCTTGTTGAACGCCAGGATGCCGCCGAACGCGCTGGTGGGGTCGGTGGCGTAGGCCAGTTCATAGGCATCGCCGCAGCCCGCGCCCACCGCCACGCCGCAGGGGTTGGCGTGCTTGACGATCACGCAGGCCGGCGCGTCGAACTGGCGCACGCATTCCCACGCCGCATCGGCATCGGCCAGGTTGTTGTAGCTCAGTTCCTTGCCCTGCAACTGCTGGAAGGTGGCCAGCGTGCCCGGCACCGGATACAGGTCGCGGTAGAACGCGCCGGACTGGTGCGGGTTCTCACCGTAACGCAGGTCCATCACCTTGACGAAGTTGGAATTGATCTGCGCCGGGAACGGGCTGCGCGTGGGCACCGCCTCGCTGCTGTCGGCCACTGCCGAGAGATAGTTACTGATCGCCGCGTCGTACTGGGCCACGCGATTGAACGCAGCCACCGACAGCGCAAAGCGCTTGGCCGCCGACAGCTGCCCGTCGTTGACTTCCAGCTCGGCCAGCAGGTCGGCGTACTGCGCCGGGTCGGTGGCCACGGCCACGCGCGCGAAATTCTTGGCCGCACTGCGCAACATCGCCGGGCCGCCGATGTCGATGTTTTCCACCGCATCGGCCAGCGTGCAATCGGCTTTCACCGTGACCGACTCGAATGGATACAGGTTCAATACCAGCAGGTCGATCGGCACGATGCCGTGCTCGGCCATCACCGCTTCGTCGACACCGGCGCGCCCGAGCAGGCCGCCGTGCACCAGCGGGTGCAGGGTCTTGACGCGGCCATCCATCATTTCCGGGAAACCGGTCAGCTCGGCAACGTCCTTCACCGGCAGGCCGGCCTCGCGGATCGCCTTGGCGGTGCCGCCGGTGGACAGCAGCTCGACGTTGCGCGCCACCAGCGCGCGGGCCAGGTCGATCAGGCCGGTCTTGTCGGAAACGGAGAGCAGGGCCCGGCGCACGGGCAGGAAATCAGAGGCCATCGGTGGGGGATGTCGTTGCGGAGCAGCCGATATTGTAGGCTGCGCCAGCGCTCGAATGGACTCAACACCCCGTATGGCCTCGATCTATGCACTGAAGGGACGCTTCCAGGCGCTGCTGCGGCCGATGGTGGGCGCGCTGTATCGCGGTGGCATCACCGCCAATCAGGTCACGCTGGGCGCAGCGGCGGTGTCGCTGATGGTGGCGGCGGTGGTGTTGCGCGGCGGCCCCAGCTGGCCGCTGCTGTATCTGCTGCTGCCGGTGTGGATGCTGCTGCGCATGGCGCTCAATGCGGTGGACGGCATGCTGGCGCGCGAATTCGGCCAGCAGTCGCGGCTGGGCGCCTACCTCAACGAGCTGTGCGATGTGGTGGCCGATGCGGCCTTGTACTTGAGCCTGCTTGGCGTGCCCGGTGTGAGTGCGCCCTGGCTGTGGATCTTCGCACTGCTGGCCGCGCTGACCGAGTACGCCGGCGTGCTCGGCCTGATGGTCGGCGCCAGCCGCCGCTACGACGGGCCGATGGGCAAGAGCGACCGCGCCTTCGTCATCGGCGTGCTGGGCGTGGGCCTGGCGTGTGGCTGGCTGGGTGCGCGCGGCGTCACCTGGGTCGCCATTGCCGTGAGCCTGGCCTGCGTGGTCACGGTGTGGCGGCGGGTGCGCGCCGGCCTGGCGCAGGCGCCCGCACGCACCTAGCGATCCATTCCCGCAGCAACGCCGCTGGCCGCTGGCCGCTGCGCTGTGGTGATCTCTGCGATTCAACCTTTCGACTTTTCAGGATGCTTCGATGCGCACAGTGCTAGAGCGCGAGTTCGTCAGTTTCGATGGTGTGCCGCTGTTCTACCGGCACTGGCCGTTGCACGATGCCGCTGCCACCGGCACGCCGAAGGCGGTGGTGGTGCTGCATCGCGGCCATGAGCACTCTGGCCGTGTGATGCATCTGGCCGAAGAACTCGACATGCCCGACGCCCAGTTCTTCGCCTGGGACGCACGCGGCAACGGCCGCTCGCCGGGCGTGCGTGGCGATGCGCCGGGCTTCGAAGCGCTGGTGCGCGATCTGGACAGCTTCATCGCGCATCTTCGCGCCACCCACGGCATTGCGGTGCAGGACATCGTGGTGATTGCGCGGAGTGTGGGCGCGGTGGTGGCCGCCACCTGGGTGCACGATTACGCCCCGCCGCTGCGCGCGCTGGTGCTGGCATCGCCGGCGTTCAAGGTGAAGTTGTATGTGCCGTTTGCACGCCCCGGGTTGGCGTTGCTGCATGCGCTGCGCGGCAACTTTTTCGTCAACAGCTACGTCAAGCCGCAATGGCTGACGCATGATCCGGCGCGCGTGGAAAGCTATCGCACCGATCCGTTGATCACCCGCCCGATTTCGGTGCGCGTATTGCTCGGGCTGTACGCGGCCGCCGATCGGGTGGTGGACGATGCACAGGCCATTACCGTGCCGACCCAGTTGCTGGTCTCCGGTGCGGATTTTGTGGTGCATCGCGGCCCGCAGGACCGCTTCTACGAAAACCTGCGCTCGCCGATCAAGCAGCGCCACTGGCTGCCGGGGTTCTTCCACGACACCTTGGGCGAACGCGATCGCGCGATGGCCATCGCGCACATTCGCCAGTTCGTCCAGGCGCGTTTTGCGCAACCGCCGGTGCGCGCCGCGCTGGGCGATGCACACCGTGCCGGGCCCAGTTTCGAAGAGGCCGAACGGCTGGCCTGGCCGCCGCAGCGCAATAGCCTGCAGGACCTGCGCTGGCGTGGCGTGCGTGCCGGCCTGCGCCTGGGTGGCAGGCTCTCCGAGGGCATCGCGCTTGGTCTGCAGACCGGTTTCGATTCCGGCAGCACATTGGATTACATCTACCGCAATCAGGCGCGTGGTCGCGGGCCGTTGGGGCGCATGATCGACCGCACGTATCTCAACGCGATCGGCTGGCGTGGCATCCGCATCCGCGGCAGCCATCTGGGCGAACTGCTGCGCGATGCGGCGGCGCGCTTGCGTGGCGCCGGCAAGCCGGTGCGCGTGCTGGATGTCGCTGCCGGGCACGGCCGCTATGTGCTCCAAGCGCTGGGCAGCGGCGCACAGCGTGCCGACGCGATCGTGCTGCGTGATTTCAGCCCGCTCAACGTGACCCAGGGCACGGCGCTGATCCAGGCGCTGGGCGCAGGCGATATCGCCTGCTTCGAACAAGGCGATGCGTTCGACCCGGCAGCGCTGGCCGCAGTGCAACCGGCACCGACGCTGGCGGTGGTGTCGGGCCTGTACGAGCTGTTTGCCGACAACGACCAGGTCGCGCTTTCGCTGGCCGGCCTGGCCACGGCGGTGCAGCCGGGCGGTTATCTGCTTTACACCGGCCAGCCCTGGCATCCGCAACTGGAATTCATTGCGCGCGCGCTGACCAGTCACCGCGATGGCGTGGCCTGGGTGATGCGCCGGCGGAGCCAGCAGGAGATGGATGGCCTGGTGGAAGCGGCGGGCTTTCGCAAGGTGGCGCAACGCATCGATGCGTTCGGCATCTTCACCGTCTCGATGGCGCAGCGAATCGACGCATGAGCCACGTTGCGCGCCCATCCGGCCGTGCCGCGCTGTGGCTGGCGTTGCTGGGGCCGTTTTTCTTCCTCAGTTACGGCCTGGCCAACACGCTGGCCGGGCGGGCGACGCAGGTGCCGTCGGTGGTATTCGGCTGGGAACACGGCATGCCGTTCTGGCCGTGGACCATCGTGCCGTACTGGTCGATCGATGTGTTCTACGCGGTCTCGTTCTTTGTCTGCCGCAACCGCCGCGAGCTGGACACGCATGCACTGCGCTTGCTCAGCGCCCAGCTGATCTGCGTGGCGTGTTTCGTGTTGTGGCCGCTGCGCTACAGCTTCGTACGGCCGCAGACCGAGGGCGTGTTCGGCTGGTTGTTCGCGGTGCTGCTGGGCTTCGACAAACCCTTCAATCAGGCGCCGTCGCTGCACGTTGTGCTGCTGGTGGTGCTGTGGGTGCGCTATGGGCAGCATCTTTGCGGGGTGTGGCGCTGGTTGCTGCATGCCTGGTTCGCATTGATCGGTGTGTCGGTGCTGACCACGTATCAGCATCACTTTCTCGATATTCCTACCGGACTCGCGGTGGGCTGGCTCTGCGTGTGGCTATGGCCGGAGCGGGTCGCCGCACCATTTGCGCAGGCACGGTTTGCACGCGACCTGCGCCGTTGGCGCCTGGCCGCGATGTATCTGGCCGGCGCGCTGGTCAGCGCTGCGCTGGCGCTGTGGAGCGGCGGTGCAGCACTGTGGTTGCTGTGGATCACCCTGGCCTTGCTGCTGGTTGCCTTGAATTACGCGCTGCTCGGGCCGGGCGGATTCCAGAAACGCAGCGATGGGCGCCTGAGTCTTGCTGCCCGTTGGTTGTATGCGCCGTATCTATCGGCGGCATGGTGCAACTCCCGGCTCTGGACGTGGCGTGCGCCGTCGCCGCGCGCGGTGTGCGATGGCGTGTGGCTGGGGCGGATTCCGTTGCCCGGCCAGCGCGACAAGCGTGCCGCCGTGGTGGACGTGTCTGCAGAGCTCTCGTTGTACGCCGCGCAGGCGCAGGACCGTGTGGTGCCGATGCTCGATCTGGTCGCGCCGTCGCCGGCGCAGCTGCGCGAGGCCGCGCAGGCGATCGCGCAGGCGCAGGCGATCGGGCCGGTGCTGGTGTGTTGTGCATTGGGCTATTCGCGCAGTGCTGCCAGTGTGGCCACCTGGCTGGTACGCAGCGGTCGCGCCCGGGACGTGGATGCGGCCATCGCACAGCTACGCACCGTGCGGCCGTCGATCGTGCTCGGGCATGCGCATCGCGCGGCGATCGTGGCGGCATGCGACGGTCATGACGGTGGCGACGACATCCCCGAACGGAGAGCGCAATGAATATCGCCCCGCTGACCTTGGCGGCCATGCGCGCAGTGCTGCGGCAAGGTGCAGCATTGGACCGCTTCTCACTCCTGCTGCTGGCAGCGGCCATCGGCTTGCTTGGTGTTGCGCAGGCGCCGCCATTGATGCAGTTGAGCTATGCCATCAGCATGCTTGCGGGCGTGCTGCAGCGCTATTGGGCGTTTCGCGTGGGCCTGGATGCCGACCTGCTGGCAGCCTCCATCGCGCATCTCGAACGCTGCGGTGGCACCGAGCAAGACGCCGCGCACCAGCTCGATGCGGCGATGCATGCGATTGGCCTGATACCGAAGCCTTCGCCCACCCGCGACTGGGCATCGCGCTGGACCGGCATGCGCCGCCTGCTGCGTTGGCAGCTGGCAAGCGTGGTGGTGCAACTGCTGTTGGTGGCTGCCGCGCTCGCTCTCAGGATATTCGGATGAGCAACCAACCCGATTCCGCTCAGCGCGAACCGCGCCATGCCACGCAAGCGCAGCGAGCGCTGTGGCAACGGCTGCAGGCCTATCGTTTTGGCCAGGACGAAGCAGCGTTTGCCGCCTTCGTTCGGCGCGTGGCCAAGCAGGCACAGTGCAGCACCGCGCAAGCGCAGGCGTTGGTGGAGGAGTACCGACGGTTCTGTTTTCTTGCCTGCACCGACACCGTCGACGTCACCCCCAGCCCGTTGGTCGACCAGGTCTGGCACACGCATCTGACCGACACCCGCGAGTACTGGCAGCAGTTCTGCCCGCACGTGCTGCAGACCACGCTGCATCATCGACCCGGACGCGGCGATGCCGGCGAAGAAGCGCGTTTCCAGGCGCAGTACCGCCAGACGCTGGAGCGTTACCGCACGCAGTTCGGCGAGCCGCCGGCGCAATGGTGGCCTGTGGCGCGACCGCCGCAATCGACGCTGGATCCGCTGCACGGCCACACTGCCGAACAGACCTTGCAAGCCTTGCGTGGAGCGCCGCAGTCAGCTGGGCCGCAGCGCGGTGTGCCGTATGCCGTGGTTGTGTGGGCAATCATCGCGGTGACAGTGGGCATGGTCTGTCACTCAGCCAATGGCAGGGCGCTGTCGCCGCTTCACTGGCGCGGTGTCTATTTCCTGCCGCTGTTCATCGCGCTGATCGGTCTGGCCTGGTCGATGGCGGCATGGTTGCGACGGGTGCTGCGACGCGGTCGCACCGCAGCAGCAGTGGATGCCAGCGAGCTTGCATATCTGAGCGGCGGTGCCGATCGCGTGGCCGACCTGTGGTTCACCGAATTGCTGGTGCGCAATGCGGTGTATCTGGAGCGCGACGCAACCGAACCGGCACGTCGCTGGGTACGTTGCCACCGGCAGATTGCAGTCCCGCCTGCGCTGGAGCCGGCACTGGAAGCGGTGCGCACCACCGAAGACCCGGTGTGGGCCTTACGCGCCTTGCGTGCGCTGGCCGCACCGCTGGAGCAGCGCTTGATCGACAAGGGCCTGTGGCTGAGCCAGGCGCAGGCACACGCGGTGCGCCTGGCATGTACCGTGCCGGTTGCGCTGGTATGGGGGCTTGGCCTGTGCAAGCTGGTCATCGGCGTGCAGGGCAACCATCCGGTGGGCTATCTGCTGTGTCTGATGGTGCTGACCACCTTGCTGGTGCTGGGCTTTGCGCTAGTGCCCGTGCGGCGCACGCTCGGCGGCGAGGCCCGCCTTGCGACACTGCGTCAGGCGCGGCGACGCGATGCGGCGCGCACCGGCGGTGATCCAGGCGAGGCGGTGGCGCTGTACGGCACTGCGGCACTGATCGGAACCGCTTGGGCCGACTACCACAGCCTGCGTGCGCCGCATGGCCACGCCGGTGGCAGTGGCAGCAGCTGCGGCGGGGGTGGCGGCGACAGCGGCGGCGATGGTGGTAGCAGCGATGGTGGCGGTGGCTGTGGCGGCTGCGGCGGAGGAGGCGACTGATGCAACAGGGACGGCGACAGCGGCAGTTGCTTTGGGCGCGCGTGCTGCGCGGACGTGGCGCCACGCCCAATGGCGTGTCGTGGGTGGGCATCGCATGTGCGGCGTTGGCCGGGCTGATGTTCTACATCGGGTTGAGCGCGCCTGCGCGCGAAGGAGCCATGCCGCTGCTGCTGGCGGTGCTCGGGCTGCAGGGGCGGCTGTGGTGCAACCGCATGGATGGCGTGCTGGCGCGCCAGGCGCGCATGGTCTCGCGCGCCGGTGAGGTCTACAACGACGCGCCCGATCGGTTGTCCGATGTGCTGGTCTGCGTGGGCCTGGGCTATGGACTGCAGGCCGGTCTGCCGTGGGCTGCGCAACTGGGGTGGGCGGCGGCGCTGTGCTGCGTGACCACCGCATACGTGCGCATGCTGGGCCTGGCCTGCGGCACGCCAGAGCCGCGGCAGGGGCCGATGAGCCGCGTGCAACGCATGCAGTGGTTGTCGCTGGCAGGCGCGCTGGCCTTGCCGCTGCAATGGATGGGCCAGCCGCGTCTTGCGGCCTGGCTGCTGATCGGAGCACTGGCGGTGTTGATCGCCGGTGCCTTGCTGACGGTGGCGGTACGACTGCGCACGATCGTGCGCACCCTGGAGCAAAAATGATTGCCCGTTTGATCGCGCGCGCTTGCAGCGGCGCCATTCGTACCTTGACCGGCGCGCGTGCGCTATGGCGCGGTTGCGCGCCCTCCAACGAGCGTCGCGTGTATTACGGCAACCATGCAAGCCACGGCGATTTCGTGCTGATCTGGTCATCGCTGCCAGCCAGCCTGCGGCATGAAGTGCGCCCGGTGGCGGCGGCCGACTACTGGCAGCGCACCGCCCTGCGGCGCTACCTAATCCACGCGGTCTTCAACGGCGTGTTGATCGAACGCGACCCGGCGCAGCGTACGCGCGACCCGATCCAATGCCTGTGCGATGCGGTGGACGCCGGCGATTCGTTGATCCTGTTTCCCGAAGGCACGCGCAACCCGGACGACGGCGTGCTGCCGTTCAAGAGCGGGCTGTATCACCTGGCACGGCAACGCCCGGAACTGGAGTTCGTGCCGGTGTGGATCGATAACCTCAAGCGCGTGATGCCCAAGGGCAAGTGGTTGCCGTTGCCGCTGCTGTGCACCACCACCTTTGGTGCGCCATTACGCCTGGATGCGGACGAAACCAAGGATGCGTTTCTGGCGCGTGCACGTGCGGCGTTGCTGGCGTTGTCGCCCGATCAGTTGGAGGCGCGCGCATGAGCCTATATGTGTACAGCGGGCAGCTGCAGCAGTCTTCGATGCATCAGCAGACGCTGTGGCTGTTCAGCGGTATCGCGCTGGTGCTGGTCATCGCCACGCTGATTTCCGAAACCCTGCGTTGGCGCGCACGCGAACGCCCCAGCGCAGTGCTGGACAACCTGGTCGCCCGTATCCGTGCGTGGTGGGTGATGGCTGCGGTGGTCGGCCTTGCGTTCGTGTTTGGCCGCGCCGGCGTCATCGGCTTGTTCGCGCTGGTGTCGTTGTTTGCGCTGCGCGAGTTCATCACCTTGACCCCGACCCGGCGCGGCGATTACTACGCATTGCTGGCCGCGTTCTACATCGTGCTGCCGTGGCAATACGGCCTGGTGTGGACCGGCTGGTACGGCATGTACACCTTGCTCATTCCGGTCTACGCGTTCTTGGTGTTGCCCATCCTGGCCACCATCGGCGGCGACACCACGCGCTATCTGGAACGCACCGCCAAAGTGCAGTGGGGCCTGATGATCTGCGTGTTCTGCATTTCGCATGTGCCGGCACTGTTGAACCTGGACATTCCCGGCTATGCCGGGCGCAATCTGCTGTTGATCGCCTTCCTGGTGATCGTGGTGCAGTCTTCGGATGTGCTGCAGTACGTGTGGGGCAAACTGGCCGGCCGCCATTTGATCGCGCCGAAATTGTCGCCGTCCAAAACGGTGGAAGGATTCATCGGCGGCGTGTTGTCGGCCAGCCTGCTCGGGATGGCGCTGTGGTGGATCACCCCGTTCGCGCCGTGGCATGCCTTCGGCCTGGCGTTGGTGGCCAACCTGATGGGATTTTTTGGCGGGCTGGTGATGTCGGCGATCAAGCGCGATCGTGGCATCAAGGACTGGGGCCATATGATCGAAGGCCACGGCGGCGTCCTCGACCGCCTGGATTCGGTGTGCTTCGCCGCGCCGGTGTTCTTCCACCTGATCCGCTATGGCTGGGCGTGACCGCTTGTCACATCGCCCGTCATGAAATCGCAACACGTGCATCGCGTGCCGTTGGCAATCTGCAGCATCGGATCGGCGCAGCGCACGTCGGTCAACCGCCGCATCTGGCCAACCGGAAAGCTGACCCCCACGAAACCACGCTGTGACCGGTAACCCGTGCGCGCACCGTCTGGCAGATGCACGCTTTTACGATTCCCGATTCCCGATTCCCGATTCCCGATTCCCGATTCCCGATTCCCGATTCCCGATTCCCAAGCCTACGTCAGCCCGTACTCTTTGAGCTTCTTGCGCAAGGTTGCCCGGTGAATGCCCAGCATCGCCGCGGCGCGGCTCTGGTTGCCTTCGCAGTGGTTGAGCACTTCGACGAACAGCGGGATCTCCATCTCGCGCAGCACGATTTCGTAAACGTCGTCCGCGTCGCTGCCGTCCAGGTCGCGCAGATAACGGCGAACGGACTGGGCCACGTGTTCGCGCAGGGGCGACTTCGGGGCGCCACGACTGGTGTCAGGACGAGAGGGGGCTGCGTTCAAAGGAGGTTCCCAGTGTCACGAAGCCGGGACGCGTGGCCGGCGAGGGGGAGTGAGTCTAGCGCGTGACCTCATCGCTCGCCACGCCCATGTGGCGGTCGCGCCCGTTCACCGGAAGTCGAAACTGAAGGCGGCGGTGCTCGCGGCCGGTTCGCGCACCCGGAACGCGACCTGCACCGCCTGACCCGGCGCCAGCGTGTCCTGCGCCGGCGGCGATGGTCCCAGATACTCCTGCGGCGACAGGATGCGGGTGCCGATCACCCGGCCGTCGGCATCGGACAGCGACAGCTGCAGCCACGGCCAGGCCTGTGCCCAGCGCGCGTCGTTGCGGAAGCTGGCCTGGATCTGCAGCACCCCGGCCACACCGGGCAGCGGCCGCACCTCGCGGTTGAGCAGGGTCAGCGCCTCCGGCTCGCGCCAGGCCGGCAAGCTGCAGGGCGCCAGCGTGCAGGCCGCGCCGACCAGCGGCCGCCAGCGCGCGTTGGCGGCCAGGTGCGCGCGGTCGGCGATGACGATCTGCAACCCGAGCACGCCGACCAGCCCGACCAGCAGCGCCCACTGGCGCCCGCTGGCGCGTAGCCGCGGGCGGGTGACGCCACGCCGCGCGAATGCGGGTGCGGCCAAGGCGGGCGCGGGCAGGGGTTGCATTTGCACGGCAGTGGTACGGGGCTGCGCGATGCCGGCATCGGACTGCGCGTGCTCGCCTGCCAATGCGCTGGCTGCGCCGGAATCGGTGGTTGCCGGGTCGGGATGGCTGGAGGGGCGGCCCGGGTGCGACTGGCCGTCGGCTGTGCCCGCCGACCGCTCGCTGGCGCTGGTGTCGGCCTGCGTTGCGGCTGCCGCCGTTGCCACAGCTGGGGTAGATCCCGCAGACGCTGCTGACGTTGCGACTGAAGCCTGGCGCGCGGGCGTTTCTGCCAGCGCCTTCGGCGTGCCCGGCGCATTCTGAAATGCCAGATCTGCATCCGCCGAGGCGCGTAGTGCCCGTTGCTGCGCTGAATTCGATGGGCCAGGTGCAGCCCGCGCGGTTGGGTGCCCGAGGTCGTCAGCATCGGTCGCGGCCAGCCCGTCGTCGGCCCGGGTATCGGTGGCGGCCGACGCCGAGCGAGGTGGATCGAGCATCGCATCAGGAACGTGTCCGGCCGCGGGCGCGCTCGCCGAAGCGGACGGCGTCGCGGTGCCGGGCGCGGGCAGTGGCGTCTGGCCGGACACCGGCGCCTGGAGACCATCGTGCCCGGACGTGCCCGTTGCGCGCTGCGGCGCCGGAGCCACCGCGGCAGCAGGCAATGGCACACGCGGTGCCGGCTGTGCATCCACCTCTGGCGCTGGCGCCGGCGGCAACGCAGAGCCCGGGGCCGATGTGGCCTGCTCGGCCGGCTCCGCAGGCGGAACCACCGGGGTCGGAACCAGCGGCGGAGCAGCCGGCGTCGCACGCAGGAACGTGGCCAGGGGGCGGCGCGGTGGCGGAGTCTCGGACATCGGCAGGCGTGCAGCGGGAAGACCCCTATTCAACCACGCGCACGTCCAGGGGCGAACCTGTGCCGACGGCGATGCGGTCAAGCCGCCACGCGCATGCCTGCAGGTGTTCGTCTCCGGCCCAGGTGGTCATGGCGGCGTCTGCGTCGATGCCCACGCAACGCACGCAGCGCATGCCTTCTCCGAAAAAGGGCCGCCGCCACGCCCATGCAAGCCGACGAAGACGCCCGGGCGCATCCAGGATCAGGAGGCCACAGCCAGCGGAATATCGCCTTGAAATCTCGGTGCCGGTTGCGTCGGCTCGTCGATTCCCGATTCCCGATTCCCGATTCACCGCCTGCGCCGCGTCTTCCCTTCAGCCAGCAACAGATCCAACAGGCCGGCGCGCTGGCGCGGCGTCAGGGTATCGAAGCGCGTCAGCAGCACGCGTTGCTGGTCATCCAGGCGGCGGTACTGCGCCGGTTCTTCGGCGATGGCCGACACCGGCGGGCCGAACACGCGGTCGCCGCGGCCGGTGGCCAGGTATTCGAACGCCATGCCGCTGCGCCTGGCCAGGCCGATCAGGTTTTCCACCGACGGTGCGGTGCCTTCAGCCATCTCCCATTGCGCCACCGCACTGCGGGTGACACCCAGCTCGCCGGCCAGGGCTTCCTGGGTCAGCTTGGTGAGGCTGCGGGCTTCGCGTACTCGTTCGTACAGCTTGCTCACACGGCACCGTTGGAGGGCAGGCAGGGGCGGGAGATATAGCCCTAGCAGCGCCTGGAGATAGTTCGTATAACTTTCATATCACCATATGTTTGCGATACTGTCGGTGGATCAATGATGGCTACATCACAGCGAACTCAAGGAGGATGTTCATGGTCGAGCCTGCCGGTCGAAAACCCGACCCCCAGCGGCGCAGTCCGCCCCCTCCCGCCGCGCCCGCAGACGCGCCATGGCCGGCCCATTCGCCGCTGGACCCTGCGGTGAGACGTTTTCGGGGCGCGGCCCGGTACGCGATCTGGCGGCGTGGCGACGAGTGGACGGCCGTGGCCGATGGTCCGCAGTGGTCAGCGGCGCTGGCACCGCGGGTCTGGGCGCTCCGTCAGCGGCACTGGCCGCTGCTGGCGGTGAGCGCGCTGATGCTTGTGGTTGCCGGCGCAGTGGCGCTTGCAGGTGTGCGGGCGTGGTCGCCGGTGGCCTGGACGGCGCTGCTGGTGGCTGAGATGCTGCTGCGGGTCTGGGTGGCCCGGCAGGCCGGGCCGTGGCGCACGGCGGCGCTGCAACGCGACGGCTGGCAACCGGTGACCCGGTTGCGGGCGATCAGCGTGGCCGATGCAGTGACCACCGCGCAGATTCGCGCCGGCCGGCCACAGCGCTAGCCGGCGTGGACGATCAGCCGGATCAGCCGCGGCGCACGCCGTCGATCCGCATCCAGTCTTCGTCGCGTTCGCAGCGCAACTGGTCGAACCAGGGGGCGTAGCGTTTGAGCAAGTCGTCTTCCTGGCCGTGCAGGATGCCCGACAGCGCGATCCGTCCGCCAGGTGCCACGCGCGCGGCCAGGGTGTCGGCCAGGGCGTCCAGTGCCGAGGCCAGGATGTTGGCCACCACCACCTGGTAGGTCTGCACCGGTTCGTCCTGCGGCATGTAGACCGTCAGCTGCGCGTCCACACCGTTCCGTTGTGCATTGTCGGCGGTCGCCAGCAGCGCCTGCGGGTCGTTGTCCACGCCGACCGCGCCGGCGGCGCCCAGCTTCAGCGCGGCGACCGCCAGGATGCCCGAGCCGCACCCGAAATCGAGCACGCTGCGGCCCTGCAGCTCGCCGCTGCCGGCCAGGCTGTCCAGCCAGCGCAGGCACAGCGCGGTGGTTTGATGGGTGCCCGAGCCGAACGCCAGGCCCGGGTCCAGCCGCACCACGGCGGCCTCCGGGGTGTCGGCGGCTTCGGGCAGTGCGTGATTCCACGGCACGATGAAGGTGCGTTCGCCAAACTGCATCGGCTTGAACAGGTCCATCCAGGCGCGTTCCCAGTCGCTGTCTTCGACCATGCGAAACGCCACCTGGCTCCAGTCCAGGCCCGGATCGAAGGCTTCCAGCGCTGCCAGCACCACCAGCGCGTCGCTGTCGCCATCGAACAGCGCGGTCATCGTCAGCCGGTCCCACAGCGGCATTTCGCCCACGCCCGGTTCGAGAATGGCGCGCTCGTTGCTGGTATCGGCATCGGCGTCGAGCATGGTCACCGCCAGTGCGCCCACATCGTCCAGGGCGTTCTGGAAACGGGGCAGGGTGACCTCGGAACAGGAAAGCGTCAGTTCAAGAAACGGCATCGTGGCGGTCGGGCAATTCGAAAGCACGCATCCTAGACCATTCGTGTCGGCGTGCCTGCCGCGCTGCAGGCGACGGCGTTCGCAGCCGCCGTCGCTTCGGCGGTGTGTCTTGCCCATGCGTGCGGTGAAAACTGCCTTGCTGATCAAGATGCGTCCGCCGCCAGGCAGACGGCGTGCTGCTGGCGAATGGACGACTGCCCGGTGCGACGGTGCCAAACAGCGCATCTGCGGCTGGATGTGGTGCCCGGCGGATGGCTGTAGGCCGATGCCGCCACGCCTGGGACTGAACCGATGATGCTGCTGCGCAATCGGGCACGGGCTTGGTCGACGGCCGCGTCGAGCAACCAGGAAGAGGCGTTGCATCTTTGCGAACACGCGCAATCGCGTGCGCAGACAGCTGCGTGATGTGCTGCCGTGTTGCGTACCACCGTGCAGCGCGATGTGTGCGGCACGCTGCGTCCACCGATGACGCAACAGCGCTGCAGCTGGGCATCGCAGCGTCGGCGAGTGATGTTGCCAGAGGACAGGCTCGCTCGAAGCGGCGCTCTCCAACATGCGCTGCTATCGGATGCCCAACCGGCGAAGATCGATGCCGCATCCGGCAATCGGCAACCGATCAACTCAACCGCAAGCCACACGCAGCTGAGCAACACCGACACCACACCAACACCCAACACGCAGCACGGCACGGCAAACACCACAGCGCAGCACACCGCACAACCGAACGCATGCAGCGCGCCACTCACGTGCAGTCCGTTCAGGCCGTGACGCATGTCGCTCCCTTCCCGCCACCTCCACTGGCAGCGTCTGCTTGGCGGCGGCTGTGCGCGTGGGTGGGTGCTAGACTCCGCGCCGTCGCTGCGGGTGGTTCCGCAGCAGGGTCGCCGCCATCCATGCCGCTTGCTCGTGCCCGCCATCTCTGGCTGCTGCTCGCTCCCGCTGCGCTTGCGGCGGCCGCGTGGTGGCATGTGCGCGCGCAACCGGCCGAGCGTGATGTTGACCGCGCAGTGCCGGTTGCTGCAGAGGCGGCGCCGGTCAGCGCTGCCACACCGCAGCTGCACGCGGCCGCCGAGCACGGCGCCGCGTTGCAGCTGCCGCATCGCGATGCGGTGGAAGCGCAGCCGGATCTGTATCGCTACGCGCAGCAATTGCAGCAGCAGGTGCGTGCCGGCGACGCACAGGCCGGGTGGCGGTTGAGCCGTGTCTACGATTACTGCGCGCCCTATGCGGCCAGCCCGTCCGGCTATGCCGCCGATAGCGCATGGATCGCCGCGCAACGCACGCCGGGAGTGGCAGCGATGCATGCCGCACGCGAGCGCCTGGCGCAGCGTTGCGCCGGCTTCGCCCCCACCGACGGGCTGAGTCCGCGCATGGTTGCGCAGCAACGCCTGGCCGCGGCGCGCGCCGGCAGCCTGGCCGCCGAGGCCGCCATGCTGGCGTTGGGCGAACCGTTGCACGCATCGCCCGGCTACAAGCGCGCGCTGGTGCAACGCGTGCTGGCCTCGCGCGATCCCGAGGCCTATCTGGCCCTGGCCCCGGCGATGGGCGCGCGGGCCAGCGGCGATGACAGCCTGCAAGGCTATGTGGCCGGCGATCAGTTCGCCGAGCTGGCCTGGCAAGTGGCTGCGTGCCGGCTGGGGCTCGATTGCAGTGCCAGCAGCACCTTGGTCACCAGTTATTGCGCCAACGCGGGCATCTGCTCGCGCGACAGCGCACAGGATTTCGTGTCGTTCGTATTCGATGCCGCGGTGCCGCGGCAGGGAGCAGACAGGGTGGATGAGATGGTCGATACATTGGTCTCCGATGCGGGAGCGCAGTCATGAATTACCGTCGGTTGGCGCACGGCGCCAAGTTCTGGTTATGGGTGGCGTTGTTCGTGGCGTATTCGGCGGCGGCAGTGAGCATCGTGATGATCGATACCGCCGATCACCGGTACCAGCCGCTGTCGGTCAAATCCACCAGCGTTACCGGCGACGAACAGCAGCGACGGCGGGGCGCAAGCCAGGTCGCTGCGGTCTACCGCGCCAGCAGTGCCATGCCGTTTTCCACCTTGCCGGCCGGCTCCACCTTCCAGGTGGTGTGGCCGGACGGCTCCACCGAAACCATGACCGTGGTCGACCCGTCATCGGCCAGCGGCATCGTGCCGGTGCCCGGCAGCCAGCAGGCGCCTGCGCCGCGGCGGTGAGGGGTGCGGCGCGTTACATATCGACACGGCCGCAGCCGCTACGTCTCCGGTAGCGCAGGCGGCGAAGGCGGCTAGGTGCGGCTGCAGCTTCAGTCATTCTCATGTGTGCAGACGACCGAGGGTCTGCAGATCGGATCCGGCGCTGGCTTGCGCCATCCGGGCGTCGAACCCTCG
>NZ_JAJIUJ010000039.1 GCF_020880415.1 Xanthomonas euvesicatoria pv. euvesicatoria | reverse complement strand
TCTTTCTTACATACGTAAGTACATGCGTATGTAACCGCCACCCATCCCCCCGCCCTTCCCGCCCTGCGGGAAGGGAGCGAGTCGCCCTCTGTCGTCAAGGGTGCAGGGGAGATGAACCCACCCCTACACCCTCGACTGGAGCGTCTACACCGGCACGTCAGCCCCTCAAGGGCCGCTGCGCTGCCGTCCTCACCCGTTCGGTGCTCGACCTGGCCTGCGGCCAGCTCTGCGCTCCGCGTGCGGCTTCCGGGGCGGCCCCTTGACCGCCTGCCATGCCGAACACCTTCTCTCATCTCTTTACTCAAATACGTATGTACGTATGTACGTAAGTACGTAAGTTTGGCAATATAGCAGTACCCTCTGCCTGCACGGAGAAACGGCCATTGCGGGTATGCCGAACGCTGAGTTCGCGAAGCGGTTCCGGGGGGCTGTCGGTCGTCGCTACGACGGCTATCAATGCTGGTCGGGTCTCCGGTCGATGCCCGTGACCAGGTGCTGCCCGTCCGAACTGCCACCGGCAAGATCATGTGCTGCGAGTGCTCCTGCGGAGGTAAAACCACGGGCTAGGTTCGCATTGAATTGTTACGTATGTATGTAAGTATGTAAGCAATATGTAATTGCGCCGTGCCATCGAAGTGCGGCACTGGCGAATGCTCGGCGGCTACCGAGCTTCGCCGTCCACCATTCCGTCTAGGAGCATGTCATGAACCAACTAATTCGATCGTCCGACCCAGGCGCAATCGAGAAGCTGGAGGCCGAGATCGAGCGGCTGAAGGCATCTCAGAAGATGATGCGGGCCGCGAACACTGCCCTGCGCAAGAACGACGATAACGCCTTGAGAGCGTTAGGGTTCTCCGAAGAGCACATCGCCGAGTTGAAGACCCAAGACTTCGCTGGGCGTGTTGGTTTCCCCCAATCGGTGCTCCGCAACAACAACGCCGACATCCGCCGGCTCAAGAAGCGTATTGCGGAGCTGCAAGCGCGGGGAGGAAACGATGCTGACCGTTGGACCTGAAAATGTCGTGGGCCAGCCTATTGCCCGTTCTGCTCGCCGGCTACACCGACGGGACGGCCGCAGCTGCTGACTTTGCGCACCAGTTGGCCGAAGCGCTGGAGATGGTTCTGACCGTCTTCGAGCGTTCGACTCCGACAGCGGGCCACTGGATGGAGGTTCAGCACTTCAGAGAGCTGCTGTGCTGTAATACCGTACTTACGTATGTAAATGCGGTATTACGTAGTGCGCAAAGTGGGAATCATGGAACGCCAATACTGGGTCTTCTATCGCACCCCCAAATCGTTCGACGAAAAGGCGCATACCGTCAAACTCGCAGTTAGAGACAGCACCGACGAGAACACCATCGAGTTGCTTCTGCTCGCGCGGGCCAAGCACGAGATTGCCGCGGAAGTTGGGCGGCCGCCGGACCAGGTGCATATCAATGGCTTCAGCTTGCTTTCGGACTGCCACTAAGGCATAATTACGTAATTACATACGCAAGTATGTACAGAAAGGAGAAATCCATGACGAAATACGCGGTTGTTAATACCAAGGGTGGCGTGGGCAAAACGACGACAGGAGTTCATCTGGCGACGCATCTTGCCTACTCCGAGCCTACCCTTCTGATCGACGGCGACCCCCAGGAGACGGCAGCTACGTGGGCTGCCTGGCGCCGCGATAGCGACGCAGTGAAGGGCAAGCCGTCGCCGACAACGACCTGCTTGCGTGGCAAGGCGATCTTCGACGAGGGCAAGCAACTGTCGAAGGGGTTCGTACACACGGTCGTGGATGCAGGTGGTCGCGACGCGCCGGGCCTGCGTAACGCGCTGCTGCTGGCCGACCTGGCAATCGTTCCGGTAGGCGCATCGGGCTTCGACGCGGCTGCGATGACGGATCTGCTGGAGGTCGTCGACTTGGCCAAGGATTACAACCCTGAGCTGCGCGTGAAGATCCTGCTGACGCGCATCGACCCTCGCACCAAGGATGGGAAGGAGATGCTCGAGTTCCTGCAAGAGAGCAAGCTCGACGTACTGAATGCGCGTGTGTGCGAACGCGTGGCGTTCCGGCGTGCTACGAGCGAGGGCAGCACGGTTGAGGAAATTGGCAAGGACAGCCAAGCCGTGGCCGAAATGACCGCGTTCTACGAAGAGGTGAAAGCATGAAGAAAAAGCCGTCTCTGGACGAATTCCGCAGCGGCGGTAGCGAAGGCGCGGTTGAAGCATCGGCGCCGGCTGCTGCCGCGCCTACGGTTCCGGTCGTGGCCGAGCGGACCAATAAAACCATACGCATCCGCAAAACCTTCGAGGCAAAGCTGAAGGAGGACGCGTTTCATCGCACGCAGGCGGAAGGCCGTCGGGTCACGGAATCCGACATCATCGATGAGGCGCTTGAGTTTTATTGGGCACAAAATAACTAATTACGTATGTACGCACTCATGTACATACGTAATGCAAGATAGGGCGAACGGGATGAAGAAGAATATCGCTTTGGGCTTGCTGTTGACCGTCTCAATGATCGGGGTTGTTTCGGGTGCCGAGCTGAATCGGGCGGACGTGTGGGACATCAAAAGCGCAGCAAAATGGGCGGCGGTCGACCAAGCGGTCACGGTTGGCGAGCCGATCGCCCACGGCAGCAATTACGAGGTGGACGTCAAGGTGAACAACCGCGTATGCCGCGTCACAGTCCGTCCCTACAATCCGTCTGAGAACGAGCCGCCGATCCGCTGGAAGGCCGATAAGGCGCAGTGTACGTAGTTACGTATGTACACGAAGTATCGATGAAGCCGCCCACGGGCGGCTTTTTCGCATCTGCGTGCAGCAGAGCAGAGCAGGGCAGGGCCGCCGGCGGCGGCCGCACCCACCCATCCCCCCGCCCTTCCCGCCCTGCGGGAAGGGAGCGAGTCGCCCTCTGTCGTCAAGGGTGCAGGGGAGATGAACCCACCCCTACACCCTCGACTGGAGCGTCTACACCGGCACGTCAGCCCCTCAAGGGCCGCTGCGCTGCCGTCCTCACCCGTTCGGTGCTCGACCTGGCCTGCGGCCAGCTCTGCGCTCCGCGTGCGGCTTCCGGGGCGGCCCCTTGACCGTCTGCCATGCCGAACACCTTCTCTCATCTTTTTACTCAAATACGTATGTACGTATGTACGTAATTAGGCTATAATAGTCCCCATGCAGTGAGAATCTCCACCCTCGCCGCATCCCCGGCCCTACCTTCCAAACCGTCTAGGAGCATTTCATGGTTACGATCTCACGCGCCGAGTACGAGCGCATTCACCCGGACTTCCGCGGCGTTTGGACGACCGAGCGCACCGACATCCCCGGCTGGGAGAGCATCCGCCATCAATACCTCGGCAAGCGCACCCTCACGCGCGATAACGCCTTGCTGATCGAGGGGTTGTCGCTGACAATCGTGGAAGAGGGCGACGCCCCATGAAAGCGATTGACCTGTTTTCGGGGGCTGGCGGTTTCACCGAGGGCGCCGTCATGGCCGGTTTCCACGTCGTTTGGGCTGGCAACCATTGGCCGCTTGCGTGCGAATACCATGCGCGGAACCATCCCGAGACCGAACACGCTTGCCAGGATCTGCAACAGGCTGACTGGCGCACGGTGCCGGCGCACGACTTGATGCTTGCCGCACCGGCCTGCCAAGGGCATAGCCCCGCTCGAGGCAAGGAAAAGCCGCATCACGACGTGCTCAGGTCGACAGCGTGGGCTGTCGTCGCGTGTGCGGAATACCATCGCTCGCCTTTCATCGTCGTCGAAAACGTGCCCGCTTTCGAGCGCTGGGCGCTCTATCCCGCATGGCGTGATGCGATGCGCCTTCTCGGCTACGCGATCGCGCCGTACACCATCGACGCGGCGGATCATGGTGTCCCGCAGCACCGCAAGCGACTGTTCCTCGTTTGCACCAGGTCGGCCGCGCCGATCACTCTGGACCTTCCAAAGCACGACCACATGCCTATTCGGGACGTCATCGATTGGGATGCGCCCGGCTGGAGCAAGATCGACAGACCAGGACGCAGCCCGAACACGTTGGCCAGGATCGCGGCGGGGCGCCGCGCGTTCGGCTACCGCTTCGTGGCACCGTACTACGGCAACGGCTCCGGCTTAACAGGCCGCTCCATTGATCGCCCAATCGGCACGATCACGACCGTAGATCGCTGGGCAATCATCGACGGCGACCGTATGCGAATGCTTCACCCGAAGGAGGCGAAGCGCGCGTGCGGCTTCCGCCCAACGTTCGCACTCCCCGCAAACCGGCGCAGCGCCATGCACCTGCTCGGCAACGCCGTCATGCCCCCGGCGGCCGCCGACCTGCTGCGGGCGCTTCGCCACGCCGCCTGATCACGTCCTTTTCTGCTCTTGAGTAGTAATAATAATGGCGTTACTATTACTATTACTATCGAGACGCAGCCGACCCCCGAGGTAACGTATGAACCAGGAACTGAAAGAGCGCATTTTCGCCGCCGCTGACGAGCTCTATGCCGAAAACGGCGAGTTTCCCAACGTCGAGGCGGTGCGGCAGCGTGCCCGCGCAGGCATGAACTACGTGGTCGAGGCACTGAAGGAGTGGCGCCAGAAGCAGCGCATGCTCGTTCAAAGCGTGCGTGAACCGCTTCCAGTCGAGCTGCACGACGCGATGACGGGGTTCGGCAACCACATTTGGGAGGTGGCGCAGCGGCTGGCCAACGATGCCTTAGAATCGGCGCGGGCCGCGTTTGAGGCGGAAAAAAACGATCTCGCGCGTCTGTCGGCCGAACAGTCGGAGGCATACGAGGCTCTTGCCGCCGAGCACGACCGCACGGTGGAGGATTTCACCCGCCTGCAGGGCAGGGCGGCGCAGCTCGAGGAGGAACGATCAACGCTGGCCGACCAGCTGCGTACGGCCCAGCAAGAGGCGCACGTCGCGGCCACCGAAACTCGCGAGAAAGCGGCGCTCGTCGACCGCCTTGAGAAAGACCTCGAACGCGCCCGTGCGGATGTTGACGGCCTTCGTGCAGAGCTGAACGCTGCGCGGCGCGAGCTCGCGGACGAGCGCGGCAAAGCTGCGACGGCCGAGATGAAGCATGTCGCAGAGCGGGAGGCCATGCAGCGGGAAATCGAGGTCCTGCGTGTCCACGAGAAGGAACAGGCGAAGGATCTCGCCGAGTCGCAGCGGGCAGTGACCCGAGCAGAAGCCGAGCGCGACAAGCTGGCAGAGCAATTGAGCGATGTCCGCAAGCGGACCGCCGACGAAATTCATCGTGCGCTGGAAAGGGTGCAGCAGCGCGAAGCTGAAGCCGTGCAGGCACGCAAAGAGGCGAGAGCCGCCGGCGAACAGCTCGCGCGCACGTCGGGCGAACTCGATGCCGCCAAGACCCAAGTGGCGGACCTCCGCGCGATCATCAAGGATCTGTCGGCGACGAAGCGGATACCCAAAGCACGACCGAAAACAACGGAGTGAAAACGATGGAAAACACTGCCCTGCGGGATATTTCCGTTCCTGCCGTCGCGGCCCTAGCGAACTGAAACCATGCCGAACTCGCATCTCACGACCTATCAGCGGCTTTTAACCGAGCTTGCCGAACTTGACGTGCGGATCGAACAGGCGCGGGCGCGCGAGCGCGTCCGCGCCATAGAAACCATCCACGAGCTGATGGACGCCTACGCGATCAAGCACCAGGATCTCGTGGGCCGCAACGGCAGACGCGGTTCCTACCAGGTGAGCGCGCTACCGGCAAAATACCGTGCTCCGGCCACAGGGAAAGAATGGTGCGGACGCGGCAACGTCCCTCTTTGGATTCGCGGCAAAGACCGCACACGATTCCTCATCGATTGACCGGTACTGTCATGTCCGAAGAAGTCCAGCGCCTCAACTACAGCACGCACGCGCTCGAGCAATTCGAGCGGCTCATTCCCACTATCCGCCGGGACATGCCGGGCATGCGCGCAGGATACGAGGCCGTCGCGCACTTGCTTCGCATCAGCGTGAAGTATCTCCTGCCGAACTGCGCCGAACTCATCGACGTCAGCGAGCTCCGGCAAGTCCACATCGACAGCATGCGCCTCCCGCATCCTGTCGCTGCGCTTGAAGCGCCGTGGGTATTGCCTGATGGCGAAGGCGGCGACAAGGGCAATCTGCGCTGTCCGAAACGCATTGCCTTGTGTGTTGAGCTTGACGAGGACGTTGCTCAACTCTTGCCCGGCACCGAGCATTTGCTCGACGAGCCGGACGGCGGCGTATGCGTCATTCCGATCTACTGGACAGAGGCCGGCCAGTGGCAACTCGCACCAGGTGGTGCCTTCGTGCCGCATTCCAACGAACTGAGCGCCTATGTGCCTGAGCAAGCGGACGAGCGCACACGCATGCTGAACGAGCCGCTTCGAGAGGCGGGGCTCTCTGCCCGCAAGATGCGCCAGTTTCAGGTCTCGGCCTTTGTCATCCTGCCCGAGCAATACGAATTCCTCGTGACCCAGCTCGGTTCGCTGAGGGCCGCTCATTCGGAGACGCTGGCCAACGCGCGCGACGACATCCTGGCGTTGATCCAGACCGGATGCGTCGTCAACTGCTCGAACCAAGAAGCGCCAACAGAACGGCAAGGTGCCATTCTTCGACTACCGGGTGCTGGCCGTCCGGCCCACGAAGGCCGTCGACGGGCACGGTAGGGGAGGGCAGCACGCGAGCCCGCGAGCTCACATCCGGCGCGGACACATCCGCAGGCTGGAACACAAGACCGTATGGGTATCCGACACCCTCGTGAACGCAGGCACGGCTCGCGGCGTCGTGGTCAAGGATTACGCCGTTCGACCGCTCAAGCCCTGACCTGCCTTAAAACGCCTTCACAGCCGCCACCAGAGGCCACAGGAAGGCCGCTGATGCGGCGAGCAGGGCGACGCAGCCGGCAAGAAGCCCCAACCGCCTGCCGGCTTTCAAATCGTCCCGGGCGCGCCACGTCGCGCAAACGGCGGCCGCGGCGCCGCCGACAGCAGCCAGCCAGCCGGCCGGCGTGCGCGCCAGCGCGCCGAGGATCATCGTCAATGGGCCGTCTCCCGCAGTCGGCGCCGTCCAATACGGCAGGCGGCCGCTGCCCAGCACGAAGCCGACGAAAACGCACAGCGTCCCGAACGCCGCGAAAGCGAACCACGCCCATCCCCACGACAGCCATCGCGACGCATCGACAAGCCGCACGGCGACCCGCTCGCTAGTCTTGCTCACGGCGTCGGCGAGTGTCCCGAGAGCCTTCTTCGTCTCCGCGTCTGCGATCGCGGCCATTGTGACCCGCTGCTCGTCCAGAACCTTGCTGACATGATCGGAGATCATCGCCGGATACTTCCGGTACAACGCGTCGTAAGACTCCAGTGCCATGAGCACGAGCCAAAGCGCATCGTTATCGCGGATATTGAGCGCGTTCTTGACGCGATAGAGGCTCTGGACCTCCCTCTCTGTAGGTTGCCGCCCGAGCAGCTTCTCGAAGCTTGCTTCAACGTCAAGCATCGAGCACTTCCCCGAACGCCTTACGGACTTCGTTGCGCCACCTGGTCAACTCCGCACGATTGCCGATCGGCAGCTCTTTCATCGCCGCCGAAATCGACAGACGCCTGCTATACAAGTCGTCGCTAACGAGGTCCGCGAGATCCGGCAGGTTCACCGACTTTCCGCCGTTATCCTCGACTGCCTTGCGTGTCTTCGACGTGTTGTACAACTCGAACTTTTGCTCATCCCCGAAGTAGGTATTGCGCACGACATGAATTGCCGACCCAGGCAGCGATTCCATGTACTCCTTGAGCAGCTCCAAACTGTCTCGCTGGCGATTGATGACCCATAGCGTCACCAGCTTGCGACCCAGCTCGCCGAGCGTGCTGTTAAGCGTCTCACCATAGGCCGCTACGCCCTTGTTGTTCCTAGCCGCCGTGTTTACAACCACGACCGCATCCGAATTCTCATGACAAACGTTCACCAGATCGATCCAGCCGTTCGCCTCATCGAGGTTAATCAGCTCCGCTTTCACCTCGTCTTTGTACATCTTCCAGACGTCGGGATTCGAAGTATCGGACTCGATCAGCAGGATCTTCTCGGAACGCTCCTGCAAGGTGTCGATAACGCCGATCGACACAGCCGACTTTCCGACGCCTCCCTTGCTGCCGCCCACCATATAAATCGGTTTCATTCTGTCTTACCTCTCAGATGTCGTCAGAATCCGCGAGTGGCGTAAAGCCACCGCTTCGCTGAGGAGGCTCCAACGCCTCCGCTTTCACCTGCGCCCTCGGCGCTTCAGGTTTTGCTGCCTTCGCCGCCGGTTCGCTGCCCTGATTGATGCTGTTTTTTGCCCTCGCTTCTCCCTTCTCGGGTGGCTTCGGCATCACCGCTTTTCGCCGTCGCTTCGGCTGCGTAGCAGCCTGCCTTAGCGCTTTCTCCGAAATCCGTATAAAGCCCTTCATACGGAGTTTCTCAGCGATCTGCGCATAGCTATAGCCACGAGCAAGCCATTCATTCACAACCACTGCCATCAGCTTGATAGTCTGGGCTCTATCTGCTGCCCTTTCGTTCTCGTTGATCTCGGGGAACTCTTTGTCCAACTCATCAAGCATTAGCTTGATCTGACCAACAGTGTATTTCATATCGTATCTACATTTCAAAATATAGGTCCGCAAGATCAGATTCTAGCCTTTTGGCTTGAAGGGTCAAATTCTTGCCGGTAGACTTCGTAACTCGATTAGGTTAGTTAGAGGACAGGGTAGGGTTTGCTATACCGCCATAAATGGCGGCCTAGCAACCGGCAGCGCACCAGTCGTTTCACTCCCTCTGCGCAGCCTACCGTCCCTGCTCAGGGCGAAGCCCCGAGACCCCAACAGCATGAGAGTTCAGCGTGAGTGGCAGTGAGGAACGACAGAAAACGAAGCATGTGATGGTGAGGGCGACGCCCGAGCAGTTGGCCGCGCTTCGCGAGAAGGCCAATGACTCGGGCGTCACCGTGCCCGAATACCTGCGCGCGTGCGGCCTCGGACGGCGCACACGCAGCAAGATGGAGGCGCACATCGTCAATGAACTACGTCGCCTCGGCGGCCTGCAGAAACATCTGTTCACCGAGGGCGGCGGCGTACTGTCCAAAGAGTTTGCTGCCGTCCTCGTTGAGATCCGCGCAGCCATCGCTCGGATCGGTGAATGACCGATGCTGGCGAAAATCCCCGAGCGGCGCGAAGACGGCAGGTCCGACTTCGGCGACCTGGTGGAGTACATCACCAACCGCGACGACGACCAGGAGAAACTAAGTGACGAGCTCGATCCAAGCGACCGACGAAGACACCACCAAATTCTTGAGCGTGCTCGAGAACATCTCGCAGGAGCAGAAGACCATCTGCGCGCTGCTGGACGAACTGATTCTATTGATGCAGATGCCATCCGAGTCCGTCTTGAAAGTGCTCGAAGGGCTGTTGCTGCCTATGGGGCAGAACATGGTCGAGCTGACGAGCGAGCTGAAGACTCAGCTTACGGACGAGGAGGCATAGGTGGCGATCAACATCAACGAAGCCTTGCCCGTGCTCGAAACCATCTACGAGCAGCAGCGAGCTATCTCCGACAGGCTCCGCAAGCTGATCGAGACTTTCAAGAGCGAGCCCGAGCCCGTCGAGCCTACCTTGCGTTTAATGCTCAAGCCGCTCAACGAAGGCATGGACGAGATGCACCAGATGCTCTCGCCGACCTCGCCCGACTCCTTGGAGAACCCGAGCGAGTCGTGACGCCCAACGGCGTTGCCTGCGAGCACAACTGCTTGTCGCTGGCGACTGCGGCGGCCGAGATGAAGGCCGTCGCTGCGCAGAATCCGAGGGTCAAAGACCCGGTGTATCACATCGTCTTATCGTGGCCGTCGTCCGAGTCGCCGACGGATGCGCAGGCTTTCGAGTGTGGTAGACACGCGTTAGCGGCCGTTGGCATGGCCGATCACCAGTACGTGTTCGCCGTACATCGAGACACAAACAACGCGCATCTGCACATCGCCGTGAACCGCGTCAACCCTGACACTTTCGCGGGGGTCTATCCCGAGCGAGACTATTTCAAGCTCGATCGTGCAATGCGCGAGCTCGAACTCCGGTACGGATGGCAACACGACAAAGGCCCACATGCCGTGTTCGAGCGCAACGGTCAGACCGTAATCGATTGGGCGAGCAAAGACCCAAGCACCAAAGGCAAGCGGCCGACGCCGGCGGCCGACATGGAGCGGCACGCCGACCAGGAAAGCCTGTTCAGCTACGCGCGCGGTGAGCCGCGCAAGGCGCTCCTGGCCGCGCTCAAGAACGACAAGCTGACTTGGCGGCAGCTCCACAACCTGCTCGCGAAATACGGGCTCCAGCTTCGGGAAAAAGGGCAGGGGTTCGCCATCTACGACTTGAACTCGGGCGACACGACGCCGATCAAGGCCAGCGACATGCACGAAGCGCTGGGCAAGTCGCGGCTGGAGAAACGGCTCGGCCCATTCGAGGCTTCCACGTCAACGACCGGGGCGGTACTTACCTACGACAAGCACCGCCCGCTGAAGCGCGATCCAAAAATCCGTGAGGAGCGCCGACAGGCGCGCGCAGACGCTCGACGAGAGCTGCGCGCCCGGTACGAGGAGTACAAAAAGGGCTTTGTCTATCGACGCCTCGACCCCGCTGACGTGCGAGCCCGCTTTGCCGCGCTCCGGGCCGACGCGCGTCAGCGACGCCTCGAGGTGCGGCAAACCGTCAGCGATCCAGCGGCCCGCCAGGCCCTCTACAGCGTGATCGCGTTCGAGACGCTGCGCGCGCGAGACAGGTTGCAGCGGGAGATTCGCAAAGAGCGCCAGGCACTGCGGGACGACCAATCGAACCGTCGACAGCCGTACCGTGAGTGGGTCGAGCGCCAGGCGGCCGCCGGCGACCCTGCGGCCATCAGCCAGCTCCGCGGCTTCGCCTACAGCGAGAAGCGGCTCGCCAAGGAGCTCGAGCGGGCACTTGCGAACGACGGGGCCGACGGCATCGTCCACCCGGACGATGCCGATCCGGCCGCCCGCGACATCGCTGAAGGCGTTTATTACCGCGTGCGGCGCGATGGAACGGTCGTGTACCGGCTTGACGATGGGAGCGACGCGTTCATCGACCTCGGCCGGCGCATCGACGTGCTAACGAAGGGGGAGGCGGACACGGCGGCGATCGCTGCCGCCCTGCGACTGGCTGGCGAGAAATATGGCGGCACGTTCGAGCTCACCGGCAGCGAGGAATTCAAACGCCGGGCGATCGACGTCATGCTCGAATACAAAATCGACGTGCGGCTCAAAGATGCCGCCCAAGAGGCGCTGCGGCGCGCCAGAGCGGCCGATATTGCGCGGGCGAGCCGGGATGCGAAGGCCCGGCAACAACGGCGGAAATAGCCCCTTTCGCTGCCCTCTTACTTTTTGTATAGTGACATTAATACGAAACTTTCAAAGGAGGGCCACCTATGCCTATGCCGCGTTACACCGTTGCCGGTTTGCTGATCGGCCTCGCGCTTACTGGCTGCGCGACCCAACCGAAGACCGACAACGCTCAGATCGAAATCGACCGCCAGATTTTCGACGCCTCACAGAAGATCCAGTCCGCGCAGGCGGACCTGTACCAGGCCGGCGCATTGAACCAAGCCACCACGAAGATGCCGGTGTCGATCGTGGACGACCAGCACCGCGTTACGCTGTCGTGGCAGGGTGACGCTCTGCAGCTCCTGAACAAGCTTGCGCACGATCGCGGCCTTGCCTTTTCCTTCATGGGCGTCCGCATGCCCCTGCCGGTCAACATCGACGTCAAGGACGCGTCCTACGACGCGGTCATGCAGATGGTTCGCGCTCAGATCGGCTATCGCGCCGATGTCACGCAGTACCCGGACAAGCTGGTCCTGCAATACAACCGGCCGCAGTCCTGATAGGGGAGACAATCATGAAGCGCTTTGTCGTCGCGGCGATCCCGCTCCTCGTGGCCGGCATGGCACATGCCGCCGAGAGCCCTGCGCCAGCCGCCGCATCGGCTCCGCAGGCACAGTCGCCGGCAGCGGCATCGTCCGCATCGGCCCCGGCCGCTCAAGCCCCTGCTGCACCTTCGCCCGAAGCTCAAGCGGTCACCCCGGCGCCCGAAGATCAGCCGGTCACGCTGGACTCGCTGCTCAATCCGCCTTCGCAGGCGAGCACCGGGCTTTCTGATCTGCGCGTGCAGATGCTCACCGAGGCTGGCAAGACCGTCGGCTTCCGGGGCGGCATGGCCGCACGAGCCCGCGTGCTGCGCGATGCGCTTAACGCGTGCGCGGAGCGTCTCGACACTATTTTCCAGTTCTCCCCCCTCATTAACCGTAACGGCACCATCCCGCCGGTTATCGTCGAGGCGCGCGATCTGTCGTCGTTCTCCCCTGACCAGATA
Source organism: Xanthomonas euvesicatoria pv. euvesicatoria (assembly GCF_020880415.1). Lineage (GTDB taxonomy): Bacteria > Pseudomonadota > Gammaproteobacteria > Xanthomonadales > Xanthomonadaceae > Xanthomonas > Xanthomonas euvesicatoria. The sequence continues at coordinate 6,927 of NZ_JAJIUJ010000039.1, read as the reverse complement.
CGCACCGCGAATCGCGTCTACAAGATCGAGAAGGAAGAGCGGTTCGTGAGCGTCCCGCCGACGTGGCGCGACTATCTGTTTGTTGGCCTCCCGATCAAGGGCGGTGTCGACCTGCCGACTTTCGAAACTCGACCGAAGGACGGTAAGGAAGAGACCGTCTGGCGCGATGCTGTCAAGAAGGGATGGAACGCCGGCCAGCAGCAGGCCGACGCGATTCTTGCCGCCAATTTCAACCGACTCACGCGCGACTACGCCGGCATGCTGCGATATTCGACGCTCGTGCAGGAAGGCATGATCTCAACCACGCGCGTTGCAGAATCCCGGCAAACAGTGACCGGCGACGGTCGGCAGCTCATGCTCGGCGACATGCTGCGCCGGGTGACGAGCAGGGCCACGTTCGAAACGAACCCGAACAATTGGCGGCCGACGGTCAACCGCGGCGAGCAGCCCGCACCGAAGGTCGCTCCCGTTCCGCAAGCTGGTGCGGCACCGGCTACCGAGCCGCCCGCGACGCAGATCGAAGGACGACCGCAGGGTGACGACGTGAAATGAGCGACCTTGTTCAGTTCGAACCCTACGATTTTCGGGGCGACGTAACCGCGCACACGTTCAAGCAGTTCTTAAAATACTGCGCGGACTTCGGCGCATCGGACATCCTCGTGCAGGGCGGCGACTACGCGTGGATCGAGATCCACGGTCGTCAGCGTCAGGCGAGCACGCACACCATCAAGCAGGGCCACCTGTCGAACCTGATCGGTACCGTATGGCAGGCCGAAGTCGAGAACAACGTTCGCGCCGGCCACGGCGCCGACCGCTCGCTCGAGCTCGCTGGCGAAGAGCTCGGCATCGACCGGGGCAAGTTTCTTCGTTTCCGCTGCAACTTCATCCAGGGACGTGTAGCGCGGTACGACATGGCCTACGCGGTCACGATGCGTCTGATTCCGTTCGATCTGCCCGACATCACCAAAATGGGCATCGAGCAGGAGCTGTTCGAGGCGTTCTATCCGGGCATGGGCCTCGTTCTCGTCTGCGGTCCGACCGGCTCGGGCAAGACCACGCTTCAATCTGCCGTCTACGGTTATGCCGGCATCCACATGCCGGACCGCAAGGTCATAACCTACGAAGACCCGATCGAGTTCGTGCTCGGCGGGCCTCACTGGAAGGGGCCGCAGCCGCACCAGGCTCAGATCGGCCGCGACATTGAGAGTTTCGCAACCGGGCTGCGCAACGCCATGCGCCGCAAGCCGAGCATCATTGGCATCGGCGAAATGCGCGACCTCGAAACGATCGACGCAGCGATCGAGGCCGGCCTCACCGGCCACTTGACCTACGGCACGATGCACACCGAATCGTGCGCCGAGACAATCAACCGCGCTATCCAGGTCTATCCACCGCAACAGCAGTCGGCCGTCGCGTCGCGGCTGCTCGGTTGCCTCCGCGTTATCGTCGTGCAGCGCTTGCTCAAGACCACTGATGGTAAGCGGGTCGCCGTTCGCGAATTCGTGGTCTTCGACCGCGAATTCAAGAACGAGCTGCAATCGCAGCCCTACGATCAATGGGCGCCGATGATCCGTGCGCGTCTGGAATCTGAAAAGACGACTCTCGACGACAAGGCATGGTCGCTCTACCAAGAAAGCCGCATCGACAAAAGCGAGTTCATTGAGATGGCAGGCCACAAGTCATTCCGCATCCGTTCTCAGGAGGCAGCATGAGCATTTCCATCTGGCGACACGCATCGCAGACACCCACTTTCCTGGGTATTCCCTGCAGCGCGTACCTGCCTATCTTCGTCTGGTTGTTTCACATGCGCTGGTGGACCCTATGCACCGCCGTGGGCGTGATCGTCTTTTTCGCAGTGCTTGCGAGGTTTGGTCTCTCGTTCAAGGTGCTATGGCAAAAATTCCTTCACCTGTTGCGAGGATCGCGCATCTACGCGCGTCCGTGGTGGTACCGCAATCGCTTCCAAGATCACGAATAGGAGCGGGGGCATGTCAACTCCGTTCACGCCAATGGATGTCATCTCAAATCTCGACCAGGTTCACGAGCGCCTGGTCTCGAATGGGACAGCCCGCGACGCGTATATTGTCTTGCAGGCCGCGATTTGCACGCTCGAGCTGATCGCCCGTGTTGACACGCTGACCCGTTTCCAGAAAGCGCGCCATTGCGTGGAAGTCACAATTGCACCGCGCGCCGCGGCCTTGATGCCCCTCTCAGGCTAGCACGGCCCTCCGATACGCTAGAGCCTTCTCGCCGGCCCGTGTGGCCGGTTTTTTTGTCCGAGCATATCGGCTCGCGCTCCGGCGCGGCCCTAAGAAAAGGCCACCGAAGTGGCCTTTTGGCAAGATCTGACTCGGACCATCATTTCCAGATGTTGCTCCAAAAGGTCGGCGACTGCGACGACCCCGCACTGGTCTGCTGCAATGACGTGCCGCCTAGTTGCGGCACGTTGCCGATGACCTGGCCAGCGCCAGTACCGCTCACGGAATTGTTGATCTGCCCGTTGATGCCGTTCATAACGCCGCTGATTTGGCCATTGACGTCGTTCACGACACCGTTGACCTGATCGCTGGCGATCTGGCAAACCTTGTTCTTGATCTGGTCGAAGATGTCAGAGAGGGAAGGGAATTGCGGGGCGGTCAGCACCGAAGTGATGCCGCCCACGCATTTTCCGAGAATGTCCGAGGAGGACCGTTCGCTTTGGGCTGTCTGCTGCGCAGCCTGTTTATCCCGCTCGTAACCGCTCTGACTGCCCGCGGCGGCAGCGCTACCGCTTCGGCAGGTCGCTGCCTGTACGCTGGCAGCAGAGCACAGCAACAGCAAAAATAACGCTCGTACAAAGATTTTCATGGCGATTCCATCGTTGGATGAACAGGCGTCACGGCATCATGCCTTAGCGCGCGAACTACGGCGTGCTTTTGGAGCGCCGGCCGCGTCCTCCTTTGGCTTGGCCGCCGGCGCCGTCGGTTTTGGGCTCGCGTCTCCCGGTGCAGCGTCTCTCTTCGCGTCGTCCTTCGAACGTGCCTGGCGAGGCTCCTGAAAGCCAAGCTTCCGATGCAGCTCGTCGTCGACGTTCTTCGTGATACGAGCCTTCACGACCTCGCTTCCCACGCTGAACAGCACTTCGTCGAAGTATATGGGTTTCCCATCCGAACGGCGGTTCACAGCATTGCCGAAGCCGATCTCCTTCCAACTGGTATCGTCACCGCTGCCGTGCGGTTCGGACAATTTCAGGAAGTTCGGCTTGATCTCGCCAGTCTCCTGATCGGCTTTGCGCTCGTTAATGTGAGCGATCACCTGGCGCTTTTCATCGCCGACCTTGATGAAACCTTGCAGATAGTCGCCCTTGCCTTTGAACAGCAGCGCGGTCGTGTCGAAATCGCCATTGTCCAGCTTGCGCACGCCGCGCAAGATCAGTTTCGGCTCTTGGCCCTGATTGCCGCTTTCGTAATTAGTCATAGTTAGCTCCTTCAGATTGATGTCAGAAATCACTTCCGCGCGAGAAACAGCACTGCTCATTGCGACGCGCGCACGCAATTCGGATTGAAAACCGTCCGCGAACCCAGGCACTTCAGGATTGATGCTCGTCAGATAGGCGCCGGCATCCGCGGGCGCCTCGCAGGGCTTCCCTGCCTTGTCGAACCAGTACACGAGATCCGATGACGGCTGCGGGCCGAGGTCATTGAGGTCCGCGCGCAGCTCGACATCTGTTTTGGCCCACACATGGATCGCTTCTCGCTGGACCGTCCACCAGTCCAGTGCCCGGACGGGAACGAGGTCGGCCGCGAGCCGACCTTGCGGGGCTTCCTCTGGCGCGTCGCCGGACGCACTCGACACATGCGTTGCGTCGGTGCTCGCTTCTTCGGCAGCGGGCTTGCCAATACGCAGCTGCGGTGCCTCGGTCTTCGCCGCTTCCTGCTTCTCTGACGCGTCAGGCTTGGCATTCGCAAGCTCTCGGCGAAGAGCGTCCTGCTGCGGGTTCTTGAGCGTCACATCGACCTTGTGCTTCAACATGATCTCGATCGCGCGGCGTTGGAACGCCTCGCTGCCGGTCAGCTCGAATGCACTGCCGTACTTCTCCTTGGCGAGCAGCACGGCCGCGAGGATTGCCTCCTCATCCTCATTCGCCTTGTCAGCCATCACGATCTGCTGACCGTGATCGATGAACGCCGGCCGCTCGCTCACCATGTAGAGAACGCTGCCGTCTTTTTGCGCCTTGTACGTTACGCTTTCCAGCAGCTTGCTGATGACCAGCTCGGGATCGAATGGCTTGTCGCCGGCATCAGCAGCGACGCCGCCGGCGAAGCCGTCGGCTTCTTCCACCGCAGTCGATTTTGCCGCCTCACTCAGCGGTACCTGCGGCTCGGCCGCCGGCACTGGGGGCGCCTTTTCGCTTTCTGCTTGTACAGACGCTTCCTGCTCGGCCCGCTTTGTCTCCGTCTCCGTTGCTGCAGGAGCGTCATCGGCGAGCTCCTTGGCCCGAGCGTGCGCGACCGCGAGCCGTTCCTGCGTTTCGCGCAAAGTAAACGCATCGGCCCCGGCTGCACGAAGTGTCTTGATGCGCAGTTCTAGGCGCAACGCATAGTGCTCGACAGCCTGGCGACGCTCGAGTACGTAGCGCGGCGCAGGGTCGCCTTCATTGCCGGCGCGAAGCGCCAAGTCGTCAATGACCTGCTCGTAGTTCGGCGTTCCCTTCGACGCTTGATAAGCCCGCTCACCTTCGAATGCGCGCTGGACCGGACCTTCCGGAAAAGGGCAGGGCCGTGACGTATCGACGCGGGCCATTGCACTCGCGAGCTCGAGCGCCGCGCCAAGGTCGGCGCGATCACCGCCGAGATAGACGTGATCCACAGCGCGGCCAACCTGCATCCACTCTTCATCGGGAATTTGCCCACTGTCCTTGAACGACTCGACGATGCGCAGGGCTGCCTGCTGCTCTGCAAGGAGCGCTGCACGGCTGTCTTCGAACTCGCGCGCCTTGCGTGCTTCCTTCTCAGCCGATCGGCGCTCATTCTCCGCAACGAGTGACTTGACACTATCTACCATCCCTGCATCGATCGTCTGAAGAATTTCCGCATACGAAACGTTTGCGGAAAGATTTTGGAAGATGTCTTCCGCTGCAAGGTCGTGCCTATCACCTGGCATTTCACGCCAGGACGTCAGGTCAGCAACGGCCCAATGCCGCACGAAGTCAGGTGCGAGCTCAACAGACTCATTCGCGTTTTGGGTAGCGATACGCCAGTCTCGAAACGCAACCGAACGCTGCTCGATGGCGCCTTCGGGCGACAGTTGCGAACGCTTGCCTGGATTGACCAAGCGCTCATAGACCACCTTACGGAACTGCTGCATCAATGCTTCGGACTCTGCGCTCATAGGGCATTCCCTAGTGGGTGAAGGGGCAGGGCCAACCTCAAGTGCCGACGCTCACAGGCCGATAAACGCCTAACTGTCCTGAGCCGAGCATGGGGCTTAGCCCTAGCTGAAAAAATTTCGTATCATGGATATTATTCGAAATAAGGCCCGTTTGGAAGTGCCAAGAAAACAGTGCTCAGAAAGGGGCATCCTTGCTATAATTGAGCGTAATGAATATCGACACGCGAAACGAACAGCTTCAGCCAATCTGCGGAACTGACCTGGAGCGCTGGAGGATCGAGAATGGTCTGACGAAAGTTGCGGCAGCGGATGCCTTCGGCTTGCAAAAAGCGAAGTGGGAGGAGCTGACCAGTACTGAGAACTCGGCAAAGCAGATCGCCGATCCGGTAGTGGCCATGCTCCTTCATTTGTATCGGCAATACCCCGAATCAGCTACCGTACAGCTGCCGCCCGACGTCAAGGAGTTTTACGACTACCTCGGACTGCAGGACACGCCGCAGGATCGCGACAAGTTCGCAACGTTGATTGGACGTTCACCGTCGTCTGTATATCGCGTGCTATTGCACGACGGTAAGCCTGGCCGGCCCGTGATGCGTTGGATCGAAGCGGTACGTCGGCTCAAGCTAACGCCGAAGAAAACTCTTCGGCTGATGGCAGATGTAGTGAGCGGCGTTGGCGATCGGCAGCACGTCGAAAAAGTGCTGATTCAGGGCTGGACTAAACAAGGTGATACTGGTGAGCACGAATGAGAAGCCCGACTCACAGCATATTATTGAGCTATCGGCGGTGTACTTTTACGAGGGTGCAGCGCCGCGCGTAATCTCACTTAAGGATTGCGGTTTGCCTATGAAAAGCCCCGTGCCTGGGGCTTTTTCCGCATTATATGGATACCAAAGTAAGCAGGAAGGATTCATGGCGGCTCGTGCCTACGCCGACAAGAATCGCCTGCAATTCACCGTCATAGATTTGCTCGTCAAGCTGGACCAGAAACAGAACCCGCTCATGATGAAGCCGGAGGATCTGCCACAGCACGACTTCATCACGTTCCAACGTCTCTCGCGGAGCATGACGGATGAGCTGGGAGGCATTCTCAAGCAGCAGCTCGAGCGCGAGGGAGCAGACACAAGTGCCCTCGATCGGTCGAAACCGCACCTCCTTCTGATGCAACGTCCGGATTTGATCGCGGCTGTTATCAACGAACCGGGCTGGGAGCACATGAAGGTCGTGACCTACCCGGCAAAGATCGCGCTCAGTGAAAAACCGCTCAACGTCGGCACCGTGCCGTTCCGGCACTGGAATTCGATTCAGAAGGCCACGTGCCGCTTGAATCCGAACATCCAGATCACGCTCGACCCGCCAGGCCAGCGTGCAAAGGATTTCCCTGCCAGTGCGCCGCCCTCCGATCGGCCACGCGGTCCGCGCATTAAGTAAGGAAGCCGCCCACGGGCGGCTTTTTCGCATCTGCGTGCAGCAGAGCAGAGCAGGGCAGGGCCGCCGGCGGCGGCCGCACCCACCCATCCCCCCGCCCTTCCCGCCCTGCGGGAAGGGAGCGAGTCG
>NZ_JAJIUJ010000038.1 GCF_020880415.1 Xanthomonas euvesicatoria pv. euvesicatoria | reverse complement strand
TCGTTTCCTTCTTCGAGATCGCATGGCCAAGACATCCACTTCCGTGATCGCTGCCAAGACGCTGGTGCATGCCGCGGCGCTGGCGCCGATCGCCCTGCTCGGCTGGCAATTCTGGCAGGTGTGGCAAGGCGGCAGCGACGCGCTGGGCGCCGACCCGGTGGCCGAGATCGAACACCGCACCGGGCTGTGGGCGCTGCGTTTCTTGCTGATCACCCTGGCGATCACGCCGTTGCGCCAACTCACCGGGCAGGCCGTGGTGATCCGCTTCCGCCGCATGCTGGGCCTGTACGCGTTCTTCTACGCCAGCGTGCATCTGGCGGCTTACCTCACGCTGGACCTGCGCGGCTTCTGGACGCAGATTTTCGAGGAGATCCTCAAACGCCCGTACATCACGGTGGGGTTTGCGGCGTGGTTGTTGCTGATGCCGCTGGCGATCACCTCCACCCAGGGGTGGATGCGTCGGCTCAAGCGCAACTGGGGCCGCCTGCACACGCTGATCTACCCGATCGGCCTGCTGGCAGTGCTGCATTTCTGGTGGCTGGTGAAATCCGATATCCGCGAGCCGGCCCTGTACGCCGGCATTCTTGCGGTATTGCTGGGCTGGCGCGTCTGGAAAAAACTCAGCGCGCGCCGAACCACAGCAAGGCGCTCAACGCCGCCGCCAGCAACACCGCGCTGAGCAGCAACCAGGGCCAGCGGGCCACCTTCACCGGTGCGCGCGTCGGCTCTGCAACCGCACGCGGCGGCGGCGGGGGTTCGGTATCGGGCAGATCCCAGGTGGTGTCGTGGTGCGTCCGCGGCACTTCCACCACGAAACGGTGGCGCGCATCGAAGACGACCTGGTCGCCAGCCTGCAGCCAGCCGTCGCGCACCTGGACGCCATTGATCCAGCTCCCCTCTTCCGAACCCAGATCGCGGATCAGCACACGGTCGCCGTGTCGTTCCAGACGGGCGTGCTGCGCCGCAAATGCCGGGTCGTCGATGACGATATCGGCGGCAGCATCGCTGCCGACCAGACGCGCGCGATCCAGGGTGAAACTGCGACCATGATGGCGCCCGCCGATGCCGCGCAACAACAGGCAGACCTCGCCGAGGTTGGCCGTGTCGTCGTGGATATCGTTGGCCGGCGCACTGGACGGGGCACTGCGCAGCAGCATTTCCACGCCATCGGCATAGATCGCATCGCCCGCCCGTAGCAGCGCCATGCGACGCACCGGGCGCCCATTGACGTGGATACCGCGAATGCCGCTGGCTACCTGCAGCCACAGGCCGCGTTGGTCCAGGCAGAACTGCGCCAACAGCAACGCGCCCTGCGCATCGCCGACCACCCGCACGCTGCCGGAGGCATGACGGACGATCCGGTGGACGCCGGGCTTGAGGGAATGATCCGGCTGCTGCCGGTGGGTGAAATGAACTTGCAGGTCGCGCACCCGCCGCAGCCTAGCAGGTTTGCCCCCATGCGCGGCCATCGGTGGTGATCGGAGCCGTGCTGGATCGCTGGCGCGGGCGCGCCAGGATCGCGCTGCCGTCGGCTGAGCAGGCGGCAGCGCAGCTTGCAGACCTGTGTTTGCGACACGGACAGCAAGGCCACACATGGCCGCACTTGGAGCTGGGGCCTGGCATGCGCACAATGCGCCCTCACTTTTCGCATGACCCATCGCACCCATGTCCAGCATCGATATCCGCCACGACCATTCCTTGACGCCGGCCCAGGCACGCGCGGCCATCGACGAGGCGGCGCGCAAGCTGACCGATCGCTACGGCGTCGCTTCGCATTGGGAAGGCGACACTTTGCGCATCGCACGTGCCGGCGTGGACGGAGCAATCGCGCTGTTGCCGCAACAAGTGCACGTCACCGCCGAACTCGGCTTTTTGCTGTCGGCGGTGCAGCCGATGGTGGAATCGGAAATCCGGCGCTTGCTGGCCGAAAAACTGGCCTGATCGCGCGATTGGCGCTGCGCTGCTTCAGCGTCAAGTCACCTGCTCGGGCGCTTGCGGGTAGATGCTTTCGGCACGCCTGATCGGGCAGTGCTTCACCTGCCCGATGCAGGGTCGGCACTAGGGTGAACGCAATGTCACGTTGGCAACCTACAGGAGCATCGCATGACGACCGGATACGATCAGAACGGTAACCGCGGTAACGCGGCCCAGGGCTTCCAGGCGCAGGCGGAACAGATCTCGCGCCGGCTTGGCGAATCGGCTCAGACCGTATGGCTTGCCGGTCTGGGCGCGCTTGGGCGCGTGCAGAACGAAGGCAGCAAGCTGTTCGACTCGTTGGTGCGCGAGGGCGCCGCCTATGAGCGCACCGGCCAGCGCAGGGCGGCCGAGAGCGTCGACGAATTGCGCGAAGAGGTGGAAACCCAGTTCGAGCAGGCACGCGATACCGCGGTGCGCGGCTGGGACAGACTGGGCAAGGCCTTCGACGAACGCGTGAAGGGCGTGCTGCGCACGCTCAACATTCCCGAGCAGGAAGAATTGGAAAACCTGCGGCGCGAGGTCGAATCGCTGAAGGCCCAGGTCCGCGCAAATACCGCGGCCACCAAGCGTGCCAACCGTACCGCTAACCAGGCGGCGCAGGCGGCCAGCGAGACGACCGCTGCCGGCGGCGCGGGTGCCGGGGCGGCATCGTCGTCCAGCAATCCCGGTGCGTTCGACCCGGAATGAGCGCAACAGTGAAAGCAGCCGCGCTGTCATGTGACGGCGCGGTTGTTGCCCGAGATGGTGAAGGGAGTCATCGCCGAGTGCAGCTGCGCACTACGTTTCTGCACGCCGGCCAAGCGCGGCGCCCCCAGCCACCTCGAGCGGTGTCATCGGCTGGTGCTACCCGCGCCGATGGGTGCAACTCACCGTGGGTGGTGTATTGGCTAATCCGCAGCCGCGCGTTGGCGATGGACCGGCGTGAGGATGCAGCGTCGCTGACGTGCGATTTGGCTCTGCGCAGCCTTTTTGAATCAGTGGCTTAGCGCCAAAACGCAGCTCTTCCGGCCCGATGTTGCAAAGCAACATGATTTTTTGGACAATCGGGAACGACCCGCCAGTCCTGCGTTACGAAGTCCGTTTGCTCCCCTCCCCTCACGGCTTCGGACTGGCGGGTCTTTCGCTATCTGGATCACGGCTCGCGATATCACCGCGCACGATCCATTGACGAATCTTTCGCGAAGGATTCTTCTACACGCACGATTCGTTATACGCGCCATTGCTTGATGCTCATGCCTTCCTGGATTCTGGCGCCCTTGGCCGCACTGCTGCTCTGGCTGGCGGTGTCTGCCTACCTGTGGCTGGTACGACGACGCGCCAATGAAGTGCATGAAGGCGTCCGTGCGCTGGCCATCATGCACTGGCGCGATTTTTCCGCCGTGGTGCTGCGCGTCCTGCAGGATCAACGCGGATGGCAGCCCACCCAGCTGCCGCAGGATGGCCTGCCCACCGCCGACTTCATGATGCAGACCGAGCATGGCACCCGGTTGGTGGCCTGCAAGCACGGGCGCGGTTATCGCATCGGCGTGGCGGCGGTGAACGAGCTGGGCGCGATGGCACGGCTGGCTGGTGCAAACGGCGGCGTGATGGTGACCGAAGGCCGCATGGAGCGCGAAGGTATCGCCGCCGCGGAGAAACAATCGATCGAAGTGCTGGACGGTGTGCGTCTGTGGCCGCTGCTCAAACCCTATCTGCCTGGCGATGTGGAAGCCGGCGTGGTTGGTGCGGCGCGCCGCCGCGCGATCCGCCATAGCATCATCGCCGGCGCCGCGCTGGCGACGCTGGCCGTCATGGCGGTGCTGGCGCTGCGCCCGCCGGCTCCGACGCGGGCCACACCGCCCGCTGCGGCGTCTGCACCGATTCCCGCACCGGCCCGCGTGGTCGCACCGCCCACGCCCTCCGCCAGTACCGCCCAGCCGGGCCCGTCACCTACTGCAGTGGCCCCGGCCGCGCCGGCAGCCGGCGCAGAACCGGATGCAGCCACCATCCAGGGCTATCAGCGCGAGGTTTCCAAGGCGTTGGCGCAGACACCGGGGCTGGTGCGTGGCATCTGGCTGACCCAGGCAACCCTGGTAGTGGATCGGACGGTGGAAGACAGCGCGGCATGGCCGCTGATTTGCCGCGAGCTGCAACGCTACCCGTACCTGCGCACGGTGCGCGTGCAACTCAACCCGCGCCCGGGCACCGCCGAGCCGATGCGCTGGCGTCAATGCAGCACGATTTGATCCTGGGGCGTTGGCTGCTGTCGTCGTGCCGCGTCGCCTGCCTGCCCAGCCGGGCACCTGATCGTGAACACGCAGTCGCCGCCATCCCGGCGTGCAGCGACTGCAACACGGCCGGTACCGTTCAGCGAACCCCTGGCGACTTGAGCGCTGCAGTACCGCGCCCGTCGCCTGCCGACGTCATCTCAGCGCAGTCCCGGCGCGAACCGTGCCACCAGATCGTACGAACCGCCTAGAAACATCTGGCGCACGTAGGTGACCGGCAGCTCGCCGCGCCAGGTGTGGCGGTCGATCACCAGGCAGGCCGCGCCGTCGTCCGCCTGGAGCTGCTCGGCCTGCGCGGCGTCGGCACTGGCAGCGCTGATGCGGTGCTCGGCACGCGTCCATGGCACGTTGCGCAATAACCAGCTGCCCGGCGCCACCTCCGTAAACGGCTGGTCCAATGCGTCGGGCACGGTGTTGATGTCGATCACGCGGTGCTCCAGCGCAAACGGGCGGCCGTCGGCCAGGTGCACGCTCTGCAATTCCAGCACCTTGCCGGTGCTGCCCAGCACACGTTCCTGCCGCACGCGCCGCCGCACGTTGCGCAGTTGCCGCGACAACAAAGAGAACCGGTACGCATGGCCGCGCGTGGTCATTTCCACTTCGATGTCCGGGATCGAGAGCGCCACCTGTTCCAGATGCGGGTGCTGCCGTGCCACGAACGACCCAGTACGGCGGCGGCGTTCGATCATGCCGGCATCGGCCAGCAAGCCGAGCACCTTGTTCACCGTCATGCGCGAGCAGCCGTACTGCGCCATCAACTCGTGCTCGGGCGGCACGCGGTGCCCGGGCGGCCAGTCGCCGCTATGGATGCGTTGTTCCAGATCCTGGCGGATGCGCTGATGCAAGGTGCCAGGCACGATGGTGGTGGTGGCGGTCAAAGCGCGGGTCTCCGAAAAGAGCGGCTATTCAATCGGCATGCCGCATGGTCGGCAGCGTGCGCCAGCTGCAGGTTGCGGCATGCACCATGCACGCTGCATGGACGAGCGCACTGCGTGCACCTGCTCCGGAGTCGCAGCTGCGTCTGCGGTGGCTCCAGGAGCAGCACTGCGCGCGCATCCGCTTGGAGCGGTTCAGGCGCAGCCACTGGCGGTTGCGGCCGGGGCCCGTCATCGGCAGGTGCAAAGCGTACACCACGACTCCTGCGCGCCGTTGGGCAGCCACCTGACCACTCTCGCCACCGTGCGATGAGCAATGTCACTGGCCCAGCAGGCTGCGCAACACTGCGGCAAACCGTGTGGCGATACGGGCGCGGTCGACATGCTGCCCCTCGCGCACCACCCAGCGCCCGCCGCGCCAGACGTTGCGCACCGCGGTGCCACGCGCGGCGAACAGCCAGCTGTCCAGCAAGGCGTCGTCGCTGCGCGCCAGCAGGGCCGGATGCGCGGTGTCCAGTTCGATCAGATCGGCTGCTGCGCCGGCGCGGATGCCGGTCTGCGCGAGGCCCAGCGCCTGCGCGGCTCCCATGCCGGCCTGATCGTAGAGCCAGCGTCCGCTCGACACGGGCCCCTGCGCCACGACATTGCGTGCCTGCAGCGTCAGGCGCTGGCCGTATTCGAGCAGGCGCAGTTCTTCGGCTGCATCGATCAGCACATTCGAATCCGAGCCCACGCCAAAACGCCCGCCCGCAGCAGCGAAGGCCTGCATCGGGAACACGCCATCGCCCAGATTCGCCTCGGTGATCGGGCACAGACCGACGACCGCGCCGCTGGCAACAATCGCCTGCAGTTCGTGTGCATCCACATGCGTGGCGTGTACCAGGCACCAGCGCGTATCCACCGGCGCGTTGGCCAGCAGCCACTGCACCGGGCGCTGCTTGGACCAGGCCAGGCAGGCATCCACTTCACGCTGCTGCTCGGCGATATGGATGTGGATGGGGCCATCGGTAAGCGGTACCAGCCCTGCCAGTTGCTGCGGAGTGACCGCGCGCAGGCTGTGCGGCGCCAGCCCGAGTACCGCGTCCGGCAGCGCTTTCAGGCTGTGTCTGCAGTCGTCCAGCAAGCGCGCGAAGCCGTCAATGTCGTGAATCAGACGGCGTTGCGCCGGGCTGGGGGTGGCACCACCGAAATCCGAGTGCGCATAGAACACCGGCAACAGGCTGAGCCCGATGCCGGTGTTGGCGGCAGCGGCGGCAATGCGCTCGGACATTTCGCCGGGCTGCGCATACGGCACACCGCTCGCCGCGTGATGCAGGTAATGGAATTCGCCGACCCGGGTGAAGCCGCTTTCGAGCATTTCAACATATGCCTGCTCGGCGATTGCCTGCAGGCTGTCCGGGTCGAGCCGGTCGACGAAGCGGTACATCAGCTCGCGCCAGCTCCAGAAGCTGTCGCCGCTGCGCCCGCCGACTTCGGTCAACCCCGCCATGCCGCGTTGGAAGGCATGGCTGTGCAGATTCCCCAAGCCAGGCAACAGCACGTCGCAGCGCGTGTCGGTAATCGCAGCAGCCGCATTGGCCTCCACCGAAACGATGCGGCCCTGCTCTGCCGCGACCCGCACCTTGCTCGCCCAGCCGTCGGGCAACAATGCCCGGGCTGCCCAGAACACCTGCGTCTGTTGGTCTGCCACTGGACACCCTCGATCGCCGAACTTATTGTATATACATATCAGACACCACGAGCCTGCGCCATGCATTGCGACGTTCTGTGGCACAACGCGCAACTGATGACCCTGGATGCGGCCGATGGCGGCCTGGGCATCGTGGACGATGGCATCGTCGCCTGCCGGCACGGCCATATCGTCTACGCCGGCGCGGCCGCACAGGCCCCAGCGCTGCAGCCCGACAGTGCGCACGACTGCCGGCGCCGCTGGATCAGCCCCGGCCTGATCGATTGCCACACGCACCTGGTGTACGCCGGCAACCGTGCCAATGAGTTCGAGCAACGCCTGCGCGGCGCCAGCTATGCCGACATCGCCGCAGCCGGCGGCGGCATCGTGGCGACGGTGCGCGCCACCCGCGCCGCCGACGATGCGGCGTTGCTGGCCGCCAGCCTGCCGCGCCTGGATGCGATGCTTGGCGAAGGCGTCACCACGCTGGAAATCAAATCCGGCTACGGGCTCACGCTGGACGATGAAGTCAAGCAGCTGCGCGTGGCGCGCCAACTCGCCGCGCTGCGCAAGGTGGAAGTGGTGCCGACCTTCCTGGGCGCGCATGCCGTGCCGCCTGGTGGGCAGGCGCAGCACTACATCGACCAGGTCTGCACGCAGATGATTCCGGCGATCGCCACGCAAGGGCTTGCCGAGGCCGTGGACGTGTTCTGCGAGCATCTGGCGTTCTCGCAGGCGCAGGCCGAAAAAGTCTTCGTTGCGGCGCAAGCGCATGGTTTGCGCATCAAGATCCACGCCGAACAATTGAGCAACCAGCACGGCGCCGAACTGGCCGCACGCTACGGCGCGTTGTCGGCCGATCACATCGAGTACCTGGACCAGACGGGCATTGCGGCGATGGCCGCTGCCGGCACCGTGGCAGTGCTGCTGCCAGGCGCGTTCTACTTCACCCGCGATACCCAACTGCCACCGATTGCCGCGCTGCGCACGGCCGGCGTGCCGCTGGCGCTGGCCACCGATTGCAACCCGGGCACCTCGCCGCTGACCAGCCCGCTGCTGGCGATGAACATGGCGGCGACGTTGTTCCGCATGACCGTGGACGAATGCATCGCCGGGTTCACCCGCGAGGCTGCGCGGGCGCTTGGCCGCAGCGAGCGCCTGGGCCAGTTGCGCGCCGGCATGGACTGCGACCTGGCGATCTGGAACATCGATGCGCCGGCCGATCTGGTCTACCGCATGGGCTTCAATCCTCTTCATGCCCGCGTCTGGCGCGGGCATCTGTGCTGAATCCGGAGTCGTCATGAGTGTTTCTGTTGTCTTGCAACCCGGCCGGGTCACGCTGGCGCAATGGCGTGCGCTGTATCGCGGTGCCGACGTCGCGTTGGACGATGCATGCGCTGCCGCGGTGCTGCGCAGCGCGCAAACGGTGGAGGCCATCGTGGCGCGTGGCGAGCCGGTGTATGGCGTCAACACCGGCTTCGGCAAGCTGGCCAGCGTGCGTATCGAGCCCGAGGATCTGCAGACCCTGCAACGCAATATCGTGCTCTCGCACGCGGCAGGTGTGGGCGAGCCCACGCCGGTACCGGTGGTGCGGCTGATGATGGCGCTCAAGCTCACCAGCCTGGCCCAGGGCGCGTCCGGCGTGCAGCCGGGCACGCTGGCGTTGCTGGAAGCGATGCTGCGCGCCGGCATCACCCCGGTGGTGCCGTGCCAGGGCTCGGTGGGCGCTTCCGGCGACCTGGCACCGCTGTCGCATCTGGCCGCGGTGATGATCGGCGTTGGCGAAGCCTTCGTCGGCGCGCAGCGACTGCCTGCTGCCGACGCGCTTGCACATGCGCAGCTGCAGCCGCGCGTGCTGGGCGCAAAGGAAGGGTTGGCCCTGCTCAACGGCACCCAGTTTTCCACCGCCTGCGCCCTGGCCGGTCTGTTCGAGATCGAAACCGTCCTGCAGGCCGCGCTGGTCACCGGCGCGTTGTCGGTGGAAGCGGCCAAGGGCTCGGATACGCCCTTCGATGCGCGCATTCATGCCTTGCGCGGGCAGCCCGGGCAGATCGCCACCGCGGCGGCATTGCGCGCCCTGATGGCCGATTCGGCCATTCGCGAATCGCATCGGCTGGGCGATGTGCGCGTGCAGGACCCGTACTGCCTGCGCTGCCAGCCGCAGGTGATGGGTGCGGCGCTGGATGTGATGCGTCAGGCCGCGCGCACCCTGCAGATCGAAGCCAATGGCGTGTCCGATAACCCACTGGTCCTCAGCGATACCGGTGAAGCGCTGTCTGGCGGCAACTTCCACGCCGAGCCGGTTGCCTTTGCCGCGGACATGCTGGCGATGGCGGTCTGCGAAATCGGCTCGATCAGCGAACGCCGCACCGCGATGCTGGTCGACCCGGCACTGTCCGGCCTGCCCGCCTTTCTCACCCCGCGCCCGGGCTTGAACTCCGGCTTCATGATTCCGCAGGTGACAGCCGCCGCGCTGGTATCGGAAAACAAGCAGCGCGCGTATCCGGCCAGTGTCGATTCGATTCCGACTTCGGCCAATCAGGAAGATCACGTGTCGATGGCTGCGCACGGTGCGCGCCGCTTGCTGGCGATGGCTGAGAACGCCGCCAACGTCATCGGCATCGAGCTGCTGGCCGCCGTGCAGGGCTGCGATTTCCATGCGCCACTGCGCTCCAGCACTGCGCTGGAAGCGGCGCGTGCCCTGTTGCGCGCGCAGGTGCCGACACTGCAGGACGACCGCTACTTTCATCCGGACATGCTGGCTGCCAGCGCATTGGTGCGCTCGGGCGCGCTGGCGCTGGCAGTGGCGATCCCGTTGCCGGGCGTGGAGCAGGACGTATGAGTGGGCAGCGCTTATGCAGCGAATCGATACCTGCCTCGTCGCGGCCGCAACTGCAGTCTTTCGCGATCTCTCCAAGCACACGCACTTGCGATGACGCCGCGCCGCGCACGCGAGGCATCCGCAACGCGCAGCTGCGCAACGCATGCCGCACGCACGCAGCACGCGTGCATGGAGCGCAGCGATGAACGCCCTGCCCGACTGGCTGGAACTGCACCGCGGCGACGCGCCGTTGATCGTCAGTTTTCCGCATACCGGCACCGAGTTACCGGAGGACGTGGCCGACCAGTTCGTGTCGCCGTGGCTGGCGCGCCGCGATACCGATTGGTGGGTACACCATCTTTACGACTTCGCACAGGCGCTGGGCGCCACCACGCTGCGGACTGCCATCTCGCGCTCGGTCATCGACGTCAATCGCGACCCGAGCGGGGCCTCGCTGTATCCGGGCCAGAACACCACCGGTCTGTGCCCGCTCACCACCTTCGACGATCAGCCGCTGTATGCCGATGGTGCGGCACCGGATCAGGCGCAGATCGCGTTGCGTCGCACGCGCTGGTTCGACCCGTACCACGCCGCGCTTGCCGGGGAAATTACGCGCCTGCGCGCGCAGCACGCGAAGATCGTGGTCTACGACGCACATTCGATCCGCTCGTTCATCCCGCATCTGTTCGATGGCGAATTGCCGCAATTCAATATCGGCAGCAACGAGGACCGCAGCTGCGACCGGCGCCTGGTCGATGCGGTGGAGAGCCTGTGCCGCAGCAGCGGCTCCAGCACGGTGCGCAACGGCCGCTTCAAGGGCGGCTGGATCACCCGCCACTACGCGCAGCCCGCGCATGGCGTGCACACCTTGCAGATGGAACTGGCCTGTCGCGGCTACATGCGCGAGCCCGACAGCCTCACGCCCGAAAACTGGCCAACGCCGTGGCAGCCGGTACACGCCGTGGTGCTGCGCGCGGTACTGCGCCACGTGCTGCAGGCCTGCCTGCACTTCGCCAATGCGCCCTCCTCCGACACCGCGCCGCCTGCGGCCAACCGCTGATTGCAAGGAACCCGGCATGACCCGTCACGATGCAACCCGCGTCATTCGCGCCGCCACCGGCACCACGCTCACCGCCAAGAGCTGGCTCACCGAAGCGCCGCTGCGCATGTTGATGAACAACCTGGACCCGGACGTGGCCGAGCACCCGCAGGAACTGGTGGTCTACGGCGGTATCGGCCGCGCCGCGCGCGACTGGGAATCCTTCGACGCCATCGTCGCTGCGCTCACGCGGCTGGACGAGGACCAAACCTTGCTGGTGCAGTCCGGCAAACCGGTGGGCGTGTTCCGCACCCATGCCGATGCGCCGCGCGTGCTGATCGCCAACTCCAACCTGGTGCCGCGCTGGGCCAACTGGGACCACTTCAGCGAACTCGATCAAAAGGGCCTGGCCATGTACGGCCAGATGACCGCCGGCAGCTGGATCTACATCGGCGCGCAAGGCATCGTGCAGGGCACCTACGAAACCTTCGTGGAAATGGGCCGCCAGCACTACGCCGGCAATCTGGCTGGCAAGTGGCTATTCACCGGCGGTCTCGGCGGCATGGGCGGCGCGCAACCGCTGGCGGCGGTAATGGCCGGCGCCTCCTGCCTGGTAGTGGAATGCCGCCGCTCCAGCATCGACATGCGCCTGCGTACCGGGTATCTGGATACGTGGACCGACTCTCTGGACGAGGCGCTGCGCCTGATCGAGGAGTCGTGCACCGCGAAAAAACCGCTGTCGGTCGGCCTGCTCGGCAATGTCGCCGACGTGCTGGACGAACTGCTGCTGCGCGGGATCAAGCCGGATCTGTTGACCGACCAGACTTCGGCGCACGACCCGGTCAACGGCTACCTGCCGCAGGGCTGGAGCGTGGAAGAGTGGGACGCAAAACGCGTGAGCGCGCGCAAGGAAGTGGAAGCCGCTGCGCGCGAGTCGATGGCCAACCACATCCGCGCCATGCTCACCTTCCACGCACTGGGCGTGCCTACCGTGGATTACGGCAACAACCTGCGCCAGATGGCGCTGGAAGCCGGCATCGACAACGCATTCGATTTCCCCGGCTTCGTGCCTGCCTACATCCGCCCGCTGTTCTGTCGCGGCATTGGCCCGTTCCGCTGGGTTGCGCTCAGCGGCGACCCGGACGACATCGCAAAGACCGACGCCAAGGTCAAGGAGCTCATCCCCGACGATGCGCACCTGCATCGCTGGCTCGACATGGCGGCCGAAAAGATCGCCTTCCAGGGCCTGCCCGCGCGCATCTGCTGGGTGGGCCTGGGCGATCGCCACCGGCTGGGCCTGGCCTTCAACGCCATGGTGCGCAGCGGCGAGCTGAAGGCGCCGGTGGTGATCGGCCGCGACCATCTGGATTCGGGCAGCGTGGCCTCGCCCAATCGCGAAACCGAAGCGATGGCCGACGGCTCGGACGCGGTCTCCGACTGGCCGCTGCTCAATGCCCTGCTCAACACCGCCAGCGGCGCCACCTGGGTGTCGCTGCATCACGGCGGCGGCGTCGGCATGGGCTTTTCGCAGCACGCCGGCATGGTCATCGTCTGCGACGGCAGCGAGGCCGCCGACAAGCGCATCGAACGCGTGCTCTGGAACGACCCGGCCACCGGGGTGATGCGCCACGCCGATGCCGGTTACGCCATTGCAACCGATTGCGCGAAGGAAAAAGGGCTGGATTTGCCTGGCATTCTTCGCTGACCCGGCCGAACAGCGCCACGCTTTGGGGGCACCGCTGCAGCATCCGGGCCGCTCCCGCCCGCAGCCTTGTTCATGCATTCGGCGGTCCCCCGCATGGCCCACTGTCGGGCCTCTTACGGCTGCCATTCGCCACATCAGATGCTGTGCGCCGGCACCATGCAGTTGCCGTGTCTGGGCACGATGTCCCGGATCAGGGCATGCGCCGAGGATCAGCCTCAAGTCTGCGCGTTGCAGGCCGACAAGATATGCAACGTTTCGAGGAATCCCCATGGGCATCCTGATCTACCTGGTGCCTGCATTCGCACTCTGGGCGCTGATCGCGACCGGGCTGGCGTTCGTGCGTGGCCGCCAGCTGCGTGCCGAATCCGGCGAGCTTGCCAGTACGCAGGACAGCCTTGGCCGCTACCAGGCGGCGCTGTCGCAACTGAAGGCGCGAGCGGCGGCCACCACGCTGGAACTGGAATCGCTGCAGCGTAGCTATGCCGTGCTCAAGCAATCGCTGGAACAGCATGAGCAGAACGCCTCCGAGCAGCAGGCAGCCGCTGCCGGCCAAGTGATTCCCATGGTGCTGGTGCAGCGGCTGGATATCGCCAGCGAGATCGGCACGCTGTTCGCGCATGTGGCGCGCGTGGCGCGCAGCCTGCGTCGCTACAGCGCCTATAGCCGCGGCCACAACGCACCCGAGCCTGCCACCGCGCGCTACGACCTGCACTGGCTTGCCGATTGCCTGCACAGCTTCGATCAGATCGGTCATGCGCTGGTACGTGGCAATGTCGCTGCGCTGATCACCGCCTGCCAGGATCTGCTATCGATGTACGAGCATTACCTGAAGGATGGCTCCGGCTACAACAGCCGCGACACCTTCCAGCGCCTGAGCAACGATGTGCCGCTGTCCGAGGCCACCGATGCGATCCGCTCGATCATCGTCAAGGCGACGCTGGCGCAGGATGTGCGCGATGCGGTGCAGGACGACGAGGTGGCGGCGAACGTTGGGTGATTCGGGAATCGGGAATCGGGAATCGGGAATCGGGAATCGGGAATCGGGAAAGCGTGCGGCCTGATGCATCATGTGGGCAAGCACTAGGCAAGATTAGCGTTGTCTTGCCGAGATAGCTGAGCGCTTGCCAGATGTGCTTCAAGAAAAAAGCGCACCGCTTGCGGTGCGCTTTTTCGTGCTTCAACGTCCTGAGTCACTGACGAATGGTGCGATCCCTCGTAGCTGCCGGAGGACGACTCACGGGCGACATCAGCATGTCTGCCTGCATTGCACACCGATTCCAGCCACCAACCACGTGGCATGGCGTCTGCCTGTCTTTAGCAGCCGCCCCCGCTCGTCTCCGACATCATTGCGCCTTCTGCGGTAACGCGTAGGCGATCAACGCATCGCCTGCCGGGGTCTCCATGAAGTGGTGCCCGCCGGCCATGATGACCAGATACTCGCGTCCACAGTATTCGTACACCATCGGGTTGGCCTGGCCGCCGGCCGGCAACTTGGCATGCCACAGCTCCTTGCCGGTGGCCAGATCGATCGCGCGGATCAGGTCGTCGGTGGCTGCGGCAATGAAGATCAAACCGCTTGCCGTCACCACCGCGCCACCATTGTTCGGTGTACCGATTTCGATCGGCAGGCCGGAACGGATGCCGAACGGGCCATTGCCGCGCGCACTGCCGAACGGGCGGTCCCACAACGTCTTGCCGCTGGCCAGATCGATGGCGCGGATGCCGCCATACGGTGGCTCCTTGCACAGCAACTTGGTGAACGGCAGACGCCAGCCGGCATTGACGTTGACTGCATACGGCGTGCCGGTCTGCGGGTCGCCTGCGCCTTCCGCACCGCCCGCATCGCCACGCACTTCATCGCGCGGTGCCCAACCCAGCTTGTCGGCCTTGGCGCGCGGCACCAGCAGGTTGTAGTTGGGCATGTCGTTGTAATTGGCCACGATCACACCGCGGTGCGGATCTACCGCCACGCTGCCCCAATCCGAACCACCGTTGTAACCGGGGTACTCGATCGAATGCCGGTCCGCTTCCGGCGGCGTGTAGATGCCCTTATAGCTGGCCTTGCGGAACTGGATACGGCAAACCAGCTGGTCGATCGGGGTCATGCCCCACATGTCGCGTTCGGTCAGATCCGGCTTGCGCAACGTGTGATACAGCGAGAACGGCTGCGTCCTGGCACGCATCTGCGGCTCCACGCCACCGCCTGGCACCGCACGCTCTTCCACGCCCACCAGCGGCTTGCCGGTGCGCCGATCCAGGACGTACAGCTCGCCCTGCTTGCTCGGCAACAGCACCGCCGGCACGTTGACGCCGTCCTTGGGGAAGTCGATCAGGCTCGGCTGCGAGCCCAGGTCGTAGTCCCATGCATCGATGTGGGTGGTCTGGAAATTCCATGCCGGCTTGCCGGTGGCGACATCCAGCGCCACCAGCGAGGTCGCGTAACGGTTTTCCTGCGGCGTGCGCGAGCTGCTCCAGTAATCGGCTGTGGAATTGCCCATCGGCAGATAGACATAGCCCAACTGCTCATCGGCTGCGGCGGTGGTCCACATATTGGGCGTGCCGCGCGTCCAGCTCTGGCCCGGCGGCGGTGCGCCGTTCCATTCCGGATGCGTCATGTCCCAGGCCCAGCGCAACTGGCCGGTCACCGCATCGAAGCCTTCGATCACACCGGAGGGCTCGTAACGCTTCTGCCCGTCGAGCACTTGATGCCCGGTGACCACCACGCCGCGCACGATGGCCGGCGGCGAATTGATCGACACATAGCCCGGCGGCGTCTGGCCCATACCGACGGTGATGTCGACCTGACCGTTGCTGCCGAAATCCGGGCATGGCGTGCCGCTGCGTGCGTCCAGCGCAATCAAGCGCCCGTCGAGCGTGCCTTCGATCACGCGCGTGCCGCACAGCTGTGCGGTTGCTCCAGCATCCGCAGCGGTGGCAGCCGCCGGCACTTCGTAATACGAGACGCCACGGCATGCCGCCGTGTACGGAATCGCCTCGTCCTTGACCTTGGGATCGTAGCGCCAGCGCTGCTTGCCGCTGGCGGCATCCAGCGCAATCACCTGGTTGCGTGCAGTACATAGGTACAGGCTGTCGCCCACCTTCAGCGGCGTGGTTTCCGCACCCCAGCGCTTGTCCGGCAGATCGCCGGTGTGGAAAAGCCAGGCTTGCTGCAGCTGCGTCACATTGTCGCGATTGATCTGCTGCAGCGGCGAATAGCGCTGGCCGGCCTGGCTGCGTCCGTATGCGGCCCAATCGCCGTCGGCCGGTGCATTCGCCGGCTGTACGCCGGACGCCTCGACCGGGGCGGAGGTGTCGCGGTTGACCAGACCACCGAGCATGCCTGCCGCATGCGCCAGCGCGCCATCGGCTTCAGTCACGCCATGCGGCATGAACGCCAATGCGAACGCCACCACAAATACCATCGCCAGCGCACCGGCCAGGCTGCGCGATACCGTGCGCGACACAGGGCGATGCAGTTTCGGTAGCAACAGCGCAAGCACGAATGCCAGACCCACGATCAGGCCCAGACGCGGCACCCAGCGCCAGTAATCGCTGCCTGATTCCCACCACGTCCAGAGCAACGAAACCGCCACTACGCCGGCAAACCACCAGGCGCCCGCATTGCGGCCACGAAACAGCAGCACACCAGCAATCAGCATCGCCGCGCCGGCCGGTGCGTAATACCAAGAGCCGCCCAACGCAGCCAGCCACACGCCACCGGCAAGCAGCACCGCGCCCAGTAAAGCAATCACGCCTCCCAAGGTCGCCAGCGCCCAATGGCCGCGACCGGAAGGACGATCCAGAATCGTCATCCGTTGTTCCTCTTCGACTCAGCGGCGACGCAACGCCGCCGCACCACCCACAACCTTCGACCCGGGCCAGTGAAAGAGCCGCGATCTTTGCGGCGAACGCATGAAGACACTGCGTTGCAGATGTCAGCACTCGCCATAAAGCGTGGCGCCCCAAACCTTCGCGCATAAAAAAACGCCGGTTTTCACCGGCGTTTTTGCTCAACTGCGTCGCGTTGGCGCTGCGATCATGCGTCAGTTGTTGGCGGCGCCTCGCTCACACTTGCGCCTGCTTCGTCCACCACCTCATCCACTTCATCCAGCGACGCGTCCAGGCGTTCCACCGCCTGCAACTTTTCGCCCTTGGACAAGCGGATCAGCGTGACGCCCTGCGTGTTACGGCCAACGCGCGAGATCTCCGAACCACGCGTGCGCACCAGCGTGCCGCCATCTGAAATCAACAGCACTTCGTCGGTGGCGCCCAGCAGCACTGCACGCACCAGCTTGCCGTTGCGCTCGGTGGTCTGGATGCCGATCACGCCCTGGGTGCCACGCCCCTTGCGCGGGTACTCGGTCAGCGGGGTGCGCTTGCCGTAGCCGTTCTCGGTGGCCGTCAGGATGTAGGCCACATTGCCGTCGTCGGCGACCTCGATCACGGCAGACTCGCCGCCATCGGTGGCTTCCACCACGTCATCGACCTCCTCGCCTTCGATCTCTTCTTCGACACCGCCAGCACGCTCGGCCACGATCAGGCTGACCACTTCCTCGCCCTTGGTCAGACGGATACCGCGCACACCGGTGGCGGTACGGCCCATCGAACGCACGGTGGATTCGCCAAAGCGCACGGTCTTGCCGTTGGAAGCGAACAGCAACACGTCGCGGTCGCCATCGGTCAAGGCCACCCCGACCAGCGCATCGCCCTCGTCCAGGTTGATGGCGATCTTGCCGCGCGCCAGACGGAAGGCGAATTCGCTCAACGGCGTCTTCTTGACCGTGCCGTTGCGTGTGGCGAAGAACACGTAGCGGTTGTCGGCGTATTCGCGCACCGGCAGCACCGCCTGCACGCGCTCGCCGGCTTCCAGCGGAATCCAGTTGATGATCGGCCTGCCACGCGCATTGGAGCCGGCTTCCGGCAACTGGTGCACCGGCAGCCAGAACACCTTGCCGCTGCTGGTGAAGGTCAGCAGCGTGTCGTGCGTGTTGACCAGCCACAGCTGGTCGATGAAATCTTCTTCCTTGGTCGCTGCGGCAGAGCGGCCACGGCCACCGCGGCGCTGCGCGCGATACGCGCTCACCGGCTGGCGCTTGGCATAACCGGCATGCGACAACGTCACCACCACGTCCTCCGGCGCGATCAGATCCAGGATGTCCAGATCTTCTTCGCTGTGACGGATCTCGGTGCGGCGTTCGTCGCCATATTCTTCGCGGATATTGATCAGCTCGTCGCGGATCACCTGCAGCAGCACGTCCGGGTTTTCTAGGATGCGGATCAGGCCTTCGATGACGCCGAGCAACTGCTTGTACTCGTCGGTCAGCTTTTCCTGTTCCAGGCCGGTCAGGCGATGCAGACGCATTTCCAGGATCTGCGAGGCCTGCACTTCGCTGAGCTGGTAGAAGCCCTGGATCAGGCCCACGCCCGGCGGCAGATCTTCCGGCTTGGAGGCTTCGGCGCCGGCGGCGCCCAACAGCGCGCCCACCAGGCCCGGTTGCCAGGTCTTGGCCAGCATGCGCTCGCGCGCTTCCTGCGGGTTGGCCGAGGTCTTGATCAACTCGATCATTTCATCGATGTTGGCCAACGCAACGGTCAGGCCTTCCAGCACGTGCGCACGCGCACGCGCCTTGCGCAGTTCGAAAATGGTGCGACGGGTGACCACCTCGCGGCGGTGGCGGATGAACGCCTCCAGCATCTGCTTGAGGTTCATCAACTGCGGGCGGCCGTCGATCAGCGCCACCATGTTGATGCCGAACACCGCCTCCATCTGGGTCTGCTGGTACAGGTTGTTGAGCACAACCTCGGCAGATTCGCCGCGCTTGACTTCGATGTAGATGCGCATGCCGTCCTTGTCGGACTCATCGCGCAACTCGCTGATGCCTTCGAGCTTCTTTTCCTTGACCAGCTCGGCGATCTTCTCGATCAGCCGCGCCTTGTTGACCTGGTACGGGATCTCGGTGACGACGATCGCCTCGCGACCATTGTCGGCCACTTCCACATCGGCCTTGGCGCGGATGCGCACACGGCCACGGCCGGTGCGGTAGCCGGCCGCGATGCCGGCGGTGCCGTTGATGATGCCGGCGGTGGGGAAATCCGGGCCGGGGATGTATTCCATCAGGCCTTCGACATCCAGCTCGGGTGTGTCGATCAGCGCGATGCAGGCGTTGATCGCCTCGGTCAGGTTATGCGGCGGGATATTGGTGGCCATGCCCACCGCGATACCGGCCGAGCCATTGACCAGCAGGCTCGGGAACCGGGTCGGCATGACCGTCGGTTCCTGTTCCTTTTCGTCGTAATTGGGCTGGAAATCGACGGTTTCCTTGTCGATGTCGGCCATCAGCTCATGCGCCAGCCGCGACATGCGCGACTCGGTGTAACGCATTGCCGCAGCGGAGTCGCCGTCGACCGAACCGAAGTTACCCTGACCGTCGACCATCATGTAGCGCAGCGAGAACGGCTGGGCCATGCGCACCAGCGTGTCGTACACCGACTGGTCGCCGTGCGGATGGTATTTACCGATGACGTCGCCGACGATACGCGCCGACTTGAAGTAGGCCTTGTTGCTGTGTGCGCCCAGCTCGTGCATCGCGTACAGCACGCGCCGGTGCACAGGCTTGAGGCCATCACGGGCATCGGGGAGTGCGCGGCCCACGATCACGCTCATCGCGTAATCGAGGTAGCTCTTGCGCATCTCGTCTTCCAGGTTGACCTGGATGATTTCCTTGGCGGTTTCTGCCATTCGGGTTCCGTATGTGAGGTGGCGGGCGAGCCGGAAAGCCGCGTCGGGAGCGCCCTTGCATCAGGCTGCCGACCCCACGCTCCCGCCGAGCGATTCAAGCGCCGGATTGTACCACGGCAGGGCATCCCGACGCCTCCGCTTTACCAGCCAGAAACAAGCACTTGCAGGGAGTTTGGGCGGCGTTGGAAGCCGGGCGGCCGGCCCCGGGCTCAGGCGCCGAAGGCGGCCTGCATCCGCGCCAGGTCCGGCTGCGCGATCACGCCGCGTTCGGTGACGATTGCGTCGATCAGATCGCCCGGAGTGACGTCGAAAACCGGGTTCCAGGCATGGATGCCATCGGCCACCGTCCTGACCCCGCCCACGCCGAACAACTCGCCGGGATCGCGTTGCTCGATCTCGATCTGGTCCCCGCTGGCCGTTGCCATATCCACCGTGGACGACGGCGCCACCACCATGAATTTGACCCCGTGGTGGCGGGCGGCGATGGCCAGCTGGTAGGTGCCGATCTTGTTGGCGGTATCACCATTGGCGCAGATGCGATCGGCGCCGACGATCACCCACTGCACCAGTCCGGATTTCATCAGATGCGAGGCCGCCGAATCGGCGATCAGGGTGGCGTCGATACCGTCCTGCTGCAGCTCCCACACGGTCAGGCGTGCGCCCTGCAGCCACGGCCGGGTCTCTCCGGCGAACACCTTGGCAATGCGCTGTTGCGCCATGCCGGCGCGGATCACGCCCAGTGCGGTGCCAAAGCCGGCGGTGGCCAGCGAGCCGGTGTTGCAATGGGTGAGCACGCCGCTGCCAGGTGCGATCAACGCGGCGCCAAGCGCGCCCATGTGGCGGTTGGCGGCCAGGTCTTCATCGGCGATGGCCTGCGCCTCGCGCGCGATCACCTCGCGCCAGTCGGCGCCGGCCGCGCCCAGTACGCGGCGCATGCGCATCAGCGCCCAGGCCAGGTTGACGGCAGTCGGACGCGCCGCGTTGAGCCGCAGCAGCGCCGGCTCCAGCTTCTGCAGCGCAGCGCTGCCGTCGTCGGCAGCGATGTCGCGCGCGGCCAGCACCACGCCCCAACCTGCCGCGATGCCGATCGCCGGCGCACCGCGCACGGCCAGGGAATGGATCGCCTCGGCCACCGCGTCGCTGCTGTCGCAACGCACATGCGCCACCTCGAAGGGCAGCTTGCGTTGGTCGAGCAACTCAAGGGCATCGCCGGTCCACAGCAGTGGCCGGATGTGGTCGTAGCGGGCGTAATCGATATGGGCGCTGTCGTTCATGCGCCCATTGTAAGGCGCGCGCAGCGCCTGCGCCGTTGCACGACCGCGCGGCCTTGGCGCGGCGAACAAACCCACTGCGCAGCCGGCAGGCGGCCGCGGCCGGTGCCCGGAATCGGCAGGTACCACTCGTACACCTGCGCTGACGGCGCGTCGTCCCGACCCGCCTGACGACTGCGCGCGATGTCGTGTTGGCCGCTCTCAGTCGACGATGAACTCGGCGCGGCAGCCGTCGTTCACCCACACCCCGTCGCGGCTCCAGCCCCAGGTCTGGCCTTCCACGCAGGGCGTTTTGGACATCTGCCGGCCCAGGCGCACCGCACGTTCCACCGACACCCCGCAGGTGCGCCGCGCGCTTTTCTTCGATTCGCAGGTAACCATGCGCGGCACCGCGACGAAGCCGGAGCCATCTTCTGCGCCCACTTCGAATTCGCCGTCGCATCCACGCGAGACCCAGATTTCGTTGCGGCGAACGCCCCAGGTGCGCCCTTCCTTGCATGGCCACATCGAGCGTTGCCGCAGCAGCCGCACCGGCGCGCCCCGCAGCACCACCGGGCAGGCCACCGTGCCGCCGTTGGAATCGCAGCGCACCACGCGGCGCATCACGGTTGCGGTCTTCGCACGGGTCGCTGCGAATTCGGCGCGGCAGCCTTGTTCGACCCACACGCCGTCGCGTTCGACATCCCATTCGCTACCGCGGATGCAGCTGGTTTCGGAGAGCTGGCGCACCAGTTGCACGCCTTGGGCGGTGTCCATCGCGCAGTGCACGCGCGCCAGGTCCTTGGACTCGCAGCGCACCACGCCGGCTGCGCGGTCGGACGCGCGCGCATCGGCGAGCAGCAGCAGCGGCAAGCACCACAAACCGCATAAGCTGACCAGCCACTTCATGCCGACAATCCTCACCCCGAACGATCTTCGTCGCGCCCCCGTGGACGTGAAGATGAGAGCATCATCAATGTGAAGATAGCAATACGGCGCCAATGACAGCCAGATGACTCAGGCGCGGGCGAAGTCGAACGCCAGCACGTCGGCAATCTGCGTGGTGCCGCGCAAGGCCATCAACAGGCGATCCACGCCCACCGCCACACCGGCGCAGTCGGGCAACTGCGACAACACCGCCAGCAGGCGCTCGTCCAGCGGCAGCTGCGGCAATCCACGTGCCGCACGCACGGCGTTGTCGCGCACGAAGCGCGCACGCTGCTCCTGCGCATCGTTCAGTTCGTGATAGCCATTGGCCACCTCGAAACTGCCCAGATACAGCTCGAAGCGCTCGGCGACCGGCGGGTCGTCGTGGCGGATCCGCGCCAACGCACACTGACTGGCCGGCCAATCGTGCACCACCGTCAGAGTGTCGGCGGCAAAGCCCGGCTGGATGCGATGGGTCATCAGCAGGTCCAGCCAATCGTCGCGGGTCAGACCCACAGGATCGATCGCCACGTCATGCAAGGCAGCGCGTAGCGTTTCGATCGGGTCGCACAATGGGTCGATGCCCAACGCCTGCACAAAGAGCGCGCGATACGTCAGCACCTGCACCCTCGCCTGGCGCCCGACCAGCGCCAGCGCGCGACGCACCAGTTCGATGGTCTCCTGCGCCAGGCTGCGATCGTTCCAGCCCACCCGATACCATTCGAGCATGCTGAACTCGGGGTTGTGGCGGCCACCGGCCTCGCCGTTGCGAAACACCCGCCCCAGTTCGTAGCAATCGCCCAGGCCGGCGGCTAGCAGGCGTTTGAGCGGATACTCCGGCGATGTACGCAACCAGCGCAGCGGCGCGCCAGCATCGACATGACCGGTGAAGCGCGTACTGAAACTTTCGATATTCGGTTCTGTATTGCCGGCCTCCGAAAGCACCGGCGTTTCCACTTCCAGCACGCCGCGTTCGGCGAAGAAGTCGCGGATCGTGGCGTTGAGCCGCGCCCGCAACTGCAGCGCGGCCAGATCCAACTGCGCCGTGCTCATGGCTGTTGGCCGTGGTCGCCCAGGAAGGCCAGCAGACGCGCTTCGCCCCAGATCTCCACGCCAAGCGACTGCGCCTTGTCGAGCTTGGAACCGGCTTCTTCGCCGGCCACCAGAAATGCCGTCTTCTTGGAGACGCTACCGGCGACCTTGGCGCCCAATGCTTCGAGCCGCTGCTTGGCCGCATCGCGTGTCAGCGCAGCCAGGGTCCCGGTGATGACCACGGTCTGGCCATCGAGCGGGCCGGTCTGCAGCGCATCGGCTTGGGGCAGACGCGCCAGCACGGTTTCCATCGCCTGCTGCGCCGCATTCGCGAGCGCAGTGTTTTCGGGGCGATCCAGCCATTGCAGCAATGCGGCCACCACGGGTGCCGGAACGCCGGCCTGCTGCAAGGCATCGGCACCGGCCGTGCGCAGCGCAGCGAACGAATCCACCGACGCGGCAAGCTGCTGCGCGCGCACCGGCGTCACCTTGGGAATGTCCATGTCTTCCAGCACGCTGGCAAAACTCAGCGCCTCGCGCAGCTTGGGCGAAGGTGGATGCGTATCGCCGATGCGCACGCCACGCTGCAGCAGGTCATCGATGGCCTGCTGATTGCCGGCCTGATCGAAGAAGTGCCCAAGCGAACGCGCCACTTCGCCGCCGATGTCCGGCACGCGCTTGAACAGCGGCCACGGCAGATGCCGGATCAATTCCAGATCGCCGAACCAGGCCGACAACGCCTTGGCCGTGCTTTCGCCCACATGCTCGATACCCAGCGCAAACAGGAAACGCTCCAGCGTGGTGTCGCGCGATGTTTCGATCGCCTCGATCAGATTCTCCGCCCACTTGGTGGCGATCTTCTTGCGGTTCCAGTCGAAGCGCGGCAAGCCTGCGCGCAGCAGATCGGCCTGCCAGGTCTGCGGCACGTCGCGCTCGCCGGCCAGGTCCACGCCGATGCCGACCACGCTGGTTTCCAGCTGCGCATATGCGCCGCTGGCCAGATGCTCGCGCGCCTCGCGCAAGAACGCGTGCGGACTCTCGGCCGTGCTGATCAGGCGCAATTGCAGCAGCTGATCCACGCTTAGCAGATACAGGTCGGCCACGCCTTTCACCAGGCCACTGTCGACCAGCACTTCGATGAATTTTTCGCCCAGGCCGTCCACATCCATCGCGCGCCGCGAGACAAAATGCCGGAACGCCTCCTTGCGCTGCGCCGGGCAGGTCAACTCGCCGGAACAGCGCCAGACCGCCTGACCTTCTTCGCGCACGATCTGCGAACCGCACACCGGGCATTGCGTCGGCATCTGCCAGGCCTGGGTACCGGGCGGGCGCTGGTCGGCCACCACAGCGGCCACTTCAGGAATGACGTCCCCGGCGCGGCGCACGATCACCGTGTCGCCCACGCGCACATCCAGCCGCGCGATCTGGTCGGCATTGTGCAGCGTGGCATTGGTGACGATCACCCCGGCCACATGCACCGGCTTCAGGCGCGCCACCGGCGTGGCCGCACCGGTGCGGCCGATCTGGATCTCGATCGCCTCCACCGTGGTGGACTGCTCCTGTGCGGGGAACTTGTGCGCAATCGCCCAACGCGGCGCGCGCGAGACGAAGCCCATTTCGCGTTGCCCGGCCAGATCGTCGAGCTTGTACACCACGCCATCGATATCGAAGGCCAGCCCATCGCGTGCGGCACCGATGCGCTGGTAATACGCCAGCAGACCATCGCTGCCCTGCACCACCTCGACCAGCGCGCTGACCGGAAAGCCCCACGCACGCAGTTGCGCCAGGATCGCCGAATGGGTCTGCGGCAATGCGCCTTCGCTCACTTCGCCGACGCCGTAGGCAAAGAAGCTCAGCGGGCGCTGCGCGGTGATGCGCGCATCCAGCTGGCGCAGCGAGCCGGCCGCGCCATTGCGCGGGTTGGCCAGCACCTTGCCGCCCTGCGCACGCATCTGTGCGTTGTAGGCTTCGAACGCGGCGCGCGGCATATAGACCTCGCCGCGCACTTCCAGCACCTGCGGCCAGCCCTCGCCGCGCAGCCGCAATGGAATCGCCTTGACGGTGCGCAGGTTGGCGCTGACATCCTCGCCGGTGGCGCCATCGCCGCGCGTGGCGCCCTGCACGAACTCGCCATTCTCGTAGCGCAGGCTGATCGCCAGGCCATCGAGCTTGGGTTCGGCCGAAAACAGCGGTTGCTTGACCTCCAGCCGCTCGCTGATGCGCCGCACGAACTCGGTCACTTCCTCCTCGCTGAACGCATTGCCCAACGACAGCATCGGCAAGGCATGCCGCACTTCGGCAAATCGCGAGGCGGCCAGATGGCCGACGCGCTGGGTTGGCGAATCGGCACTGGCCAATTCCGGGTGCGCGCGCTCCAAGGCCTCCAGCTCGCGCATCAACTTGTCGTAATCGGCGTCGGCCATCTGCGGCTCGTCGAGCACGTGATACCGGTAGTTGGCGTCTTCGATGCGACGGCGCAGGGCATCGATGCGCTGAGCGGGATCCGGGCTGGCAGTCATACGATCGCAAGGCTGGCTCTGGGCCGCCTATTCTAACGGGCCATGCCGATGCCAAGGTCAGCGGTGTGGGTGCCGTTCGCGATGATTGAGCGATGCCTGCGATGGATGAAGTCGTTTGCGTCGATGCGCACC
Source organism: Xanthomonas euvesicatoria pv. euvesicatoria (assembly GCF_020880415.1). Taxonomy (GTDB): domain Bacteria; phylum Pseudomonadota; class Gammaproteobacteria; order Xanthomonadales; family Xanthomonadaceae; genus Xanthomonas; species Xanthomonas euvesicatoria. Next base: position 179,708 of record NZ_JAJIUJ010000038.1, on the reverse strand, counting down.
GGGCGCGCCAGCACCCATTCGCATCCGGGCTGGACAACGGGCCCGGCAGGAGCACGGCCATTACAGCCAGCCACCGTCACGCCACCTGTCTCTGCCGTCCAACGCCTGCAAGCATGCGTCGAACAGTTTTATGGCAATTCCCCGATAGGCAGATAGACACAAACCCGCTAGCGTGGCGCCCTCTTTGCCCGCCGCCTATGGAGTTCGCCGTGTCGTTGCCCGTCTCGCGCCGTTCGTTTCTCAGCCTCGCTACCACCGGCGTGGCGGTTTCCGCACTGGGGCTGGCACCCGCAGCCGAAGCGGCCCGCAAGCGCGCCGCGGCGGCGGCAACGCCGGGCGTGGCCGCGGCGGCCGGCACGGTCTACCTCAACCTCAACGAGCATCCGCTCGGGCCTGCCCCGGCCGCCTTGGACGCTGCCACCCGTTCGCTGGCACGCTCGGGCCGCTACCTGCTCGAGATGGAGCAGGATCTGCGTAACCTGATGACCGGCGAGCTGCAGCTGCCCAACGATCATCTGTCGTTATTCCCCGGGTCGCGGGACGCGCTGAACCGTGCCGGCAGCCTGTTCACGTCCGCGCGTGCAGGGCTGGTGGTGGCCGACCCGAGCTTCGACCCGTTGATCGAAAGCGCCACCGCCCGCGGCGTGGCCGTACGCAAGGTGCCGCTGCGTGCCGATGGCGCGCATGACGTCAAGGCGATGGCCAAGGCCGACCCGACTGCCGGCATGCTGTATCTGTGCAACCCCGGCAACGCCACCGGCGCCATCACCCCGCGCGCCGACATCGAATGGTTGCTGGCCAACAAACCGGCCAGCGCCGTGCTGGTGGTCGACGAGGCGTACATCCACTACAGCAACGAGCCCTCGGTGGCCGATCTGGTGCGTCAGCGCCAGGATCTGATCGTGCTGCGCAGCTTCTCCAAGCTCTACGGCATGGCCGGCCTGCGCCTGGGCGCCGCCCTGGCCCCGCCCGGCCTGCAGACCAAACTTGCCGCTTTCGGCAGCAACCCGGTGTCGGTTCCGGCAATGGCCGCCGGTATCGCCAGCCTGCGCGACCCGCTGCTGGTGCAGACCCGCCGCGCCGAGAACGCCCGGGTGCGCGAGGAGACCATCGCCTGGCTCAAGGGCAAGGGCTACACCTGCCTGCCCTCGCAAGCCAACTGCTTCCTGCTGGACGTCAAGCGCGATGCGAGCGTGTTCGCCGATTCGATGCAAAAGCAGGGCGTCATCGTCGGCCGCAGCTGGCCGATCTGGCCCAAGCGCGTGCGCGTCAGCGTGGGGACCGAAGCGGAAATGCTGCGCTTCCGCGAGGCATTCGGGAAAGCCAAGCGTTGAGCACTCAGTACTGAATGGTAGATCCTTCTCCACTCGGGACATTGTCCTCCTTCATGGGGGAGAAGGTGCCCCGAAGGGGTGGATGAGGGTGCGAGCGACGCCTGGCGTTGTCCGGCTGCACGAGGGCTTCGCCCCGTACCCTCACCCCCTCTCCCGCAGGAGAGGGGCTTAAAGTTCCTAGCGATCCAACCCATCAGGCTCCGGTGCGCGCAGCGTGCGGCGGATCCACAGATAGCTGATGACGAAGGTCAGCGCCATCGAGCCGGCGTTCCACAACAGCAGCTCGTGCAGTAGCGGCGGGCCTTGCAGGATGTGCAGGTAATAGCGGCGATCCAGCAGCGCGATGGCGTGCGGCATGAACACGCTGACGAAAGGCGTCGGCACCGGCGCGACCAGCAACGTGATCGCGGCAGCAAAGCCCACGACCACCCAGGGCGAATGTCGCGGCCTTTTGCGCAGGCGCGCGGCGATCCTGGTGAAGATCCACAACAACGGCATCGCCAAGATCGCCCACAGCACCAGCAGCAATGCCACCGCCAACACGCCCTGCAGGCTCAACATGTCAACTCACCAGCGCGGCGACTTGGTCAGCGGCGGTGCCTGGTGCTGGCGATCGTAGGCGCGCAGTTCGTCGCGGATATGCGCAACACGCTGGCGGCCCAACGCATTGCGGCTGTCGTCCAAAACGACGCCATCCAGCAGCTCGGCCATGCGCTGCACGGTGGGCAGCATTTTTTCCCAGGCGTCGAGCGCAGTCATCGGTGCCGGCAGCGTGAGGAAGAACGCAATCGCCGGCGTCTGCATCTCGCGGATGTTGGCCATGTCGAAACTGCCGGGCTTGAGGATGCTGGCCATGCTGAAGATCGGCCCGCGCTCCGGATGGCCTTCCACCAGGCGGTGGAACACGTTCATGTGGCCGAACACCAGCCCGGTCTTCTCTGCGGCCACCACCACATCTTCGCCGCGCAGCACCTGGCCCGCCTTGGCGGCCACGAACAACGACACGATCTTGTCGAAATCCTGGTTCGGGCGCTTGCCGACCTCGTTACCGCCGGAAGCATCCTGCCCTTCCAGGTTGAGCTCGCTCTGCTCGACGCCTTCTGCGCGTTCTGCAGCGTCATCCTCCACACCAAACTCGCTGGAAATCACCGGCTCGCGCCGTTCGCGCGGCTGGCCCTCGTCCTTGTCGACCCGGCGCCCTTGCGGCGATTTCTTCGGGCGACCAAACAGGAAGATGGCCGCGACCAGCAGCAGTCCAGCGATCAGGATCCCGATCCGGATCATGGCCATGTCGGACATTCAGCGTGCCTCCGCATAAGAGTGACAGGTGTCGTTATTCCAACAAGCATGGCACGTCATGCCGCACCCGCCAAACGTGCGGCCTCTTCCAAGTCCACGCTGACCAGACGGCTGACGCCCGGCTCGCGCATGGTCACGCCGGAGAGCTGGCGCGCGGCTTCCATCGTGGCCTTGTTGTGGCTGACGAACAGGAACTGCACCTTTTCGCTCATCTCGCGCACCATGTTGGCAAGACGGCCGACATTGGCTTCGTCCAGCGGCGCGTCCACTTCGTCGAGCAGGCAGAACGGCGCCGGGTTGAGCTGGAAGATCGCAAACACCAGCGCCACCGCAGTCATTGCCTTCTCGCCGCCGGAAAGCAGCGAAATGCTCGACACGCGCTTGCCCGGCGGGCGCGCCATGATGGTGACGCCGGTGTCGAGCAGGTCTTCGCCGGTGAGTTCCAGATACGCATGGCCGCCGCCGAACAGGCGCGGGTACAGCGCCTGCACGCCGGAGTTGACGCGGTCGAAGGTGTCCTTGAAGCGGCCGCGGGTCTCGCGATCGATCTTGCGAATGGCTTCTTCCAGCGTTTCCAGCGCGGTGTTGAGATCCAGGTTCTGCGCGTCCAGGTATTCGGAGCGTTGCGCGGCCTCGCCGTACTCCTGGATGGCGGCCAGGTTCACCGGCTCCAGGCGACGCATGCGCGCGTCGATCTGGCCAACGGCCGCTTCCCATTCGGCCACGTTGGCCGCCTCGGGCAACCCGTTGACCACGTCTTCCAGCACGAAGCCCGCCTTGACCACCGCCGCTTCCAGTTGCTCGGCATTGAGCACCAGCGCCTGTTGATCGAGCTTGCGTTGCGAAATGCGCTCGCGCTGCGCCAGCGCTTGTTCGTCGCGTTGTTGGCGGGTCTGTTCGAAGCTGCGCAGCTCGCTGTCGATGCTGTCGAGCAGGGTGCGCGCTTCGCCCAGCGCGCGCTCGGTGCGCACGCGTTCGCTCAACGCGGCCTGATGTTCGTGTTCCAGTGTTTCCACCGGCGAATCGCCTTCGCTCAGCTGGGCGACCAGATCTTCCAGGCGCGTATCGAGCTGCCCGCGCTGGCTGTCCATGCGTTCCAGGGTCTGGCTCAGCGATGCGATCTGGGTGCGTTGCGACTCCAGCGTCAGCGCCAATGCATGCATCGCATCGCGCACGCCGCGCGCGGCATCGCGCGCCTGATCGCGTGCATCGGTGAGTTGACGGCGCTCGCTTTCCAGCGCTTCGCGCGTACCCTGCAGATCGCCCATCAAGGTGACCGCATCTTCGAGTTTTGCGCGCGCCTCGCGGGCCTGCTCGCGGCTGGTGTCCAGCGTTTCCAGCAGTTGCGCCAATTCGGTTTCGATGCGCTCGATGCGCGTGCGCGCCGCCTCGACCTTGCCCTGCTGACTCTGCAATTGCCCGGCCAGTTCGGAAACGCTGCGGTGCGCCATGTACAGCTGGCGCTGCGCGTCTTCGCGCTGCTGCTCTGCCGCCAGCGATTGTTCGCGAAAGCTGGAGAGCTGATGTTCAAGCTCGGCTTCGCGCTCCTGCAAGGTTTCGATCTGCGTACGCAGTTCTTGAATCTCGCGCTCACGCAGCAACGCGCCCTGCTTGGCCGCGCCCGAGCGCGAGACGCGCACCCAACCCTCGCCCAGCCGCTCGCCAGTGCGGGTGATCACCGAATCGCCTTCGGGCAGGCTGCGTTGCAGCGTGCGCGCAGCGTCCAGATCCTCGGCGGTGTGCAGACGCGCAAGCAGGCGACGGATCGCGATCGGCCCCTGCACCTTGGCGGCCAGCGAGGTCGGCGCGAAGCTCGCATTGTCAGTGGCACTGGACACCAGCGCGATGCGACCATCGCCCAACTCGCCCAGCGCGTCGACCAGTTGCTCCGGCGCCTCCACCAGCACGCCTTCGATCAACTGCCCCAAGGCGCCTTCGACCGCGTTTTCCCAGCCACTCTCGACGCTGATGCGCTCGCCCACGCGCGCGGCCGAATCCAGTCCGCGCGACTTCAGCCACGCCACTGCGGCGCCCTGCTCCTGGCCGAGCGCGGCCTGCTGCAGGGTTTCCAGCGACGACAGCCGGCCACGCGCAGCCTGCGCCTGTTTGCGCACTTCGGCCAGCTCGCCCTGGCTGGCGCGTTGCTGTTCCTGCAGCCCAGCGAGCGCGTGCTTGCGCGCCTCGACCTGCTCGGTCAGGCCGTCCAGCGAGGTCTTCTGGGTTTCATGGCGCAGTTCGATCTGCTCGAACGCCTCGGCCAATGCGTCCAGGTCCAGCCCGGCACGCTCGTTGACCAGTGCTTCGCGGCGGCGGTCGGCTTCCAGTGCCTGGCGGTCCAGATAATCGACGCGCGTGCGCTCCACTTCACCGGCACGCGAGGCTTCGCCGGTGTCGCGGTTATGGGTTTCCCAGCGCTGCTGCCAGTCGGCCAGCCGCGCTTCGGCTTCGCGTAGCGACTCCTGGCGGAATTCGTGGTCTTCGCGCAGTTGCTCCAGTTGCGGTTCGGCAGCGGCGACCGCTTCGCGCAGCACGCTCAATTTGGCCGAGTCGCCGCTGATGTGCTGGGTCAATTCCTGCAGCTGGCTCTGCGCCTCATCGCGCGCCTTGTGCAAGCGATGCGAGAGTTCGCGTTGGTGCTGGATCTGCTGCTCGATACGCGCCAACGCGCCACCGACCTGGTAGACGTCGGCTTGTGCCTTGGCCACCGCTTCGGCGGCTTCTTCGCGGCGCACGCGGCCGGTCTCGATGCGTGCTTCGGCATCGCGTTGCTCGGCAATCAATTGCTGCAGGCGTGTCTCTTCCTGATTCAACTTCTCGCGCAGGCCCTGCAACCGACCATCCAGACCGCGGTATTCCAGCGCCTTCCACTCGGCGTCCTTGATCCGGCGCTCTTCCTGCAGTGCCTGGTACTGCTCGGCCTGCCGCGCCTGGCGCTGCAGATGCGCCAACTGCTTGGTGATTTCTTCGCGCAGGTCGCTCAGACGGTCGAGGTTTTCGCGCGTATGCCGAATACGCGTCTCGGTTTCCTTGCGGCGCTCCTTGTACTTGGAAATGCCGGCGGCTTCTTCCAGATAGACGCGCAGGTCTTCCGGGCGCGCTTCGATGATCTGGCTGATCATGCCCTGCTCAATGATCGAGTAGCTGCGCGGCCCAAGGCCGGTGCCCAGGAACAGATCGGTGATGTCGCGGCGCCGGCACTTGGTGCCATTGAGGTAGTAGGCGCTATTGCCGTCGCGGCTGACCAGGCGCTTGACCGAGATCTCGTTGAACGAGGCGAACTCGCCACTGATGGTGTGGTCGGAGTTGTCGAAGATCAGCTCCACCGTCGCCTGCGATACCGGCTTGCGTGCCGAAGAGCCGGAAAAGATCACGTCGGTCAGCGAATCGCCACGCAGGCGGCTGGCCGAGCTTTCGCCCATCACCCAGCGCACCGCGTCGATGATGTTGGACTTGCCGCAACCATTGGGGCCGACGATGCCGGTCATGTTGGTGGGCAGGTGCAACGTGGTCGGGTCGACGAACGACTTGAAACCGGACAGCTTGATCGTGGACAGGCGCATGGGGGCTGGAGATTCCGGGCACCGCGCGGACGAAGCCGGCAGGTACTTTTCCTGTGAAGCCAGCGCCCAAGCCCTTGATCCATAAGATCCGCGGGCCGTGGAACCGGCAATGGGGCATGAGTATAACGGGCATGCCCGCACTGGCGGCGGCACCCCAAAAACGAAGGGCGCCTAACAAGGCGCCCTTCGGGTGACACATGTGGCCTGGATCAGGCGTCGGATTCGACGATGACCTTGACCGTGGTTTCCACATCTGCGTGCAGGTGCAGCACAACGTCGTATTCGCCGACATTGCGGAATGCGCCTTCGCCCAGGATCACTTCGCTCTTTTCCAGCGGCAGGCCGGCGGCGGTGAACGCCTCGGCGATGTCGCGCGGGCCAACCGAGCCGTACAGCTTGCCTTCGGTCGATGCATGCGCACCGATGGTGACGCTGGCGCCCTCGAACTTGGTGGCGCGGCTCTGTGCCTCGGCCAGGATGCTGTTGGCCTTGGCTTCGTACTCGGCGCGCTTGGTTTCGAACGCTTCAACGTTGGCAGCGGTAGCCGGCACGGCCTTGCCCTGCGGCACGAGGAAGTTGCGGCCGTAACCCGGCTTGACGCTGACCTTGTCGCCCAGGTTGCCCAGGTTGGTCACTTTCTGCAGAAGAATCAGATCCATGGTGTTACTCCGTTATTCGTTAGCGCCGGCATGTGGCGGGCGCAACGGGTGCCGTCCGAAAAGACGGGATTCGGGAATCGGGATTCGGGAATCGTAAAAGCACGATTAACACCGCATCTCGAATGACCGGCCTCTATATTTTTAATTACCCGCACACGGATGTGCGGGCTCTTCCGAGGGACTCGGATTAAACGTCGTGGTTGTCCGTGTACGGGATCAGCGCCAGGAAACGTGCGCGCTTGACGGCCGTGGCCAGCTGGCGCTGGTACTTGGACTTGGTACCGGTCACGCGGCTCGGCACGATCTTGCCGTTCTCGGTGAGGTACTGACGCAGGGTGTTGAGATCCTTGTAGTCGATCTCTTTGACGCCCTCGGCGGTGAACTTGCAGAACTTGCGACGACGGAAGAACTTGGACATGACAGCGCTCCTTAAGCGGCTTCGGCGTTGTCGCCGTCGTTATCGTTGGCGGCGGGCGCTTCGCCCTCTTCGTCGTCACGACGACGACGCTCGCTACGCTCGGGCTTGTCGCCCTTCTCGTCCTTGCTCTTCATGATCAGCGACTGCTCGGTGTCGGCGCCATCGCGCTTGACGACCAGGTGACGCAGCACCGCATCGTTGAAGCGGAAGCTTTCCACCAGCTCGCTCAGCACGGCCTGGTCGACTTCGATGTTGAGCAGCACGTAGTGCGCCTTCACCAGGTTCTGGATCGGGTAGGCCAGCTGACGACGGCCCCAGTCTTCCAGGCGGTGGATGGTGCCGTTACCGCCCTCGATCAGCGACTTGTAGCGCTCGATCATGGCCGGGACCTGCTCGCTCTGGTCCGGATGGACCAGGAACACGACTTCGTAATGACGACTCATGTTGTTTTACCTTTCGGATGTGGCCACGTGGGCCGGACAGCTCCCCGGTGGTCCGCGCAAGCGGCCGGTGGAGCAAGGGTTTCCGCCCGGAATCGGGCAGGAAGCAGGAAGCAGGAAAGTATGGCAGATCAGATGCTTAGCCGCAACAGACCGGGCAAGGGTACTTTCAAAGCCCCTCTCCTGCCGGGGCTCCAAGGCGCGGTCTGCGCGCCACTGGCGCGCGTGGCTTGGAGCGCCCGCGCTGCAAGCGCGGGCTGGGGCGCAGAGCGGGGGTTGGGGTGAGGATACGGGGCAAAGCCACTCGTGTCGTTCAACCACGCGAAGCTTCGCCCGTCCCCTCATCCGACCCTTTTGGGGCAGCCTCTCCCGGTGGGAGAAGGAAACACTCCAGCGCCGCTTGGCTCAGGTCGCGCTCAGCGATGCTCGTCCGCGGTGGTGAAGCTCTCCCCGCAGCCGCATTCGGCCGTGGCGTTGGGATTGCTGAAGGTGAAGGTCTCGCTCAGGCCGTGCTTGCCGAAGTCGATGCAGGTGCCATCCACCAGCGGCAGGCTGGCGGGGTCGACGAAGATGCGTACCCCGCCCTGCTCGAAGACCGCGTCGTCGTCGCGCGCCTCGCGTGCCAGGTCGGTGACGTGGCCCCATCCGGAACAACCGGTCTTGGTCACGCCAAAGCGCAGACCCAACGCACCCGGGGTCTGCTGCACGAAACGCTGCACGCGCTCCAGCGCGGCGGGGGTGAGGCTGACGGCCATGAGGGCACTCCGAAACAGTGGTGGCAAGTATAGCGAGGCCGCAACAACCGGGCAGAACGCTGAGTGGCGGCGTCCGCAACAGATGGGGGCAGCCTGCGCCTGCGACAAGCGCCGCCGTCGGCACGCGGTTCAGATGCTCGCGCCGGCGCGGCCGCAGCCAGTAAACTCGCAGGCCATTCAAGGTCGCTACGGCGAGGAACAGTCATGACGGTGGTCAGCGTTGAACATGCGCTTGCGGGAAAGCTCCCGGAAGGCGGCGAAGTCACGGTACGGGGGTGGGTGCGCACCTTGCGCGGATCTGCCGGACTGGCCTTCATCAACGTGACCGACGGCTCGTGCTTCGCTCCGATCCAGGTGGTGGCCAACGACACGCTGCCCAATTTCGACGAGATCAAGCGGCTGACCAGCGGCTGCTCGCTGATCGCCAAGGGCGTACTCGTCAAGTCGCAGGGCAAGGGCCAGTCGTTCGAGATCCAGGCCAGCGGCGTGGAGATCGTCGGTTGGGTCGAAGACCCGTTGACGTACCCAATCCAGCCCAAGCCGATGACGCCGGAATTCCTGCGTGAAGTGGCGCATCTGCGCCCGCGCACCAACCTGTTCGGTGCGGTGACCCGCATCCGCAACTGCTTGGCGCAGGCGGTGCACCGCTTCTTCCATCAGAACGGATTCAACTGGATCAGCACGCCGATCATCACCACCTCCGATGCCGAAGGTGCCGGGCAGATGTTCCGCGTCTCCACGCTGGACATGGTCAACCTGCCACGCGATGCCAGCGGCAATGTGGATTTCAGCCGTGATTTCTTCGGCAAGGAAACCTTTCTGACCGTGTCCGGCCAGCTCAACGTGGAGGCTTACTGCCTGGCGCTGAGCAAGGTCTACACCTTCGGCCCGACCTTCCGTGCCGAGAACAGCCACACCACGCGCCATCTGGCCGAGTTCTGGATGATCGAGCCGGAAATCGCCTTTGCCGATCTTGCCGAAGACGCACGCCTGGCTGAGCAGTTCCTCAAATACCTGTTCCGCGCGGTGCTCGATGAGCGTGGCGACGACCTGGCGTTCCTGGCCGAGCGCGTGGACAAGAACGCAATCACCAAGCTCGAAGCGTTCATCAATGCACCGTTCGAGCAGATCGACTACACAGAGGCGGTAAAGCTGCTGCAGAACTCCGGCAAGAAGTTCGATTTCCCGGTGGAATGGGGCCTGGACCTGCAGACCGAGCACGAGCGCTGGCTCACCGAAGAACACATCGGCCGCCCGGTGGTGGTGACCAATTACCCCGAGCACATCAAGGCGTTCTACATGCGCTTGAACGATGACGGCAAGACCGTTGCGGCGATGGACGTGCTGGCGCCGGGCATCGGCGAAATCATCGGCGGCAGCCAGCGTGAAGAACGCCTGGACGTGCTGGACGCGCGCATGGCGCAGTTCGGCCTGGATAAGGAGCACTACAGCTGGTATCGCGATTTCCGTCGCTACGGCTCGGTGCCGCATGCCGGCTTCGGCCTGGGCTTCGAGCGGCTGGTGGTGTACGTGTGCGGGTTGAGCAACATCCGCGACGCGATCCCCTACCCGCGTGCGCCAGGCAGCGCGGAGTTCTGAGGTGAGCTTGCCGGCCGCCGTCCCCCTGCTGCAATCGCTGGCCTTCTGGCTAGCGGCGATCATGGCCGGGCTGACGGCGGTACGGAGCGTGTTGCTGGCGCGGCTGGCAGCGCGCCAACTGGAGCCGCAACGCTGGTGGCAGACCGACGCCGCGCGCGCCGCAACCCGGCATGCCACCGGTCCAATGCGTTGGTCCATCGCCGCGTTGGTCATCGGCGCGACACTCCCCAAACTCGCACTCCTGCTGGCGGCCACATGACCCTGTTCTTCGCACTGTGTTTTGTGGGTGTCGCCGTCGCCGGGTTGACCGCGCTGCTGATCTTCTGGCCGCTGACCCTGGTGCACATGCGCGACCGCCACCCGGAGGCATTGGCCAGCTTCGGCGACCCTGCCTTCATCAGCCCTGTGGCGTTGCGCTGGTTATTGGCGCGCCGTTACCGCAGCTACCGCGACACTGCGCTGTCCGGTCTGGCCACACCCGCCTGGCTCTCGCTGCTCACCATCTTTTTCGGCCTGGGCATGGCGGCCCTGCTCGGCCTGCTTTCCAAGGTAATGCAATGACCACTTACGAAGACACCCTGCAGGGCGCCCGCGACTCCTGGTGGCTGGCCACGATCGGCCGCACGCTGATCTGGGCGCGCCTGCGCGTCAACGAAGCCGGCACCGCCGAGGTACTGGACAGCGACGGCAAGACGCTGCCCTACGACAGCGAAGACAGCGCACGCGCAGCCTTGTTCGATGCCGAATTCGTGGCACTGGAAGGGCTGGACGAGGAAGACGCGCTCATCCGCGGCTTTTCGCTGCATGAAGTCTCGCCGCCCCAAGGTAACGACGATGCCGAGCTGCGTGCGCGCATGGTCGTGAACATGGGCGGCCGCGCCTGACATGTACGCCCCGCGCGCATTTGCGCAGACCGATCTGGCCTTGCTGGACTGGCTGTTCGCGCGCGATGCGTTCGTCACCCTGATCAGCCAGGACGAGGACAGGCAGCCGGCGATCTCGCACCTGCCGGTGCTGTATCAGCGCGATGGCCAGGATGTCGTGATCGAAGGCCATTGGGCACGCCCCAATCCGCAGGCGCGCACTGCTGGCGACGCGGTCATGGTGTTGCAGGGCCCGCATGCCTATGTCTCGCCCACCTGGTACCTGGACAAAAACGCAGCTGCGCGTGTGCCCACCTGGAACTACGCCGTTGCGCACCTGCATGGACGCTGCAACCAGGTGAGCGATGAAAACGCGCTGGGCAGTCTGATTGCGCGCATGAGCGCGCACTTCGAGCAGCGCGTGGGCAGCGATTGGCAGTTCGAAATGGAGCGCGACAGTCATCGCCGGCAATTGCGCGGCCTGGTCGGCTTCCGCTTCGTTCCAAGCCGCATCGAGCTCACCTTCAAGCTGAGCCAGAACCACCCGGCCGGCAATCAACGCAGTGTCGCCCAGTTCCTGACGCAGCAAGCCGACCAAGACGCGCACGCCATCGCAGCATTGATGCAGGCGGCGCTGGATGTCGATACGACGCGCTGAGGCGGCCGCTTCGTACCCCGAACGGCTAGTCACCAAACGGCTGGGGCGCGTCGGCCACACTGCGGCCGACGCCTGCATCGGCCCGCGCACAGGTCATTGCAGGTGTCTCCCACTTCGTAAGGAATTGCCCTTCGCGACGCTCATGGCATGAGCAGTAGTTTGCCGGTGCGGTCATGTTCGAGCATTCGCTCCAGCCGTTGAATCGACTCCAAATTGCCGCCTCGCGCGCCGGCAACGGCACCATTGCCGGCCTTGGACAGCGCGCCAGCCAGATCGGCGCTTTTGGCGCTCAGAAATGTGCCGACGTCGATGTACCGCAGTGCATGCCGACACGCCTCAGCCGGCACGGCGCATGTGCTGCGCTACGCAGCCATCGGATGACTCACTGTTACCGTCGATTGCAGCTTCAAGCGGAGAAAGGCCCTGGGCGATCGCATAACGGGTCAGCTGAGCGATGCTTTGGATATTGAGCTTCAACATGCAGTTTTCGCGATGCGTCCCCACCGTCTTCACGCTCAGGTGCAAGCGGTTGGCGATCTGCCTGGTGGACAGGCCTTCCGAATAGAGCTGCACGATTTCGCGCTCGCGTGAGGTGAGTCGGGTGTAGGCCGAATCGGCCTTGGCGGCTCGACGCAGCCCGGCGATCAGCGAACGCGACATCTGCGGGCTGATGTAGGTCTGATCCTGGATGACGCATTGAATTGCCCGCAGCAATTCGGCAAAACGGCTGGTTCGCGCCAGATATGCTTTGGCGCCAGCTTCGAAGACTGCGCTGGCCTGGGTACAGGCATCGGACGGAGCGATACAGATTGCCCGGCTGTTGGGGCTGCGCTGCATCAAGCGCCGCGTCAGATCGATACCATTGAGGCCGGGTAGGAGCACATCCACCAGAACGATATCAGGGCGCTCTCTGGCGGCGATCTGAAGACATGCCAGCCCGTCTTCTGCATGGCCTACCACTTCGATACCGGGAACCTTTTGCAGCAAAGCGACCATCCCTTCCACAAGGATGGTGCGATCGGCAGCGACGACGATACGTGTCTTCATCATACCCTCTGGTGCACGAATGGGGACCGCGCTGTGCAGCGGCTTGCACGCGGCGCGCTGCAGCGAATCGGCAGATGCTCGGCAGGAGCACTTGAGCGAGCTTGTCACACGCTTATCTCCGGGCCATCGGTCTTGAACTGATTTGGCGAGCATCAGATGCTGGTATCGACAACGCCGCTAATGTCGCTGAGGCGCCGTGTCGGGTGCGCCTGCCTGAAGCGTGTTACGCAATTTGCGCCGACGCCGAAGCGAGCTATGCCGCACAACGCGAAAGCGTGCTGCCACCTGATGTCCGGCAGGCCGTGCCAAACCGCACTCTACGGACGGGCAAAAAAGGGCGCACGCGCGTGTTGAGCGCATTTCATGCGCGAACGATCAGGACTCGTCTGACATCATCTGCCTGGCAAGGCCGGTCAGTTGCTGGCGCACCTGATCCAGGCGCGGATCGGCCTGCATCTCACGCTGCAGGTCCAACAGACCCGCGGCAAGTTCGCCACGGGCGCGGATGCTTTCGGATTCGGCCGACGCACGCTGCGACTGGATCGCGGCAGCGGCTTGTTGGCCGGAATCGCCGCGCACGACCGTTTCCATGACCTCGACCATGCGTTGCAGCAGGCGATACACCGCGCTTGCCGAGAAGCCGCCCATCATCGCCAGTGCGGGCTTTCCGAACGCGCCCAGGCTGCTGTCAGCAAAAAGATTCTCCGGCAGCAACTCCACCAGGATCAGGCCAGCGATGAGACCGAGGATCATGCGCGCGGCATAGGAGGAATCGAAGCGCGGATCGTATGTTGCGTCGGCAACGTAACGATGGGCTTGGAACAACGCGGAAAACGCTGCACCGAGTCCGGCACAGGCCAGGATGAACATCACATTCCAGCCCAGCGTGCTCCCCGAGGAAGCGAGGAAGCCCAGCGTGATGTTGTGCTCGTTCACCAGGCTGGACATTGCCAGACCGACCACTGAGGCCAGGCAACCGACCGAGGTCAAGGTCAAGGTGCGGATCAACGGAATCGGCCCCAGCCAGCGCAACCAGCCACCGCGCAGGCGCTCGCGCTCGATCAGCACCACCGCCTGCGGCGTTGCCGGCTGGATCGCACGCACCAGCTGTCGGTGCAGACCGGCCAATTCGCGCGCGCCGGATTCGCCGTGCAAGGAGGCGCCAGGCATCACGCGCAGCTCTGCCAGCCGGCCAGGCAGATCGGGAGACATCGCCAGACCTTGCTTCAGTGCGTAGGACACCATCGCCCGGCATTCGAGCTCCAGTTGTTCGAGCACGCTGGAAAATGCCGGCCCGCCGAAATCCGCCGGCGGGACCGGCTGGGCCACTGCGCGTCGTCGTAGGCCGGCGCGCCGACTGGCTCGCTTCCACATAAATGACGTCCTTACTGGCAGCCACGCGGCTACGACACCTCAAGGCATCCGCTCGAACAGCGCCGTCTCTCGCTGTCCCTTCAACAGCAATGCAAGCTCGGCACTGCCATCTGCACGAACCTGCAGACTGGCCTGGGCATCGCTGAGCTGACGGCAATAGCCTCTATCGTTGGCCACGACCCAGGCATTCAACGCACCTGCTGCACGCCCGGCATAGCGCAATTCCACCTGGCAATCCCGTGGAGCACCGTAACGCAGGCGACCGAGCACGTCGCCGGGACGGATCGTGGTCGCCACGATTTCCAGCTGGGCGGAGATCAGCCCCGCCCCACGCCAGCGCCCGGCTTCGGCCAATCCAGCACTGCTCTGACTCAGGGCGACGACGAGCGGCGAGGCGCTGCCAGACAAGGTGAGCTGCATCCCGTGCGCCCCACCCTCTGCGATCTGGAGTTGGGCAAGCCCGCCGGTCAGCGCCTCGCAGAACTTGCCGCCATTGCGCGACAGCAAACCATACCCGTCCGGCTGCGCGCGCAACTCGAGCGCGCAATTGTAGGGAGGCCCGAATCGCAGATCCGCCACCTGGGTACCCTCGCCTCCAGCCGCGCGCGCACTCAGACGGACGTAGACCGGCCCAGCACTGCCGCTGGCGGACAGGATGCCGCGCCAGTCACCAGCCGGAATCCCGCCCGCCGGAGCTGCCTGCGCTGCGGTCAGCGATACACACAAGGCAAGTGCCGAGGTGATGCGCAAAATGTGATGTCGATAGCGATGTTGACCAGCCATGAAAAAGCTCCGATAAGAAATTGGAAAGCATGGAGAGATCGATCACGCTGCCGCTCAGCACACCGAACGCAGCGATAACCAGAACAACGACCAGGCAGATGACGAAGCTGGATCGCAGCTTGCGCCGGGACTGCCGACAGAGATCTGCATGCAAGGCGGCCACATCGGTTCCCAGCCGCTCGGCGAGCGCCCGGGCATCGGCATCCGACAGCAGCAGCCTCACCGCAGCGCTCCTGGATCGGATAGTGGCACGTCCATGAACGGGTGCAGCGTCCACTCCTTCAGTGCGACACCATCGAACCAAAGCACGCCACGCGGACGCTCGGCTCCTTGATAGCTGATCTTCAGCGTATGCCCAGGCGTACGGCCATCTGGCGGCGCAAGACGCAATGCCAACCCGGGTGCACCGTCGGCCTGCGTGACCGGCTCGATCTGCACTTGCAGCGTCAACGAAAGCTCGCTGATTTGCTGCAGCCGCAGCGCACGCAATTGGCATACAGGAATGGAGAACAGGGTTGCCGTTTCGGCCTGCGCCGTTTGCTCTGCATCCATGCACTGCACCCACAGGTCGCATGCGGCCGCCGCGGCATTTACGACTGCAGCGTGCCGCTGGCGGCACCGCTGTTGCGCGCGTCGGACGGCCTGGTCGAGCAGCTCCACGAAGGTGTCGAGGCAATAGCTCGCACGTGCCATCTATGCCTCCGTCAGCCAGACCGGCTTGCGCTTGAACCCGACGTGGTAGCACAGCCATTGCAGCACGACCTGGTGCTCGCCCAACTGCAGGATATTGAAGCTCTTCTCGATTCCGAGAATTGCCCCCCTGGGCGCTTCGCTGAGGCAGCGATTGAGCAACTGCTGCGCGGCTTCGACCTGCTCGGCAGTCTGCATTTTTGCCGGGTTGTCGCTGCCGACGACGATGCGCTTGATGAAACTGACTTCTGAAAAATCCATCATCGGCAACGACTCGGGTTAGGGGAAAGTACGGGACGCACTAGCGACGTTACGGCACCGGCACAGGTGCGGTGACTTTGCGTGGGGCCGCAGCGGTCTGCAGGATGTCGAGCACACGCGACAGGCCTTCGGGCGTGCCGCGATCTTCGGCGTGCAGCGCGACGTGATACTTTGCCGAGTTATCCGAAGAGCGGGTATTTTCCTTGTGGCTGGACACGGAGCCCTGCACGTTGACCTTGGCCTTGAAGACGCCCCAGCCGACGCTGGCTTCCAGATCCACCTTGAGGCTCTTGTCTTCGGCTTCCTTTTCCGAGAACGAGGATTTGACTTCCATATCGAAGGTGACGTCCACGGTCTGAATGCTCAGGTTGGGGACGTTGACGAGGGTCAACAGCGGTACAACGATCTCGACTTCTTCCTCTGCCATGCCGGTACCGCTAGGGTCTTCGACCGGGCGCTTGAATTTGAACTGCGCGGTGCGCGTGCCGCCGTTCCCGTTGGGATCGGCAGGGTCGGTCGGCGGCAGAAAGCCGATGACCTTGATGAAGTCGGCGGTGGCCCGTGCCAGCATGACCTGCGCATCGCAGGCTGCACGCAGCGGAGCGCCGATCAGGTCTGCCATCGGCAGGCCCTTGAACTGGTCGGACATGTTGACGATATCGCTCATGATGTTCTCCTGAAGAACGGTTGTTTAAGAAGAAAGCGATGACGGCGGGCGTTACTCTCCCTTGACCGTCTTGAACACACCTTGCGACTGCGCAAGGCGATTGATGAGACGTGCCACGCCCTCGGTCGGCTCGCTGCCTTCCACGCGCAACACGACGTGCACCGCACTGTTTCGTGCATTTTTTGCGTTGGAGCCGAGATCGATGCCAATCTGGCCTGGCAGCGCCGGCGGCTTGGGATGCCAGTCCTCGACGACGGATGGAACCGCCAACGCATCCGGCACGCCTGCTTCGTCCAGCTCGCTGAGTTCACCGAGCTGTGCATCGAAACTGATCTCTACATCCTTGATCCGCAGGACGTTGGACGACACCAGCGGCAACAGCGGTGCCCGATACAGGTCTTCGTCGTTCTCACCCGCTTCCGGGTGCTGCGACGGCAAGCGGATCAGGACGCTTCTAGGACGGTTGTCTTCGTCGAAGAACGCACCCAGGTTGGCCATCTGGTGTTGCTCGATCCGGTCCTGGGCGTCGATGACCGCGCCAGCCAGTGCTTCGATCAGATCATTGAGGGATATCTGCGCCATGTCGGGCTCGTCGGTAGGAAGTGTCGCTGGGCCGCTGCCGGCTCAGACCGAGTCGGGAAAGGAATCCACGCGCGCCAGCCAGCCCTTGAGAAACTTGCCAAGCGCCGGTCGCGCTGCGACGAGCCTGTGGTAATAGTCCCTGCGGCCGGCCTTGTAGCGTGCATACAGGTCTTGCTGGTTGCTGGATGCCAGCGCCGCGAAGGTGGCCGGCCCCATGCGGCCGTCAGCGACCAACTTGCCGCCGGTCTGGCTGTTGAGCACGGTCTGCAGCAGTTTGATGGCGTTGTTGCCGGCGTTGACGTAGAAGTCGAACACGATGTTGGCTAACGGCTGCAGCGCGATCTGATCGGCGCGCAGCCGGTCCCAGTACTGCGCCTTGTAGATGACCCCAGCCTGGGCGTCGGTCAACGCACGCAGGTTCGCCAGACTTGGCTCGATGCCCAGCAGGTTCTGCGCGCAGGCCTTGAAGGTCGACAGGGTGATGCCCTTGTTGGTGGCTCCGCCCGGATCGACGGGATCGTTGACGAAACCGCCTTCGTGTTTGAGCAAGGTCGGAAAGAACGCGTTGAAGTCGGCCATCGGCGCCACCTGTGGAGTTGATCGGTGGCGCCAGTTTCCCCAGGGGTGCACTGGCCGCACATCGGTCGTTCGCCGAGACCGGGAAGCCTGAAAGCTGATTCATCCTGGGCGCTCATAGAAGCCGCCACGGCCACGTTTTCTGGAATACTGCGCGCATGAACGAGCTTAACCACTTGCTTGAAAACAACCGCGCCTGGTCCGAGCGTATCCGCCGCGAGGATCCGGAATTCTTTTCCAAGCTCTCGACCCAGCAGACGCCGGAATATCTGTGGATCGGCTGCTCCGATTCGCGCGTGCCGGCCAACCAGATCATCGACATGGCGCCGGGCGAAGTCTTCGTCCACCGGAATATCGCCAACGTGGTCGTGCATACCGATCTGAATTGCCTGTCGGTGATCCAGTTCGCGGTGGATGTGCTCAAGGTCAAGCATGTGCTGGTGGTCGGCCATTACGGCTGCGGCGGCGTGTTCGCCAGCCTGACCCAGAAGCGCATGGGCCTGGTCGACAACTGGATCCGCCACGTCACCGACGTGGCCGACAAGCACGAAGCCTGCCTGCACAACGCCGGCGAGCTGTCGGTGCAGCACGCACGCCTGTGCGAGCTCAACGTGCTCGAACAAGTGGTCAACGTGTGCCGCACCACCATCGTGCACGATGCCTGGGAGCGCGGCCAGCAATTGAGCGTGCATGGCTGGGTATACAGCCTGCGCGATGGCCGCGCGCACGACCTGGGCATGTCGATCGACCGCCCCGAGTTGCTGCAGGAACGCTATGACGCAGCGCTGGCGCAGATCCAGGCCGATCGCGCCGAGCGCTGAGCCGCACGCACACCTGGCCGGCCGCAGCGTCCATCGGACGTAGGCGGCCGGCTGAGCCGGATACCTTACTTTGCCGAGGAACGTCGATGCTGATCCCGCCGATCAACCTGCACGCCTGGATCGAGGAACACCGCCATCTGCTCAAACCGCCGGTGGGCAACAAGTGCATCCAGCAGGATGGCTTCATCATCATGGTGGTCGGCGGGCCGAACGCGCGCACCGACTATCACTACGACGAAGGCCCGGAGTGGTTCTTCCAGCTCGAAGGCGAAATGGTGCTGAAGGTGCAGGACGAGGGCGTGGCGCGCGACATTCCGATCCGTGCCGGCGAAGTCTTTCTGCTGCCGCCCAAGGTGCCGCACTCGCCGCAACGCGCGGCCGGCTCGATCGGCCTGGTGATCGAACGCGAGCGCCTGCCCAACGAGCAGGACGGCCTGCAATGGTATTGCCCGCAGTGCAATCACAAGTTGTATGAAGCGATGTTTCCGCTGAAGAACATCGAAACCGACTTCCCGCCGGTGTTCGATCGCTTCTACCGTTCGCTGGCGCTGCGCACCTGTTCGCAGTGCGGGCATCTGCATCCTGCGCCCGAGCGCTATGCCACGGTCGAGGACTGACAGCGCGATGGCATGCGGCTGCGCGCAGCAGGTTTGCCGCTCGCATGCTCTGAAACCGGCACCATGCTGCGCGCACTGATCGACCTCAAACCGCGCGACGTGCCCCTGCGCGTCGCGCTGCGCAACACCGTTGCAGTCGTCCTGCCGCTGGCGATCGGCGTGGCGACCGGGCAGGTTGCCGCCGGCCTGGCGGTGTGCAGCGGCGCGCTCAATACCATGTTTTCCGACCAGCCCGGGCCGTATCGCGCGCGTCTGCAACGCATGTTGATGGCAGCCCTGGCGGCCGGCTTGGCTGCCTTGCTCGGCATCTGGGTCGGCCACAATACGCCGGCGCTGGTGCTGGCCGGCCTGTTGCTCGGCCTGGGCGGCGGCTTGCTGGTGGCGCTCGGACCGGTGGCCGCGCGGGTGGGCCTGACCAGCATGATCCTGCTGGTGGTCAGCGCAGACATGCGGCTGCCGGTGCAGCAGGCACCCGGTGTGGCGGCGCTGATCTTCGCTGGCGGACTGCTGCAGGTGGTGCTGGCGTTGGCGGCGTGGCCGCTGCAGCGTTATCGCCCGGAACGCTTTGCATTGGCAGACCTGATGCGCCAGCTGGCCGGCATCGCGCGGCAGCGCCCGGACGCCAGTGCGGCGCCGCCGGCGACGCAGGAAGTACTCGACGCGATGGTGATGCTGCACGGCGAGCATCGCTCGCGCGCGATCGCGGTGCAGAGCTTTCGCATCATCGCCGAGCTGTGCGATCGGGTGCGGCTGGAGCTGCTGTCGTTGGCCGATGCCGAGACGCGCCTGACCGACTCGCAGGCGCGACCGGCGATCGAACGCGTGCTCGAACGCAGCGCCATCGTGCTGGAACAGCTCGCGCACGCGATGACCATGGGTGAAGACCCGCAGGCCGCCAATGCCTCGATGACCGGGTTCGACGATCTGGTCGGTGCATTGGCACAGTTTCAGCACGACAACGCCGACACGCGCGAACGCCGCCTGGTGCGTGTCGCCGTCGCGCGCGCGCAAGGCCTGGGCGGCCAGCTGCGCGCGCTGATCCGCAACGCGCACTGGGCCAGCAGCCGTGGCGAAATCCAGGCGCAACTGGCCGAAGCGCGGCTGCCGTCGGCGTTGCGCCCGGCCGCGACCTGGGCCACGTTGCGCGCGAATCTGGACCTGTCGTCGGTCGCCTTCCGGCACGCGTTGCGTTGCGGCGTGTGCCTGGCGCTGGCCATCGCCTTCCAGCGCTGGCAGCAGATTCCGCACGGCTTCTGGATTCCGATGACCACCGCCATCGTGCTCAAGCCCGATTTCGGCGGCACCTTCAGCTTTGGCGCGTTGCGCGTGGCCGGCACCTTCGTCGGACTATTGCTTGCCACCTTGCTCGCGCACCTGGCCATGGACGGCGCCAGCGTCCGCATGGCCCTGCTGGCGCTGTTTTGCCTCGGGTTTCGCTTGCTGACACAGGTGAACTACGGCATCGGCGTGGCGTTTTTGACCGGCATGCTGGTGCTGCTGCTGTCCTTCGAAGGCGTTGCACCGGGCGAAGCGGTCGGCGCGCGCCTGCAGGCGACAGTGGCCGGCAGCGCGCTGGCGCTGGTCGCCTATGCGTTGTGGCCCACGCGCGAACGCCGGCAGATTCGCGCCTCGCTGGCGCACTTGCTCAGCGCATATCGCGACCATCTCCGCCATGTGCTGCTCGGCCAGATGGAGGGTCTGAGCGATACGCGTGCCGCCGCGCGTGTTGCCCGCACCAATGCGCAGGCCTCGATCGAGCGTCTTCGCGGCGAACCGCGCAGCCGCCGCAACCTGCAGGAGCTCAAGCTGGCCGAATCGCTGCTGGCCAATGGCAACCGGCTGATCCGCGCCAGCTTGTTGCTGGAAGCGGCGCTGCGCGATGGCCATCCGTTGCCCACGCTGGACGCGCTGCCCATCTTCGCGCGGCAGGCCGATGAGGCGCTGTCCGCGGTGATCGACTGCCTGCGCACTGGCGGTATTCCTGCCGCGACCACCTTGCGCAACGCCGAGCGCCAGCTTTCCGATGCGCTGGCCGCATTGCCCGACAGTTCCCCAACCACCGCCGCGCTGGCCGACACCATCGACCGCGTCACCGACAGCATCGGCACGCTCACCCACCTGCTGCGCCCTGCCCGACCGGCCTCGGCCGATGCGCCGGCCGTGCATGACGGCGTGCACGATGCGGGCAGGTAAACTGCCGCCCTGATCCGTGTTGCGAGCCCGACGATGACCGACCTGCTGTCCCGCGCCCATGCTGTCGCCCTGGATGCCGCCGACCCGCTGCGCGGCCTGCGCGATGCCTTCGTGTTCCCGCAGCACGGCGATGACGATCAGACCTATTTCGTCGGCAATTCGCTCGGCCTGCAGCCGCGTGCGGCACGTGCGATGGTGGACGAGGTGCTCGACCGGTGGGGCGCGCTGGCGGTGGAAGGTCACTTCACCGGCCCGACCCAATGGCTGACCTACCACCAACTCGTGCGCGACGGGCTGGCGCGCGTGGTCGGCGCGCAACCCGGCGAAGTGGTGGCGATGAACACCCTCAGCGTCAATCTGCATCTGATGATGGCCAGCTTCTACCGCCCCACTGCCGAGCGCGGCGCGATCCTGATCGAGGCAGGCGCATTTCCATCCGACCGCCACGCGGTGGAATCGCAGCTGCGCCTGCACGGGTTGGACCCGGCCACGCATCTGATCGAAGTGGACGCCGACGAACCCAACGGCACCGTCTCGATGACGGCCATTGCCGAAGCCATCGCGCAGCATGGCCCGCGCCTGGCCTTGGTGCTGTGGCCGGGCATCCAGTACCGCACCGGGCAGGCCTTCGACCTGGCCGAGATCGTGCGGCTGGCGCGCGCGCAGGGCGCGGCGGTGGGTTTCGATCTGGCGCACGCGGTGGGCAATCTCCCGCTGACCCTGCACGACGACGGCGTGGATTTCGCGGTGTGGTGCCACTACAAATATCTCAACGCCGGCCCCGGCGCGGTGGGCGGTTGCTTCGTGCACGCGCGGCATGCAAATAGCGACCTGCCGCGCATGGCCGGCTGGTGGGGACATGAGCAGCAGACCCGCTTCCGCATGGACCCGCAGTTCGTGCCCTCGCCCGGCGCCGAAGGCTGGCAGCTGAGCAATCCGCCGGTGCTGGCGCTGGCACCGCTGCGCGCGTCGCTGGCGTTGTTCGACCAGGCCGGCATGGCTGCGTTGCGCGCCAAATCCGAACAGCTCACCGGGCATCTGGAGCAATTGATCCACGCGCGGGTGCCGCAGGCACTACAGATCGTCACCCCGGCCGAACCTGCACGACGCGGCTGCCAGCTGTCGCTGCGGGTGGCCGGCGGACGCGCACGGGGCCGCGCGCTGTTCGAGCATCTGCACGCGGCCGGCGTGCTCGGCGACTGGCGCGAACCGGACGTGATCCGTATTGCGCCGGTGCCGCTGTACAACCGCTTCAGCGATCTGCATACCTTCGTCGAGCAGGTGGAAGCCTGGGCGGCTGCTTGAGCGCGGCAGTCTGACTGCAGTGCCACCAAAGCACTTGTACGGCACGCGGAATCGCCGCGCGCCCACGTACACTCCCAGCCCGCCCGGCGTTGCTGCCGGGGCCACCGTCGTTGCCAGTCGCTGTCTTCCCCTTTTCGCCGGCGCTGCGTCCGGCTGCTGCCGGACATTGCATTGAGCCCAGTTTCTCCGCGTTCCCTGACCCTGATCGGCGCCGGTCTGGCCGGTTGCCTGCTGGCCATCCTGCTGTCGCGTCGCGGCTGGCAGGTCACCGTATACGAACGGCGTGGCGACCCGCGCATCAAGGGCTACGAGTCCGGCCGCTCGATCAACCTGGCGCTGGCCGAGCGCGGCCGGCATGCGCTGCGCCAGGCCGGCGCCGAAGATGCGGTGATGGCCAAGGCGGTGATGATGCGTGGCCGCATGGTGCACCCAATCATCGGCCAACCGCAGCTGCAACGCTACGGGCGCGACGACAGCGAGGTGATCTGGTCGATCCACCGCGCCGCGCTGAATGTCGCGCTGCTCGACCTGGCCGAACAGGCCGGCGCGCGCGTGCATTTCTACCGCCGCCTGCATACCGTGGGCTTCGACGCCGGCTATGCGCGCTTCATCGACGACCGCGACGACCAACCGCACGAGATCCACTTTCAGAGCTTGATCGGCAGCGATGGCGCCGGCTCGGCCTTGCGCGCGGCGATGCAGCGCAAATCGCCACTGGGCGAACGCACCGAATTCCTCGATCACTCGTACAAGGAGCTGGAAATTCCGCCGCAGCCGGGCGGCGGATTCCGGATCGAAGGCAACGCGCTGCATCTCTGGCCGCGCGGGCGCTACATGTGCATTGCGCTGCCAAACGATGGCGGTACGTTCACCGTCACCCTGTTCTTGCCCAACGCCGGCGAGCCGAGCTTTGCCACCACGCGCACCGGCGATGAAGCATTGGCCTTGTTCGCACGCGATTTCCCGGACGCATTGCCGCTGATTCCGCAGCTCAGGGAGCATTGGGAAGAGCATCCGCCCGGACTGCTCGGCACGCTGACCCTGGATCGCTGGCATCTGGATGGCCGCGCATTGCTGATCGGCGACGCCGCCCATGCGATGGTGCCATTCCACGGGCAGGGCATGAATTGCGCATTCGAAGATTGCGTGGCGTTGGCAGATCAGCTGGACGCGCACGACGACCTCGCCAGCGCGTTCGCGGCCTTCGAGGCTGCGCGTCGCGACGATGCGGCCGCCATCCAACAGATGGCGCTGGAGAACTACCTGGAAATGCGCGACCGCGTCGACGACCCCGACTTCCTGCTGCAGCGCGAGCTCGAACAGAAATTGCAGGCGCGCTGGCCCACCCGCTTCGTGCCGCACTACACCATGGTGACGTTCCTGCGCACGCGCTATTCGATTGCGCTGGCGCGCAGCGAGATCCAGCGCCAGATCCTGGTGGAGGCCACGCGGGGACACCGCGATCTGTCGCGCATCGACTGGGCTGCCTTGGAAGCGGTTGTGCACGCACGCCTGGAGCCGCTGGACGGCGCGCATTGACCTCTGCGGAAGACACGGAGGACAGCCTTAGAGCGGCTAACAAAACGTAGTGAGCAGTCGTCAGGTGGGCGCAGACGGCGCGCTCAGAACCGCAGTACACGAGTGGTACATGAGGATTCCGAGCACCGGCCGCACCCGCCTGGCGGCTGCGCGGTAGTTTTGTTGGCTGCTCTTAGCGTGACGTTGCCGCGATGAGGGATACTGGGCGGCACCGGCAGCGCATACGCCGTGCGCCGCGCATCTGGATGTCGTACCCGCATGCCTGACAGCTTTCTCTTCTACGACCTGGAAACCTTCGGCCAGGATCCACGCCGCACCCGCATCGCACAGTTCGCTGCGGTGCGCACCGATGCGCAGTTGCGCGTGATCGAAGAGCCCATCAGCTTTTTCGTGCAGCCGGCCGATGATCTGCTGCCCTCGCCCTATGCCACCATGGTGACCGGCATCACCCCGCAACATGCGCTGCGCGAAGGCGTCACCGAAGCAGAGGCGTTCGCGCGCATCGCCGAACAAATGGGCCGGCCCCAGACCTGCACGCTGGGCTACAACTCGATCCGCTTCGACGACGAATTCATCCGCTGCGGCCTGTTCCGCAATTTCTACGACCCGTACGAGCGCGAGTGGCGTGGCGGTAACTCGCGCTGGGACCTGCTGGATGTGCTGCGACTGGTCCATGCGCTGCGCCCGGACGGCATCGTCTGGCCGCAGCGCGAAGATGGCGCTACCTCGTTCAAGCTGGAGCACCTGGCCGATGCCAACGATGTGCGCGAAGGCGATGCGCACGAAGCCTTGTCGGACGTGTACGCCACCATCGGCATGGCGCGCAAATTCCAGCAGCACCAGCCAAAGTTGTGGGACTACGCGCTGCGCCTGCGCGACAAGCGCTTTGCCGCCACCTTGCTGGATGTCATCGCCATGCAGCCGGTGCTGCATATCTCCCAGCGCTACCCCGCCTCGCGCCTGTGCGCCGCGGCGGTGTTGCCGCTGACGCGCCACCCGCGCATCGACAGCCGCGTGATCGTGTTCGATCTGGAGGGCGACCCGGAGGTGTTGTTGCGGCTGAGCCCCGACGATATTGCCGACCGCCTGTACATCCGCGCCGCGGATCTGCCGGAAGGCGAACAGCGCATTCCGTTGAAGGAAGTGCATCTGAACAAGTCGCCCGCGCTGGTGGCCTGGCAGCATCTGCGCGCTGCAGATTTTCAGCGCTTGGGTGTGGATCACGACGCGGTAGTGGCCAAGGCGGCACGCTTGCGCGCCTTGGGCCCTGAACTTGCCGAGAAGGTGCGCCAGGTCTACGGCAGCGAACGCGCCGCGGTAGCGGCGGTCAACGATGCCGATGCCTCGCTCTACGATGGATTTCTGGCCGAAGGCGACAAACGCCTGCTTGCACAGGTCCGCGCCAGCGCGCCGGACGAACTGGGCGCGCTGGAAGCGCGCTTTCGCGACCCGCGCCTGATCGAGCTGCTGTTTCGCTACCGCGCGCGCAACTGGCCGCAGACACTCTCGTTCGAGGAACAGGAGCGCTGGAACGTGTATCGCCGCCAGCGCCTGCTCGAAGACCGCGGCCTGGGTGAAGTCACCCTGGAGCAATACCACGCGCAGATTGCGGATTTACGGCGTACTCACTCCGACGATGCTACCAAGCAAGCCCTACTCGATCAGCTCGCCGCCTGGGGTTCGGACCTCCAACGCACGCTATGACCACCTACTTTTCCGACGCCAGCTTCAAGTTCCTGCGCGCCCTGGCCCGCCACAACGACAAGACCTGGTTCAACGACCATCGGCATCAGTATGAGGCGCATGTGCGCCAGCCGTTTCTGCAGCTGATCACCGATCTGCAGCCGGCACTGGCACAGGTCAGCGAACACTATCGCGCCGATCCCAAAACCCAGGGCGGCTCGCTGTTTCGCATCTATCGCGATGCGCGGTTTTCCAACGACAAATCGCCTTACA
The DNA here is from genome assembly GCF_020880415.1 of Xanthomonas euvesicatoria pv. euvesicatoria. GTDB lineage: Bacteria > Pseudomonadota > Gammaproteobacteria > Xanthomonadales > Xanthomonadaceae > Xanthomonas > Xanthomonas euvesicatoria. The sequence continues at coordinate 153,712 of NZ_JAJIUJ010000038.1, read as the reverse complement.
AGAACTGGCAAGGCGCACGCCTGTTCCATGAACGCCGCCGCCAGATGCCGGCGCCATCGTTCTATATCCACCTGCAGCCGGGCGAAAGTTTTGTCGGCGCTGGCCTGTGGCATCCGGAGCCGGACACGCAACGCAAGCTGCGCCAGTTCATTTTCGACAATCCCGGCAGCTGGAAGGCCGCCGCGCATAACCCGAAACTGCTGCGCAAATTCACCATGGACGACAGCGAAAAGCTGGTGCGCACACCGCGTGGATTTCCCAACGACTTCGAGTTCATCGACGATCTCAAGCACCGCAACTGGGCGTACCTGCGTCACCTGGACGACAGCATCATGACCGGGCCGCGACTACGCCAGACCATCGAGACGGACCTGGTGACCCTGGCCCCGTTCGTCGATTACCTGTGCGCGGCCTTGGACCTGGAATTTTGATGACACACTTGGCACGCGAATCGTGCCGCGCTGCGCCGATCCTGCGCGCACCGCAGCGACGTTACGCAGCCCTCGCCTACCTGGCGACCACGCTCCCGGCTTCAACAGCACCGGAATGCACACGATGAGGAAGCGCTGGCTGCTGCTGCCGGTGCTGGCCGTCGTGCTGCTGGCCGGGTACGTCGTTGCCGGACCATATCTTGCTATCCGCGGCATCAGCCAGGCTGTGGCCAACCGCGATGCCGGACAGCTGGAGCGACACGTGGATTTCCCGACTCTGCGCGTCAACCTCAAGGCGCAGCTGGACGATTACCTGGTGCGCCAGGCCGGGAGCAGCCTGCAATCGAGCTTGCTCGGCGGGTTCGCCTTGCAGCTCGCCAGCGGCATCGGCAGCGCGGGCGTGGATACTCTGGTCACGCCGCTTGGGATTGGCGCGCTGTTGCAAGGCCACAGCGTCTGGAATCGGGTCACCGGCGACACCGTCAGCGCCGACACCTACGCCGCGCCAGCGCCCGCACGGCCGCTGCGAGGCGCCGAACAACGCTTCGAGTCCACTCGCCGCTTCACCGCAACTACGCATACCGCCACTGGCGCGCCGGTGGTGTTCGTGTTGACGCGGCAAGGCCTGCGATGGCGGCTGACCGATATCCGCCTGCCGTTGGCTGACGCGCAAGCGGGACAGGGACGCTAAGCGTCCCTTCGCGACAACACTTTGGTGCGTCAGCCAGCGCAGACGCCGCGCAGCCCGTCCTGTCGTGCGCGGGTGTGTGGCTCAGGCAAACGGCGGATCATTGGCCACGCCGTGCGGCACATGTCCGGCGGCCACGTGCTGATGCTGGCGCGCACTGTCGATGTTGTGCTGCGAATCGTCGAAGAAGATATCCGCACCAAACGCCTGAAGAAACGGGCCCTTGTGACGCCCGCCCAGGAACAGCGCCTCGTCCAGACGCACGCCCCACTCGCGCAAGGTGCGGATCACCCGCTCATGGGCCGGCGCCGAGCGCGCAGTGACCAGCGCCGTGCGGATCGGCGAGGCCTGGCCGGGCGGAAACGCCGCCTGCAAGGTGTGCAGGGCCGCCAGAAAATTACGGAACGGCCCCACCGACAACGGCTCGCGTGCACGCTCGCGCTCGTGACGCCCGAAGGCTTCCACGCCCTGCTCGCGCGAGATGCGTTCGCTCTCGTCGCCGAAGATCACCGCATCGCCATCGAAGGCGATCCGCAGCTGCGTCGACAAACGGCTTTCGTCGTTGTCCACGATTGCCGCCGCGGCCTCGGCGCGTTCGCCCAGTGCGCGCGGCATGATGGTCGCCGCCGCGATGCCATGGCTCAGCGCGCGCCGTACCGATTCCGGATTGGCCGAGAGAAACAGGTCGGTCCCGAACGGCTTGACGTACGGCCAGGTCGGCTCGCCCGAGGTGAAGGTGGCACGCACGATGCCCAGGTTGTAATGCTGGATCGAGTTGAAGATGCGCAGGCCGGTATCGGCGGAATTGCGTGACAGCAGGATGACCTCCACCCGCGGCGCGTCCTCGGGCACATCGTGATTGAGCGCCAGCAGCTTGCGCACCACCGGGAACGCAACGCCAGGTTGCAGGACGTCGTCCTCATGCTCGCGCTGGAATGCCGAATACGCCTCCACTCCGTCGGCCTCGAACAGCGCATGGCCTTCTTCGAGATCGAACAGGGCGCGCGAGGTCACCGCGACGGTCAATAACCTTGGGGAGTTGTCGGGCATTGGGGAGGCCGGGATTGGGGATTAGGGAGTGGTTTAAAGCAGGACTGGAGGTCGGGATTTGATCGCCCATCCGCGCAGCATCGTAGCGCGTGCGCGCGATTCTAAAGACGACGTGGCACGCTGCTGCCGTTGCCAATCCCGAATCTCGAATCCCAAATCCCCGCTCCTCAAACCGCAAACTGCTCGCTGAAGATGCGCTCTTCCAGATTGTGTTCGGGATCGAACAACAACGTGACCTGGCGTTGCGTGGATTCGCGGATGGTCACTTCGACCACGTCGCGGATTTCGTGCGAGTCGGCGGTGACGCTGACCGGGCGCTTGTACGGGTCGAGCACGCGGAAGCGCACTTCGGTATCTGCCTTGAGGATGGCGCCGCGCCAGCGCCGCGGACGATACGGCGCGATCGGCGTCAGCGCCAGCGTATGCGAGCCCAGCGGCAGGATCGGCCCGTGCGCCGAATAGTTGTACGCCGTGCTGCCGGCCGGCGTAGCCACCATCACGCCATCGCCGATCAGCTCGGCAATGCGGGTCTGGCCGTTGAGATCCACGCTCAGATGCGCGGCCTGCCGGGTCTGCCGCAGCAGCGAGACCTCGTTGTAGGCCAGCGAGCCGGCACTGGCACCGGATTCGGTCTGCACCTGCATTTCCAGCGGCCGCAGATACGCTGGCTCGGCGCGCTGCAGGCGCTCGAGCAGGTCGTCTTCGTTGTCGCGGTACTGGTTCATCAAAAAGCCGACCGAGCCCAGCTTCATGCCGAACACCGGCTTGTCGGCGGCGCCATGCCGGTGCAGCGTCTGCAACATGAACCCGTCGCCGCCCAGCGCACAGACGATGTCGGCGCTGTCCAGGGCATGGTCGCCATAGCGCTGCGTAAGGCGTGCGCGCGCGGCCACCGCCGGCTCGGCGGGGCTGGCAAGAAAAGCGATGCGAGGTGGTGCGGTCATCGTTGACTCCAGAGCATGCGAATCAGCATACCGCAGCCCTGTGCTGGGCTTGTTGTGGGCGCATTGCGATCATGCCCACGCCTTCTGCGCGTGCACGGCAGCGGTCGCGTCGTGGCAAGCACGCGCTCCCGCGCCTGCGACGCATGGCACCTTGGCAACCGCGTCTGCTGGCGTCTACGCGAGCCGAGCCGGCGCGCCATCGGACGCAACCGGCGCGAGCTCAGGCCGTCAACCGCCAGGCGCGATGAATGCGCGCATGCCGCTCGAAATCCGGGTCGATGGTGCGCGGGCTGATTTCTTCGCACTGCGCGAACTCCGCCACCCCTTCCTCGTCCAGCTTGAAGCGACGGAAGTTGTTGGAGAAATACAACACGCCCCCCAGCGCCAACCGCGCCACGGCCGCGCGCAAAAGACGCACATGCTCGCGCTGGATATCGAAATCTTCCGCACGCGCAGAGTTGGAGAAGGTCGGTGGGTCGCAGAAGATCACATCGAAGTGCGCACGCTCGGCTTCCAGCCAGGCCAGCGCATCGGCCTGCATCAGTTTGTGCTTGCTGCCGGCCAGCCCGTTCAACGCAAGATTCTCGGCGCACCACTGCAGGTAGGTTGCCGACAGATCCACGCTGGTGGTGGACGCCGCACCGGCCACCGCCGCTTCCACGCTGGCCACGCCGGTGTAGCAGAACAGGTTGAGGAACCGCCGGCCCTTGCTCTGCTGCGCCATGGTGCCGCGCAGCGGGCGATGGTCCAGGAACAACCCGGTATCCAGATAATCGAACAGGTTCACGCGCAGCAACGCGCCGTGTTCGCGCACGTGGACGATTTCGTTGCGCTGTTCGAAACGGCCGTACTTGCTGCCGCCCTTGCCGCGCTCGCGCGACTTCAGCGCCACGCGCTCGGCCGGCACCTCGAAGACCTCGCGTGCGGCGGCCAGCAATTCGTTGAGACGACGGCGCACATCGGCCTCGGGAATCGTCGCTGGCGCTGCGTATTCCTGCACATGCAGGAAGATGCGCCGGTCGCCGTCGGCTTGCTGGTACACGTCGATGGCGGCGGAATATTCCGGCAGGTCGGCGTCGTAGGCGCGGAAACATTCGATGCCTTCGCGCGCGCGCCACTTCTTGAATTTCTGCAGATTCTTGCGCAGCCGGTTGGCCACCATCTGCGCGCCCTCGCTGAGCGCGGTCGGCGCTGCCAGCGGGGTGCGTCGCGGCACTGCGATCGGGTCGCAGACGATCAACGCGCATTCGATCGCACCGTTGAACAGCTGGTATTTCTTGCCCGCGCGCAGGCCGGTGGCATACGCCAGCTCGGCATTGCCGCACAGCAGGCTGGCACGCCACTGGGGCACGACGCGCTGCAAGGTATCGCCCAGACGGCGATACAGCGCCGCATCGGCGGCCAGGCGCTCGTCGTACGGCGGATTGCACACCACCACGCCGGTGGCCTGCGGCGGCGTCTGCAACTCACCGACTTCGCGCACGCCGAACCAGATCGCCTCGGCCACGCCGGCCACCTGCGCATTCTCTTTCGCGGCGCGGATGGCGTGCGGGTCCATGTCGCTGCCATGGATCACCTGTTTGAGCGCAGCACGGCCGACGCTGTCGCGTTCGCGCGCCTCGCTCACCAGCTGCTGCCAGCTCTCGCGGTCGAAGCCGCGCCAACGGCTGGGCACATCGCTGCCGTAGCGCTGCAGACCGGGCGCGACATCGGCGGCCATCAGCGCGCCTTCGATCAGCAGCGTGCCGCTGCCGCACATCGGGTCGAGCAAGCCGCCGCCATCGGCATAGGCGCGCGGCCAGCCGCCGCGCATCAGCACCGCTGCGGCCAGATTTTCCTTCAACGGCGCCTCGTTCTGCGCCATGCGCCAGCCGCGTCGATGCAGCGGGCCGCCGCCCAGGTCCACCGAAATGGTGGCGCGGCCCTTGCGCAGCGACAGGTTCAGGCGCAGGTCGGGGTTTTCCACGTCCACCGACGGGCGCTCCAGGCCCTGCCGGCGCATGGTGTCCACCACCGCGTCCTTGATGCGCTGCGCCGCATAGCGTGCGTGGGTGATGGCGGTCCCGGACACATGTGCGTCCACCGACAGCGTATGCCCCACAGACAGATGCGCGTCCCAGGGCAGTTCGGCCACGCCGGCGTACAGCGCGTCTTCGTCCGGGCAATCGAATTCGGTCAGCGGCCACAGCACGCGGCTGGCCAGGCGCGACCACAGCACGGCGCGCTGCGCATCGCGCAGTTCGCCTTCGACGTTGACGCCGGAAATAGTGGCGGTGGCCTTGCTGGCACCGAGCGCAAGCAGCTCGTCGGCAAGCAGGTATTCCAGGCCCTTGGCGCAGGATGCGAAGAATTTCACGTAGGCAGGTATCGATAAAGACGCTGGCCGCGGCGGCGAGCGTGAAAGCAGGACAGCGGGCCGGCGCCTGGGTAGGCAAGGCCGCGGCCGCGGTGGACGGGCCGCAAATGGTCGGCCATCGCGGCCGGCATTACCAGCCCGGCGCCCGGATCGCCCGCCGCACGGTTCACCACGGCGCCAGCCGCCATTGCGCCTGTGCCGTGTCCAGGCGCTGCTGCAGGCCCAACCACTGTAGGAAGGCGGCATCGTGCGAGGCGACGACCAGCGCCCCCTGATGGCCGCGCAGCAGCGCCTCGATCGCTTCCACCGAGGCCAGATCCAGGTGGTGGGTGGGCTCGTCCAGCAACAGCAGTTGCGCCGGCTGCGCCCGGTACAGCGCGCAGGCCAGTGCCGGCTTGAGCCGCTGGCCGCCGCTGAGGCGGCTGCAGGGCAGGTCGGCACGCGCCCGGTCCAGCCCCAGCAGCGCCAGGCGCAGCCGCTGTGCGTGGGCCGGCGCAGCTGGATCCGCGTCCTGCAACTGCGCAACGACCAAGCGCCGGGTCCAGCAGCGCCAGGTGCTGATCCAGATAGGCGGTCGGCGCATGCACCTGGCAATGCCCGGCGCTGGGCTGGAGGCGCCCGGCCAGCAACTGCAGCAATGTGGACTTGCCGCTGCCGTTCGGGCCGACCAGGCCATTGCGCCCGACCAAGCCGGTCGCGCGTTGGTCGATATGGATGTTCAGATCGGAAAACAGCGCGCTGCCATCGGGCAGCGCATACGCCACGCTTTCCAGCGTCAGCGACGGACAGGTCATCCGGGTCTCCATTGCATGCCAGCACACGTGCCGATCCAACCGAACCAACAGCGGTAGGCCGTCATCACGACGGCGGCATCAATGGCGCATCGGACCAATCCTCAACAGGTGAAGTGCAGCCAGTCCAACCCGCCGCACTGGCAGCGACACCGGCGCAACAGGCCGGGCCAATGCAGCCGGCGCTCAACCCAGCCCGAACGCCGGGTGGTAAGCCACATCGGCCAGCGGCAGCAGCCGGTCGCCGAACGCCAGGGCTTGCAATTCCGATGCAGGCACCTCGGGCAACGCCAGGCCAGGTTCGACCGCAAAGCCCAAGCGCCGGAAAAACGCCGGCTCGCCCAGCGCCAGGCAGCCTGCGGCGCCGCGCTCGCGCAACGTGGCAAGCGCGGCCTGCACCAGCCGCGTCCCCAGCCCTTGCCGTTGATGGCCGGGCCCCACGGCCAGCGGGCCAAGCGCGAACCAGCCGGGCGAATCGTCCGACAGCGCCACCGGCGAGACGGCCAGATGCCCGACCACGTAGCCGTCGTGGTCGGCGACCAGCGACAACACGAGTGCGCCGTCCTGACGCAATCCTGCAATCACCTGGTGCTCGTCATGCCGGCTGTGTTCGGCGCGCATGAAGGCCACCATGGTCAGCAGTTCGATGGCAGCGGCGTCGCCTTCGGTGGCTTCGCGGATCAACACGTTCATCGGTGGCACCGCGCGCAGCCATGGCTGGCAACCGTCCGCATCACAGGCCCTGCAACAACGCTGCGAACGCGCGCGCCGAGGCGTCGACGTGCGAGGCCAGACGATGGTCATCGTCGACCAGCAGCAGGCGCGCATGCCGGGCCTGCGCCCAGGCAATCACGTCGGCAGCCGGAATCAACGCGTCGCGCCAGGCATGCACGATCGAGATCGGCACCGATGCGGCGTCCAGCGCCGGCATCGGGCCCATCTTGGTCGGCGGCACCATCAGAAACAGGCCGCGCGTGGGCACCTGCAACGACACCATCCCGGCGATATACGAGCCCAGGCTGGAGCCGGCCAGCACCACCGGCCCCTTCTCGGCCGCCGCCCGCGCAATTTCCAGCAGGCGTTGCAGCCGGCCTGGCACGTCGCCCAGCGTACTCACCTCGCGGCGTGCATCCAGGTCGGTGAAATCCGGGCGCTCATGGGTCCAGCCCAACTGCTCGGCCACGTTGGCCAGCGCGGTCACCTTCAAGGCGTCCGGGCCGCTTTCGAAGCCGTGCGAGAGGATGCAATGGCCGCGACTCATAGCGCCTGCACCGTATCGCCGATGCGCAGCACGCCGCCGCGCAGCACGCGTGCGCACAGCCCACCGTGGCCGCGCATGGCGTTATAGCCGCCCGCACCCAGGGCATCTTCCATGCGCGAACATGGGTCGCACGGGTCGGTGCCTTCCAATTCGATTTCGCCGATTCGGAATCGCCGCCCTTTCAGCGCGATCAACGCAATTCCGGACACCACCAGGTTGCGCCGCAGCGTCGCCGGCGCGATGGTGGCGTGTCCTGACAGCGCCGCGATCACCGGCAAATGCTCGGCCTGGATCAGGGTCACGCCGCGCTTGCCGCTGCCACCTTTGTAGCGGTCTCCCACAAGACCCATACCGGTGCTCACCTGCGCCGCGTCCACTTCCTGCATCGCCACCTCACGCGCCGGGCGCACGCCGATCCAGGTCACCTGACCGGTCTGTGGCAGCGTCGCCATCAATTTGCCCAGAGGGCTGTCGGGATTCAAAGCCATCGGGCAATGCTAGCATCCGCTCCATGTCCGATGCCGTCTTGCCGTCGCCGCCAATCACCTATGCGCCGTTATCCTACGAATCGCGGTTGGCCAGGCGCGCGCTCACCCAGATCGACATGGTGGTCATCCATTGCACCGAATTGCCGGACATGGCGATGGCGCGCGAATACGGCGAACGCGTGCTTTATGACAGCGGCACCGGCAACAGCGGGCATTACTACCTCGATCGCAACGGCAGCATCCAGCAATACGTCGCCCTGGAGCGCGTTGCGCATCATGTGCGCGGGCACAACCCGCATACGCTGGGCATCGAACTGGTCAACCGCGGCCGTTATCCGCACTGGCTGGATTCGCGGTATCAGCAGATGACCGAACCCTATCCCGAAGCGCAGATCGCCGCGCTGATCACCTTGTTGCAATGGCTGCAGCAGCAGCTGCCCTCGGTGCGGCGCATCGCCGGCCATCAGGCGCTGGATACCACCCAGGAAGCCGCCAACGACGACCCGGCCCGTAAAATCCGGCGCAAGCTCGACCCCGGCCCGCTGTTCCCGTGGCCGCGCATCGAAGCGGCGGTGAGCTGGTCGCACACGCCGCGTTAGGCGGCGCTTTCTTGCCACTGCCGGTGGGCGAGTCACTGCGTTACGTCGGTCATGCCCGGTCGCGCCCGACAGCGCCGAGAAGCGATCCAACCTGCGTGCCAGCCGCGCCGTCGAAAGACAGCGTCGCCCGGAGAACACGCACGTGACCGCTCCCGGATGCTGTGATGAGCCATCGAAAACACCTCTTGACTCGCACACCGTCCACCGTTGCAGCACACTCAACGTTCGGTCCCACGGTAAGTCTTCTCGCCGGCATTCACTGCCACGTCCAACCGGTTTTCAGGCGGCGCGATGGGGCAGACCACATGGGGCGTCAGTGCGCATGGCGGGTTTTCGGCCAGATTGAAATCCAGAACCACCTGACCATCGCGGGGCGAGGTGGCAAACAGATACCGCGCGCCGCCATAACTCTCCTTGCCGCTGGTGCGGTCGGCGAACAGGAAGAACAGGCCCTGGCCATCTTCCTGCAGCAGCGGCCGCAAGCGGTATTCGTGGCCGTTGCGCGAGAACACGGCTTCTCCCGGCACCTCCACGGTGAGCGGCGTGCCGATCGAGGTCAGCAAGGTGGTCGTGCGCGGCGTTGGATAGGGTTGCCACTGCGCCTGGATGCGCCACTGCGGATCGGTCGGGAAATATTCCAGCCCGTCGAACTGCGTCAGCGCCGGCGCTGCCGGGTCGCGGAAGCGCCAGCCGTACAAGGCGCCTGTCTGCACCAGGTAGAACTGTCGGCCACCCACGTCCAGCCGGTCGCCGCGCTGCCCTGCCCGCTCTGGTTGCAGGCGCACGTCGCCGATGCGCTGCCCGTTGAGCGTCACCGCGGCGGAGACATCTGCGCGAAAGCGTATGTGTCCTGCAGCATCCAGCGTCAGTTGCCCCAGCTGCGCAGGGCCGGCAGGCAGGACGATATCGCTGTGCGGGTCGCTGCCCACACGGTACTGGCCGGCGCGCACGCGCCCCGAACCGGTATAGCTCAGCCACCCATCGGGCGCCCGCAGCTGCCTCAGCCGCTCCGCACGCGCGCGTTCCAGCGCGACTTCGTACACATCATGCGGCGCCGCATTGCGATGAGCGACCGCAGGCGTATCGCTGACATCGGCGGACGACTCCGCCGAACAGGCAGCCAGCGTCCACACCGCGACGCACAGCGCGCCAATCCGTAACTGCAACCGCATGGCTCACCCAGCACTGCAAGAAACTGCGCTCCGCGCAGCGAACCTGCGTCCCCACAGGTCACCGTTCCTGCCGCCATTGTGCCTGCAATCAGGCGCCGGTCGCGACCGGGCGCGAGGCATCTTGCAGCCAACCGCTCCAGGAACTGGCGTAGACGCGCGCACCGGACAACCCGGCCACTTCCAATGCCAGCAACAGATGGCAGGCCGTCACGCCCGATCCGCACATCACCACCGCCTGCTCGGGCCGGTACGCACCCAGCAACGCGGACAACTCGGCGCGCAGTTCGGCAGCTGGTTTGAAGCGACCATCACGCAGGCTCAGCCCAAGCGGGCGACTCACTGCACCGGGCACGTGCCCGGCCACCGGGTCGATCGGCTCGACTTCGCCACGGAAACGCTCGCCCGCCCGCGCGTCCAGCAACCAGCCCGGCGCCTGTTGCAGGCGCTGCGCGATCTGCTCGGCATCCACCACCGCCGTGGCGTCAAAGTGGCCCGGATACGCGGTGCCGCTGCGCAAGGCAGGCGACTCGGTGCTTTCCGCAAAACCGGCCGCACGCCACGCGGCCAAGCCACCGTCCAGCACCGCCACCCGGCGATGGCCCATCAGCCGCAACATCCACCACGCGCGCGCGGCCGCCATGCTGCCATCGCCTGCGTCGTAGACAACGACCTGGCTCTGCGGATCGATGCCCCATTCGCCGAGGCGTCTTGCAAAGGCCTCGCTATGCGGCAACGGATGCCGCCCCTGCGCCGGCCGTGACAGATCTGCAAGGTCGTGGTCCAGATCGGCATAGTGCGCGCCGGGCAGATGCCCCTGCGCGTACGCCTTGCGCGCTGCGTGCGGGTCTGGCGCAGTCGGTGGCGCGGCACGCGCATCCAGCAGACGCAGCTGTGGATGCTGCAACGCGGCCGAAAGCGTGGCGGCATCGACCAGCGTGGTCCAGTTCGGATCTGCACTCATGCAACCTGCTCCAGGCGACGACGAAGATTGAGAAGAATGGCGGCGGTGGCGCCCCAGATACGGTGGGCAGGCCAGTCGTATTCGAGCACGCGTCGCGGGCGTCCGCGGAACTCCAGTTCCACACTGCGCAGATTGTCCGGGTCCATCAGATAGGCCAGCGGCACTTCGAAGACGTCCGCTACTTCATCCGGCTGCGGCACCGCCACGAACGCCGGGTCGATGACCGCCACCACCGGCGTCACCCGAAATCCGCTCACCGTCACAAACGGATCCAGGTACCCCAAGGCATGCACGTGCTGCGCCCCCAGCGCGATTTCTTCGCAACTCTCGCGCAGCGCTGCAGCAGCGGCATCGGCATCGGACGGCTCCATCCGCCCGCCGGGGAAGCTGACCTGCCCGGCATGATGGCGCAGGCTGTCCGTGCGCCGGGTCAGCAACACCGTCGTGCCCTGTTCGCGCGGCACCAGCCCGCACAGCACCGCCGCTTCGGCAGACGGGTCGCCGTCGGTCAGGTCGATCAGCTCGGCATGGTTCCAACCCGGCCCGGCCGGCGCGGTATCCAGCGGATACAGCGCCCGCCTCAACTGCGCGTATTCGGGCAGCCGCGCCGTCAGCGCGCGTGCGGGCAGCATCGTGTGCAGATAGTCCTGGCGTTCGGCGTCGCTCATGCTCATCCAGCGTGCAATTTCATCCAGGCTGCGCAAACAGCCGACGCAGTGCGACTGCGCGTCCAGCGAACATACACCGATACACGGACTGGGCAGAGGGCCGGCCTCGGATCCGACATCGTTGCCACTCATCGCTGGGTCCTGCGGCCGCTGCATCGTTGCATCGTTCTCTTCAGACAATCGCTGGACCAAAACGACAACGCCGGCCTGGTGGCCGGCGTTGTCGCAACAACATCACGTGCAATTACTTGACGCTGACCAACTTGATCTCGAACTGCACAGCCACGTTCGGCGGGAACGGGGTACGCGGGTCGGCACCGTAGGCCTTTTCCGGCGGCAGGGTCACTTCCCACTTCGAGCCGGCCGGCATCTGCAGCAGCGTGTCGCGCATGGCCTGCATTTCGACTTCGCTGACCTTGATGGCCGGGATCTGCTGCGCCGGACGTGCCTTCTCGCGGTCGCCGAACGGGAACGGACCGGCCACTTCCAGCTGCACGGTGCTGGCCTGGGTCGGCTTGGCGCCCTTGCCGGCTTCGATCACGCGGTACTGCACGCCGCTCGGCAGCGTCTGCACGCCGGCGGTGCTCTTGTTCTTGGCCAGGAACGCATCGCTCTTGGTCTTGTTGGCTGCAGCGGCCTTGTCGTACTCGGCCTTGGCCTGCTGGGCACGGCCCTGCTCGCGCTTCTGGAACGCCTCAACGGCCGGCTTCAACTGGTCGGCAGTGATGGCCGGCTGCTTCTTGGCATAGGCGTCCTGCAGACCCTTTACCACCGAGTTGATGTCGAGCTGCTCGCCGCGGCCGGTGAGCTCGGCAAGGTTGTTGCCATAGTCGTAGCCGAAGTAATAGCTCAACTTGCCCTTCTCGGACGTCGTGTCCTGGGCCAGTGCATTGCCCGTCAGGGCCAGGGCCGCCACAGCGACCGCGATAGAACGCAACTTCATCAAACAATTCTCCAGGGTGGTGGCACAGGACGGGTCTGCCGCCTGAGATGACGCGCTAGGATAGCGGCCGCGATACCGAACCGCTACTTATCGCGAAAGCTAGGACCAGCAAGGGTTTTGGAAGTTCCGTGTTTACTATTTTTTTACGTTCGCAAGGGTTCACATGTCCAATCACGTCATTCTGATCGCCGACCACGCCAGCGTCCGGACGATTACGGTCAATCGGCCGGACAAACTGAACGCACTGAACCGGCAGACCATGCAGGCCCTGGATCAGGCGTTCCAAGACGCAGCCAATGCGGACGACATACGCGCCGTGATTCTCACCGGCGCCGGCCCCAAGGCCTTCGTGGCGGGTGCCGATATCGCGGAAATGAGTGACCTGTCGGCAATCCAGGGGCGCGAGTTCTCGTTGCTGGGCCAGCAACTGATGCGCCGGATCGAGCGCATGCCCAAGCCGGTGATCGCGATGATCAATGGCTTTGCGCTGGGCGGCGGCCTGGAGCTGGCAATGGCGTGTCACCTGCGCATCGCCGCAGCAACAGCGCGCCTGGGGCAACCGGAAATCAATCTCGGCCTGATTCCCGGCTTTGGCGGCACGCAGCGCCTGCTGCGCCTCACCGGCCGCGCCGCAGCGCTGGAACTGAGCCTGCTCGGCCTGCCGATCGACGCGGCCCGCGCACTGCAATTGGGCCTGGTCAATCGCGTGGTCGAAGCGGATGCCCTGCACGAAGAAACGCTGGCGCTTGCGCAACGCCTGGCAACTGCAGCGCCGCTGGCACTGCGCGGCATTCTGGATGCGGTGGTGTTCGGCGGCGAATGCGCCATCGAGGAAGGCCTGCAGCTGGAAACCGCGCAATTTGCGTTGTTGTTCGCCACTGACGACATGCGCGAAGGCACTCGCGCATTCCTCGACAAACGCCCTGCCCAGTTCCACAACCGCTGATATCGCCATGACGCTCGAGCTCATTCCGGCATCGCGTCCGTTGGCGCTGCGGTTGTTCGATTGTGTGCAGGCCGACGACCTGGATCGTGCGCTGGCACTCGGCTTGATGGCCTATCTGCCCGACCCGCAGCACGATACGCTGGACGCCGACTGCCCGCAGGTCTGCGCCACGTTGCTCAGCGCGCAACGCCGTCTACAAGACGCCTGGGCCGCGCGCGAACGCTACCGCGCGCGCTCGGCGCGCCTGCAACGGCGCGCCACCGAACGCGATGCGCGCAGGGCGCCCGCCCCGGCACCCAGCCAACCGGCAACGCCCGCACTGCCGCCGCTGGCCGCTGCCATCCTGGCGCGCGCGAAGGCGAAAGCCGCTGGCGGAGCGCAGCCATGAACACACCCCAGGCAATGGTACCGGCGCGTCGTGGCAGCAGCATGCGCAAGCCCGAGATACAGGAGATGTTCGAGCGCCTGCGCGAACTCAATCCGCACCCCACCACCGAGCTGGAATACACCACCCCATTCGAGTTATTGATCGCGGTGCTGCTGTCGGCGCAAGCCACCGATGTCGGCGTCAACAAGGCGACCCGCAAGCTCTATCCGGTGGCCAACACCCCGCGCGACATTCTCGATCTCGGCGAAGAAGGCCTGAAGCGGTACATCTCCACCATCGGCTTGTTCAACGCCAAGGCCAAGAACGTCATCGCCACCTGCCGCATCCTGCTGGAGCGCTATGGCGGCGACGTGCCGCATGATCGCGCCGCGCTGGAAGCGCTGCCCGGCGTGGGCCGCAAGACCGCAAATGTGGTGCTCAACACCGCCTTCGGCGAACCCGCCATGGCCGTGGACACGCATATCTTTCGCGTTTCCAACCGCACCGGCCTTGCACCAGGCAAGGACGTGCGCGCGGTCGAAGACAAGTTGGTCAAGGTGATCCCGGCCGAGTTTCTACACGATGCACATCACTGGCTGATCCTGCACGGACGCTACGTCTGCAAGGCACGCAAGCCGGATTGCCCGGGCTGCGTGATCCACGATCTATGCCGCTACCGCGACAAGACGCCACCGGCGCCTGAGCGGCAAGCAAAAACCAAGAGTTGAGACAGCAGTGGCGCCGGAGCAACGGCGCAACCGCGCGCCCTCGTCACACGCAGCAAACCGCAAGGCTGCAAGCTTTTACGAATCTCGAATCCCCACTCCGCCCAAAAAAATCGTGACCGGATGATGCGTCTTTCGGCGCCATGCATCACCCGATCACGATGGGGGTCACCCGGCGCGAACGCCGGGCGTTTACAACACTTTACGCAGCTTTCGCCTGCTCGACGCGCTGTTCCACCAGCACGCCATCCACTGTGGGCTGGCCTTCGACACGTCGATCCAGCTCCTTCCAGTCCACCACCAGTTCGCAGCCGCGTGAGGCCGCATTGCGGCTCCAGTCGCGCAACAACTCGATGCAGGCATGATCGACGTGGTGCAGCTTGGCCACATCCAGATGCAGCGCAGTGTTCGGCGGCACGCTTTCCAGCGTACGTGCCATGGCCGGCACCTTCAGGAAGGTGGCCGAACCCTGGAGGGTCAGATGCATTTCGTCCTTCTTGTCGGCGTGCTCACGCACCTCGACCTTCAGACGCGACGAATGCAGTGCCAGACGGAACAGCGACAGACCGAAGCCGATCAGCACGCCGGTCAGCAGGTCGGTGGCCACGATCGCGAAGGTGGTCGCCAGGTAGATCGCGGCCGTTCCGCGGCCATAGGTCGCCAGCTCCTTGACCTGCCCGATCTTGATCATCTTCACGCCGGTATAGACCAGGATGCCGGCCAGACAGGCCACCGGCGTCATCCGCAGCAGCCACGGCAACAGCATGGCGAACACCAGCAGCCAGCTGCCGTGCAGGATGGTCGATGCACGCGTTGCCGCACCGGCCTGCACGTTGGCCGCGCTGCGCACGATCACCCCGGTCATCGGCAATGCACCCAGGAAGCCGCAGAGCATATTGCCCACGCCCTGCGCCGCCAGCTCACGGTCGTACTGCGTCCGCGCCCCCTGATGCATGCGGTCCACCGCCGCCGCCGACAGCAAGGTCTCGGCGCTGGCGATGAAGGCGAAGGTCACTGCCGAGACCAGCAAGGTGTGGTTGAACACGCCAAAGATGTCGGAAATGCTGGGGATGCTGATCGCAGAGAACAGATTGGTCGGGACATCGACCTTGTTGACGTTCAAGCCCTGCAACTGCACGGTCGCGGTGACAACCACCACCGCGATCAATGCACCCGGCAGAAACCGCAGGCGCTGCGGGCGCAGCTTGTCCCAGGCCAGGATGATACCGATCGTCGCCAGACCCACGAACAGCGCATTACGGCCGGTCCCCTCGCTGATGGCCTGCCACAACACGCCAGGCAATGCAGCGAAGTTTTCCAGACCGCGGGCCTTGGGCGCGGCATCCATCAAGACGTGCGCCTGCGAGGCCACGATAAGGATGCCGATGCCCGACAACATGCCGGCCACCACGGCCGGCGATGTCATCCGGAACCAGACGCCTGCGCGGCACAGACCGGCAATCAGCTGAATTGCGCCGGCCACCAAGATCACCGGCCCGAGCGCAACAGCGCCGTGCTCCCGCACCAGTTCGAACACCAACACAGCCAGGCCGGCGGCCGGCCCGCTCACCTGCAGCGGAGAACCCGCCAGAAAGCCGACGACCAGACCACCCACGATGCCGGTGATCAGGCCCGCGGCGGGCGGCATGCCGGATGCGATCGCGATACCCATGCACAGCGGCAGCGCGACAAGGAAGACCACCACGGACGCCAATAAATCACGCCCAAACAGTCCCTGGCGGAAATATCCGCCGATACCTGATGTGTTCATGGCAGGCTCCGTCAGGCGAGTTCAGCGCGCACGACTTGTTGCAGTCGCGGGCGTGGAGTGGCTTCGGGGGTGCTTTCGGCCAGCAGTGGCCGGAAGCCACCCTTCTCGGCATCGAAGGCGCGGATCTCCCCGTGCGCGATATCGTAGATCCAGCCGTGGATGCGCAACGTGCCCGCCGCCAGGCGCGCTGCCACCACCGGCTGCGTGCGCAGGTGGTCCAACTGCGAGACCACGTTCTCTTCGGTCATGCAGCTCAGCGCTTCATGGCTCTGCGGATCGTGCCCGTGATGCGCGGTGACATGGCGCGCCGCATCGGTGTGCTTGAGCCACGCTGCCACGGAGGGCACGTCTTCCAGCGACTCCGGCTTGAGCACTGCCTTCATCGCGCCGCAGTCGGTGTGCCCGCAGATCACGATGTGGCGCACGCCCAGCACTGCGATGGCGTATTCGATCGCTGCCACCACGCCACTAACATGTTGCGAGTACGGCGGCACCACATTGCCGATATTGCGATAGACGAACAATTCGCCCGGCTGTGCGGAGAAGATCAGCTCCGGCATGACGCGCGAGTCTGCGCAGGTGATGAACAGCGTATGCGGGCTCTGGCCGCCTGCCAGTTCCTGAAAGCGCGCACTCTGACGCGGATAGACTTCCTTACGGAAATGGCGAAAACCTTCTAGCAAACTTTCCATGGGAGATTCCTCTAGGCAACGAATAGCCATCCGCGGCGCAAACCGCGAATTGCAAGACAAACAAATCAATTGGGAATCCGGCGCGGAATGCACCGGGTGCAGCGACAGCGGGGATCAGCCAAGCAGTGCGTTTGGAGGACGCAGCTGTGGGATCAGGTCGCGTTTTTGATTTGCCGGCGCGTGATGCGCGTGCCAAGAGGGGGAATACCGCGCCAGCATCGGCCATGCTTGGGAAAGCAAGGGGATATCGTCTGCAGGCTGTGTGTCGACTTGGCTCTGTGTATCGCCGTCGTCCTGCGGATCTTCTGCTGCATCGCGTTCTTCGCCAGCATCCACCATTACCGCCAGGCCGTCGCCCACGAACGCATGATGCATGCGCGCGTGCGCATTGGCTGCCGACCACGCGGAAAGCGCGAGCAGGCAGACCAACAGCATTTGGAGGAATCGAGGAAACATGGCCTCGAAGCTAACAATTTTGACGCCGCGTATGCAAGTGGTGCGCCGCACAAACTGACGCATGTGTTCAGGCTGACATAGCGCCAGTTCAGCCCGTCAGCGGCACAGCTGGGAAATTCAAGGCGTTGAGGTTGGCACCGAGTACTGTCATAAAACAGCGCGGTTCAGTTTTTTGACACACACTGACATAGTTTAAACAAACGTAAACTCTTGTCTTTATTGGCAAAAATCACGTATTACGTTTTTGTTGTTTTGTCACATTAACGCAACCTTCACACCCTAGCCTGCGCCCACTTTCTCAGGTCGCAAGGCATCTATGAAACTCGCTCCCACCCTGCTTGGTTCCGCGCTGCTGCTGGCACTGGCCGCCCCTGCAGCACACGCCGAGATCGCCATCGATGTGATCGGTGGTTCGGAAATCTCGCTGGAAGGCCTGGTCCAGGCCGACGGCAACTGGTTCCACAACGATGTGCAGGACCTCAATGGCCCGATCGGTGCCAATGGCGACAATTCCGAATTCAGCATCCGGCGCGCCGAGCTGGTCCTCAAGGGCAAGGGCCCGGGCAACTTCGAATGGGTCGCCGGCTATGACCCGAGCGTGCTGAAGGAGGTCACCATCCGTGGCACCACCATTCGCAGCACTGGCCGCTTCCTGGATAACAACATCAAGTACAAGTTCGGCGGCAACGCGAACAATTACCTGCAGATCGGCCAGTTCAAGCAGCCCAACAGCCTGGAAGAACTGTCCAGCACCAAGAACAACGACTTCGTCTCCAAGGCGTCGGTGACCAACACCTATGGCATCTCGCGCCGGTTGGGCGTGGCCTATGGCATGGGCGACAACAATTGGAGCGTGACCGCCAGTGCATTCGGCCGCGAGCTGACCCGTAACCAGGCGCACGGCAACGGCTATGGCGCGCGCGGCACCTGGGCGCCGATCAACGAGACTGGCAACGTGCTGCACTTCGGCCTGAGCTACCTGGCCTACGACACCGACGACGACACCTTGCGCCTGCGCGCACGCCCCGACGCCGACCTGACCACCGTTCGCCTGATCGACAGCGGCGCCATCACCAATGTGGACAACGTTGGCGTGGCCGGTGCCGAGGCGATGTGGATCACCGGGCCGTTCAAGCTGCAGAGCGAGTACTTCCAGGAAAACGCCAACCGCATCGGTGCCAATGCGCACGACTATAAGAGCGACGGCTGGTACGTGAGCGGCGTCTGGAACCTCACCGGCGAAACCTGGGGCTACAAGGCTGGCGTGCCGACCACCCCGCTGCCCAACGAGCCGGCATCGGGCATGTGGCAGCTGGCGGTGCGCTACGACACCCTGGACCTCAACGATGGCCACCTGGTCGCCAACGGCAACACACCGTTCGTCGATGGCGTGCTGGGCGGCAAGATGAACATCTGGACGGTCGGCGCCAATTGGTACTGGCGCTCGAACTTCAAGTTCGCCCTCGACTACGCCAAGGTCGACAGCACCCGCTACAACAGCACCACCCGCGGCCTGGTCGACGATAACCCGTCGATCATCGAAGCACGCGCGCAGTTCTACTGGTAAGTGCGTCGCTGCCGCGTGCGATCGGTCGAGCGCACGCGGTGGCAGCGCCGCCACTTCCTGCCGGCCTGAACATCCGACGGCGCAATGCCGTCATCGCCCTGTCATTTCCCAGACACCGCATGGTCATGCCATTGCCCTGCAATGGCACCACGGCGGGACGTCCTCATCCCTTCGCTACAGGAGCTGTTCCGTGATCCACTCCTTCAAGACCCGTCTGGCCGTCGGCGTACTCGCCGCCTCGCTGGCACTGTGTGCCCAGGCTGCCGATGTCACCGGTGCCGGTGCGTCGTTCATCTACCCGGTGATGTCCAAGTGGTCGGCCGACTACAACGCCGCCACCAAGAAGCAGGTCAACTACCAATCGATCGGTTCGGGCGGCGGTATTGCCCAAATCAAGGCGGCCAGCGTGGACTTCGGCTCGTCCGATGCCCCGCTCAAGCCGGAAGAATTGGCCGCTGCCGGCCTGGCGCAGTTTCCCTCGGTGATCGGCGGCGTGGTGCCGGTGGTCAACGTTCCGGGCGTCGCCGCCGGTACGCTCAAGCTGGACGGCAAGACCCTGGGCGACATCTTCCTGGGCAAGGTCAGCACCTGGAACGACCCGGCCATCGCTGCGCTCAACCCGGGCATGAAACTGCCGGAAGGCAAGATCACCGTGGTGCACCGCTCCGACGGTTCGGGCACCAGCTTCAACTTCACCAACTACCTGTCCAAGGTCAACCCGGACTGGAAGAGCAAGGTTGGCGAAGGGACTGCCGTGCAGTGGCCGACCGGCATCGGCGGCAAGGGCAACGAGGGCGTGGCCGCCTACGTGAAGCAGATCAAGGGCGGCATCGGCTATGTCGAGTTGTCGTACGCGCTGCAGAACAAGATGGCCTACACCGCAATGAAGAACGCGGCCGGCAAGTTCGTGCAACCGTCGGACGAAACCTTCGCCGCCGCGGCCAACAGTGCCGACTGGGGCACGGCCAAGGACTTCTATCTGGTGATGACCAACGCCGCTGGCGATAACGCCTGGCCGATCACGGCGACCAATTTCATTCTGGTGCAGAAAAAGCCGAAGAACCCGGCTGGCCTGAAGAACACCCTGGACTTCTTCCGCTGGGTCTACACCAAGGGCGATGCGCAGGCCAAGCAGTTGGACTACGTGCCGCTGCCGGACACGCTGGTCACCCAGATCGAGGCGTATTGGGCCAAGAATCTGCCGCACTAAGGACAGCGCAGCCTGTGCTGTAGCGCCAAGGTGGGCAAGCCATGCTCTGAAACGGCATGGGCGGTTGTCTGGTCCATGCCGGCGACCTGCAGGGCCGCCTGAAATGGCAACTAGGTGCCCCGCACCGAGGCTCGGCAGCCAGCACGAAAACGCGTAAAGGAACGACGCCGTCTCTCTCCCCGGCGTCGGCCCCGGGACGCGGATCCCGGAGGGTGCCACTCCCTCCGCGGTCCGCGTCCTTTTTTTGTGATGCGTTGGCCAGAAGGCACTGTCATGCAGGTGTAACAAAAACATCATTTCATAGTGTGGTCTGCCGGAGACACCGGCCAATCCAGCCTCGGAGCTTCCATGAAATTGCAGTCGGCCAGCCTGACCGCCCTGTCCCTCACCATCGCCCTCGCCCTGGCCGCGTGCTCGCCCGGCAAGGACGCGCAGTCCGCAGACGCCGCAAAGGGCGCGCCGACCGCAGGCGCCACCGCCAGCGACAGCAAGGGCGCTGAAATTTCCGGCGCCGGTGCGTCCTTCATCTATCCGCTGGTGTCCAAGTGGTCGGCCGACTACAACGCCGCCACCGGCAACAAGGTCAACTACCAGTCGATCGGCTCCGGCGGCGGCATTGCGCAGATCAAGGCCGGCACCGTGGATTTCGGCTCGACCGACAAACCGCTGGACAGCACGGAACTGCAACAGGCTGGCCTGGGCCAGTTCCCGTCCGCCATCGGCGGCGTGGTGCCGGTGGTGAATCTGGAAGGCATCGCGCCGGGCAAGCTGCGCCTGACCGGCGCCCTGCTGGGCGATATCTTCCTGGGCAAGGTCACCATGTGGAACGATGCGGCCATTGTGGCGGCCAACCCGGGCGTGACCCTGCCGGCCACCAAGATCAACCTGGTGCATCGCTCGGATGGTTCGGGCACCACCTTCAACTTCTCCAACTACCTGTCCAAGGTCAGCCCGGAGTGGAAGAGCAAGGTCGGCGAAGGCACCTCGGTGCAGTGGCCGGGCGGCGTGGGTGGCAAGGGCAACGAAGGCGTTGCCTCGTATGTGCAGCAGATCAAGGGCTCGATCGGTTACGTCGAGCTGGCCTACGCCCTGCAGAACAAGATGCCGTACACCTCGCTGCAGAACGCGGCCGGCCAGTGGGTCGAGCCGAACGCGGAAAGCTTTGCCGCCGCCGCTGCCAGCGCCGACTGGGCCAACGCCCGTGACTTCAACCTGGTGATCACCAATGCGCCGGGCGAGAAGGCGTGGCCGATCACCGCGACCAACTTCATGTTGATGCACAAGCAATCCAAGGACGCCGCGCGCAGCAAGGCGACGCTGGACTTCTTCAAGTGGGCGCTGGAAAACGGCCAGGCCCAGGCCAGCGAATTGCACTACGTGCCGCTGCCGCCGGAGCTGGTGAAGCAGATCGAAGCCTATTGGGGCAGCGAGTTCAAGTAATGCCCTGCACCCGCCCATGCGGCGGGCTGCGCTGCGGCGAGGTACCTGAAGGTGCCTCGCCGTTCCTGCTGTCTCACGCTCCCGCCATTGCGCGGGTGACGAGTCCAATCGAATGAATGCCACCGCCATTCCCGAAGCGATGACCGCGCCACGCGGCCGCGACCTGCGCGACGCACGTGCCGATCGCCTGTTCAAGCTTGCGCTGGCCGCTACGGTCGTTTTCGTCCTGTTGGCGCTCGGCAGCGCGGCACTGTCGATGCTGTGGGGCGGACGCCATGCCTTGCAGATGCAGGGCCTGAGTTTCTTCTACTCAGCCGACTGGAATCCGGTCGAAAACAAATACGGTGCGCTGGCACCGATCTACGGCACCCTGGTCACCGCGGTGATCGCGATGCTGATTGCGGTGCCGGTGAGTTTCGGTATCGCGTTCTTTCTGACCGAAGTGGCACCACGCTGGCTGCGTGGCCCGGTGGGCACTGCCATCGAACTGCTGGCCGGCATCCCCTCGATCATCTACGGCATGTGGGGCCTGTTCGTGCTGGTGCCGGTGATGACCGAACATGTCACGCCATGGCTGAACGATCATCTCGGCACGCTGCCGCTGATCGGCCCATTGTTCCAGGGCCCGCCGTTGGGCATCGGCCTGCTGACCGCCGGCTTCGTGCTGGCGATCATGGTGATTCCCTTCATCTCTTCGGTCATGCGCGAAGTGTTTTTGACCGTGCCCACGCGCTTGAAGGAATCGGCATACGCACTGGGCTCGACCAAGTGGGAAGTGAGCTGGGACATCGTGCTGCCCTACACCCGCTCGGCGGTGATCGGCGGCGTGTTCCTGGGTTTGGGGCGTGCGCTGGGCGAAACCATGGCAGTGGCGTTCGTGGTCGGTAACACGGTGCGCCTGTCGCCGTCGCTGCTGGAGCCTGGCACCACCATCGCGGCGTTGATCGCCAACGATTTCGGCGAAGCCACTGAAACCTACCGGTCGGCATTGCTGCTGCTGGGCTTCGTGTTGTTCATCGTGACCTTCATCGTGCTGGCCATCGCACGCTTCATGCTGATGCAGCTGTCGCGTCGGGAGGGCAACTGATGTCCGCCGCTTCGGTGTCGCAATCGCTGTACAACCGCCGCCGGGTCGTCAACGCCATTGCGTTGCTGCTCTCCTGCGTCACTGCGTTGTTTGGTTTGTTCTTCCTGGCCTGGATCCTGTGGACGCTGGTGTCCAAGGGCGTGCCGGGCATCGACCTCAACCTGTTTACCAAGATGACGCCGCCGCCGATGCAGGAAGGCGGCCTGCTCAATGCCTTCTTCGGCAGTGCGGTGATGTGCGGGCTGGCGCTGGCCATCGGCACGCCGCTGGGCATCGCCGCAGGCACCTGGCTCGCGGAGTACGGCAATGCGCGCAAGGCCGGCGTGGTGGTGCGCTTCGTCAACGACATCCTGTTGTCGGCGCCCTCGATCGTGCTGGGCCTGTTCGTCTACACCTTGTACGTGATGCAGACCGGTGGGCGCTTTTCGGCATTCGCCGGCGCACTGTCGCTGGCCTTCATCGTGCTGCCGGTAGTGGTGCGTACCACCGACGAAATGCTGCGATTGGTGCCGGCGCAGATGCGTGAAGCCGCATTGTCGTTGGGCATTCCGCAGTGGAAAGTCACCGTGCAGGTGCTGTACCGCAGCGCCTCGGCAGGCATCGTCACCGGCGTGCTGCTGGCACTGGCGCGCATCAGCGGCGAAACCGCACCGCTGCTGTTCACCGCATTCGGCAACCAGTACTGGAACAGCAACATCTTCCAGCCGATGGCCAGCGTGCCGGTGATCATGAATCAATTCGCCGGCAGCCCGTACGACACCTGGCAAACGCTGGCCTGGGCCGGCGCGCTGGTACTGACCGTGTTCGTGTTGCTGGTGAGCCTGGGTGCGCGTGCCCTGCTCTTGCGCAACAAGATTTCCAATGACTGACCTTTCCCTCCGGACACCCGACATGAACGATCTCCAAAACGCCAAGCCGATGCATCGCATCGCTGTTCCGGCCGCCACGGGGGCGCCGACGGCGCAGGAGCCGGTGAAGGTGGCCGCACGCAATCTGGATTTCTATTACGACAAGTACCACGCGCTCAAGAGCATCAACATCGAGATTCCCGAAAAGCGCGTCACCGCGTTGATCGGTCCCTCCGGCTGCGGCAAGTCGACCTTGCTGCGCATCTTCAACCGCATCTATGCGCTGTATCCGAAGATGGAAGCGCGCGGCGAGGTGTTGCTGGACAACGAAAACATCCTGTCGCCGAAGTACCCGATGAACCGCCTGCGCAGCAAGGTGGGCATGGTGTTCCAGAAGCCGGTGCCGTTTCCGATGACCATCTTCGAAAACGTGGCCTACGGCATCCGCCACCACGAAAAGCTGTCCAAGGCCGACATGCAGAACCGCGTCGAGCAGGCCTTGCGCCAGGGCGCGCTGTGGGACGAGGTGAAGGACAAGCTGGGGCAGAGCGCACTGGGGCTTTCCGGTGGCCAGCAGCAGCGCCTGTGCATCGCACGTGCGGTGGCGCTGCGCCCGGATGTGTTGTTGCTGGACGAACCGACGTCCGCGCTGGACCCGATTTCCACCAGCCGCATCGAACAGTTGGTGGAAGAGCTCAAGCGGGACTACACCATCGTGATCGTCACCCACAACATGCAGCAGGCCGCGCGCGTGTCCGACTATACCGCCTTCATGTACCTGGGCGACCTGATCGAGCATGACCGCACCGAAACCATTTTTTCGCAGCCATCCAAGCAACAGACCGAGGACTACATCACCGGCCGCTTCGGTTGATGTAAGGCGCGCCAGCGCAACGCCGCATTGACGCAGTTCCGCCGCACCGCCCGGCACGACATTTGCATCATGTGCCATGTCGCCAAGGTTACGGCGGACATCCACCACTGCCACGAATCGAGACCACGATGAACCAGCACCTCAACGACCATATCGTCAAAAGCTACGACGAGGAGCAGCACCGTCTTGTCGCCGAGATCGTGCGCATGGGCGAGACGGCGGTGGCGCAGCTGGAAGCCGCACTGGATGTGGTGGAGCGTCGCGATGACAACGCCGCGCACCGCATCGTGGTCAACGACGAGGCGATCGACGCACTGGAGCATGCGATCAGCCACGACGTGATGCGGCTTGCATTGCGCGGCCCGATGGCGCGCGATCTGCGTGAAATTCTTGCAGGCCTGCGGATTCCGGCCGATATCGAACGTATCGGCGATTACGCGGCCAACGTGGCCAAGCGCTCGATCGCGCTCAATTCCGCACCGCCGCTGCCGCAGACCGTGGGCCTGCGCGCGCTTGGCCAGATGGCGGCCGATGCCGTGCGCGAAGCCGTACAGGCGTATCGCAACAAAGATGCCGATGCGGCGATCCGTGTCCGCGACGAAGATGCACGCCTGGATGCGCAGTACACCGCGTTGTTCCGCGAGCTGCTCACCTACATGATGGAAGACCCGCGCAATATCACTCCGTGTACGCATCTGCTGTTCATGGCAAAGAATCTGGAACGCATTGGCGACCACGCCACCAACATCGCCGAGAACGTGTGGTTCCTGGTGCATGGCGAGCAGCCCTTGCCTCCGCGGGTGAAGCGCGACGACACCAGCAGCACCGGCGTCATCTAGACCGCGGCAGCGTTGCCGTGAGGCGCCGCAAGGCCTTCTCATTACGTATTCAGCTTGAAACTTCTACGGTGCAGCTGCACAGGCATTTCCTGTGACCCAGGAGTCCGCTGATGAAACGTTTCGTTGGATCCTTCATGGCCTTGACGCTGCTGACCTCTGGCGCAGCGTTTGCAGCACCGCAGCAGCACGAGCTGGATCACGACCGTGACCGCAATGCGCAGCGTCACGACGACCATGGTCCTGACCGCCATGACGATCACCGCGACGACAGGCATGACGACAGGCGCGACGATCGCCGCAACGCGCATCACGAGGATCATCGCAACGAGCGCCGCGGCCCGCCGTATCGCCGCGGCGAGCGGCTGGCACCGGACCATCGTGGTAGCCGCGTTGCCGACTACCACAAGCACCATCTCAAGCCGCCGCCGCGCGGGCACGAATGGCGTCGCGTGGATAACACCTACGTGCTGATCGCAGTGGCCACCGGGCTGATTACCAGCGTCGTCGCGGGTCGCTAAGGGCTCGCTCACCGTGTCGTTAGGGAGGCCCGGTCCGTGGCAACGCGGATCGGGCCTTTTCATTTCGGTGTATGGCGACTGTCGCTGTGTGGTCTGCAGTCGCCCGGTTCGGGGAAGACGCGCGTAGACGGTGGGCCGGCAATGCACGCCGACGCCACTCGAGTGGCCGTGCACCGAATCGTCGCGGCGTCGCTGCCGCCGGTGTGAGCGTGCCAGCCTGCAGCCGGGGCAGAGCACGGCGTGCGACCTGCTAGGCTATGCGGATGAACGAACCGGTCGATGCACAGCCTGCCCCCTCTTTTTTGCCGATGTCGCGCCGCTTTCGTGGCTATCTGCCCGTGGTGGTGGACGTAGAAACCGGCGGGTTCGACTGGAACAAGCATGCACTGCTGGAGATCGCCTGCGTGCCGATCGAGATGGATACCGACGGACGCTTCTTTCCCGGCGAGACCGCCAGCGCGCACCTGGTGCCGGCGCCCGGGCTGGAGATAGACCCGAAGTCGCTGGAAATCACCGGTATCGTGCTCGACCACCCGTTCCGCTTCGCGAAACAGGAAAAGGACGCGCTGGACCATGTGTTCGCGCCGGTGCGCGCAGCAGTGAAGAAATACGGCTGCCAGCGCGCAATCCTGGTCGGCCACAACGCCCATTTCGATCTGAATTTTCTCAACGCCGCCGTGGCGCGCGTGGGCCACAAACGCAACCCGTTTCATCCGTTCAGCGTGTTCGACACGGTGACGTTGGCTGGCGTGGCCTATGGCCAGACCGTGCTGGCACGCGCCGCCCAGGCCGCAGGACTGGACTGGAATGCCGCCGACGCCCACAGCGCGGTCTACGACACCGAACAGACCGCACGCCTGTTCTGCAAGATCGCCAACGCCTGGCCCGGGCCGGTGTGAGGACGGGATTCGTGATTGGGCATTCGGGATTGGCAAAAGCGTCGTGGTTTCTGGATTGAAGCGGCCAATCGCGTACGTTTACCAAGCACGAGCCGCAACCGTTTGATCACGACGCAGCACTGCTGCTTGCTGCCGTACCCTCATCCGCCCTTTTGAGCACCTTCTCGTGCAGGAGAAGGAACGCCTGCACTGCCGTTGCCAATCCCAAATCCCGATTCCCGAATCCCGGCGTCTAACCCACACAGATCCGATCGCGGCCGGCGCTCTTGGCCTCGTACAAGGCGTGATCGGCGCGCTGCATCAGCGACGAGCCGGTGTCGTCGTCGCGCAGCGCGGCAACACCGGCGCTGAAGGTCACCTGCAAGCCCTCGACGCTGGCCCAGTTGTGACGGGCGTGGAAGAGCGCGCGGATGCGCAGGCAAAGCGCCTGTGCCTCGTCCAGCGTGGTGTCGGCCAATAGCAGCGCGAATTCTTCGCCGCCCAGGCGTGCCGGCAGATCCGAGGCGCGCGCGGCCGCCGTCAGGAGCACTCCCACCTCGTGCAGGACCGCATCGCCGCTGGCGTGCGAATAATGGTCGTTGATGCGCTTGAAGTGATCGATATCCAGAATCGCCAGCACCAGCGGCCGCCCACTGCGCCGTGCACGGCTGATATCGCGCGCCAGCGCTTCGTCGAAATGGCGACGGTTGGGTAGCCCGGTCAATGCATCTTCGTGCGCCTGGCGCTCGAACACATCGGACTTGATGCGCAAACGCGTCAATAGCTCGCTCTTTTCCTGATTGGCCTGCAGCAAGCGCTGCGCCTGCCGTTGCAGGTCTTCGGTGCGCTTGCGCACCAGCTCGGCCAGGCGCGCGTTATGGGTCTTGTAGCGATGCAGCAACACCCGATACAGCAGGGCCAGCAGCAAGAGCGCCCCCAGCGCCGCGGCAAAGCGCACATCCTGGCGTTGCCACCACAGCGGCAATACCTCGAACGCCCACACCGCTTCGTGCGGGCTCCATGCCCCGCCCGGATGGCGCGCAGCCACGTGCAGACGATATCGGCCCGGCGGCAGGCCGATGAATTCCACGCTGCGCTGCCGGCCGCGTTCGGTCCAGGTGTTGTCCAGGCCTTCCAGCCGGGTGCGGTACTCGATTCGCTCCGGCAGCAGAAAGCTCATGCCGACGTAGGACACGTTCAAGCGATGCCCGCCAGCCAGTTGGGCGCGCTGGCGCCACACCAACGGGCGGCCATCCTGCTGCGCGTTCTCGATCACTGCCGGCGGCGGGCGACGTTCGCGAAAGCGCTGCAGACGTGAGGGGTCGACCATGCTTACCCCGCCAGCTGTCACCACCCACACCGTGCCGTCGGCGCGCCGCAGCAGGCTGGGGCCGGAACTGCCGTTGGCCTGTGCATTGCCCATGCCATCAATCTCGCCATAGCGTTCGATCGCGAGCGTGCCGCGCCCATCGGCAACTGCATCGAGCGTTTTGAATTCGGTACGCAGCACGCCGCGATTGCTGCTGATCCACGCATTGCCAAGCCGGTCTTGGACAAGCTGGAACACCGTATCGACCGGCATCCCCTGCTCCAGACCCACGCGTGCGAGAACGCCATTGCGCTCGCGATACAACCCGCGGTCGGTCGCGATCCACATGGCATCGCCGATGGCCTGAAAACCGAATACGCTGCGCGCGCCGCCCAGTTGCTCAAGATTCAACTGGCGCAGCTTGCCGTTGCGTAGCACTGCCGCACCATCGACCGAACCGATCCACACCGCGCCATCGACGTTGGCCAATGCGGTCACCACGCTGGCAGGCAAGCCGTCGATCGCCAACGGCGTGCGCTTGCCATCCACCAGCTGCACCACGCCACGCTGGGTTGCCAGCCATACCGTCTCGTGGTCGTCGATCACGATCGCGCGGATATGCCCGCCGGGAATGCCCTCGGCCTCGCCGTAATGGCGCAGCACGCGCCCGGCGCGCAACACGAAGACACCATCGGCATAGGTGCCTACCCAAAGATCGCCGTGCCGGTCCAGCGCCAGGCTGAGCACCGAAAGGCGTCGCCCCGATGGTGTGGCCACCGGCACCGCCACGATGCGCCCGTCCGGCAGCATCCGGTCCAGGCCGGCGGTTCCGGCGATCCACAAGCTGCCGTCGCGGTCTTCCAACATGGCGCGGCTGTAGTCGCCGCTTAATCCATCGCGCTGGCTGTAGCGACTGAACAGTGTCTCGCGCAGCCGGAACAGACCGCCATTTGCGCCGACCCAGATGCTGCCTTCGGCGTCCTCGCGCAGACTGACGATGCGCCCGGTCGGCAGGCTGCGACCGGCCGGCAGATGCTCCACGCCGTACGGCCCGATCCGCAGCAGCCCCTGGTTTTCGCTGCCCAGCCACAGGTCGCCATTGCGATCCTGCAGCATCGCGGTGAAGTGACCCTGCCCCGGCACCCGATGCATCAGCTCGGCGCGCTCGCCCTGCAGGCGATACAGCTGATCTCCCGCAACCACCCACACCGTGCCGTCCGTTGCGCGATACGGCCATGCCAACCCCGGCGGAAACCCGAATGCGGCCGGCGCGCGGTGCATGCGCCCATCCGGTTCGCGGTAGATCAATCCATCGAAGGTGCCGATCAACAAGCGCCCCTGCGCATCGACCACCATGCGCGGAAAGCTGCTCTGCAGCGGTGCGTCATCGTGCGGCGGGAAATAGTCGAAGCGCCCATCCGGCCACAGGCAGCCCAGCCCGTGCCCTTCGAACAACAGCCACATGCGGCCTTCGGCATCCATGGTCATGGCATGGATCAACGCCTGCGGCCACTGCCCTTGCCGCTGCCACTGTCGCCATTGCCCGTCGGCACCATGCCGGACCAGATTGCCGCGCGCATCGCTCAGCCACAGCGCGCCATCGCGATCTACATACAGCGCGCCGACGCCGTTATCGGGCAGCCCCGGGCGCGTGCTGCGGTCGATCACGCTGAATTCCAGCCCGTTGTAGCGCACCAACCCTTCCCAGGTCGCGAACCACAGATACCCGTCGCGGGTCTGGGCGATGTCGCGCAAGGAGTTGTGCGGCAGCCCGTTGCGCGAACTCCAGCTATCGATGGCGTAATCGCGCAAGCGTGCCGTGCCGGCCGGTGAGGCAGCCGCAACAAGCGAACACAGTGCCAACAGCAGGCAGGCGCCGACACCGAGCCAGCGCGGCTGCCGTCTATGTTTTCGTCGTGCTGACGCCTGGACGCCGCAACTGCTCTCGCCTGTTTGCCAGGCGCCCACCCCATCGTTCATCACACACAACGCGCCGTTCGCTGGCGATATGGTAGGCAAAAACGTCGCGCTGCGTTCGACGGTGGCTGCGCATGCCTGGAAAGCCTTGCTGCACCTCCCTGCGCGTGCGCCAGTCAACGCCTCGCGAACCGCATCTGCGCGGAACATTGCGCAGATGCCCATCGGCAATGCAACGATCAAGCGTTGGCGCTGCTGTGCATCGCGTAACGCGCGTGGGTTACGCAGGCCGGCATGCCTGCGCTCGCGCCTGATGCATGCGGGCCGTTAGGTGCCCAGGCGCTGGCGCACGGCCTCGAACAGGGTCACACCGGTCGCGACCGACACATTGAGGCTTTCGATTTCGCCGGGCATCGGGATCTTGACCAGGCCGTCGCAATGCTCGCGGGTGAGACGGCGCAGGCCATCGGCCTCGCCACCCAGCACCAGCCCGACATTGCCGCGCAGATCCACGCTGTATAACGAAGCCTCTGCTTCGCCGGCCAAGCCATACAGCCACACACCCTGCTTCTGCAGGTCGCGCAGGCAGCGCGCCAGGTTGGTCACCGCCACCACCGGAATGCGGTCGGCCGCACCGGCGGAGGTCTTGCGCACGGTGGCGTTCACCGTGGCCGACTTGTCCTTGGGAATCACCACTGCGGTGACCCCGGCCGCTGCCGCACTGCGCAGGCATGCGCCAAGGTTGTGCGGGTCCTGCACGCCATCGAGGATCAGCACAAGCGCGCGCCCTTCGGCGGCCTCGACCAACCCTTCCAGCTCGTTCTCGGCCCACAGCCGCGCGGCGGCATAGCGTGCGGCCACGCCCTGGTGGCGTACCTGCCCACCCACACCGTCCAGTGCCTGGGTATTGACCCGGCGGACGTCGATGCCCTTGCGGCGCGCCTGTTCTTCGATCTCGGTCAGGCGCGGATTCTTGCTGCCGGCCTCGATCAACACCTCGCGCACGTTGTCGGCGTCGTTCTCGACGGACGAGGCGACAGCATTGACGCCGACGATCCACTGGTTCTGCTTGCTCATTGCGGGCATACGAAGAGGTAAAGGGGAATGGTAGGGCCTGCGGCCTGTCACGTCACGGCCGGTGCGTGGAGCCCGGCGATGCCAACGACGCGATGCGGCGATGGCACTGGTGCTGGACGCGCAGCGCCCGGGGCCAATGGCGCACGCCTGCATTGACCGCACGCCGGCCGCGCACCCCATCGTGTCGATGGATGCCTGCCAGATGGCGCACTGGCGCGTGTTGCCGCGGCCAGTGACGGCCGCGAGCGAGGTGACGCCATTGCTGCTCGCATGCCGCGATCAGCAGCACAACAAACCAAAGCCTTTTCTCACGCCGGCCAATGCGCAGTGTCGTGATCGGGATGTTGTCGCGACACCACGCTGGCCAAAAAAGCCTCCGCGGCGGCATCGTCTTCGGGTGGACGCGTAGGCAGCTGCGCCAGGCCATCGACGAAGGGCAGTTTGCGATCCAGTCCATATTGGATATGCGGCGGCAACTGCTCGGGCGTGTCGAAGGCACCTGCCGCGACTGCCACGCCGTCGGGTGCCTCATACGTCAATGGCGTGCCGCATTCGGCGCAAAAACCGCGCTGCACGACATTCGACGATGCAAAGCGCTTGGGCTCGCCACGGGTCCAGCGAAACTCGGTGCCTCGCACAGACACCAACGGCGCGTAATACGCGCCGAATGCCTTCTGACACATGCGGCAGTGGCAGATCGAAGCATCCACCAACGCACCACGCACATGAAACCGCACCGCCCCGCAATGGCAGCCACCGCTATATTCGCTTGAAGTGTCCATGCCCCGCTCCGCGTCAGTCTGTTATGGACATCATTGCAGACCCACTCGCCTGCAACAGCCCACCTGCCTCTCTCACAGCGAATAACACGACTGCGATCACGGCCAAGCGGATGCGGCCAATCGTGGGAGTCGCCGTGAACCGCTGGCGCGCCGCGGCTCATCAGCCTCGTCTACACCCGCCCGACGACCCGCGCTTCATTTTAGTGGCTGCTTGTCACCACCACCTCGCGTGGCGGGCTGCCAGTTCGGCCGCCCGCAGCGCCGTCCTGCAACTCAGTACGACTTCTTCTTGCGCTTGGTCGGCTTCTCGCGTGGCGGCAGCGGCGCTTCGGGCGCTGCACCATTTTCGTCGGCCAGGCGGAAGTCGATCTTGCGCTCTTCCATGCTGGCCTTGAGCACCAGCACGCGCACCGGGTCGCCGAGGCGGAACTCGCGGCCACGGCGCTCGCCGCTGAGCGTCTTGCGAATCGGATCGAACTGGTAATAGTCCTGCGGCAGCTGCGTGACGTGCACCAGGCCGTTGACCTTGGACTGCGTCAACTCCACGAACAAACCAAATCCCGTCACACCGCTGATCACGCCATCGAACTGGCCGCCGACGTGCTTTTCCATCCACGCGGCGCGGTAGCGCTCGTCCACTTCGCGCTCGGCTTCATCGGCACGCCGTCCGCGCTCGGAGCATTGCAATGCCAGCGCCGCCATCTGACGCGAGGTATAGATGAATGTCTGCGGGCTGGCGCCGGTCAACGCATGCTTGATTGCGCGGTGTACCAGCAGATCCGGGTAACGCCGAATCGGCGAGGTGAAATGCGCGTATGCCTCCAACGCCAGACCGAAATGGCCGTTGTTTTCCGGCGAATACACCGCCAGGCTCTGGCTGCGCAGCAACACCGATTCCAGCAACGCCGCATCCGGGCGCGCGCGCACTTTCTTCAGCAACTTGGTGTAGTCGCCGGGGCGCACCTTGCTCCATGCCGGCAAGCTCAACTGGAACTCCTTGAGGAACTCCAGCAGGTCTTCGTACTTGCTCTCCGGCGGGCGCTCATGCACACGGTAAGGCGCAGGCACATGCACGCTCAGCAGGTAGCGCGCCGCCTCGACGTTGGCGGCGATCATGCATTCTTCGATGAGCTTGTGGGCATCGTTGCGCACCAGCATGCCGGCCTGGGTGACTTCGCCGGTGTTGTCGAGCACGAAGCGCACTTCGGAGGTTTCGAACTCGATCGCCCCGCGCTGCGTGCGTGCCTTCGACAGCACGTGATACAGCTGATGCAGGCGCTGCACCTGCGGCAGCAGCGGGCCGATGAAGGCCTTGGTGTCCGCATCGTCTTCGCCCACCGCCTTCCAGACCTGGTTATAGGTCAGGCGTGCGTGCGAATTCATCACCGCTTCGTAAAAACGCGAGCCGGTCACTTCACCATCGCGTCCCACCTGCATGTCGCAGACGAAGCACATGCGGTCGACCTTGGGCATCAGCGAGCAGATACCGTTGGACAGCGTTTCCGGCAGCATCGGTACCACGAAGCCGGGGAAATACACCGAGGTGGCGCGCTTTTGCGCTTCGTCGTCCAGCGGCGTCCCGGGACGGACGTAATTGGACACATCGGCGATTGCCACCACCAGACGGAAGCCGTCGGCATTGGGCTCGCAATACACCGCGTCGTCGAAATCCTTGGCGTCTTCCCCATCGATGGTGACCAGTGGCATCTGCCGCAGGTCCACGCGCCCGCCGATCATCTGCGGCTCGACCACCAACGGCACGGCCGCCGCTTCGTCCAGCACTTCCTGCGGAAATTCGTGCGGCAATTCATGGCCGTGGATGGCCATTTCGACGACCAGCGACGGCGTCAGCTTGTCGCCCAGTACCGCGATGATCTTGCCGATCGCCGGGCGGCGCGCGTCCGGCGGCGCGATCAGTTCGCAGACCACCAATTGGCCTTCGCGTGCCTCGCCGATACCGTCCGGGGCAATCTGCACATTGCGCTGGATGCGCTTGTCGTCGGGGTCGACGTAAGCCACACCGTGCTCATAGAAAAAGCGCCCCAGCATGCGCGACATGCCACGTTCGAGCACGCGCGCAATGGCACCTTCGCGACGGCCGCGATGGTCGATGCCGGTGACATTGGCGAGCGCGCGGTCGCCATGCATGACCTTGCGCATTTCGAACGGCGGCAGGAACAGGTCGTCGCCGCCCTCGTCGGGCTTGAGGAAACCGAAGCCCTCCGGGTTGGCGATGACCACGCCGGCGATCAGGCTGGTCTGCTGCACCGGCGCGTAGCCACCGCGGCGGTTCTGCACCAGTTGCGCTTCGCGCACCATTGCGGCCAGGCGCTTGCCCAGCGCATCGATGCGGTCGCTCAGATTGAGCTGCTCGGCAATTTCTTCGGCGGTCTGCGGACCGTCGCAGGCTTCAAGCAATTGCAGGATCGCCTCGCGGCTGGCGATCGGCTCGGCATACCGAAGAGCCTCGCGCTCGGCATGCGGATCCTTGAATTCGGCAGTCGCAGGTGCAGCGGTCTGGAAGCGTTCCGGCGGCGGCGCAGACGGGCCACTCTTGCGCGGATGCGGAGCGCGCGGCGCAGGCGGCGCGGACGCCGGCTGTGGCGAGGCTTTGGAGGGGTTGGATGCTTTGTCGGCAGCGCGCTTGTTGGCGGACTTGGTCGATGCGCCGGCTGCGGCGCGGACCAGGAAGTCTGGCATCCAGCCCGGCAACTTCTGCTGTTCGGCAGTGCTGGAATCGCCTGCGCCGGTGGATTTGCGGCGACTCGGCCGATCGGAATCTGGGGTTTTTTTCTTTGTCATTGCTTACATGGTACTGCGTGGCGCGGCGGGATGGGCAGCAAGGCCGGCGCGACCGCCGACGATTGCCGCATGGAACCCATTGACAAGCCGGCCGGGGGCCTGCAAAATTCGCGGCTCACCTGCCCAGGTGGCGGAATTGGTAGACGCACTAGCTTCAGGTGCTAGCGGGGGCAACTTCGTGGAGGTTCGAGTCCTCTTCTGGGCACCAGTTTAAAAAGACCTCCGAGCAATCGGGGGTCTTCTGGTTTCTGGGGTTCGAAAATGCAGTGCGCTGCACTCGATCGCCGCGCCCTTGCCGGCAGCCCGGCCCCGGCTCGCTCTTTCGGCGTTGGAAAACGGCAGACCAGCTCACTGCCCGGGGCGCAGATGGCCTCGCTTGAGCCCTTGGCCATCATCACGCTCCACGCCGGAAAGTGGCCCCGCGCACTCCTGAAAACCAAGCGCGCCTGCCGGCCCGCGCGACCCGGCAGCGCGCGGGCGGCCGCACTATCACCCTTACCCGCTGCGCTCGCTTATCGATGAATGCGCTCGCGTGCCGCTACCGTTACGGCGCAGCGGTAATGCCCGCCTCGCGCAGCGCCTGCGCCCAGATGCGGTAGCCGGACTCGCTGGGATGGGTGCCATCGGGCATCAGCGCTTCGGGCAGCGTGCCGTCGGGCTGCAGCATCTTGGGGCCGATATCGACCAACTGCACCGCCGGATCCTTGGCATAGCGCGCGACCAGCAGCCGGTTTGTCTCGGCGATCGGCGCGCGCCGTGCATCGTCGGGGTTGCGGCCACGCGGCATGATCGCCATCAGGATCAGCTTGCTGTTGGGCAGGCGACGGCGCACCTCGCTCACCACCGCCTGCACACCCAACGCCGCTTCAGCCGGGGTGCTGGCGCGCGATTGCGCGGTGCCGCTGAGATTGTTGGTGCCGATATGCAGCACCACCCAGCGCGGGTCCAGACCATCGAGTTCGCCCTGCCGGATGCGCCACAGCACATTTTGCGTGCGGTCCCAACCGAATCCCAGATTCAGGACCGGCCGCGTGCCATACAACCATTGCCATGATTCGGGGCCACTGACGCGCGTGGCCTGCGGCAGCCCAGACCAGAAATGCGTGATCGAGTCGCCGATCATCACCACCTCCGGCTTCAGGCTGCGCGCGACGGCCAGCGCTGCGTGGTGGCGTGCGTACCAGTCGTAGGAATCCTGCTCCAGCCAGTCGACCGGCATCAGCGAGGTCGCCGCGTCACGGCCGAGTTCGGCCACCGGCTTGACCGGTGGCTCGCCCAACAGCCGCGCCAGCGTGGGCTCGATCGCTTCGGCCAGCATGCGCTGCCCCCGCGTGTCCGGATGCAAGGCACCGGCCGCCGGACGGAACCGGGTGTCGTAAAACAGATCGGTGCGGAGTATGCCGTCGCGCTGGAAGACCGAGCTCACATCCAGATAGGTCACGCGTGGGTTGTCGCCGTAACGCACGGCCAGGCCCTGATTGATCTGCGCATCGCGCCGCGATTTTTCGCTGGAGAGATCGCTGGGCAACACGCTCAGCAGCAGGATGTGCGTGCGCGGCAGCTTCTGCTCGATCGCCGCGACCACCGCATCGATACCGAGTTGGGTCTGCTCGGCGGTTTGACCGAGATGGCCAGTGTTATTGGTGCCGATCAGCACCAGCGCGACCTTCGGCTGCAGCCCATCGACTTCGCCATTGGCCAGCCGCCACAGCACGTTTTCGGTGCCGTCGC
Organism: Xanthomonas euvesicatoria pv. euvesicatoria; assembly: GCF_020880415.1. GTDB lineage: Bacteria > Pseudomonadota > Gammaproteobacteria > Xanthomonadales > Xanthomonadaceae > Xanthomonas > Xanthomonas euvesicatoria. The sequence goes on along the minus strand of NZ_JAJIUJ010000038.1, from coordinate 117,524 downwards.
CACTGAAACCCAGGTTCAGCGCACCGCGGCTGCCGTAGAAGGTTTGCCAGGTCGGTCGGAAGTCTTCGTCCGGCGCCTTGGCTTTCTCGTAGTTTTGAGTGATCGAATCGCCGATCAGCAGCAATTTGGTATCCGGGTGCTGCTTGACCTGCTCCAGCACCTGCGCATGCCGCTGCGCCCACCAGGACTCGCGCAGACGATCGGTTGGCACGATCGAAGGCGGCGAGGTTTGCGCGCCTGCCGTCGTGCAGAACAGCAGCAGCCCCCAGCACCACAGGGTATGCGCTAAGCCGGAGCGTGAAACACGGGGCGAAGCAGCGTGCGAAGACCGGGACATGCGCGCACCAGACACGGGAGAAGCGTCGATTGTGGTCCGCGCATGCAACGCAGGACAACCCTTGGCATAGCCGCCCTTGATGATCACAACGCACTGCAGCGAGCACTCCGTCGTTGCCGCGTTGCTGCGGCAATGCTGAGGGAATGACGGGCTTCGCCGCGACCCTGTCATGCCGCGTGCGATCACCAAGCGCTGGATTGCCGAGGCGCCCGCGTCGATTTCGGTGATCTTGGCATCGCGGAAAGCCCTCCAGCGGTGCCGCGCGCAGCGGCAGCGCTGGGGCGCGCCAAGACCTCAGCGCAGCCCGGTCTCGCCGCGCGCGATCACCAGGCGCTGGATTTCCGAGGTGCCCTCGTAGATTTCGGTGATCTTGGCGTCACGAAAGTAGCGCTCCAGCGGCATTTCTTTCGAATACCCCATGCCGCCATGAATTTGCACCGCCTGATGGGTGATCCACATCGCCGCCTCGGATGCGGTGAGCTTGGCCACGGCCGCTTCGGTACCGAACTTTTGCCCCTGCCCCTTCAACCACGCCGCGCGCAACGTCAGCAGCAGCGCCGCATCCAGCTTGCACTTCATGTCGGCGATCTTGGCCTGGGTCATCTGGAACGTGCCGATCGCCGCGCCAAATGCCTTGCGCTCCTTGACGTAGGCCAGCGTGGCCTCATACGCCGCGCGTGCAATCCCGACCGCTTGCGAGGCAATGCCGATGCGCCCGGCATCCAGAACGCTCATCGCAGTCTTGAAACCCTCGCCTTCCACGCCCAGCACCTCGTCGGGCTGCGCAACGTAATCGGCAAACTCGATTTCGCAGGTGGCCGAGGCACGGATGCCGAGCTTGGGCTCGGTCTTGCCGCGATGAAAACCGGCGCGGTCGGTATCGACCATGAAGGCGGTGATGCCGCGCGAGCCCTTGTCCGGCTCGGTCACCGCAAACAACACGATGTACTTGGCCACCGGGCCGGAGGTAATCCAGCTCTTCTTGCCATTGATGACGAAGCTGCCATCGGCCTGCTTGACCGCGCGGCAGCGCATTGCCGAGGCATCCGAGCCGGACTGCGGCTCGGTCAGCGCGAACGCACCGATGTGCGTGCCCTCGGCGATCGCGCGCACGTACAGCTGCTTCTGCGCTTCGCTGCCGTTTTTGAGAATGCCGGTGCAAAACAGCGAGTTGTTGACCGAGACGATGGTGGAGTGCGCGCCATCGGCCGCGGCGATTTCGATCATCGCCAGCGCATAGCTGATCGGGTCCATGCCGGCGCCGCCGTACTCGACCGGCACCTCGATGCCCATCAGACCGTTTTCGCCAAGCAGGCGGATATTTTCCAGCGGGAATTCGCCGCTACGGTCGAATTGCTCGGCGCTGGGCGCGATCTTTTCCTGCGCGATGCGGCGCGCCACATCCTGGATCATCAATTGTTCTTCGGTAAAGCTGAAATCCACGTCGCACCCCTTCAGGCCTGAGCTGGACCCCATTGTAGCGCCAACCATTCGCATGCGTATGTAGTTGACCGCACCTGCCGCCGGCCCGAAAATATCTCCATATCGCGATATAGAGATATTCATGGATCTGGAAGACTGGTCGGCCCGCTTGAAGGTATTCGCCGACGCCACCCGAGTCCGCCTGCTGGCCTTGCTGGAGCAGGAAGAACTCACCGTGGCCGAGCTGTCGGCCATCACCCGGCTGGCGCAGCCGCGGGTGTCCACGCACCTGGCCAAACTCAAGGAAGCCGGGCTGGTCCGCGACCGCCGCGCCGGGGTATCGGCGTATTACCGCTTCGACGAAGTGTCGCTGGACCCGGCGCAGCGCGCGCTGTGGCTGGCACTGAGCACCGGCAGCGACGATCCGTTGTTGCGCCAGGATGCCGAGCGCGTGGCCGCGGTGTTGGCCAACCGTGCCGCGGACCAGAACTGGGCCGATTCGGTGGCCGGCGACATGGAGCGGCATTACTCGCCGGGACGCACCTGGGAGGCCCTGGCGCGCACCGCCTTGCCCCTGCTGGAAACCGGCGACGTGCTCGATATCGCGTCCGGCGACGGCGTGCTGGCCGAACTGGTGGCACCGCATGCCACCCGCTATATCTGCATCGATACCAGCGCGCGCGTGGTTGCGGCCGCCAGCGAGCGCCTGCGCAAACTACGCAACGTGGAAGTGCGCGAAGGCGATATGCATGCGCTGCCATTCCCCGATGCCAGCTTCGACCTGGTGGTGCTGATGCACGCACTGACCTACGCGGCCAAACCGGCGCAGGCGGTGGCCGAGTCGGCGCGCGTGCTGCGCCCGGGCGGCCGCCTGCTGCTGTGCAGCCTGGCCAAGCACGAACACCGCGCCGCGGTGCATGCGTACGGCCACGTCAATCTGGGGTTTGCTGCCAAGGAGCTGCGCAAGTTCGTTGAAAAAGCCGGGCTGGACGTCTCCAGCCTGGAGACGGTGACACGCGAAAAACGCCCGCCCCATTTCGAAGTGATCTCGTTGATTGCTGTGAAGCCGGGAATGGGGAATCGGGATTCGGGAATCGCCGACCGCAGCGCCGCTGTCTCACGGAGCATCGCATCATGACGCCTGCAGCACTCCACTCCCCCGTCGCACATGCCCTGCCCTGGCTACGTCCCGAGCGCGCAGCCAAGCTCACCGCCGCGCTTGCCGAGCGCATCCTCATCATCGATGGCGCGATGGGCACCATGATCCAGCGCCACGATCTGCAGGAGCCCGATTACCGCGGCACCCGCTTTGCCGAGGGCTACGACAGTGCGCACGTGCACGGCCCCGGTTGCGACCACGCACACGTACCGCAGGGCCACGATCTGAAGGGCAACAACGATCTGCTGCTGTTGACCCGCCCGCAGATCATTGCCGGCATTCATCGCGCCTATCTGGATGCAGGTGCCGATCTACTGGAAACCAATACCTTCAACGCCACGTCGGTGAGCCAGGCCGACTATCACCTGGAACATCTGGTGTACGAGTTGAACAAGGCGGGCGCGCAAGTCGCGCGCGCCTGTTGCGACGAAGTCGAGGCGTTGACTCCGCACAAACCGCGCTTTGTGATCGGCGTGCTCGGCCCCACCAGCCGTACCGCCTCCATCAGCCCCGATGTCAACGATCCCGGCTACCGCAACACCAGTTTCGATGCACTGCGCGAAACCTATCGCGAGGCCATCGAGGGCTTGATCGATGGCGGCGCGGATACGCTGATGGTGGAAACCATCTTCGACACGCTCAACGCCAAGGCCGCGTTGTATGCGATCGAAGAGGTCTTCGAGGCACGCGGCGGGCGTTTGCCGGTGATGGTTTCCGGCACCATCACCGACGCATCCGGGCGCACCTTGTCCGGACAGACTGCCGAAGCGTTTTATGCATCGGTCGCGCACGGCAGGCCGTTGTCGATCGGCTTGAATTGTGCGCTCGGCGCCAAGGATCTGCGCCCGCACGTGGAAACCTTGGCGCAGATCGCCGACGCGTATGTCAGCGCGCATCCGAACGCCGGCTTGCCGAATGCCTTCGGCGAATACGACGAAACGCCGGAAGAAATGGCGTCCACGCTACGCGAATTCGCACAGGCCGGCCTACTCAACCTGGTCGGCGGCTGTTGCGGTACCTCGCCGGACCATATCCGCGCCATCGCCGAAGCGGTCGCCGATCTGCCACCGCGGCAACTGCCTGGCGCACAAGAGCTGGCGGCGTGATGCGTCAGGCTCACCCTCATCCACCCTTTGCGCACCTGCTCCCGCCTGCGCGAGCAGGTGGCGCGCAGCGCCGGATGAGGGCTGCATTGCACCGCGCCCCAGGGCCGGGCCGTGAACACCCCCTCACCACGACCGATCGCGCCGTCATCGTCCAGCAGAGCCTTGCATGAGCACTCCCCGCTACACCCGCCTGTCCGGCCTTGAGCCGCTGGTCATTACGCCGGACCTGTTGTTCGTCAACGTCGGCGAGCGCACCAACGTCACCGGCAGCGCGCAGTTCCGCAAGCTGATCAAGGAGGAGCGCTACGAGGAAGCGGTGGAGGTCGCGCGTCAGCAGGTGGACAGCGGTGCGCAGATCCTCGACGTCAACATGGACGAAGGCCTGATCGATTCGGAGAAGGCGATGACGCGCTTTCTCAACCTGATCATGTCCGAGCCAGATATCGCGCGCATTCCGGTGATGGTGGATTCGTCCAAGTGGAGCGTCATCGAAGCGGGATTGAAATGCCTGCAAGGCAAGAGCGTGGTCAACTCCATTTCGCTCAAGGAAGGCGAAGCAGTGTTCATCGAACACGCCCGCAAGGTATTGCGCTACGGCGCCGCCGCGGTGGTGATGGCCTTCGACGAGGCGGGCCAGGCCGACACCTGCGCGCGCAAGGTCGAGATCTGCACGCGCGCCTACACGCTGCTGACCGAGCAGGTTGGCTTTCCGCCGGAAGACATCATCTTCGACCCGAACATCTTTGCCGTGGCCACTGGCATCGAAGAGCACGACAACTATGCGGTGGACTTCATCGAAGCCACCCGCATCATCAAGGACACGCTGCCGCACTGCCATGTGTCCGGCGGCGTTTCCAACGTCTCGTTCTCCTTCCGCGGCAACGAAACCGTACGCCAGGCAATCCACTCGGTGTTCCTGTTCCATGCGATCAAGGCCGGCATGGACATGGGCATCGTCAACGCCGGCGGCATGCCGATCTACGACGAGCTGGATCCGGAACTGCGCGAACGCGTGGAGGACGTGATCCTCAACCGACGCCGCGACGGCACCGAACGTCTGCTGGAAATCGCCGAGCGCTACAAGGGCACCAAGGGCGCGGCGAAAGTCGAAGACCTGGCCTGGCGCGACAAGCCGGTCCGCGCGCGCCTGGCGCATGCGCTGGTGCACGGCATCGACGCATTCGTGGAAACCGACACCGAAGAAGCGCGCCAGCATTCCACGCGCCCTCTGGACGTGATCGAAGGCCCGCTGATGGACGGCATGAACGTGGTGGGCGATCTGTTCGGCGCCGGCAAGATGTTTTTGCCGCAGGTGGTCAAGTCCGCGCGCGTGATGAAAAAGGCGGTGGCCTATCTGCTGCCCTTCATCGAAGCGGAAAAACTGCGCACAGGCGATGTCGGCAAGTCCAACGGCAAGATCATCATGGCCACCGTCAAAGGCGATGTGCACGACATCGGCAAGAACATCGTCGGCGTGGTGTTGGCCTGCAACAACTTCGATGTGGTGGATCTGGGCGTGATGGTCTCGGCGCAGGTGATCCTGGATCGCGCTCGCGAAGAAAACGCGGATCTGATCGGGCTGTCCGGCCTCATCACGCCATCTCTGGAAGAAATGTCGCATGTGGCGCGCGAGATGCAGCGGCAGGGCTTTGACATTCCGTTGTTGATCGGCGGCGCAACGACCTCGCGCGCGCACACCGCGCTGAAGATCGACCCGCACTACACCGCGCCCACCGTGTGGGTGAAGGACGCCTCGCGTGCCGTGGGCGTGGCGCAGTCGCTGATCTCGCGCGACCTGCGCCAGGCCTTCGTTGCCGCCAACGATGCCGATTACGCGGAAATCCGCGCACGCCACCGTAACCGCGGCGATGCCAAGCGCCTGGTGTCGCTCGAAAAAGCCCGTGCGCAGCGCTTCGACGGCGATTGGGACACCTACACTCCACCGGCCCCACGCCAGCCAGGCATCCACGTTTTTGACGACTACCCGTTGCAGGAGCTGATCGAACTCATCGACTGGACGCCGTTCTTCCAGGCATGGGAGCTGGCTGGCAAGTTCCCGGCGATTCTCAGCGACGAAATCGTCGGCACCCAGGCCAGCGAGCTGTATCGCGACGCACGCCGCATGCTCAAGCGCATCGTCGAAGAGAAGTGGCTGACGGCCAAGGCCGTGTTCGGGCTGTGGCCGGCAAATAGCGTTGGAGACGATGTTGTCGTCCTGACGGAGCCGGCAGAATCGGGAATCGGGAACCGGGAATTGCAAGGCGATGCCCGCACACTCGACCATTCCCGATTCTCCATTCCCCATTCCCTGCACTTCTTGCGCCAGCAAGTCGACAAGCCCATCGACCGCCCCGACTTCTGCCTGGCCGATTTCGTCGCTCCCAAGAGCAGCGGCAAGCAGGACTGGATCGGCGCGTTCGCGGTCACTGCCGGCATCGGTATCGATGCGCATGTGGCCCGGTTCGAAGCCGCGCACGACGACTACAACTCCATCCTGCTCAAGGCGTTGGCCGACCGTCTGGCAGAGGCGCTGGCCGAGCGGCTGCATCAACGCGTGCGCACCGATTTCTGGGGTTATGTGGAGGACGAAGCGTTGGACAACGAAGCCTTGATCGCCGAGCGCTATCGCGGCATCCGCCCGGCTCCCGGCTACCCGGCTTGCCCGGAACACAGCGAAAAACGCACCTTGTTCGATCTGCTCGATGCCGAGCGCAACGCTGACATGTCGCTGACCGAAAGCTTTGCGATGCTGCCCACTGCCGCGGTCTCCGGTTATTACTTCAGCCATCCCAAGAGCCAATACTTCGTGGTCGGGCGACTAAGCAAGGAACAGGTGGCCGATTATGCAAAGCGCAAGAGCATCACGCTGGCATTGGCCGAGCGTTGGCTGGCATCGAATCTGGATTACGACCCGGAGTAAGGGCATCTGCTGACCGCAGATATCGTAGGAGCGCACCCGGGCGCGATGGGGGTCTTATCGGTAAAGCCTCATCGCGCCCGGGTGCGCTCCTGCGCGGCAACGTCACCGCATTGCGCGGCGGCGCCTGGATCACGCCAGCATCAAGCAGCCGGACGCAACACGTTCAAGACTTCGTAGCACGCGCCCATGGTGTGGTAATCGGTCTTACCCGCCGGGCTTTTCTCATCGCTGTACTTGCGGTTGTCCGCATCCAGGATGCGATACCACGCGCCATACTGATGGTCGATCATGTGCGCCCACGAATAGGCCCACAGCTTGTCGTACCACTGCCAGTAGCGATCGTCGCCGCTGCGCTGCGCCAGCAATGCAGCAGCGGCCAACGACTCGGCCTGCACCCAGAAATACTTGTCGTCGTCGCAGACATTGCCGTCAGGGTCGAAGCCGTAATACAGCCCACCGCGCTGCGTGTCCCATGAGCGCTCCACTGCCACGTCGAACAGATGCTGCGCGGTCGGCAGCAACCAGTCGGCCGGCGCATAGCGATCCAGCAGCATCAGCAGCTTGGCCCATTCGGTCTGATGGCCGGGCTGAAAACCCCACGGGCGGAACAGGTGCTTGGGATTGTCGCGGTTGTAATCCCAGTCGATATTCCACTGCAGATCGTAATGCTCCCACACCAACCCATCGGCTTTGGCTGCCTGGCGACGGGTCATGTTCTCCGCGAGCACCAGTGCGCGATCGAGATAACGCTGCTCGCCACTGGCTTCGTACGCGGCGATCATCGCTTCGCACATATGCATGTTGGCGTTCTGGCCGCGGTAGCTGGTGAAGTTGAACTGCGCGTCGGCTTCGTCGCGGTACAGCCCGAACTCCGCGTCCCAGAAGTACTTTTCCAGCAGTTGCCAGGTCTCGTCCATCCACGCGCGTGCCTCATCGACACCGGCCTTCAAACCACACGCATACGCCAGCAACACGAACGCCACGCCGTAGCAGTGATTCATGTCGTCTTCGACCACGCCATCGCGCAGCGTCCACGCATAACCGCCGGTTTGCGGGTTGCGATGCACATTGCGCAGATAGTCCAGCCCGTGACGTACCGCCTGCAGATACGCAGCATCGCCGAACTCACGGTAGGCCATTGCGTAGTTGAAAACGAAGCGCGTACTGCTGACCAGGTGCCGATGCCCGGCATCGTAGATCGAACCGTCATCGCGGAAATACTGGAAAAACCCACCTGCCGGATCGATCGCGCGCGGATGGTAGAACGCCATGGTGTCGGCGATGTGCTGGCGCAAGACGTCAGCCGAACGGAAATCAGGTGCGGGTGTTGCAGGCAAACGGCTCATGATTGTTCCTGGATCAAGGAATGGACGTCATCGATGCTCGGCATTGCCGCGAACGCGCCCTTGCGCGTCACCGCCAGCGCGCCGACCGCGGCAGCAAACCGAATCACCTCATTGATTGCCGCGGAATCGCCGCATAGCTGCTCCAGCGATGCAGCACGCGTTGCCAGCTGATACAGCAGCCCGCCGACGAACGCATCGCCAGCGGCGGTGCTATCGCGCACCTGCACCTGGAACGCCGGCACCTGGCCCGCATCGGTGCGTGTCTGCCAATGCACCGGCCCGCCGCCATCGGTGACCAGCAAACAACTGGCCTTGCCCTGCCACAGCTTTTGCGTGACCGCGCTGGCATCGCCATCGAGCGTTCCCGCCAGATACTCAAGTTCCTCGCGCGAAAGTTTGACCACATCGGCCAACGCCAGCGCCTCCCATAGCAACGCCGCCGGATCGACATCCTGCGGCCACAGCATCGGGCGCAGGTTGAGGTCAAGGCTGACGATGGCGCCATCGGCGCGCGCACGGCGCATGCCGTCGAGCGTGCACTGGGCAATCTCCGGCTCGGTCATGCTGTTGGAGCACACATGCAATACCGCTGCCTGCGTAAACCCGTCCGCGGCGAAGTGCTCGGGACGGAACAACAGGTCCGCTGCCGGTGGACGGTAGAAACTGAAACTGCGTTCGCCCGCGTCGTCCAACGCAACGAACGCCAACGCAGTCTTGGCCTGATCGGTGCGCACGATGCCATCGGTCGCCACGCCGGACTGCTGCAGGCTTTGCAGCAGGAAATCGCCGAACATGTCGCGCCCGAGCATGCCGACGAAATGCGCAGCGCCCCCCAGGCGCGCCACCGCAACGGCGACATTGGCCGGCGCACCGCCGGCATATTGCGCGAAGGTACGCGCCTGGTCCGGGCCGTCCTGCGGCAACGCCAGCATGTCGATCAGCGCTTCGCCGAAACACACTACCTGATGCTTGGTCGCACTCATGCGCGTGCCTCCGCCAGTGCGCCGCGCAACCGCGAGCCCCAGATACCGTAGAACACGATGTACAGGTAGCACAGCAACGGCAGCACGAACGACTCATGCAGGCCGATGCTGTCTGCCAGCAGCCCTTGCAGATACGGCACGATCGCACCGCCGACAATGGCCATGATCAGCAGGCTCGAGGCGCGCCCGGTCAGCGGGCCGAGCCGTTCGATACCCAGGGTGAAGATGGTGGGGAACATGATCGAATTGAACAGGCCGATCGCCACCAGCGCATATACTGCCAACATGCCGCCGCTAGCCATGGTCAGGCCCAGCAACACCGCATTGATGGCCGCGAACACCGACAACAACACGCGCGGCGACAACTTGGCCAGCAGCGCCGAGCCGATGAAACGGCCGATCATCGCCAGCGTCCAGTAGGCCGACACGTACTTGGTTGCCTCACGCTCGGTGAACCCACCGATCTGCGGCAGCGAGAAGTAATTGACCATCAGGCTGCCGATGGCCACTTCTGCGCCTACATAGAAGAAGATCGCCAACACACCGAAGCGCACATGCGGGTGTTGCAAGGCATCGAGCAAGGAATGCTTGCTGTCGTCTTTCTGTGCGCTGGCGTCGGTCAGTGCCGGCAGGCGGAACAAGAACACGAAAATCGCCAGCAAGAACAGCACGATACCCAGCCCGATGTACGGGCCTTGCACGGCCTGCGCTTCCTGCACGCGATAAGCCAGTTGCTCGGCTTCCGGCAGGGCCTTCAGCTGGTCGCCGCTCATCACCGTGTTGGAGAGGATCAACCAGCCGCCCAACAGCGGCGCGATCGCGGTACCGAGCGAATTCAACGCCTGGGCCAGGGTCAGGCGACTGGAGGCGCTGCGCTCGGGCCCCAGCAAGGCGACGTAGGGATTGGCGGCCACCTGCAGGATGGTGATGCCGGTGGCCAGCACGAACAATGCGCCGAGAAATGCGCTGTACACGCGCAGTTCCGCCGCCGGCCAGAAACCCAGCGCGCCGACCGCCGCCACCGCCAACCCGGCCACGATGCCCTGCTTGTAGCCCAACCGATTCACCAGCCAACCGGCCGGCAGCGACATCAGGAAGTACGCACCGAAGAAGGTGAACTGCACCAGCATCGCCTGCGCGAAGTTGAGCTCGAACACCGCCTTCAGATGCGGGATCAGGATGTCGTTGAGGCAGGTCAGAAAGCCCCACATGAAAAAGATCGTGGTGACCACCGACAACGCGACGCCGTTGTTGACGGGCGCCTTGTTGCCGCTGGGCACGGAGGATTGCGTGGAAAGGGAAACCATAGGGATTGCCTGGTCAGCGGCCGGAGGCCTTGGTGGGGGAATGGGCGGATGGACCGCTTTGGGGAGGTGATGACATTCGCGCTGTCGGTCCGCAGGCGCTGCTCGCGCGAATATTCAAGGCAACTGCGGCGGTCAGCTGTTGTGCGGCGAGCTCAGGGCTACCGATGCGTTGCAGTACCAGCTGCGCAGCCTGCCTGCCACGTGCACGCGGGTCTGCGGCCAGGGTGGTCAATGCAGGCGTGAACAGCGCCGCTTCGGCGATGTCGTCGAAGCCGGTCACCGCAAAGTCGCGGCCGGGCACGATGCCGTGCCTGGCCAGGGCCGCCATCAAACCGAGCGCAACGCTGTCGTTGTAGCAGACCGCTGCAGTCGCAGCCTGCGCCGCAGTGCTCAGCAAGCGCGCCCCGCACAGTGCGGCGTCCTGGCGATTTGGAGCCGACTCGACGTAATGCGTTTCCAGGTCCGCCTCCTGCATCGCGCGCGCATAGCCGGCGCGACGCTGCCGGCAGGAACTGGATGCGGCATGCCCACCGAAGAACACGATACGCCGATGACCTTGCGCAATCAGGTGCGAGCAGGCCTCGAACGCGCCTTGTGCGTTGTCCAGCGCCAGCAGATCCCATTGCGCGCCCTCCACCTCGCGATTGAACAGCACCACGTTGCGTTGGCGGCCGAGCACCTGGGTCAGCGCCTGCGCCTGGCTGCCTTCGGCCGGCGACAGGATGATGCCCGCCGGCGTGTGCTCCATCAGCGAGGTCAGCACTGCCTGTTGACGCTGCGTCGATTCGCCGGTGCTGCCGAGCAAGGTGACATAGCCGGCTGCGCCCAGTGCCTCGTCCACACCGGCGGCGAACTCGGCAAAAAACGGGTTGGACAAATCGTTGATGACCAGCGCGACGCTGGACGAGGTGCGTTGGCGCAAATTCGCCGCGGCGCGGTTGTAGACGTAATTCTGCCGATCCAACTCGGCCTCCACGCGCGCGCGCGTGCTTGCATGCACAAGCGGGCTCCCGCGCAGCACCAGCGACACCGTCGCGCGCGAGACACCGATGGCGCTGGCGATATCGCGTAGCGTCACCGCGCCGCGCCGCGCGCCCGGCGTACCATCGTCCGCAGTCATCTCGGGTGTCGGCTTGGCTGGCGTCACGTGGCAAGCCTTGCGGTGGAAAAAAGACGCATGCAGTGGCATCAAATTGGATCGATCCAATTAGGCCTCTTCCGCGCAGTCAATGCATGCGGCAGTGCAACATAGTCCATTTCGCACGAGGCCAAGGCCCAAGGCAACGCACCGACTGGCCAGTGATCCGACAGCGGCGGTTCGCACCAGTCACTCAAACGCGATCGATAGCCCGATGCCACCTTGCCAATCCGGGCTTTCCGAGGTCAGTCCCCGCAACACCGACACATCCAGCTGCATCGCATGCGGCAGCTGCCAGGCGCCACCCGCGCCGGCCACGCGCGAATGCGCGCTGCCGGTGTCCACGCCCGCTTCCACATAGCTGCTGAAATGGTCGCCGGAAAAAAACGTGTAATTGGGCGCGAAGGTCCAGGTGTGCCCGTCGTCATCGCGCGCGTAATTGACGTACAACGCGATGGCACGCTGCTGCGCCAGATCCCAGGATGCAGTCACACCGAGTTCGCGCGAGTAGCCGTCGCTGAAGGCCGGGCTGCCGGTCGGGATGCTGTAAGTGCCCAGCGCAGCCCAATGAAAGCTCTCCGAACGCGATGGCAAGGCCACCTTCAATCCGACACTGCTATCCCCGCCGCCACGTACCCGCATGCCACCACCATGCTGCCAGTTGTAGCTGTCGCTCCCGAGTTGCAGTTCGACATTCTGGAACAACCCCAGACGCAGCAGCGTGTCGGCGGTGTATTGGGTCGTGCGCTGCCCGTCGCTGCGGTCGGTACTTGCATCCGGCAAGCCCTGCTCCCAGGCAAACGCACCTGGCTGCAACGCCTCCGCAGCGAATGGAATGCCTGGCCGGTCGAACGCCGGCGCATCGTCTGCCTGCGCGGCGGCGTGCCCGCTAGCCACGCACAGCGCAAGCATCACCAAGGCCGACGCCGTTCGGCGCGGCGCCTGCACCGGCACGCGACTGAGGGCACGACTGTCGACGGCTGCCACGACGTTGGATTTCAGGAATTTCGACGACAGGGACATATGCAGCACCATTGGCAGGACGGAGCAACCGAGCAGGGACGAGGGCACGGCAAAGGCGCCGGCCTGCATCGACACGTAACGGCGCGCATGGTGCCGCGCCACCCGTGACCGGCTTGTATAGCGTCGCGCTGCGTGCTGTCTCCCGCGCCAGCGGTCGGGGTGAGCCCCGATGGCCTTGCATGAAGCACCATGATCAAGCAACCAACCCGCATTCTGCGCCAGACAATCCGATGGCCGCCCTCTGGCTTGCGCGGTGGCTACGCGCCTATTGCCTGCGGAAAACGCAATGAAAATGGGCACCCGCAGGTGCCCATGTACAACACACACCACGCATCGGGCGTTCTACCAGACCAGGTCGTCGGGCACCTGATACTTCGGATCAGCGTACGGGTCGTCGCCCGCTGGTGCGTTCGGGTCCACCTTCAAGGCGACCGATGGGGCGAACACCGCCTCGGCTTCGGCAAGCAGCTCGGCAGTCACCAGCAAATAGCGTCCGTTGAGTTGCAGCACACCCAGCTCGCCGGCGTTGAGCGCCTTGAGCTGATCGGCGGTGACGTAAATGCGCTTGATCTTGCCGCCATACGGAAAATGCCGGGCGATATCCGCAGCGGCATCATTCAAACCCTTGTCCTTCACCAGCGCTTCGAGCTTGGCCTTGGCTTCGTGACGCAGGCGTGCTTCTTCCTGCTTCACTCGCTCGGCTTCGATGCGCTCGTCCTTCTCGCGCTGCGCACGAATCGCATAGGCCTTGGCCAGATCGATATCTTCGCGCGTGCGTGCCGGCCTGGGGCCGCGACGGTCTGCAGCGGCATGCTGCGGACGCGGCGCTGCGCCGGGCTTGCCGTCATGCCGACGCTCGGGCCTGCCAGCGGGTTTGCGTTCGCCATTGCCGTCGGTTGCCGCGGCGGCATGCGGCCGCTGCGGTCCCCTGCCCTGGCCCGGCCGATTCCCTCCGGGTGCTGGCTTGCCGCCATTGCCATGTGCACGCGCTGCAGGCCGTGCGTCGGGTTTGCGTTCGGGCTTGGGCGCGGACTTGAAGCCCAACCCAAGCAACTGGTCACGTAAGGTATCGCTCATGGCGGCGGCAATCTGCAATCAATAGTGCGGAGGCGGCGGTTCGTCCGCTGCATCGGCAAACAATGTGGAGCGCACCTTGCCCAGATCCTCGAGCAGGTGGCGGATCAGTTCGGCGTTGCGTGCACCCGTCAAACGGGCGTCTGCAAGTGCTTCACTCAGTTCGTTGAGCGCCTGCTCCTGAAAGGACAGGCGCGTTTCCAATTCGATCAACCGCGCTTCCAGCGCGCGGTCGTGCAGCGGGAGTTGCTCATGCATATAACGAACGGCCTCGTCCAATGGCGTAGTACGCCAGACCTGCGGCTTCGATCTCCTGCGGGTCGTAAAGGTTGCGGCCGTCGAAGACGACATCGTCCTTCAAGGCCTGCTTGATCTTGCCGAAGTCCGGGCTGCGGAACTGCTTCCACTCGGTGACCACGACCAGGGCGTCGGCACCTTCCAGTGCAGAAAAGGCATCGTCGCAATACGCCAGATCATCGCGCTCGCCGAAGATGCGCCTGGCTTCGCGAGTGGCTTCAGGGTCGTAGGCGCGCACGGTGGCACCGGCTTCCCACAACTGTTCCATCAGGCGACGGCTGGACGCAGCACGCATGTCGTCGGTATTGGGCTTGAACGCCAGACCCCACACCGCGAAGGTCTTGCCGGCCACACTGCCGGTGCCCTCGGCACCGTAATGCCGCTGCACCAATTCGAACAGATGGCCCTTTTGCGCGTTATTGACGCTTTCCACTGCCTCGAGCAGGGTCGGCCGCATGCCGTACTGCTCGGCTGTCTTGGCCAATGCCTGCACGTCCTTCGGGAAGCACGAGCCGCCGTAGCCGGCGCCGGGATAGATGAAGTGCCAGCCAATACGCGGATCCGAACCGATGCCGTTGCGCACGTGCTCGACGTCGGCACCGACACGCTCGGCAATGGTGGCAATCTCGTTCATGAAACTGATCTTGGTCGCCAGCATCGCGTTGGCCGCGTACTTGGTCAGCTCGGCCGACCGCACGTCCATTTCCACGATGCGATCGCGATTGCGGTTGAACGGTGCGTACAGCCGCCGCATGCGCGCAATGGCCGCCGGCTTCTTGGCACCAATCACGATGCGGTCCGGGCGCATGCAGTCGGCCACCGCGTCGCCTTCCTTGAGGAATTCGGGGTTGGAGACGACATCGACCTCGTGCGCAACCCCGCGCGCGGCCAGTTCTTCCTGGATCGCCACGCGCACGATGTCGGCCGTGCCGACCGGCACGGTGGACTTGTTGACCACGATCGCCGGGCCGTCGATATGCCGGCCCACCGTGCGCGCAACTGCCAGCACGTATTGCAGGTCGGCACTCCCGTCCTGGTCAGCCGGCGTGCCGACGGCAATGAAGGTGATCTCGCCATGCGCGATGGCTGCAGCCGCATCGCTGGTGAAGCGCAACCGGCCGGCGGCATGGTTGGCCTTCACCATCGGCTCCAGGCCGGGCTCATAGATCGGAATCAGCCCGCGATTGAGGGCATCAAGCTTGGCTTGATCGATATCCACGCAGACGACCTGGTGCCCCACTTCGGCCAGGCAGGCACCGGTCACAAGACCCACGTAGCCGGTGCCGAAGATCGCAACGCGCATGGAATGGAATGCCTGCCGCGGAAGATCAGGGAAGGATACCCATCAGCTCGACATCGAACGTCAACGTTGCGTCAGGTCCGATCGGCCCGCCTTGCGTGCCGTTCGGGCCATAGGCCAGGTTGGATGGAATCCAGAAACGGTATTTCGAACCGACCGGCATCAACGCGACGCCCTCGGTCCAACCGGGGATGACTTGATCCAGACCGAACTCCGCCGGCTGGCCGCGCTGGTAGGAACTGTCGAAGACCTGCCCGTTGAGCAGCTTGCCTTCGTAGTTCACACGCACCTTGCTGGTCCGCATCGGGCGCTCGCCGCTGCCCTGGCGCAACACCATGTACTGCAGGCCGGACGCGGTGGTGATCACGCCCTTCTCGGTCTTGTTCTTGGCAAGGAACTCATTGCCTTGCTTGCGATTGTTGGCAGCGGCGGCACCCTGCTTGGCAGAGGCGAATGCCTGCATGGTGGCTGCGGCTTCCTGCTGGGTCAGACGCGTGGTGCCCTTGGCGAACACGGTACGCACCGCTTCCATCAGGATCGACAGATCGATCTCGTCCTTGATGCCGGCCAGCGACGGACCAACCGCACGATCGCCGAGCATCAGGCCGACATTTTCCTTGGACGGGGCGGCCGGCGCGGCGCCCGGCGCCATGCCTGGCACCTGCTGGCCGTTGCGGGCAGCGAGCGCGGTACGCAACGCGGTGTCGGTGGCCTGGGTCTGCTCATCCGACAACAGCGGCTTGCCGCCCTTGAATGCATTTTCGATGGCGCGTTGCATCGCGTTCACATCGATGTCCTGAGCAATCGGCTCGAACGAACGTGCCACGTCCATACCGATGGCGTAGCTCACGTCCTCGCGCGTGCTCTTGTCAGACGATGCATTCAAAGCTGGCTTCTCCTTGGTGGCCGCTGCGGCCGGTTGCTGCGACATCGCCGGCATCGATGCCGACATTGCCACCATCAGTAACGACGCCGCCGCGCCGCGCTTTCCCATCTTCATTCGATGCACTTCCCAAAAGTGAAAAGACACGCCACCGATGGCGCTGAATGCGCATTGTCGCATGCGCGCGCGGCGATGCGAGCGCTCAGTGCGCCGGTGCCTTGAGCTCGCGTTCGATTGCTGCCAGCACGCTCGGATCGTCGGGTTTGATCTTGCTGGGGAACTGCGCAACCACCCGGCCATCGCGACTGATCAGATACTTGTGGAAGTTCCAGCCCGGCGCCACGCCAGTGGCCTGGGTCAGGCGCTGATACAGCGGCGTTGCCTGCGCACCCAGCACATGGACCTTTTCGAACATCGGGAACTTCACCCCATAGGTCAGCGTGCAGAATTCCTGGATCTGCTTCTCCGATCCCGGCTCCTGTCCCTGGAAATCGTTGGATGGAAAACCCAGCACGGTGAAGCCGCGGCTGCCGAAGCGCTGGTTGAGCGCTTCCAGCCCTTCGTACTGTGGGGTGAAACCGCACTTGCTGGCGGTGTTGACCACCATGACGACCTTGCCGCCGTAGGTACGATTCAGGTTGATTGGCGTCTTGCCGGCCAGCGGCCGGTATTCCACATCCAGTACCGGAGTGCCGGCAGCGAACGCGGATGTTGCAAAAAAGCCAGTCAATACAAGAGCTAGCAGACGATTGAGCAACATGAGCAATGCCCTTCGAAGTTGAGGCGGCGCACCGATAAGGGGTGCCATCAGTTGGGGATGACAAACAGTTGACTGCCTGCGTGCCGGTGTTATAGTTGAATACAACACCAGTCACCCAACGCAGGGGAAAGCATGAACAGCACACGCTTGACGCGACCAGTTCCGCTGTTGCTGTTCGGCAGCACCCTGTTTGCCATTGGTTGCCTGGGAGCCGCTTCCAGTCAGGTGACGGAGTCCGACGCCGATTATGGCGTGTCGGAGGCGGTTACGGAAAACGCGACAACTCCCCCCGAAGCGCGTTCCCGGCCTGGCCGGCATGTGCGCGCCTCGCTGTCGATGCCCTATTTCTCCTTCGCGCAGGCCCTGCGCCCACGGAGCTGATCATGAACGACATTCAGTGGAGCGACGGCGCTCCCATCTACCGCCAACTCAAGGAACGGGTGATTGCCATGATGCTCGATGGAATTCTCAAGCCCGGCGATGCCCTGCCCTCGGTGCGCCAGGTGGCGGCCGATTACCAACTCAACCCCATCACCGTCTCGCGCGCCTACCAGGAACTGGCCGACGAGAACCTGGTGGAGAAACGCCGCGGCCTGGGCATGTTCATGACCCCGGAGGCCGCACAGAAGCTGCGTGGCAGCGAACGCGAGCGTTTCTTGAATGAAGAATGGCCCGCCGTGCTGGAAAGGATCCAGCGCCTGGGACTGTCCATCGACGATCTGTTGCCACAGGGAAAAACACCATGACCGCCGTCTCCTCCGACCATGTGGTCGACGCACGTGGCCTGCGCAAGGCCTACAAGCATCGGCTCGCGCTGGACAACACCAGCTTCACCATTGCCGCCGGCCGCATTATTGGACTGATCGGCCCCAACGGCGCCGGCAAGACCACTGCGCTCAAGGCGGTGCTGGGGCTGACCGATTTCGCCGGCGAGTTGCAGGTATTGGGCATGGATCCGCGCACCCAGCGCAATGCGCTGATGAACGAGGTCTGCTTCATTGCCGACGTGGCGGTGCTGCCGCGCTGGCTGCGGGTCGGCGAAGCGATCGACTTCGTCGCCGGCGTGCATCCGCGTTTTGATCGCGCCAAGTGCGAGCGCTTCCTGGCCAATACCCAGCTCAACCGCAAATCGCGGGTGCGCGAGTTGTCCAAGGGCATGATCGTGCAGCTGCATCTGGCGCTGGTGATGGCCATCGACGCACGCATCCTGGTGCTGGACGAACCAACCCTGGGCCTGGACATCCTCTACCGCAAGCAGTTCTACCAGCGCCTGCTGGAGGATTACTTCGACGAGCAGAAGACCATCATCGTCACCACCCACCAGGTCGAAGAGATCGAGCACATCCTCACCGATGTGATGTTCATCCGCGACGGCCGCATCGTGCTCACCGCCGACATGGAAAGCATCTCCGAGCGCTACACCGAAGTCCTGGTCGGTGCCGACCAGCTGGATGCAGCGCGCTCCCTGAAGCCGATCGACGAGCGCGGCCTGCCGTTCGGCAAGACCGTGATGTTGTTCGATGGCGCGCCGAAAGAGCAGCTCGCCCGTTTTGGCGAAACCCGCAATCCCGGCCTAGCCGACCTGTTCGTTGCGGTCATGAAGGGGACCTACGCATGAATGCAGTGACCAACCAAGCATCACCCGCACGCACCTTCGCCTGGCTGCTCAAACGCGAATATTGGGAGCACCGTGGCGGCTTCGTGTGGGCGCAGTTCATCACCGGCGGCATCGCGGTGTTCTTCGCGCTGCTGGGCGCGGTGATCGGTGCGATCAGCGCCCGCCGCAACATGGTCGGCGACAGCATCACCATGGACGATCTGGCCGAATACACGCGCACGCTGGGCCAGGTCGGCGACGGCCTGCTGCTGGGCGGCATCGGCATCGCCTCGGTGGTGCTGGCATTCGTGGTGTTTTTCTACGCACTCGGCAGCCTGTACGACGATCGCCGCGACCGCAGCGTGCTGTTCTGGAAATCGTTGCCGGTGTCGGACGTGCAGACCGTGTTGTCCAAGGCTGCCTGGGCGTTGCTGCTGGCGCCGCTGATCTCCATCGCGATCGGTGCGGCGGTCGGCATGGCGCTGTGGCTGATCGCCATCGTTGGCGCCCTGATTGCCGGCGTGCCCAGCCCCTGGGCGCTGGCGACCCATTCGCACCCGTTCTCGCTGCTGTGGCTGTTGCTCAAGACCGTGCCGATGAGCCTGCTATGGGCGCTGCCGACCGTGGGCTGGCTGATGTTCTGCTCGGCCTGGGCCAACAGCAAGCCGTTCCTGTGGGCGGTGCTGTTTCCGCTGCTGGCCTGCGTGATGCTGAGCATTCTCTCGGCGATGCCGGGCGTGTCGCTGCCGATCGGCTGGATCTGGTACATCGTCGGCTACCGTGGCCTGCTCAGCGCCCTGCCCGGCACCTGGTCGCCACTTGCCGTCAGCGGGAACCTGGACAGCAGCACCCTGCAAAGCCCCAGCGACCTGGTGCAATGGGCCCTGCAGCACACCGACAGCACGCGCGTCTATGGCAGCGCGGATATCTGGATTGGCGCAGCCGTCGGTATCGCCTTGATCGCCGCTTCCATCTACCTGCGCCGTCGGCGCTCCGAAGCCTGAGGGACCTCCCATGCGCCTGACCCTGAGCCTGGCCATCCTGCTCGCATTGCCCGGTGTTGCAGCGGCAGAGGAGCAGTGCAAGTTCTCCGAACCACGTAGCCTGGACCTGCAACTGACCGGCGTGAAGTCGGTCCTGTTCGAGGTCGCTTCCAACGACCTGCATCTGGACGCCTCGCCCGGCGGCGGCGGGAAACTGGGCGGGCGCGCCTGTGCTGCCAGGGTCGAATTGCTCAAGAGCCTGACCGTGACCCAGAAGCGCATCGGCGACAAGCTGGTGGTGAGCTTGAACGATGACCGCCGGTTTTCCTTCGGCAACAGCTATTCCTACCTGGACCTGCGCGGCAGCGTGCCCAACACGATGCTGGTGCAATTTGACGTGGGTTCCGGCGATGCGCAGATCAACGGGGCCGCCGCAGTGAGCGCCGACGTGGGTTCGGGCGACATGACCATTCGTCACACCAAGGGCCGCGTGACCGCCAAGGTGGGTTCCGGCGATGTCGAGCTGGAAGATCTGGGCGCGCTGCGCGTGCTGGCAGTGGGCTCGGGCGACCTCAAGGCGCGTGAGGTGCACGGTGCGGCAGAGGTGGCGAAAGTGCAGTCCGGCGAGATCAAGCTGCACGGCGTCGCAGGCAACATCAAGATCGGCACGATCGGCTCGGGCGATGTCGATATCCGCGATGTGCAAGGCAATGTCAACGTGGAGTCGGTCGCTTCCGGCGCGTTGAATGTCCGCAAGGTGCGTGGCGATCTGAGCGTGGCGCACAAGGGCAGCGGCGATATCGATGTGAGCGAGGTCTCCGGCAGCACCCGGGTACCGACAGACAAATGACGACGACTTCTTTCAGGATGTGGGGGAATTGCTGATGAAATTGCTTGTTTCGGCGGTAGTGATGAGCGTATTGCTGGCGGGTTGCGGCAAGTCCGAACCCACCGTCAACGTCTCCGGCCAGGCCAATGGTGCCGGCGTGACCTTTACCGGCAAGAGCCTGACGCTCAAGCGCGACGGCTTGCCGGCCGCCACCATCGGTGTCGATGGCGCGCTCAGCATCGACGGCAAGCCGGTGGACTTGAATGATGCGCAACGCCAGGCGATGCGCAGTTACTACGCGCAGGTGCAAGGCGTGGCCAAGAAGGGCATCGACATCGGCACCCAGGGCGCGGCGTTCGGCGCACATGCGGCAGGCGAAGCGATCAAGGGCGTGCTCAGCGGCAACTCAGATCGGATCGGCGACAAGATCGAGGCCGAGGCAGACACCTTCAAGCACAAGGCCCTGCAGATCTGCGATCAGCTGGCCACGCTGCGCACCGCACAGGATGCAGCCGCGCACCTGGTGCCGGCCTTTGCGCCGTACTCGACCCTGACGCAGCACGACATCGACGATTGCCGCAAGTAGATGGCCCGACAGACCGACGACGCGCACCGCTGGGCGGGCGTCGTCGGTGCGCGGCGCGGCATGTGCCGATCGTCCACTGCGACGCCGGTGCGCCACACGCCTGGTTGACGACCGTTCGCAGGCAGGTGGCAGCGCTTCCATCCGCAACGCTCAGCAACTGCGTATCGCACCGCCTGCGCAGCTGTTCGCATAGCGCGTGCCATCGCTGATCGGCGGGCCGGAACGCGCTTCGAACCGGCGATGCGTGCACGGTAACCAAACGCATCGACGCCCTGCGACATTTTGGCAGGCACCGGACGGCCGCTTTGCCGATCCGCAGACCGGAGCGGGATTACACTAATGCGCTTCCCTCACTCCATCGACCCCATGAACAAGTTCGTGATGCTCTGCATGGCGCTTCTGCTGTGCACGCTTGCTGCCTGCGGCGACCAGTCGTCTCGCCGCGCCGAACGCGGCAAGCCGCGCGTTGCGGTCACCACGCAGTCGGTGATGATCCGCCGCCCGCCGGCTGCCAATGCCGAAATCACCCCCGAAGGCACGCTCAAGATCGACGACATCGCGCTGCCTCAGAAAGAAGCCTCACGCGCCAAGCTGCAGTTGCTGTTCGGCCACCTGCAGATGTTGCGTCAGCAGGCGGTGAACGAGGCCGGCCCGGATCCGGAATACAAGTCGATCAAGCTGACCGCCACGCCGCAGATCCAGACGCTCAGTGGGGAATTGCTGGATGAAATTCCGTCGCTGCAGCCGTATCGCGAGAGTTTTAGTAACGTGCAAGCCGAGCGGCATTGACGCCCAGCGCACGTCAGCCAAGCGGCCAGAAGCAGCAACAGACCCGCAGGAACGCGCTTGCGCGCGATGAGCAGTTACCGATCACGCCTCATCGCGCACAGGTGCGCTCCTCCATATGCACTGCGGTGATCAGCCCCCGCCACCGCCGCCGGCCTGGATACCGCCACGCGTCAAGGCTGCCGGGTCGAGCAATCGCCGCAGTTCCGCTTCGCCGAGCCCGCTGTCTTCCTTGGCCACATCAAGTACCGGCCGCTGCTCCTTGTAGGCACGCTTGGCGATGGCCGCGGCTTTTTCGTAGCCGATGATCGGATTCAATGCCGTCACCAGAATGGGGTTGCGGTCCAGCGCCTCGCGGACGCGCTCCTGACGCACCTTCAGCCCGGCAATGGCCGTGTCGGCCAACAGACGCGAAACGTTGCCCAGCAAGTTGATCGAATCCAGCAGGTTGTAGGCGATCAGCGGCAAGGTCACGTTCAACTGGAAGTTGCCGGTTTGCCCGGCGATGGTGATGGCAGTGTGGTGGCCGATCACCTGCGCGCACGCCATCACGGTGGCTTCGGGAATCACCGGATTGACCTTGCCCGGCATGATCGAGCTGCCAGGCTGCAGCGCCGGCAGTTCGATTTCGCCCAGTCCCGCCAGCGGGCCGGCATTCATCCAGCGCAAGTCGTTTGCGATCTTGATCAGCGCCACCGCCAACGCGTTGAGCTGACCGGACAGCTCCACCGCATCGTCCTGCGCGGCGAGGCCTTCGAACTTGTTTTCCGCGCTCTCGAACCTGGCTCCGCTCAGGCTGGACAAGGCCTTGGCCACCTTGCCACCGAAGCGCGGGTCAGCATTGATGCCGGTCCCGATCGCCGTACCGCCCAGCGGCAAGCGTCGCAGGCGTTTGAGCGCGTCGTCGATACGCTCCTGCGCCGAACTCAGCTGCGCCGACCAGGCGCCGAACTCCTGCCCAAAGGTGAGCGGCATCGCATCCATCAAATGCGTGCGACCGGTCTTGACGATCTTGTCCAGCGATTTGGCGCGCTTGTCGATGGTCTTGCGTAAATGCTTGAGCGCCGGTTGCAGATGTTCCTGCACAGCCAGCAATGCCGACACGCGAATGGCGGTGGGCACCACATCGTTGGAACTCTGGCCGAGATTGACGTGGTCGTTGGGATGCACCGCATCCTTGCCGGCACGCGTGGCCAAGGTGGCAATCACCTCATTGGCATTCATGTTGGACGAGGTGCCCGAACCGGTCTGGTACACATCGATGGGAAACTGCGCATCGAAGCGACCCTCGGCCACTTGCAACGCGGCGGCCTGCACGGTCTTGCCGATCGCCTTGGGCAACAATCCAAGCTCGGCATTGACGCCGGCTGCCGCGGCCTTGATCAAGCCCAGCGCGCGAATGAAACCACGCGGCATCGGCTGCCCGGACACCGGGAAATTCTGCACCGCGCGCTGGGTCTGCGCGCCCCACAGCGCATCGGCGGGCACCTGCAGTTCGCCCATGCTGTCGTGTTCGGTCCTGAAACGTTCGCTCATCTGCACTCTCCGCACATTGCTGATTTGTGGTGATCGATGGCTGGCGGCGGGCGTACCCACGCTGGCGAGGCCGTCTACGATACTCGCTCGCCGCGTTGCGACGATGTCGTCGTACGCTGTCGGCTAGACTGCCTGCTGATCATGACGAGATGCCAAGCCGCCATGGGCGACGAGCCTGACTGTAGAAACGCAAACGCCACATCTGTTGCCGGGATACCCCGCACCTCCACCGCACATGCGCTAGCACGCAGATGTACCGCTCCTGCAGCGCATGGAGGCGGACATGTTAGGTAACGTCTTGCTCCTGTTGGTCGCGCTGTTGCTGGTGCTGTTGAATGGGTTCTTTGTCGCCGCCGAATTCGCGCTGGTCAAGCTGCGGCACACGCAAGCGGTGGGCCTGGCGCAAACCAACGGCTGGCGTGGGCGCTTGCTGCTCGGGGTGCACGCCCATCTGGATGCGTATCTGTCGGCCTGCCAGCTCGGGATCACCCTGGCCTCGCTCGGATTGGGCTGGGTCGGCGAGCCGGCGTTCGCACATCTGCTGCAACCGCTGTTCGATACGCTGGGCCTGTCGCCGGAAGCGGCACAATTCACCGCGCTGGCAATCGCCTTCAGCCTGATTTCGTTCCTGCACATCGTGCTGGGCGAACTGGCGCCCAAGACCATGGCGATCCGCCGCCCGGAACGCATGTCGTTGTGGACCGCCGCGCCGCTGTACGTTTTCTACTGGCTGATGTACCCGGCCATCTGGGTACTCAATACCAGCGCCAACCGCTTTCTGCGCCTGCTCGGCTGGGGCGAAGTGGAGCACCATTCGCATCGTTATTCACGCGAGGAATTGATGCTGATCGTCGGCCGCCAGGACCCGAACGCCGCAGCGCCCGACCAGGGGCTGGCCTTGATGAGCCACGCGTTGGAATTGCCGGATCTGGTCGCCGGCGACCTGATGCGTCCGCGCGAGCACCTGCGCAGCCTGCGCGAAGGCATGACCCTGGAAGCGGTGCTGGCCGAATTCAGTGAGTCGCGCTACAGCCGCTACCCCTGGTTCGACGCCGATGGCGAGAAAGTGCTGGGCATCCTGCACACCAAGGATCTGCTGGTGGCGATGGCACGCGGCCAGAACCTGGACGATCTGCGCCCGCTGCTGCGCCCTCCCACCGTGCTGACCCTGGAAACGCCGATTCCCAACGCGCTGGAGCAATTCCGCGCCGGCACCACCCATCTGGCGCTGTGCGTGGAAGAAGAAGGCCGCATCCTGGGCTTTTTCACCCTGGAAGACCTGCTGGAAGTGGTGGTCGGCGACATCGAGGACGAGCACCGCCATGTGGTGCGCGATGCCCCGATCCGTGGCCAGGACGGCTCGCTGCTGGTCGCTGGCAGCACCTCGATCTTCCGCCTGGAACGCCTGCTCGGTCAGGATCTGAGCGCGCCGGACCACGTCAATTCGGTCGGCGGGCTGATCCTGTATCAGCTGCAGCGCCTGCCCGAGGAAGGCGAAACGCTGGAACTGGATGGCCACTTGCTGACCGTACGGCGCATGGCGGGCCACCGCATCCAGGCGGTCACGGTGCGCCCGGTGGGCGAAGCCGTCGATGCGGCCAGCTGATGTCGTCGATTCATTCGGTGGACGCGCGAGGCGATTGGCCGATGCGAAACCAATAACGGTAATCGCGCGACTGTCCACCGAACCGCACCCCGCGGATGGTCACGTCGTAGATCACACCCGGCTGCAAGCGCGGCACCCGGAATTGCAGGCTGTTGGGCACCCCGAAACCTTCGTGGTCCTCGCTCAGGTTGCGCACCTGCAGCTGGCGTCCATCGCGCTCACGGATCTCCACCTGCGCATCGGCGTAGTCGACATCGCGATTGGCGAACTTGCGCTTGCGGTCCGGCAAGGCGGTGAACGACAACAACGCGTCGTCGGCGTAGTACCGGCCCGGGTACTCGCCGATCGGCCAGGCGACGAAATCCTCGCGCGTTCGCGCGGCGACGCCGACCGTCGGAACCAAGCGCAGCGCGGCACCGCTACTGAACGCAGCGCCATTGCGGCCGGCCACCATGCCGAAGGCGACGCGTTGCAGAAACGGATCCAGCAGCCAGCGCCGGTGCCCCAGTCCACCGGCGCTGACGTTGTTGGCGTCGGTCAGCCACTCGATCACGATCTCATCGGCGCTGGAAAAACGCAGCAGCGGCGAGCTGACCCCGCCATAGATCAGGCTGCGGCGCGCGCCCTTGGCCGCGCTGTCGGAATAGCAGCGCCAGTCCGGCGTCGGCGTATGGCTGAGGCGGCCGTTGGCGGCAATCACCAATGCCGCCTGGGTGGCCTCGGGCTCGGCCGCCGGGTCGTCGTCGACCGCGTCGAGACCGTGCAGCCGACGGATATCGTTGATCAGCGCCAGCACGCGTTGTCGCTGCGCCGGCTGCAACTCGCCGGCCCGGCAGCTGGCGATCGCTGGCGGGGTGCGATACAGCGCCGCCGCCTGCGCGGCGAAATCGGCATCCTGCGCGGTGGCGGGCAGCGCGGCGGGCAAGATCGCGAAGGCGAGACGAGCGAAGATCGGGCGCATGGCAGGCCGGAACAGCGCGGGGAGCTCTACCATAAAGTGCAGCTCGCGCCATGTCGGGCGTCTCTGCCGCGCTGATAGCCCGCCATTCAGCCCACGCTGGCGTGGGCCTGGCAACCCACTTTCCAGCGCAGCGGGCCTGCCCGCGGCCCTGGCGGCGTAGAATGCTGGCCCCACCATCACCGCTGCCGCCCTTGCCCATGTCGGATTCCGCCCTGCTCGCCCTGTCCCCGCTCGACGGCCGCTACGCTTCCAAGGTGGATGCGCTGCGCCCGATCTTCTCCGAATACGGCCTGATCAAGGCGCGGGTCAAGGTCGAAATCGAATGGCTGCTGGCACTGGCCGCCGAGCCGGGCATCGCCGAACTGGCGCCGTTCTCGCCGGCTGCCGCGCAGCGCCTGCGCGCCCTGGCCGACGATTTCAGCGTGGCGCATGCCGCGCGGGTCAAGGAGATCGAGCGCACCACCAACCATGACGTCAAGGCGGTGGAGTACTTCATCAAGGAGCAGCTCAAGGACGACGCCGAGCTGGGTCCGGCGCTGGAATTCGTGCACTTTGCCTGCACCAGCGAAGACATCAACAACCTCAGCTACGGGCTGATGCTGGAGCAGGCCCGCCGCGAGATGCTGCTGCCCAGCCTGGACGGCATTACCGCCGCGTTGCGCACCCTCGCCCACGCCCAGGCCGCCCAGCCGATGCTCTCGCGCACCCACGGCCAGACCGCCTCGCCCACCACGCTGGGCAAGGAAATCGCCAATGTGGTCGCGCGCCTGGAGCGCCAGCGCAAGCAGATCGCCGCGGTCGAACTGACCGGCAAGATCAACGGCGCGGTCGGCAACTACAA
The DNA here is from genome assembly GCF_020880415.1 of Xanthomonas euvesicatoria pv. euvesicatoria. Classification (GTDB taxonomy): domain Bacteria; phylum Pseudomonadota; class Gammaproteobacteria; order Xanthomonadales; family Xanthomonadaceae; genus Xanthomonas; species Xanthomonas euvesicatoria. The sequence goes on along the minus strand of NZ_JAJIUJ010000038.1, from coordinate 90,744 downwards.
CGCGCACCTGGTGTCGTACCCGGACCTGGACTGGGCAGCGTTCGCACAGCGTTTCGTGGAAAGCCTGGGGCTGGTGTTCAATCCCTACACCACCCAGATCGAGCCGCACGACAATGTGGCCGAAATCGGCGATGCCAGCCGCCGCGCCAACACCATCCTGATCGACCTGGCGCGCGACATCTGGGGCTATATCTCGCTGGGCTACTTCAAGCAGAAGCTGAAAGAGGGCGAAGTCGGCTCCTCGACCATGCCGCACAAGGTCAACCCCATCGACTTCGAAAATGCCGAGGGCAATCTCGGCATCGCCAACGCGCTGTTCGAGCACTTTTCCGCCAAGTTGCCGATCAGCCGCTGGCAGCGCGACCTCACCGACTCCACCGTGCTACGCGCACTCGGCACCGCGTTCGGCCACACCCAGGTCGCGCTGGATTCGCTGGCCAAGGGCCTGGGCAAGCTCACCGTCAACCCCGAGCGCCTGGATGCCGACCTGGATGCGGCCTGGGAAGTGCTGGCCGAAGCCGTACAGACGGTCATGCGCCGCCACGGCCTGCCGAACCCCTACGAACAACTCAAGGCGCTGACCCGCGGCCAGGGCATCACCGCCGCCTCGATGCAAGCTTTCGTGGAAAGCCTGCAACTGCCGGAAGACGACAAGCAGCGCCTGCGCGCGCTCACCCCGGGCGCCTATACCGGCCTGGCCGAGCAGCTGGCGCGCGCGATCTGAGCAGACCGAACCGCACGCGGTGCAGGGCTTGCGAAGCGGGCCACGTCATCGGACCTCATCGGCGAAGCTGCATCGGCATCACCACATGCCGATGCAGCACGATCAAGGCCAATGATGACGAGGCCAAGACGCCCGGGGCGGGACGCGTCGCCCCCCGCACGCGGACGGGCGGCCGGCGAGGGCCTGCACATGGTGACCGAACCGGACTGCTATCGTGCCGGCCTCACTTTCAGGAGATCGGCGATGCGCGTCACTCATACGGCACTGACCCTGTTGACGCTGGGAAGCGTCCTCGCACTGAGCGGATGCGGCGGCGATGGCCCCGCCGCGCAGGCCCCGTCGGCGGTATCTAACACGCTGACCGATCCGGCCAGCGGCGCAGACTGTGCCGGCAAGGATGTCCGGCTGACCCGCAATGACAGCGAATGGATCCTGCACGGCGAGTGCGGCACGGTCACCATCACCGCCTCGCGTGGCGCGATGAATCTGGACACCGCGCGCAGCATTCGCCTGGAGGGAAGCAACTTCACGGTGCTCAACCAGCAACTTGGCCAGCTCAGCGTGAGCGGTCACGACAACACGCTCAATCTCACCGATGTCGATCGCGTGGATATCCAGGGCAACAAGAATCTTGTGCTCGCGCGCGCCGTGAAACAGGTGCGGTTTTCGGGCAACGACAACACCGTCAACCCATCCAGCAAGCCTGTACTGGACGACCGTGGCAGCGGCAACAAGGTGATGTGATGCGCGCTGGTGCGCTATCGGCGCACGCGGCGATCGGCGTGCGCCGATAGCGCCACCATGCCGCTCGCAAGGCCATCGACATCAAGAAGCGATCGGAAATGCCGACCAGCCCTGCAGCGGCGAACGCGAGCCGGCACGCTGCGCGCCGCACAGGTGGACATCCGGCGCGGGCAGTCGACAATAGGCCATTGGCGCCGGCCGATGCCGCGCACCACACTCTCTTCTACATCGTGTAAGGACCCCACATGGCCGTACGTAAAGCGACCCCACTTGCCATCGAAGTCCAGGCCCGTCCGGGACAGCCGCTGGGCATGCCGGTCGAGCGTTTCCTGCGCAATTACTGGCACAAGCACCCGCTGTTGATCCGCAATGCGTTCGCGGATTTCGCCTCGCCGCTGCAGCCGGAAGACCTGGCCGGGCTGGCCTGCGAAGACGGCGTGCTGGCGCGCCTGATCAGCCACGACCGCGCCACCGACGGCTGGGACGTGCGCACCGGCCCGTTCCAGGAAACCGATTTCCCCGGCCTGCCCGACCATGACTGGACCTTGCTGGTGCAGGACGTGGACAAATGGGACGCCGACGTGCGTGCCCTGCTGGAGCACTTCCGCTTCCTGCCGCGCTGGCGCATCGACGACATCATGATCAGCTTCGCCGCCACCGGTGGTTCGGTGGGCGCGCACGTCGACCATTACGACGTGTTCCTGCTGCAGGGCCAGGGCCACCGCCGCTGGCAGATCGATGCGCGCACCGTCCAGGGCCGCAAGGCCACGCCGCTGGCGTTCCGCGACGATGTCGAGCTCAAGCTGCTGCGCGAGTTCAAGCCCACCCACGATTGGGTGCTGGGCCCGGGCGACATGCTCTACCTGCCGCCGCTGATCCCGCACCACGGCGTGGCCGAAGACGCCTGCCTGACCTTCTCCATCGGCACCCGCGCACCGTCCTCGGCCGAGCTGATCGGCGATTACCTGGACACCTTGATTGCCGATGCAGACGATGCCGTGCGCTATCACGACCAAGACCTCAAGGTGCCGGCCGACCCCTACGAGATCGACGTCACCGCGATGAACCGCGTGGTCGCTGCGCTCAATGCGCTGCGCATGAACGACCCCGACCGTCTGGGCGACTGGTTCGGCCGCTTCATGACCACCTACCGCGCCTCCGGCGACGTGGTGCCGGCGCCCGAGCCAATCCCGCGCGAAGCGGTCGAGCAGGCGCTGGAGGAAGGCGTGCTGCTGCACCGCCACCCGTGGTCGCGACTGGCCTGGCGGCGCGCCAAGCGCGGTGCCACGCTGTTCTGCAGCGGCCTGGAGTTTGCGCTGTCGGCCAAGGATGCGTCCCGGCTGGCGGCAGCCGAAGAGATCGACGGCACCTTGTACGCGCAGTTGTCCCCGCGTGGCCGCGAGGTGGTGCTGGAGCTGCTGGCACAGGGCCACTACCAGCGCGCCCACGAAGATGCCGAGGACGACATCGCAGACGACGACCACGCGCATGCCCTGAGCGTGTCGGCCGACCACGACGACCAAGACGCCGACGACGACGCGCCGGAGGCGGACGGGGACATCGATGCCGACGCCGATGTCGAACAGGTTGCCGCCTCTGCCGACACCCCGGCAGAGGCGCTGCAGGCCGATGTCGAACCCGGCGACGCCGCCGAAGCCGAGCAGGAAGTCGACAGCGCGATCGCCGACGAGACCGATTCCGACGACAGCGACGACGCCACCAAGCCTGCATGAGCGCGCACGCCAGACCGCAGATCGTCACGCTGGACCCGGCCGCCGACGCCGCGGCGCTGCGTGCGCTGCGGCCGGCCTGTGCCACTGACACCGCGGGCGACACCAGCGGTGTCGAGTGGGATGCACTGGACCCACTCAGCCTGCATCTGGCAGCGCGCACCGACGACGGCCAGTTGATCGCCTCGGTGCGGCTCACCGCCGACCGCCGTCTCGACCGGCTCGGCGTTCTGCCCGACTGGCGCCGCCGTGGCGTGGCGGACCAACTGCTCGCTGCCGCGGTCGACGCGGCACGGCAGCACGGCTGGCCCGGCCTGCACGCATGTCCCACCCCAGCTGCGGAAGCGGTCTTCGCGCGCCAGGGCTTTCTGCCCGACGCGCCTCCCCTTTCACCCGAGCGCATCGGCCAGGCCCGCGATGCGCCCGGCACCGTCGTGCACCGTCGCCTCGACGGCCCGATGGCAGTGGACACCTTCACCGCAGCCCTGGCCGCCACCACCGGGCTGCTGTGCGCCGCGCGCCGCCAGGTGCTCATCTACACCCGCGCCCTGGACCCGCCCCTGTTCGACAACGCGGCGGTGCTGGATGCGCTGCGCCGTTTCGCCACCGCCCGCCACGACAAGCGCGTACATGTCCTGGTGCAGGACACCGCCAGCGCCGCGGCCAGCTGCAGCGCGATGCTGCGCCTGGCACAGCGCCTGCCCAGCGTGTTCCGGTTCCGCGCGGTCAGCGACCCGGTCGATGCAAGTTTTGCATCGGCCTATGTCGTCGGCGACGACGCCTACTACTTTCGTCCAACAGGTCATCGCTTCGATGATGGCGAAACCTGGCTGTCGGGCGCAGCGCGCAGCCGCCAGTTGGAGCGCGAATTCGCGCAGATATGGGAGCGCAGCGCGCTCTGGAACGAGCCGCGCGCGCTCGGCATCTGACCCCAAAGCGCCCCTTGCACGTAGGCGCGCGCGCAATTGGTCTACCCCGCCGGTCAGCTTGCAGACGCCCCCTCACTAGCGCAAGGGGGTATAATTTTTCGAGATTTGAGACCGACCGATGGGGCATCTCGCCCTGCCGCTTCCGCACAATCATCCCCACAGCAGACCCGACTTACCATCGTGGATAATCTCCTAAAGCAGTTCGCGCAGTCATCGCAGCTCGCCGGCGGCAACGCCGCCTATATCGAGGATCTGTACGAGCAGTACCTCGTCGCCCCGGACAGTGTCGATCCGAAGTGGAAGAGCTACTTCGATGGTTTCGAAGGTCGCGGTGCCGGTGACGTCCCGCATTCGGCGGCCATCGCCCACATCCTCACCGCTTCCAAGCAGGCTGCCAACGCCGGCACCGGCGCAGGCGCCAGTGACGAGCGCGAGCGCAATGTCGGCCGTCTAATCACCGCCTACCGCGCCCGTGGCCACCTCGGCGCACAGCTCGACCCGCTGGGCCTGGTCCCGCCGGTCAACCCGCCCGACCTGGACCTGCCGTTCCACAGCCTGTCCCAGGCCGATCTGGACAGCGAATTCAGCACCGGCGGCGTCGGTGGCCAGCCGCGGATGAAGCTCAAGGATCTGCTGACGCGCCTGAAGGCGACGTACGCCAGCAGCATCGGCGCCGAGTTCATGCACATCCAGGAGTTCGACCAGCGCCAGTGGATCTACAAGCGCCTGGAAGACGCCGGCGGCAAGATTGCCGGCGATGCGGCCAGCCGCAAGCGCACCCTGGAGCGGCTCACCGCTGCCGAAGGCCTGGAGCGCTACCTGCACACCAAGTACGTCGGTCAGAAGCGTTTCTCGCTGGAAGGCGGCGATTCGCTGATCCCGATGATGGACGAGATCATTCGCCAGTCCGGCAACGATCAGGTCAAGGACATCGTGATCGGCATGGCCCACCGCGGCCGCCTCAACGTGCTGGTCAATACGCTGGGCAAGAATCCGCGCAAGCTGTTCGACGAATTCGAAGGCAAGTTCGAGCATGCCCATGACGACCGCGCGCACACCGGCGACGTCAAGTACCACATGGGCTTCTCGGCCGACATTGCCGTTGGCACGGACAAGCAGGTGCACCTGGCGCTGGCCTTCAACCCCTCGCACCTGGAAATCGTCGACCCGGTCGTGGTCGGCAGCGTGCGTTCGCGCCAGGAGCGTTTCGGCGATGCCGAGCGCAAGAGCGTGTTGCCGATCCTGATCCACGGCGATGCCGCATTCGCCGGCCAGGGCGTGGTGATGGAGCTGTTCCAGATGTCGCAGGCGCGCGGTTTCGCGGTCGGCGGCACCGTGCACATCGTGGTCAACAACCAGATCGGCTTCACCACCAGCACCCGCGACGACGCCCGTTCCACGCTGTACTGCACCGACGTGGCCAAGATGATCGGCGCGCCGGTCTTCCACGTGAACGGCGACGACCCGGACGCGGTGATGTTCGTGTCCAAGCTGGCCTACGAGTTCCGCCAGCAGTTCAAGAAGGACGTGGTCATCGATCTGGTGTGCTACCGCCGTTGGGGCCATAACGAAGCCGACGAACCGGCAGCGACCCAGCCGGTGATGTACCAGACCATCCGCAAGCACAAGACCACCCGCGAGCTGTATGCCGCCAAGCTGGAAAGCGAAGGCGTGCTGAGCGCCGACGAGGCCAAGGCACTGGTGGACGGCTACCGCAACAAGCTGGATTCGGGCGAATACACCACCGAACTGGCCAAGCGCAAGCCGGACGAATTCGCCATCGATTGGTCCAAGTACCTGGTCGGAACCGCTGCCGATCCGGTGGACACGCGCGTCAAGCGCGACCAGCTGGACCGTCTGGCCAAGCTGATCACCACCATCCCGGAAGGCGTCGAACTGCACGCCCGCGTGGCGAAGATCTACGAAGATCGCGTCAAGATGGCTGCCGGCGATCAGCCCGGCGACTGGGGCTTTGCCGAAAACCTGGCCTACGCCACGCTGCTGGCCGAAGGCCACAAGCTGCGTCTGGTTGGCCAGGACGCCGGCCGCGGCACGTTCTTCCACCGTCACGCGATCCTGCATGACCAGAAGACCGACGACTACTATCTGCCGCTGCGCCAGCTGGTGCAGAACCCGGAAGACGCCACCGTCATCGACTCGTTGCTGAGCGAAGAAGCGGTGATGGGCTTCGAATACGGCTACTCCACCACCGACCCGAATGCACTGTGCATCTGGGAAGCGCAGTTCGGCGACTTCGCCAACGGCGCGCAGGTGGTGATCGACCAGTTCATCGCCGCCGGCGAAGCCAAGTGGGGCCGCATCGCGGGCCTCTCGCTGTTCCTGCCGCACGGCTACGAAGGCCAGGGCCCGGAACACAGCTCCGCACGTCTGGAGCGCTTCCTGCAGCTGTGCGCGCTGGAGAACATGCTGGTCTGCGTACCGACCACGCCGGCGCAGTGCTTCCACATGATCCGCCGCCAGATGCGCATGACCACCCGCAAGCCGCTGGTGGTGATGACGCCCAAATCGTTGCTGCGCCACAAGCTGGCGGTGTCGAGCCTGGAAGAACTGGCCGACGGTCAGTTCCAGCATCTGATCCCGGACGCCAAGGCCGACGCGGCCAAGGTCAAGCGCGTGGTGCTGTGCTCGGGCAAGGTCTATTACGACCTGCTCGAAGACCAGACCAAGCGCGGCCAGGACGACGTTGCCATCGTGCGCATCGAACAGCTGTATCCGTTCCCGCGCGCGCAGCTGGCGGCCGAGCTCAAGGCCTACGGCAACGCCACCGATGTGGTGTGGTGCCAGGAAGAGCCGCAGAACCAGGGTGCGTGGTACCAGATCCGCCACCACCTCAACTTCTGCCTGGCCGGCGGTCAGAGCCTGCATTACGCCGGCCGTGCCCGTTCGCCCTCGCCTGCCGCCGGCCACATGGCCGACCACATCATCGAGCAGCAGAAGCTGGTCGCCGATGCGCTGCTCAACCCGTTCAACGACCAAGTCGCTGAATAACTCCTCTTCCCCAAAGAACGAAAACCCTAGGACGCTCCCCGAATGGCCACCGAAGTCAAAGTTCCGGTACTGCCCGAATCCGTTTCCGACGCCACCATCGCCAGCTGGCACAAGAAGGCCGGCGAAGCGGTCAAGCGCGACGAGAATCTGGTCGACCTGGAAACCGACAAGGTCGTGTTGGAAGTTCCTTCGCCGGTCGACGGCGTACTGAAGGAAATCAAGTTCGACACCGGCAGCACGGTCACCAGCAACCAGATTCTGGCGATCATCGAAGAAGGCGCCGTGGCTGCCGCTGCACCGGCTGAAGAGAAGAAGGCCGATGCACCGGCGCCTGCCGCTGCTGCGCCGGCCGCCGCTCCGGCACCGGCTGCCGCCGCCGCGCCTGCTGCTGCGTCCAAGTCGGCTGCCGATGCGCTGCCGCCGGGTGCGCGTTTCTCCGCAATCACCCAGGGCGTGGACCCGTCGCAGGTCGAAGGCACCGGCCGTCGTGGCGCGGTCACCAAGGAAGACATCGTCAACTTCGCCAAGGCCGGCGGCGTCGGCAAGGCCTCGGGCGCCCGTCCGGAAGAGCGCGTGCCGATGACCCGCGTGCGCAAGACCATTGCCAAGCGCCTGATGGAGTCCAAGAACTCCACCGCGATGCTGACCACCTTCAACGAGGTCAACCTCGCCAAGGTGTCGGCCGCACGCAAGGAACTGCAGGACGAGTTCCAGAAGGCACACGGCATCAAGCTCGGTTTCATGAGCTTCTTCGTCAAGGCCGCCGCCAACGCGCTGCAGCGCTTCCCGCTGGTCAACGCCTCGATCGACGGCGACGACATCATCTATCACGGCTACAGCGACATCTCGATCGCGGTGTCGACCGACAAGGGCCTGGTCACGCCGGTGCTGCGTAACGTCGAGCGCCAGTCGTTCGCCGATGTCGAGCAAGGCATTGCCGACTACGCCGCCAAGGCGCGCGCCGGCAAGCTGGGCCTGGACGACCTTCAGGGTGGCACCTTCACCATCACCAACGGCGGCACCTTCGGCTCGCTGCTGTCCACGCCGATCATCAACCCGCCGCAGAGCGCCATCCTGGGCATGCACGCGATCAAGGAACGTCCGATCGCCGAGAACGGCCAGGTCGTGATCGCCCCGATGATGTACCTGGCGCTGTCCTATGACCACCGCATCATCGACGGCAAGGATTCGGTGCAGTTCCTGGTCGACATCAAGAATCAGCTGGAAAACCCGGGCCGCATGCTGTTCGGTCTGTGATGAAAGCCGGGATTGGTGATTCGGGATTCGGGATGGCGAAAGCATCCCGGTCTCGAGCATCCTGCGTTTTGCGAATCCCCAATCCCCAATTCCTAATCTCGTGAGCGAAGAATGAGCGAACAAGAACAATTCGACGTCGTCGTCATCGGTGCCGGTCCGGCCGGTTATCACGCCGCCATCCGTGCGGCGCAGCTGGGCATGAAGGTCGCCTGCATCGACGCGGCATTGGGCAAGGACGGCAAGCCGGCGCTGGGCGGCACCTGCCTGCGCGTGGGCTGCATTCCGTCCAAGGCGCTGCTGGATTCCTCGCGCCAGTTCTGGAACATGGGGCACCTGTTCGGCGACCACGGCATCAGCTTCAACGACGCCAAGATGGACGTGCCCACCATGATCGGCCGCAAGGACAAGATCGTGAAGCAGTTCACCGGCGGCATCGCGATGCTGTTCAAGGCCAACAAGATCACTCCGTACTACGGCTTCGGCCAGTTGCTGCCGGGCAACATCGTCAAGGTGACCCAGCACGAAGGCGGCGAGATCGAACTCAAGGGCACCAACGTGATCCTGGCGGCCGGTTCGGAGTCGATCGAACTGCCGTTCGCCAAGTTCGACGGCGACACCATCGTCGACAACGTCGGCGGCCTGGATTTCACCGCCGTTCCCAAGCGTCTGGCGGTCATCGGCGCCGGCGTGATCGGTCTGGAGCTGGGCAGCGTGTGGAAGCGCCTGGGCGCCGAGGTCACCATCCTCGAGGCGCTGCCGGACTTCCTGGCGCTGGCCGATGCCGAGGTTGCCAAGACCGCGCTGAAGGAATTCAAGAAGCAGGGTCTGGACATCAAGCTGGGCGCCAAGGTCAGCAAGACCGAGATCACCGGCAGTGGCGATGCCAAGCAGGTGGTGCTCAGCTACACCGACGCGGCCGGCGAGCAGACCCTGACCGTGGACAAGTTGCTGGTGGCCGTGGGCCGCAAGGCCGCCACCAAGAACCTGCTGGCCGAAGGCACGGGCGTCAAGGTCACCGACCGCGGCCAGATCGAGGTCGATGGGCATTGCCACACCGGCGTGGATGGCGTGTGGGCGATCGGTGACTGCGTGCGCGGCCCGATGCTGGCGCACAAGGGCTTCGAGGAAGGCATCGCGGTGGCGGAGCTGATTGCCGGCCTGCCGGGTCACGTCAACTTCGACACCATTCCGTGGGTCATCTACACCGAGCCGGAAATCGCCTGGGTCGGCAAGACCGAGCAGCAGTTGAAGGCCGAAGGCGTCGCCTACAAGGCCGGCAGCTTCCCGTTCGCAGCGATCGGCCGCGCGGTGGCCATGGGCGAGCCAGCCGGCTTCGTCAAGGTCATCGCCGATGCCGAAACCGACCGCGTGCTGGGCATGCACTTGGTGGGCGTGGGCGTGTCCGAGCTGGTGCACGAAGGCGTGCTGACCATGGAGTTCAACGGTTCGGCCGACGACCTGGCGCGCATCTGCCACGCGCATCCGACGCTGTCCGAAGCGATCCACGATGCCGCCATGGCGGTGAGCAAGCGCGCGATTCATAAGGCTAACTGAGGCCGGGATTTGGGATTCGGGAGTTGGGATTCGCAACTGCGGTTCCCGCCTCTGACTATTCCCAGCCATGACATAACGCCGGGTAGATTCCGGCGTTAAGTTTTTCAGGCCCAGTCAGAACAGTCGTGCAACGTGCATTCCACGGCTTTCCAGATGACATCGACGCGGCGCGCCCCCGCTTTTACGAATCCCTACTCCCCAATCCCGAATCCCATGAAAAGCATCTGCGTCTACTGCGGCTCCAATGCCGGCAACAAACCCGCCTATGCCGAGCGCGCCATTGCGTTGGGCGATCGCATCGCCAAGCAGGGCTTGCGCCTGGTGTATGGCGGCGGCAACGTTGGCTTGATGGGCACCGTGGCCAATGCGGTGCTGGCGGCCGGCGGTGAAGTGACCGGGGTGATTCCGCAGCAGCTGGCCGATTGGGAAGTGGCGCACCGTGGGTTGACCACGCTGGAAATCGTCGGCTCCATGCATGAGCGCAAGATGCGCATGTTCGAGCTGTCGGATGCGTTCGTGGCCCTGCCCGGCGGCTTCGGTACCATGGAAGAGATCTTCGAAATGCTGACCTGGCGCCAGCTCGGCATCGGCAACAAGCCGTGCGCGTTTCTGGACATCGAAGGGTTTTACGCACCACTGATTGGCATGATCGACCGCATGGTCGAAGAGCGCTTCCTGCATCCGGACCAACGCGCCGACCTGTGGTACGGCGCCGATATCGAGCAGATGCTCGACTGGATGCAGCATTACACCCCGGCGCAGGCGTCGAAATGGATCGACGAGAAGCGTCGTTCCACGCTGGTGTAATAGAAGGCAGCCAAGACAAACGGCGTCTCACTGCGCGTCGGCTGGGTTGCAGAGCGCGGCTCCCTGGTCGCCTGGCACACGATGACGGTGTGTACGTAGCCGCTGCCGCGGCGTCGGCACGCACGATGCCACTGCCGGCGCGTCGCCCGCCGTCACTGCCACACTGCGCAGGTGCTGCAGCACGACGGCACGCGCACGGCGCCGTGTTGCCAGCTTGCAACGGCAGTCACGATGGCTGCAGCGATCGGTAGCACCGCCTCGCATAGAATGGCGGCGATGCTCGATACCCTCGCCGCTGATGCGCACCACAGTCTGGACATCAAGCACAGTCGCTTTGTGGCCCACGCTGCCGCATTGGATGCTCCCGCGCATGCGTTGGAGATCGTGCAGCGCGTGGCAGTGCCGGACGCGACGCACAACTGCTGGGCCTATCGCTTCGGGCAGGACTACCGCTCCAGCGACGACGGCGAGCCAAGCGGCACCGCCGGCCGGCCGATCCTGGCCGCCATCGATGGCCAGGGCTTCGATCGGGTGGTGGTCGTGGTCACGCGCTGGTATGGCGGCATCAAGCTCGGTGCTGGTGGGCTGGTGCGCGCCTACGGCGGTACCGCGGCCGAGTGCCTGCGGCTAGCAACGCGACAGCCATTGATCGCGTTGTCGCTGGTGCAGGTGCAATGCCGGTTCGACGATCTGGGCCTGGTGCACGCAGCACTGGCGGCCTTCCATGCCGACAAACTGGACGAACGCTTCGATGCCGAAGGTGCAGCGTTGCGCGTGCAACTGCCTGCAGATCAGCTCGCCGGCTTGAAAACCCGCCTGTGCGACGCCACTCGCAATCGTGTCCATCTCTCAACCCCGGAAGCCGCATGACCGAGCCAGCCGCTGCACGTCCCAACCCGTTGCGGAAGCTGGGCAGCCTGCGCACCTTGTGGCCATTCGTCCAACGTCAGCGCGGCCTGTTCGCCGCCTGGCTGGTCGCGCTGTCGATTTCCGCTGCCGCCACACTGAGCCTGCCCGCAGCGGTCAAGCGCATGATCGACCAGGGCTTCTCCGGCGACTCGCAGATCAACCAGGCGTTCTCGCTGCTGTTCGCAGTTTCGGTCGTGCTGGCGTTGGCAACTGCGGCGCGCTTCTATTTCGTCGCCCTGCTGGGCGAAAAAGTGGTCGCCGACCTGCGCGGCCGGCTGTACGCGCACCTGATCGGACTGGACGCCGGGTTCCATGACCGCAGCCGCAGCGGCGAACTGGTGTCGCGCCTGTCGGCCGACAGCGAATTGCTGCGGGGGCTGATCGGCACCACCATGTCGGTGGCCTTGCGCAGTTCGGTCACGGTGATCGGCAGCATGGTCATGCTGTTGGTCACCAGCCCGCGGCTGGCCGGCTTCACCTTGATCGGCATTCCGCTGGCGGTGCTGCCGATCGTGCTGGGCGCACGCCGCCTGCAGAAGATTTCGCGCGCAAGCCAGGACCGCGTGGCCGACGCCAATACGCTGGCGGCCGAAACCCTGGGCGCGGTGCGTACCGTGCAGGCACACGCGCGCGAGCGTTACGAAAGCCAACGTTTCAGTACTGCGCTGTTTGCCGCCATCGATACCGCCAAGCTGCGCATCCGCACCCAGGCCACCGTGACCGCGGTGGCGATCATGCTGATCTTCGGTGCGATCGTCGCGGTGTTGTGGCTTGGCGCGCACGATGTGATCGCTGGCCGCATGACGCCGGGCACGCTCGGCCAATTCGTGTTGTACGCGCTGATCGGCGGCGGGTCGGTCGGGGCGCTGGCCGAGGTCTGGAACGAGTTGCAGCGTGCCGCCGGCGGCATGGGCCGGGTGAGTGAATTGCTCGACGAACAACCGGCGATCGTGGCGCCGGCCACGCCGCAGGCCTTGCCGCAGCCGCTGCGCGGCGCGATCCATTTCGACCGGGTGGTCTTCCATTACCCGCAACGCCCGGACGCGCCGGCGCTGGATGGGTTCGACCTGCATGTCAGCCCCGGCGAAACCGTGGCGCTGGTGGGCCCGTCCGGAGCGGGCAAGAGCACGGTGCTGTCGATGCTGCTGCGTTTCCACGACCCGGTCAGCGGCAAGGTGCGCATCGACGAGATCGACCTGCGCGACGTCGACCCGGTCCTGCTGCGCGAACACATCGCGCTGGTACCGCAGCAACCTACGTTGTTTGCCGCCAGCGCCGCCGACAACATCCGCTACGGGCGCCTGCAAGCCAGCGATGCACAAGTGGAAGCGGCAGCGGCCGCCGCCGAAGCCGATGGCTTCATCCGCGCCCTGCCCCAGGGCTACGCCAGCGAACTGGGCGAGCGCGGCACGCGCCTGTCCGGCGGCCAGCAGCAACGCGTGGCCATTGCGCGTGCGCTGCTCAAGGACGCGCCGATCCTGCTGCTGGACGAAGCCACCAGCGCGCTCGATGCGCAAAGCGAGCGCGCCGTGCAGCAGGCGCTGGAGCGGCTGATGGAAGGCCGCACCACGCTGGTGATCGCGCACCGCCTGGCCACCGTGCTCAAGGCCGACCGCATCGTGGTGATGGATGCTGGGCGCATCGTCGCGCAGGGTACGCATGCGCAGTTGATCGCCGAAGGTGGGCTGTATGCGGAGCTGGCGCGGCTGCAGTTCATCGACCAATGAGCGCCGCCAGGTGCCGTCGTTCCAGCGATGGCACCTGGCGCAACCAGCGAAACGACTGCGCCCACCGCGATGCGGGCGCGGCCGGTGCTCGGAATCGGCATGCGCCACTCGTACACTGCGGTTACCACGGCTCCTCCGCCCTCGCCGGACGCGCTGCCGCTGCACTCGCTAGCCGTACCTCGCCCGTCTTGTCTCACCGGCCACGCCGGCCGTGCGCTCCCACGCAATCCGATGTGACCCCATGCCCCGCCCCAGAACCACCCTTCGCCAGCTGAGCTATTTCGTCGCGCTGGCCGATACCGGCAGCTTTACCCGTGCCGCCGAGCAGATGGGCGTCTCGCAGCCATCGTTGTCGCAGCAGATCCGCGCGTTGGAAGCGATCATCGGTGCGCCACTGTTCGAGCGCGGCGCGCAGGCGATCCTGACCCCGCTCGGTCGCGAGCTGCTCGACCGCGCACGCAGCATCCTGCTCGATGTCACCGATCTGGAAGAGGTCCGCGCCACCGCCGCCGATACCTTGATCGGCACCATTCGCCTTGGCGTCTCGCCCACGCTCGGCGCCTATCTGATGCCCAGCCTGGTGGCACGTCTGCATCGCGAGCATCCGGCCCTGCGCGTGCACGTGCGCGAAGGCCTGCCAACCGCACTCGCCGCCGACCTGAGCAGCGGCACGCACGATCTGGTCCTCGCGCAACTGCCGGTGGCCGGCCGCGGCCTGCACAGCGAGCGGCTGTTTCGCGAACTGCTGCATGTGACCATGGCGGCCGATCATCCGCTGCGCACCAAGGCCTGCATCACCCCGGCCGATCTGCGCGGTGCCAACTTGCTGACCTTGATGCCGGAATACCGATTGGCAGAACAGGTTGCCGCGATCGCCATGGACGTGGGCGCCAATGTCTTGCGCGATTACGAAGGCACCAGCCTGGACGCGATCCGCCAGATGGCCGGCATGGGCATGGGTCTTGCCTTGCTCCCGGACCTGTACGTGCGCCAGGAAATCCGCGAAGGCGACGATGTGGTGGTGCGGCCGGTCAAAGGCGGGCGCTACTATAGGGAGATCGGTCTGCTCTGGCGCCAGGGTGCCGGTCGCGCACCGGCCTTCGGTTTGATCGCCAATCTGTTGCGCGCGGTGGCTGCATAGGAAAATCCTATGCGGCACATAAGCGCGATGGCCTTGTTTGCGGGCCGGCAACTCGTCAATGCTTCACTGAACTCATCAACGGATATCGAATGGCGGCCAAGCGGATTGGATGGCGGGAAGCGGCGAGCTGGCTGACGGAAGTTGTTGGCCCGGACATGCCGTATGTGCGCCTGACCCTGGTGTACGGCGTTGCGATCAGCCTGCTGTCGCTGGCCACGCCGATCTCGGTGCAGTTGCTGATCAACAGCGTTGCCAACACCGCGCTGCCCACGCCGCTGTGGACCTTGTCCGGCCTGCTGCTGGGCCTGCTGCTGCTGGTGGCGGCACTGAGCGCGATGCGGGTGTGGGTGATGGCGCTGTTCGAACGTCGCCTGTTCGCACGCGTGGTGGCGGAAATCACCGTGCGCGCGGTACATGCGCAAAATCCGTTCTTCGCCGACCAGAACCGCGGCGATGTATTCAACCGCTACTTCGATCTGGTGGTGGTGCAAAAGGCAGTGCCCAGCCTGGCGGTCGGTGCGTTCACCATCGTGCTGCAGTCGGCGGTCGGCTTGATCGTCACTAGCTTCTATCACCCGTTTTTCCTCGGCTTCAACGCGCTGCTGCTGCTGACCATCTTCTCGATCTGGATGATCTGGTCGCGCGGTTCGATCCGCTCGGCGGTCGAACTGAGCCAGGCCAAACACAACGCCGCGCATTGGCTGGAAAGCGTCGGCGGCTCCAACGGGTTCTATAAATCCAGCCGCCATCTCAACTTCGCCATGGATCGCTCGGAAAAGGTGACCGCCGACTATGTCGACCGGCATCGGCGCCATTTCCGCTACACCTTCACCCAGACGCTGGCATTCCTGCTCACCTATGCAGTGGCCAGCGCGGCGCTGCTGGCGCTGGGCGGCAGCCTGATCCTGCGCGGCGAGCTGTCGATCGGCCAGCTGGTGGCAGCCGAACTGATCCTGAGCGCAGTGTTCTACGGCATTGCACAGCTGGGCAGCTACCTGGACACGTTCTACGACCTGGTGGCCAGCGCGGAGGAGTTGTCGCTGCTGTACGCCATCCCCCAGGAACGCCCGGTGCTTGCCGCCGGCGAGGCGCCGCGCAACAGCGGGGTACGCCTGGATGGGGTGGTGATCGAGGGCGCGCGTTTCGATTTCGCGCTGGAAGCCGGCGAGCAGCTGGTCACGCTGGCCGATGGCGGCGCCGAGCGCCTGCTGGCCATGGTGCTCAAGCGCCACGTCGTTCCCGACCGCGGGCTGGTGATGGTGGGTGGTGCGGACATGGCCACGTTCGATATGTACCTGCTGCGTTCGGAAGTCACCGTGCTCGACCGCCCGACCATCGTGGAGGTCACCATTCGCGAATACCTGGCAATGGCCTCGGCCGATGTGACGTCCGAAGCGATGCTGCAAGCCATCGATACGGTGGGCCTGCGCGCGCGCATCGCCGCGTTACCGCAAGGCCTGGACACCCGGCTTGCCGCCTCCGGGTTCCCGCTGTGGATTGGCGAAGTCATGGCGCTGAAGCTGGCCAATGCACTGTTGGTGCGCCCGCGCGTGCTGATGCTGTCGCAGCTGTACGACCTGATCCCGGCCGAGCGCCTGACCCAGGTCCTGCGACGCTTGAAGGATGCAGGAACCACGGTGCTGCTGTGCACCGGGCGGCCGGAGGACATCACCCTGGATGGCTGGTTCCGGCTGGAGCCGGAGCGCCAGCAACGCTACGCCACACGCGCCGAGTTGATCGCATCCACGCAGGAGGTGCCGCATGCCGCACGCCCCTGATCGCATGGCGCATTTCCCGACCCTGGCGGCAATGCGTCCGCCCAGCATCGCCAAGGCGGTCGCCTGGATGCTGTTGATCGGCATCGGCATCGCCGCGGCGATCCTGGCACTGGCGCCGTGGGTGCAGACCGCCAGTGGCAAAGGCCAGGTCGTCTCGCTGGATCCCAGCGACCGTCAGCAACCGGTCACCGCCTTCGTGCCGGGCCGCGTCGAGCGCTGGTACGTGCATGACGGCCAGCATGTTTCCAAGGGCGACCCGATCGCGCGTGTCGGCGATCTGGACCCGGACCTGCTCACCCGCCTGGCCAGCGAGCGCGCGCAGGCGCAGGCGGAAATCGCCGCCATCCAGCAGTCGCGTGCAGTGGCCAGCATCGACGTGGCGCGTAGCAGACAATTGCTGGCCGAAGGCCTGGCCGGACGCCGCGACTACGAGCTGACCCAGATCAAGGTGGCCGAAGCCGACGCCAAGCTGGCCGAATCGCGCGCCAAGCTGACCCGCATCGACATCCAGCTGAATCGCCAGTCTGCACAGCTGGTGCGCGCCCCGCGCGACGGCCGCGTGCAGCAGCTCAATGCCGCCAGCGGCAGCGCCATGGTCTCGCCGGGCACCGTGCTGGCGGTGATCGCGCCGGAACGGGTGGAACGCGCGGTCGAGCTGTATATCGACGGCCGCGACGTGCCGCTGATCCGCCCCGGCCGCCCGGTGCGGCTGGAATTCGAAGGCTGGCCGGCGATCCAGTTCAGCGGTTGGCCGTCGGTGGCGCACGGCATGTTCGACGGCCGGGTGCGCGCCATCGACCCCAACGCCGCGCCCGATGGGCTGTTCCGCATCCTGGTGGAGCCGATGCCGGGCAAGCCGGCATGGCCGGCGCAGGAATTCGCCCGCCAGGGCGGCAAGGTGCGCGGCTGGGTGCAGGGCGAAACGGTCAAGGTCGGCTACGAACTGTGGCGCCAGCTCAACAACTTCCCCTTGGAATTCGGACGGCGCCCGGCTGCGGCCACGCAGGAAGAGAGCAAGGCCAAGCCGGCCGCACCCAAGTCCGAAGACGAAGCGACGGGTAAGAAATGATCGGCCGTCTTGTCGTCCTGTTGATCGCACTCAGCCCCGGTGCGGCATTCGCCCAGGCCGCTGCGCTGACGCTGGATGAGGTGCTGCAGTCCTCGGCACGCTCGGCACCGCAGATCGTCGAAGCGCTGGCGAAGGTGCGCCAGGCCGAAGGCAAGGGCATCTCGGCCGATGGCGCCTTCGACACGGTGTTCGACATCGAAGGCCGCTCGCGCGAGGCCGGCTATTACGACGGCAGTACGATCGAAACCGGGGTCAAGCGGCCGTTCGAAGAGAACGGCGGCTATTACTACGGTGGCTACCGCTCCTCGCGTGGCTCCTTCCCGATCTACGAGGACAAGTCCTATACCGATCGCGGCGGCGAAGTGAAGGTCGGCGCGCTGTACGCGCTGCTGCGCGACCGCGTGATCGACGAACGCCGCACCAAGCGCAGTATCGCCAGCACCGATATCGATGTGGCCAAGTACGAAGCGGAAATGGTGGCCATCGGCGTGCAGCGGCGCGCCGTGGATGCCTACCAGAACTGGGTCGCCGCCGGGCTGAAGTTGCGCGCCTACAACGAGCTGCTGCAACTGGCCGAGCAACGGCGCAATGCGATTTCGCGCCAGGTCACGCTCGGTGCGCGACCCACCATCCTGCTGACCGAAAACGACCAGAATCTGGTGCGTCGTCGCGCCTTGGTGGTGCGCGCGGAACAGGACTTCGCCAATGCGGCCAACGCCTTGTCGCTGTATTTGCGCGACGAGGCCGGCATGCCGCTGATCGTGTCCGCCGAACGCCTGCCGGCCGACACCTCGGCGCTGGAAGGACTGGCCGGCGCCAGCAAGATCACCGCGCCGGTGGAGCGCCCGGATTACCGCGCCGTGCTGACCCGCATCGACCAGGCCACCGCACGGCTGATGCTGGCCCAGAACGATCTCAAACCACGCCTGGATGTCAGCGTGGAAGTCAGCAAGGATCTGGGCCCGCCCGGCGTCGGCGGCCCGAACCGGTCGCTGACCGACGCCATCATCGGCTTCCGTTTCAGCGTGCCGCTGGAAAACCGCGCCGCCAGGGGCCGCGTGGCCGAAGCGCGTGCCGAGATCGAAGCGCTGGATCAGCGCAGCCGTTTTCTACGCGACCAGATTTCGATCGAGGTCGAATCGATCGTCATCTCGCTCAATGCCGCCGAGCGGCTGGCCAAGATCGCCGATGAGGAACGCGGCCTGGCAGACCGCCTGGCCGCGGCCGAGCGGCGGCGCTTCGAGCTGGGCTCGGGTGACTTTTTCCTGGTCAACCAGCGCGAGGAAACCGCCAACGACGCGCGCGTACGCCTGATCGATGCGCAGGCGCGCATCGCCTCTGCGCGTGCCGAACTGGCGGCGGCCACCGCCGACCGGGATGCCTTGCAGTTGAGTCGTTGACCGCTCGGCTGCGCGCCGGGCAGGCGGTGATGCCGGGCAATCGCGCGGTTGTGCGAGTGACTTCGCGATGCCGCAGCGGCATCCGTGGATTCAAGCAATGCGTACGCAGCGCACGCACGTACGCAACCGTCACGCAGGTGGCTGGCTGATTACGCCCAGCGACGCTTCAGCGCGCTTGGCGCGTGGTCGAACCCGAGGTTGCAGCTGCCTGCCCCATCGCTGCCAGGCAGCCGCCCATGCCACGCACGCGTACTCAGCCGCTTGTCGGCGTGGCCAAACACTGTCGCCCCCACGCCTGCCGAGCTCAACCAACAGGTCTTGCACACCTCACCGCATAACGACATCTGGGTAACACCTGCATGCGCATGCTCGCCGTACCGGCTTGGCGCCGGGCGTGCAGTCCATCGCGATCTGCACTGCAAACTCAGGAACTTTCGGAGGTGCGTATGTCTTTCCGGCAATTTCCCGCAATCGGTGCAGATGGCGAGCCTTACGTCATCATCGAATTTCGCGACGAGCAACAACCGCGCGCAAACCCGCAGTCGGCACCGCGTTACGAGCTTCCCGACGGTCGACATCTGCAACGTCAGGGGCAGCGGTTTGTCACCGACGGGGGCGAGCTACGCCTTTCCGCGCTCTAGGAACGGCAGCCAAACCCGCGCGTCGTCACCTCACAGCCTGGTCAAATTTTGACCACCCACTGCCCGACCCTTGCGCTGCAAGGGCCGTGCGCAGTTATCCACACGCTTGTGCAAGTTTCATCCACACCCTGTGTGGATGAAATCGACCGCTCTGGGGGTGGCCTGGTCACGCCACTAGGTGCCGGAACGCTCCAGCACCCGGCCGATCCCGCTTCGGTCGATCTCGCTCGCTGCCTGCGCCAATGCGGCACGATCGCTCGCCACCTCGAAGCCGATCCGGAAATGCAGTTCGCCAACCGGCGTGCGCGACGAGTGGATCGAGGACAGGTTCACTCCATGCCGCTCGAACACATGCAGCAAGGCGCGCAGCGAGCCGGGCTGGTCTTCGGGCAGATACACGCTCAGTGTCAGCGGCTCGGTGAGATCGGCCAGCAGGTAGCCCACGCGCTCGTAGGTGTAATTGCCTTCCGCAAGCGCGTCGTGCTGCAAGGCTTGCGCGTTGTCGTGCAGGAATTGGGTGCGGAACTGCGCACGCGCGGCATCGTCGCCCTGCGCCACCAAGGCACGCAGTTGCTGCAGCTGCTGCAGCAACCGGTCGAGCATCTCGCCCACATACGGGTTACCGAACTGGATGTCTTCGTAGATCGACGGGTTGAGCGAGAGAATGCGCGCGATCACCGCGGTATCCAGTTCGAACGATGCCGAGCGGTACGGCATCAGCGCACGCAGCTCGCCTAGCAGCGGTGCATAGTCGCGCAAGGTGCCGGCCTGCGCCAGGTGAGTGGCGTGCACCATCGCCTGCACCAACGCCATCACGCGGTCATGGTGCTCCGGCGTTGCATACACGCATTCGGCCTGCAGCGCGCTGCACAAGTTCTGCACCCACGCCGACCAGTGCTGCAGCCGCCCTTCGCAGACCACCATCACGCGCCCTTTCAAGGTCGGCGATTTTGGCGGTGCGGTCATCGGATGCAGGCCGACCACGTCTGCCTGCGAGGTCAGCATTGCTGCGACCGGCGCCTGTTTGATCGAGGTGACATCCAGCCACAGCTGCGCGGCAGCGCGTGCGCCGGCGAGTGCCACATACCGCTCGATCAATGCGGCGGTATGGCGAATCGGCGCGGCGAAAATCAGTATGTCAGCACGCTGCGCCAGTGTGGCTTCGTCCATGCTGCCGCTGTCGGCCGGATCGAACCCGATCACGTCCAGCTGCATGCGCGTGCGCAGGAACTGCGCCAGCCAGCGCCCGTACGCGCCGGCGATGCCGACGATGCCGACCACCGGCTGCGCGATCATGCCAATCGCTCGACAGCAAATCGCGGCGCAGCGGCCAGTGCGGCCGGCGCCGCGGCCAGCACGTCGAACTCCTCGAAACCTGCGGCCAGCGTCGCTTCCAGCGCGCCATGCACGCCGCTGAGCGCGTGTCCCACCGCCTGCTCGAACGGCACATCGCGCAACAGGAAGCCAATCAGCAGCGCCATCAGCACATCGCCGGTGCCTGCCACATCGACCGGCAGGTGCGGGCTGGCCCACCGATACACCGCCGCATCGCTGACTGCCAAGGTCACCAGCTCACCTGCGGCACCGGCCACGCTGTGTGCAAGTACCCATTGCGGCCCACGTGCCAGCAACGCGCGCGCGGCGGCGATGGCCTCGTCCTGCTGCAGGCTCGGCAAGCCGGTCAACCGTCCCAACTCGAACGCGTTGGGCGTCACCAGCCAGGCGTGCGGCAGCAAACGCTCGGCGAACACGCGCTCCAGCCCGGGTTCCACATATGGGCCGGTGTGCGTGTCGCCAATCACCGGGTCCAGGCAATAACGCAACTGCGGGGCCTGCGGCAAGGTCTGCTCCAGCCAGTCGGCGAAGGCTTCGCCGTTGGCCAGGCTGCCGAAATAGCCGGACACCAGCATGCGTGCACGCTGCGGCAAGCCACGTTCGCTGGCGCCCAGCAACAAATCCGCCAGCCAGTCGGCCGGCAGGATGCGCCCGCGCAGGGTCGCGTAAAACGGCGCGTTGCTTAGCAACGTGGTGGGTACTTCGGCCACACGCAGTCCCAGCGCGCGCAGCGGCGGCACCGCAGCGCTGTTGCCGGCATGGCCATAGACCAATTGCGATTGCACCGAAATCACGTCGATCGGCGAAGGGCCGTCCGGACGCTGGCGGCGACCATGGACGAGGTGGCTGTCGGTTGCATCGCTCATGCGGGCGGCCGTGCTGGAGAGATGGCACCGATTATCCGCGTAACCTTGCCAGGATGTCGTGGAGGAACGGCATCACCGGCAGTGGGCGCTGCCGAACAGCACGCCCCTGGTCTTGAACACATCATGGCCAGATGCCCAAGCCCGCCGGCGCAGCGTGAGTGGCAATACGCTCGTTGAGCAAGGTGAGACGCCAAAAGACGCCCGACCGATGCTGCAGGCCAATGGCCGAACTGCACGATCAAGGACTGGCGTTGGCTCGCTTGCGGGCAACAGCGTGCTGCGTCTGAAGGCAATGACGACGCGTCAAACACACACGTGCGATGTGCGGAGATGTCGCTGGAGATCTCGCAGTGGCGCTACTGAAACGCGCGCAGCTGCCCCGGCAATTCTCACGCTGACATCGCGTTGCATCCGCAACTTCAACGCATCGGCTGCATCGCGGGCAGCCTTCGGGACAACTCAAAAAAAGAGCCCGACGCGCAGCAAGCCGCACGCCGGGCCATCGTGACCTCATACGGCCTGGGTCAGGACGTCATCCGATCCCAAAACCCCTTGACGCCGTCGATGAAGGTGGCCGACTTGGGCGAATGCTTGCGTGCATCCTCGCCGGTGAACGTCGCTTCGAACTGCTGCAGCAGTTCGCGCTGGTCGGCAGTGAGATTGACCGGGGTCTCCACCACCACGCGGCAGTACAGATCGCCTTCGCTGCGGCTGCGCACCGAACGCACGCCCTTGCCGCGTAGACGGAACAACTTGCCGGTCTGGGTCTCGGCCGGGATGCGGATCTCCGCTTCGCCGCCCAGGGTCGCCACGCGTACGGTATCGCCGAGCGCGGCCTGCGAAATGCGGATCGGCACCTCGCAATGCAGATCGTCGCCGTCGCGCTGGAAGATCGCATGCTCGCGCACCCGCACTTCCACATACAGATCGCCCGGCGGCGTGCCGGCCGGGCCGGCCTCGCCTTCGCCTGCAAGACGAATCCGGTCGCCGGTATCCACGCCGGCGGGCACCTTGATCGACAGCACCTTGTCTTCTTCCACGCGACCGGCACCGTGGCAGGTCTTGCAGGGGTTCTGGATCAGCGTGCCGCGCCCGTCGCAATGCGGGCAGCTCTGCTGCATGGCGAAAATGCCGCGCTGGATGCGCACCTGGCCGCGCCCATGGCAGGTGCCGCAGGTCTCGACCTTGCCGTCTTCCGAACCGCTGCCGTGGCAGGGCGCGCATTCGACCAGCGTCGGAATCTCGATGCGGCGCTCGATGCCGGCGACGGCTTCTTCCAGATCCAGTTCCAGGACGTAACCAACGTCGGCACCACGTCGCGCAGCGCGCGGACCGGCGGCGCCACCGCCGAAAATATTGCCGAAGATATCGCCAAAGATATCTCCCATGTCCGGGCCACCCGGCCCACCGCCACCGCCCATGCCGTGCTCGAAGGCCGCATGGCCGTGCGCGTCGTAGGCGCGCCGCTTATTGCCATCGGACAGCACCTCGTAGGCTTCCTTGCATTCCTTGAACGCCGCTTCGGCAGCCGCGTCGCCAGGATTGCGGTCCGGGTGGTGCTTCATCGCACAGCGCCGGTACGCCTTCTTCAGCTCCTCGTCGCTGGCGCCACGGGCAACGCCCAGCACTTCGTAGTAATCGCGTTTGCTCATAAGCCGGGATTCGGGATTCGTGATTTGAGATTCGTTGAAACGCAAAAGCGGACAGCGTGTGCTGGTCCGCCCTGGCGACGCGACGCGTTAAGGATATCGGGACGGGAATCGGCAAGCTTTAGCGCTTGCCAATCCCCACTCCCGACTCCCAAATCACGGCTTACTTCTTGTCGTCCTTGACCTCGGTGAACTCGGCGTCCACCACGTCGTCGGCGGCCTTGGAGGCCTGGGCGTTGCCGCTGGCCGCATCGGCGTTACCGCCCTGCTCTGCCGCCGCAGCTGCTGCGTACAACGACTGACCGGCTTCTTCCAGCGTCTTGGTGCGTGCTTCGATCTGCGCCTTGTCGTCGCCCTTCATGGCGGTTTCCAGATCCGACAGCGCCGCTTCCACCTTGCCGATCACATCGCCACCGACCTTGCTGCCATGCTCGGTGATCGCGGTACGGGTGGCGTGGATCAGACCATCGGCCTGGTTGCGGGCCTGCACCAGCTCCTGGAACTTTTTGTCTTCTTCGCGGTTGGCTTCCGCGTCGGCGACCATGCGCTGGATCTCTTCGTCCGACAGACCCGAACCGGCCTTGATCTCGACCTTCTGTTCCTTGTTGGTCTTCTTGTCCTTGGCCGACACGTGCAGGATGCCGTTGGCGTCGATGTCGAAGGACACTTCCACCTGCGGCATGCCGCGCGGCGCCGGCTCGATGCCGGACAGGTCGAACTTGGCCAGCGACTTGTTGAAGCGGGCCTGCTCGCGCTCACCCTGCAACACATGCACGGTCACGGCCGACTGGTTGTCTTCGGCGGTGGAGAAGGTCTGCGAGGCCTTGGTCGGAATGGTGGTGTTCTTTTCGATGATCTTGGTGAACACGCCGCCCATGGTCTCGATACCCAGCGACAGCGGGGTCACGTCCAGCAGCAGCACGTCCTTGACGTCGCCGGCCAGCACGCCGCCCTGGATCGCCGCACCCACGGCCACCGCTTCGTCCGGGTTGACGTCCTTGCGCGGTTCCTTGCCGAAGAAATCGGCAACCGCCTGCTGCACCTTCGGCATGCGGGTCTGGCCGCCGACCAGGATCACTTCGTTGATGTCGCTGGCGCGCAGGCCGGCGTCGTTCAACGCGGTGCGGCACGGTTCGATCGACTTCTTGACCAGGTCTTCCACCAGCGCTTCGAGCTTGGCACGGGTCAACTTGATGTTGAGGTGCTTCGGGCCCGACGCATCGGCGGTGACGTACGGCAGGTTCACTTCGGTCTGCTGGCTGGACGACAGCTCGATCTTGGCGCGCTCTGCGGCGTCCTTCAGGCGCTGCAGCGCCAGCGGATCCTTACGCAGGTCGATGCCCTGGTCCTTGTTGAATTCGTCGACCAGGTACTCGATGACGCGGTTGTCGAAGTCTTCGCCGCCCAGGAAGGTGTCGCCGTTGGTGGCCAGCACTTCGAACTGCTTTTCACCATCGACTTCGGCGATCTCGATAATCGACACGTCGAAGGTACCGCCGCCCAGGTCGTACACGGCTATCTTGCGGTCGCCGCCGTTCTTGTCCAGGCCATAGGCCAGGGCTGCGGCGGTCGGCTCGTTGATGATGCGCTTGACGTCCAGACCGGCGATGCGGCCGGCATCCTTGGTGGCCTGACGCTGGCTGTCGTTGAAGTATGCCGGCACGGTGATCACCGCCTCGGTGACCTTCTCGCCGAGGAAGTCTTCGGCGGTCTTCTTCATCTTCTCCAGCACGCGCGCGGAGATTTCCTGCGGCGCCATGCGCTTGGCATCGCTGGTCTGCACCCAGGCGTCGCCGTTGTCGTGCGCCAGGATGCCGTACGGCACGTGCGAGATGTCCTTCTGCACTTCGCCATCGGTGAACTTGCGGCCGATCAGGCGCTTCACCGCGTAGAAGGTGTTCTTCGGGTTGGTCACGGCCTGGCGCTTGGCCGAGGCGCCGACCAGCACTTCGCCGTCCTTGGTGTAGGCGACGATCGAAGGCGTGGTGCGATCGCCCTCGGAGTTTTCGATGACGCGGGCCTTGCCGCCGTCCATGATCGACACGCACGAGTTCGTGGTGCCGAGGTCAATACCAATGATCTTGCCCATGGATACGCTCCTGATGATTCTGTAGCTGTGTCCGGCGACGCCGGGTCTGGCTGAGATGTGGGGGTGGTGCGCAGGTGTTCAAGCCACCGGCACACATCTGTGTTTCATGCCTGCGCCTGGCAGTTCAGCCGGCGCTGCGGTTCAGTCGTGCTTGGCCACGACCACCAGGGCCGGGCGCAGCAGGCGATCGTTGAGCAGGTAGCCCTTCTGGAACACCTGCACCACGTGGCCCGGCGCAACGCCCTCGGCCTCGCCCTGGCTGATCGCCTGGTGCTGGTCCGGGTTGAACGGCTGGCCGACCGGATCGAGCAGGGTCAGGCCGTTGTCCGCGGCCACTTTGAGCAATTGCTTGTAGGTCATGTCCAGGCCATCGCGCAGCGGGCT
The DNA here is from genome assembly GCF_020880415.1 of Xanthomonas euvesicatoria pv. euvesicatoria. Lineage (GTDB taxonomy): Bacteria > Pseudomonadota > Gammaproteobacteria > Xanthomonadales > Xanthomonadaceae > Xanthomonas > Xanthomonas euvesicatoria. The sequence goes on along the minus strand of NZ_JAJIUJ010000038.1, from coordinate 65,002 downwards.
GGGCTCGGTGCCGGCGGCGGTGAGTCCCGCGTCCAGGCTGTCGAACACCGGCAGCAGCTCGCCGAGCAGCTTCTCGTTGGCGAACTTGCGCGCGTTTTCCACGTCGCGGGCGATACGCTTGCGCTGGTTTTCCAGGTCGGCGCGCTCGCGCAGGGCATCGGCCTTGACCAGGGCGATCTCGCTGCGCAGCGATTCGATCTCGGCCTTGAGCGGATCGGTCTCGGGCGGGTTCTGGGACAGGTCTTCGGAGTCGAATTCGGGGTGGTCTTGGTTCATATGCAGTTCCCGGGCAAGCGGAACGCCCGCCCCAACGTCACCCCGTATATGGGCGCCCGCGCGCGTTTCAAGCAAAGCATCGCGCCGATCGATGCCGGTTATCGCGTACCGGGCGACTCCATGGCCGCGCCCAGCACGTCGGCGGCGGTCTGCACCAGCGGAATCAGCCGGTCGTAGGCCATGCGTTTGGGCCCGATCACCCCCAGCACGCCCAGCACCTGGCCATTGGCGGCGTAAGGTGCAGTGACCAGCGAGACGTCTTCCAGCGACACCATGCCGGTTTCCTCGCCGATGAAGATGCGCACGCCCGGCGCCTGGATGGTGCGCTCGAGCAGCTGCAGGATCTCGCGCTTGCTGGCGAAGGCCTCGAACAGTTCGCGCAGGCGATCCAGATCCGACAGGTCCTGCACGCCCATCAGCCGGGTCTGCCCGGCCATCACCATGTCCTCGGCATCGGCCGGTACAAGCGCCTCGCTGGCCAGGTCCACGCTGTGCGCCAGCAGTTGTTCCATCTCGCTCTTGGCCATGCGCAGCTCGCGCAGCAGGCAGGCGCGGATGTCGGCCAGCGCGCGCCCGGCAAACTGCGCATTGAGGTAATTGGCCACCCGTTCCAGCTCGGCCGGCTCGTAAGCGCGGCGCGGCTCGATCACGCGGTTCTGCACCTCGTTGTCGGCAAACACCAGGATCGCCAGCACGCGGCGCGCATCCAGCGCCACGAAGTCGATATGCCGGAACGCGAACTGCTCGCGGCGCGGCGCGCTGACCACGCCGACGAAGTGGCTCATCGCCGACAGCATCTGCGAGGCGCTGCCCAGCAACGATTGCGTGCCGTTGCCGCTGGCCAGCTCCGCGCGCAGGCGGCGGACTTCCTCTTCGCCAGGCGGCTGCATCTGCACCAGGCTGTCGACGAACACCCGGTAGCCATGCGCAGTGGGCACGCGTCCGGCCGAGGTATGCGGGGAGCTGAGCAGGCCGACGTCTTCCAGGTCGGCCAAGATATTGCGGATGGTGGCCGGGCTGACGTCCAAACCCGCATGCTGGGCCAGCGTCTTTGACCCCACCGGCTCGCCGTCGCGGATGTAGCGCGCAATCAGGGTGCGCAGCAACTGGCGGGCGCGGGGGTCGAGCATTGGGGACTGGGACGCGCGCATGGGATCATCCGGTGAGACAGCGCATAGATAATGTCTGGCCCCGGGGATGGCAAGCGTCCGATTCCCCGTCTGCCCCTGCCACCCTAAGCTTCCCCAAAGCGTTCACACTCGACCTCATGCTCAGACACCTCTCGATCAAGGATTTCGCCGTTGTCCGTGCCACCGAACTGGAATTCGGGCCGGGAATGACCGTGGTATCGGGCGAAACCGGCGCCGGCAAGTCGCTGATGGTGGACGCGCTGGGCTTTCTGTCCGGGCTGCGCGCCGACAGCGGCGTGGTGCGTCATGGCGCCGAGCGCGCCGAACTGTCGGCCGAATTCCAGCTGCCGGCCGAGCATCCCGGGCTGCGCTGGCTGGCCGACAACGAACTCGACGACGAGGCGCAATGCCAGCTGCGCCGGATCATCCGCGCCGACGGCGGCTCGCGCGCCTGGATCAACGGCCGCCCGGTCACCTCCTCGCAACTGGCGGAACTCGCCTCGAAACTGGTCGAAATCCACGGCCAGCACGAGCACCAGGCGCTGATGGCCCGGCACAGCCAGCTCGCCCTGCTCGATGCCTACGCCCGCAACAGCGCCCAGCGCGAGCAGGTGCGCCAGGCCAGCCAGCGCTGGCAGGCGCTGCTGGACGAGCGTGATGCGCTCTCCGCGCAGGGCGATGTCTCCGACCGGATCGGCTTTCTGGAACACCAACTGGCCGAATTGGAACGCGAGGACCTGGATCCGGCCGCGATTGCCGCACTGGACGTCAATCACCGCCGCCAGGCCCATGCCACCGCGCTGATCGGTGCCTGCGACAGCGTCGCCCAGCAGCTCAACGGCGACGACGGCGCCAGTGCCCTGGGCCTGTTGCAGGACAGCCGCCACGATTTGTCGCGCGTGGCCGAACACGAACCGCGGCTGGGCGAAGTGGACGCGCTGCTGGACAGCGCCGTGATCCAGATCGGGGAAGCGCTGGCCCTGCTCGACCGTGTGCGCGACGACCTGGAGGCCGACCCGGCCCAGTTCGAGGCGATGGAGCGCCGCCTTGGCCGCCTGCACGACCTGGCCCGCAAACACCGCGTCACGCCGGACGAACTGGCCGCGCATCGCGACCACCTGAGCGCCGAAGTCGAGAGCCTGCGCGGCGCCGACGAGCGCCTGCAGCAGCTCGACAAGCACATCGAAATCGCCACCGGCGCCTGGCGCAGCGCGGCCGGCGTGCTCAGCGACAGCCGCACCGCCGCCGCCGAGGCGTTGTCGGCCGCGACCACCGCGCTGATCGGCGAGTTGGGCATGGGCGGCGGGCAGTTCCTGATCCAGCTACAGCCGCACGAGAGCCCCCGGCCGGACCCCAATGGCGCCGAACGGGTGGAATTCCTGGTCGCCGCCAACGCCGGGCAGCCCCCGCGCGCTTTGCGCAAGGTCGCCTCCGGCGGCGAGCTGTCGCGCATTTCGCTGGCCATCGAAGTGGCGGCGCTGGGCCTGGACAGCGTGCCCACCATGGTGTTCGACGAAGTGGATTCGGGCATCGGCGGCGCGGTGGCCGACATCGTCGGGCAGAAGCTGCGCGCGCTGGGCGAAGAGCGCCAGGTGCTGTGCGTCACCCACTTGCCGCAGGTCGCCGCCAAGGGCCACGCGCATTACCGGGTCAGCAAGGCGCCGGTGGACGGCATGACCCAGAGTGCGGTCGAACTGCTCGGCCCGCAGGCCCGCCAGGAAGAATTGGCACGCATGCTGGGCGGCGTGGAAGTGAGCAAGGAAGCGCGCGCGGCCGCCCGCAAGCTGCTGCAGAGCGCCTGAGCGGGTTCGGTCGTTCGCAAGCCAGTGCGAAGGGCTTGATCAGGGCAGCCGGCACTGTTGGTGCTGCTGCGCCGGTGCGCCGGTAGGGGTAATCACGCATGGCCCACCGACCCTGTCGATGCATGGGTTGCCGCTACCAATCGGCCACGTGGAGCTCCCTAGGCCGTCTCCATGCACTCAGGCAGCCTGGGCGGCCCCGCGACCGTCGTCCGCTTGCGAGAGGCGCCTTTCCACTGACACAACTGCCGGCCCTCGTCAGCGAGGTTTCCTCGCTCAGCTGACCCGCTCCCTCCCCGCCAGCCAAGCCCCAGCATTCGCCGACAAGGCTTGCTTACTCCCGCTCGCGGGGGAAGGTGCCCGAGGCTGATGGGGGAAGGTCGTGCATTGAATCCGCCAACACGCCCCCAGAACGCACAAGGCGGCCTGGGCCGCCTTGTAACGGTCATGGCTGCATGGGGACACCCAGCTCAGCGCGGACGCTTTTTGCGCACGTACAGCACCAGCGAGTGCTCTTCCAGTTCGTAGCCATGCTTGGCGGCGATCTGGCGCTGCAGCGCCTCGATTTCCTCGCTCTCGAACTCGATCACATGACCGGTATCCACGTCCACCATATGGTCGTGATGACCGCCGCGGTCCAGCTCGTAGACGGCCTGCCCGCCTTCGAAATTGTGCTTCAGCACCAGGCCGGCCGCCTCGAACTGGGTCAGCACCCGGTAGACCGTCGCCAGCCCGATCTCGTCGCCGTGATCGAGCAGTTGGCGATAGATGTCTTCTGCGCTGAGGTGATGCTGATTGCTCTTCTGTTCGAGCAGTTCCAGGATCCGCATGCGCGGATGGGTCACCTTGAGCCCGACTTTGCGCAGGTCGTGGGTTTCCATACGTTCTCCGTTCATTGGCGATTTAGCGCCAGCTGCCATCAAACGGGTCGCGGCGACCGGCGGAAGTGTATCATCGGCGTGATTTCCTCAGCACTTAATCCCCGATGCGTAATCTCCTGCTGGTCGCCGCCATTGCTCTTTCCACCGCTGGCTGCGGCATCATCTACAAGCAGCCGATCTACCAGGGCAATCTGATCAAACAGAATGCCGTGGAGCAACTGCAGGTAGGCCAGAGCAAGCAGCAGGTCAGTGCGTTGCTGGGCACGCCCTCGATCCCCGACCCGTTCCATGCCCAGCGCTGGGACTACACCTCCACGCAGCGCGTGGACCGTCTGGCGCGTACCGAGATCAAGAATTTCACCGTCTTCTTCGAGAACGAACAGGTCGCACGCTGGGAAGGCGACTATTTCCCGTCGCAGGACGAGCAACTGGCCAAAGCCGCGCCCAAGCAGTTTGGCCGCAACCTGGCCCGCGACAAGAAGAAGCAACGCGGCCGTTGATGCGGTTACCGGGCGGTGTCGTGATCGCCTGATCGGACCCAAAACGCATCCCTTCGAACGGATGCGTTTTTCGTTTTGCCTGATGCCAACAGAGCGCTTCAGTGACTCTACAGCGCTGACTCCCAGGACCGATCGATCGCGCTTTCTGTCGCATGTCTTAGTCCAAGCGCGCTCGTTAGAACTCAACGAATACGGCTGATTCTTCGAGACATGCCGTCAGCAGCGATGGCTTTGCAGCGAGTCTGCGTCGTCGCAGCGCTGGCAATCGCTAGCGGTTGGGGCCGGCTTTCTTGCTTGGTCCGGCACGCCTGCGGCGGGCTTCTTTCGGATCCAGCAACAGCGGCCTGAGCAATTCGACCCGGTCGCCGTCGCGCAACCCCTGCTCCGGCCGCGCGATCAGCCCGTGCACCGCATACGCGGCAGGGGCCCGCTCCACCGCCAGACCGGACATGGCGACGGCTTCGGCCACCGTTGCGCCTTCAGGCAATTCCAGTGCGCCTTCAGGCAATTCCAGGTGTACCGAGCTGTAGCGATCCGGCCAGGCCAGCACGACCTCGATGCGCATGCGGCTGCGCAACCTAGACGTCGCCGCGGTCGGCGACACGCACGAAATCATTGACCATGCGATCGGCCAGGCCCTGAAACCCCAGCGCCAGCGCCGGGCCAAGCAGTCGCGAGCTGGTTTCGACCTCCAGGGTCAGACTCACCTTGCAGGCGCCCTCGCCCAGCGCCTGGAACTCCCACAGGCCTTCCAGGCGCTTGAACGGGCCATCGCGCAGGTGCATGACGATGCGCTCCGGGCGTTCAAGGATGTTCTCGGTGGTGAACCAGGTGCGGAACGACCCCAGCCCCAAATCCAGGCGCGCCACGATGTGCGCCTGGTCCTGCTCGAGCACATTGGCAGCGTCGCACCAGCCGAAGCGGCGCGGATAGGCGGCGACATCATTGACCAGGTCGAACATGCGGGAGGCGCTGTGTTCGACCAAGGCGCTGCGACGGATGGTAGGCATTCGCTAACTTGTGAAAGACGGAAGATCGTTTGACGACACCGAATCGGCGACAATGGGAGGATGAGCAAGAAACAGACCAAGGATAAAGCAAACGGCGCGAAGGCCACGAAAACCATCGCGTTGAACAAGCGTGCGCGCCACGAATACCACCTGGAAGAACGCTACGAAGCCGGCCTGGCACTGCAGGGCTGGGAGGTCAAGGCGATCCGCGCCGGCCGCGCCAACATCGTCGACGGCTATGCCTATGTGCGCTCCGGCGAGATCTACCTGATCGGCGCACAGATCACGCCGCTGATCCAGGCCTCCACCCACACGGTGCCAGTGGAACGGCGCGACCGTAAACTGCTGCTGCACCGGGCCGAGATCGACAAGGTGCTCACCCGCGTGGAGCGCGAAGGCTACACCCTGGTGCCTACCGCGCTGTACTGGAGCAGCAACAAGGTCAAGCTGGAAATCGCCCTGGCCAAGGGCAAGCAGAATCACGACAAGCGCGACGCCGCCAAGGACCGCGACTGGCAGCGCGACAAGCAGCGCGTGATGCGGCGGCATAACCGCGATGCGTGATGAGCGGGGATTGGTGATTCGGGATTAGGGATTGGTTAGAGCGGCTGTGCGTGGCCTTTTGCACTGCTGTCCTGCGATCCACACCTGCAGAGCGGCGAGGCTAAGCCACACCGCTCTTGCCAATCCCCAATCCCGACTCACGGCTCCGGATCACGTCGCTCCCAGCATCCGCATCAAATTCGGCACTCCCCTGCCCTGCACATAGCGGTCGCGCTGCAGGTCGGTGCAGGTATCCAGCAGCAGTTGCTTGACCCGATCGGGGAAGCCGATGAACTCACGGCGCGCCGACAGGAAGCCGGCCAGCACGCCGGAGACATGCGGTGCGGCCATGCTGGTGCCGCTCATCTCCACCATCAGGCTGGTCGGGTCGTTCGGGTCGAAGTCGTAGTAGGCCGACAGGATCTTCTCCCCTGGCGCGACCACATCCGGCTTGCTGCGGCCGTCGGCGGTCGGCCCGCGCGAGGAAAAATACGACACGCCATAGTTGTGCGGGCTGCTTTTGTGCACTGAGCCGACCACGATGGCGTCTTCCAGATTGCCCGGGTCGCTGATCGACAGATCCATGTTGGCGGCATATGCGTCACCGTCGTTGCGCATCAACCAGGCCAGGCCTTCGTTGCCGGCCGCGACCACCACCAGCACGCCTTGCCGCCACAGCCGGCGTAATTCGTTGCACAACGGCGTAAACCCGCAACCGTAGCTCTCCGGGTCGAAGCAGCCGCCCAGGCTCAGATTGACGCCATGGATGACCAGTTCGCCGGCACGCTCGTTGATGTCGGCCACCTGCTGCACTGCCTTGATCGTCCACGAATCGCGGCCGTTTCCAGCGTTGTCGAGCACCTTGAAGCCATACAGCTGGGTATCCGGCGCCATGCCGGAAAATTCCAGCGGACGGCCGGGCGTGCCGCCCGCCTCCGGGATCGACGCGCGGCACTGGCCGGCGATGATGCCGGCGATATGCGTGCCGTGGCCATGCCGATCGAGCCGGGTAAACGCCGTGCCATCGGCGCGGGTCAGCCGTTTGGGCGCGCCGCGCCGCGTGCAATCCCACTGTGCCACCACGGTGTCGCGTTCACCCTTGACGAAAAAATGCGGGTGATCGGCCACGATGCCGGTATCCATCACCGCCCAACCGATCTGCTGCCCGCGTGCGCGATACGCCGTGCGTGCCGCATCGGCATGCAGCACATTGCCCGACACATGGATCAACGCGCGTTTTCCGGCATCGCGCCACACCCGCCGAAAGCCCAACGCGCGGTAGCGATCCTGCAGCGACTCGATCTCGAATCGGGTCAGCCGCGCAGACACGAAACGCTGCAGGCTGTCTTCCAGCTCGATCGCCTCATCCAGCGCATCGCCGCTCAGGCCGGTGGTACGCGCAGCGACTTCGCGCACATGCTGCAACAGCAATGCGCGCACACCGGCAGGGTCGTTCCCCAACACACGCCGATCCAGCTCGATCAGCACATCGTGCCGGTACTCAGGGCCATGCGCTTCGAGCTGCTCGCTGAGGTCCTTGATCAGCACTGCATTGGACACCGGCTGATCGAAGCCCACACCCACGGCTTGGCGCACCGCGGCGCGCACCTGCGGAATGGACAGATAGCCCGAAGCCGAATGCGGGTTGTGCTGCCAATCCGGATTCAAACGCGCAGCGGCCAGGTTCTCGAAACGTCCTTTGGCATTGGCGATGTCGTCGGTGAGGTCCGGGTCCAGCGCGATCGGGTCGCGCGTTTCGGCCACATTGATCCAGCGCTGTACGCACTCGGGAAACGGCAATTTGCGCGTGCCGGTCCAGCGCTTGAACATGCTGCGCACCTGCGGCAAGCCCAGTGGCGAACCCAGGGTGAGGAACAAACTGACCTCGCAATCGGCGGCCTTCAGCTGGCGCAGCACATCGAAGGCGATCATCGACCCCTGGCTGTGCGCCACCACCACGAATGGCCCGCCCCCTGCGCGCAGCCGCTGCGCCAGACTCTCGCGCATCAACGCCGCACGTTCCGGCACGAAGAACAGGTCATGCACATCCTGCAACAATGCAGCCGAAATCAGCCGCAGCAACACCCGGTTGATCGCATCGATGGCGCCCTTGGCCTGCACGCTGCCGGACACGGACGTGCCCTGAAGCTCGTCCAGCAGCCGATGCAGATCGGTGCGTTTCCTGCTCGCTCTGCGCCAGCGCGTTCTGCCAACAGGTGCAGGTCCTGTTCGCCCGGCACCAGGCCAAGCGTACTCAAGGCGCGCTGCACGCTTTGATTGAGCGCCGGCCCCACATCGCGCGCGTCGCAATTGCCCGGCTCGGCCACTGGATACCGCTCGCGATTGACCCAGTACGCCAGCCGCGTGCGCTCGCCCATGGGCCGCCCGAACAACGCCTTGTCCCACTGACAACGCAGCACATCGGCCGGCGGCTTGTTGCCGATGCCATGGATGTAGATCACCGTGCGCGCCTTGCCCTGCACGCGGGTCGCTGTGGACTCCTGGGTCCCGGCCTGCTGCGCGCGCGCAGCGGGCGGCCGCGCCGGTTGTTGCGTGCTTGCAGCCGCCTTGCGCGGCAGCGCGCGTGCAGGTTTCGAACGTGGGGGCTTGCTTGTCGCCATCGCGTCGCTCCTTCGTATGCAGACTGTTCCGTTCGGTACGGGACTGAAGCCACTGTAAGCGTTGCGCATCTCACCACTTGTGACAGGGCGCGCCGATCCCTACACTGACCCGGTCAGCGTTTTATTGCTTTCCCCGGGGGTGCACTGGTTTCGACGGGGGTCGCGAAGTCGCTTGGCGCATGCCGAGGGGGCAGCTTTCCTCGTTAATCCAGCAGCAAACTTTTAGTTGCCAACGATGACAACTACGGTTCGGACTCCGCTATCGCCGCTTAATTGGCTTTAGTTGTAGTTCTACAGCCGCCTAAGGCGAACCCCCGAACCTACTTGTGCCCGTGCTCGTAGGTGTAGGGTCATTATCACGGAACCATCGGTAGTGGCTGCCTGTCAGCTACCGGTCAGATAAAGCAGGCTGGTTTCCAGGTGCGCTTTGCCAACCGTGCTGCCTGGAAACGAGATCTAACGGAGGGCTAAGCATGTAGTGCTGGGGATGGAGTGCTTCCGGACGGCGGTTCGATTCCGCCCACCTCCACCATCTGATCGCGGAAAAGAGCAGTAAGCGCTTGATTTCGCGAAGGTTAGGCCCGGGGTTTGATGTTCAGTTTGAGCCTGCGTTAGGTATCAAACGAGGTATCAAACCCCGTGCCGAAGCCTTATTTTCTGCGCCGCCCTGCTGGGCTGTATGTGCGCTTTTTCGTCCCGACCGACCTTCAAGCCCTTATCGGCTCACGCTACCTTGTCCGTCCCGTTCGCTTGGCCCTTGGTGATGCTGCCCGTCTGGCCGTGGCACGAACTGCTGTGGCACTCTCGGAAGCATTCGATCAGATGCGGCAGGGAGCGGGCATGCGGGACGATTTGCTGAGCCAGGCGCTGGCCGCGTTGCAAGGGAACGAAGCCCGCCCCTACACCATCAAGGTCGGTGGCGTGGAGCTCTCTGCCAACGGAGCTGGGGATCATGCTCGGCTGCTGGACGCACTGAAACACCTCCCTCTTCAGCAACTGGCTTCTGTGAAGAGCGCCGGACCGCTGCTGTCAGAGCGCGCCACCATCCACATCAGTGAAATGCGGCGTGTGGGGCGAAGCGCGAAAAACGTGCTCGATACCGAACACAGCCTGGGGCTGTTTGTGGCGCTTGTCGGCGACAAGCCGGTCGAGGACTACAAGACCGATGACGTCCGACAGTTCCTGGATGCGCTTGAGCACTATCCGAGCAACGCCACCAAGAAGGCGGTGTTCGCCGGCCTCACCCCTGTCGAAATCCTGAGCAAGGCACGGCAAGGTGGTCATGAACTGCTGAGCATGCGCACCAAAGAGAAGCATCGGGATCGTATTGCGTCCTTCTTCAACTCCTTGGCGAACGAAGACCTGATTAGCAAGGCGCCTCACAAAGCCATCCTCAATCGCGCCAAGTCGCTCACCGATGAGCCGAGCCGTGATCCGTTTAGCCAGGCTGAGCTCGAAGCGCTCCTCGAGCTGAATGCGTTCACGTCTTGGGCCAAAAAGTATCCGCACCGATGGTTTGGCACGCTGTTGGGATTTGCGACCGGTGCTCGGGTCAACGAAGTCGCGCAGCTCTATGTCGAAGACATCGGCAAGGTCGGTGACTTCTGGGGCGTGCATTTCCGAGGAGCAAAGCCGGATCAGCGCTTGAAGAACCCCCACTCCTCCCGGTTTGTGCCCCTGCCCACATCCCTGATTGAGGCTGGGTTCTTGGTCTATGTGGATGAGGTCAAGCGCGCAGGCTTTGAGCGACTGTTCCCGCACTTGCCCTACAACGCCGAAAACGGGTATGGCGATGCGCTCGGGGATCAGTTCCGGGCCTATGCGATCAAGCAAGGGCTGACCCAACGGCTCAAAAGCTTTCATTGCTTCCGACACACCTTGTCCAATTCGTTGGTCAATGAGCACGGCGTGTCGCTTCCGATTTCGCAGCAAATCACCGGCCACGAGTTGACGCTTCCACCAGGCTTGAAGCACTACGTCGATCCACCTTCTGTCCCCGCTCGCTTTGCGGCCATTGAACGGTTTGGCCCTCCGCTTCCATTGCCCGCTTACACGCCAGGGCAATTTGACCGTGCGTTCAAGCAGGTTCGCCACATGGAACGACGACGAGAGCAAGCGGCCAAAAAGAGGACGAACAAAACAAGAACAACAGGGTGGAAGAATTAAAATCACGGGGGATCTCGCCCCGAATACCGTGTGGTGGCTGAGTGGATTCTATCGTCGCGGAATCAATGCCTGCACCTAAGCGGACACACGGAATTTGCAAGCTAGGCGATCAACTTGCTAGGCGCTAGAGGCTTGCGCCTAGTGAGACCGGAGGTTAGCCATGCAACTAACTTATAGTCCTTTGGCAAATCTTACACCCACTTCTTCCCAACTTAACTTAGTAGCCAGTGCAAATCCAATTCTTTGATCTAGAAAATAGATAGCGTCCTCCGTACTCTCCAAGGGCGGTAGAACTTTACACTCTTCTGGAAGGTGTCCCACACCGTATGCGCCCGAGGCACTTACTATAACAGCAGCCCTCTTATCACCTTTCTCGAAGATGTGTTGGACACGACTCTTCAACAAAGACATGTCTGGTTTCAACGGCCCCGTGGGCACCAAGGTGTGATGGACAGGAAAACGAATTTTATCGACCGCATCTACGCAAAGACGAAGCACATCTAAAAGCCTATCAAAATCTAAATCTTTGAGGCCGGACACTATATTAGCTTCACCCTCAATATTTGCAATGGATGTCAGCCCCTGAATGTAGTCTCTTACATACAATCCATTTCCGCGCGAAATGTGCTTATTTTGACCCCACTCAATCATCTCCTCAGTCACGTTTCGGCAGAAGAGGATCATTTTCTTCCGAATCTCTTCGAAGCCATCTGGCGTTTCATTTAACGGCTTTCCAGCATTAAGGAGCTCGTAGCACCCACTTAGTTGCAATCCCAGCAAGAATGCCACCTTGTGATAACCACTCTCGTCAATAAGATGATTCGTTACCCACTCAATGATGGCACCCACGCTCTCGACCGAATTTTCCTCTCTGTTAGAGAGCGGTGGCGGTGGTACCTGAATAGATGAGTAGCTTTTAAAAAGCTGGGCCAGCTCAGCCATTAACGCGACAGCGTCCGGGAAACACCATTTAGACAAAGCGACAGCAATGCGCAGTGCGCTTTCTTTCTCGCCACTTCGATCGTTTCCGCGTTGATCCAGTAATGATCGAATGTGTAGCAGGCATATTTGCAGCGAACCTAGGGTTATACCAGCTTCGAATAGATCCCTGCAGAAGACCTGACCCTCGACGAAGGGAATTCTGCCCGACATGTAGCCGATGGCGGGAAGTGCCACAAGGGGATGTGTCCAGTCAAGCTTTGAAGTCGAAAGAAATGGGAGTAGAGAGGATCGAACCGTTTGGCTTGTCACAAAGGATCGCGAGAAGTCGCCTGGCTCGCCCCAAAATTCAAATAAAAAAGGTTCAGAGCGGCCGCGATGCTGCCGCTGTTTCTCTTTCCAAGTGTTATGATTCTCAATCTGGACATCGTAGTCTTCCGAAAGAAGATTCTTCGCATGATCTATAATTCGGTATCCGCTGCCCGGCATAGAGCCATTTGAAAGACCGCCTACTTTAGCAAAATAGGTGGTCAACGTAGATTGCCGACCATCAGCGTTCTTCTGCATTGTTGCGTGAAAGACGCCAGGGTCAAGCGTGCACAACGTGAACACCCAATACGCCCTATTCGAGTCAACAAGGTTTCGCCAAAGCATCAAAAAACCATGAGATCGCATCCGGTCCCCTTCACGAGCAATCATGCTGATGGCCGTTTGAACAAGTGGAGGTGGAAACTCACTGTCCCGATTTAGCGAGTCATCAGTTTTTTCGTAGAGGACAACATCAAAACATTGCATCGCCTCTTCGGGAATATCAACAGTTGCGGTCGGATACCAGGCTTCGACGATACGACATTGTAATTGCCGTGGTTCAGCGTCGTAATCCAGGCTCAAGGCCAAACACTGCTTGCCTGACCATGTAGTCAAGCTTGCGACACCATGGTCTAAAAGGTCACTCCAATCACGAGCAACGATGACAAAGCAAATGTCCATGTTCGAAAGGAATGGAAACAGGTTTTGAATTTCATGCTCATAACCTGCCACCTCTGAAACTGCCTGCCGCTCTGGCCCCTTCTCCCTCTTCACTTCGAAAATCAGCACCACCCTTGATTCCGGATTGTAAGCAATGATATCAGGCCTCAGCACCTCGCCAGATACCAGCGAAATGCTCTTGTCAACAGCAACGATTTCTAGAAGACCCAATTGGCCAAGGACGAATTTTGAAGCCCTCGCACTGGCTAGCCGACTCATTTTGTCGATCGAAAATCTGGGGAGGTGGCTGGCCTGGTCGGCAGCCCCAATAACGGACTCGACTTCATCCTTCCCGACAATTTCATCTACTAGCTTGCCACTGTTTATTAAGTCGATGAGCCAATTCGCAACAACCGACTCTTTGCTCAGGACCTTTCCCATAGGCGCTTTCTTTTTACGGATCTTTGCCATCCCACTCTCGCTAAGTGAATTTTTCAGAAAATTTGGATTTTTTCCAATCTATAGCAAGCTGAACCGAAGGCAGAAAAGCTATTATACCTAACCAGGGTCTGCGCCCCCCTTTTGGAAAATCTCTCACATCGGCCGCATTCGCCTCTCGACATTAAATTTCTTCTCGCCTCACCCAATATTCCTGTCGCCAAAAGCCCTCCAAAAAACAGCGCCATATGCTTTGTTCCCCATGCCCTACCCAGCTCTCATCAGGTATCACCAGGGCTCGCAGAAACAGCTCACACAAACGCATGGGCGCGGGAGCTTGGATCGCGATTATTGTCATTGTTCTGATGGTCTTGCGTTGGTGCTCTAGCTAATCGCAGCTTCGCGTGTCAACGCGGAGTTGTGACCGATGAGCCCTGCCCAGTGATGAGTTTTGGCTGCTAGACGAGAACATCAACATCGTTCCCAAGTGCTCGAAGCGCTTTGCTTGTGCGTGAATTCCGTGGTGGGTATTCCGTCGGGCGGGCCCAGCCCACCACCTCACCCAGGATGCTAGTGCCGATATGCGAAAGCTTGTAGTCATGATCATGGCTCGCTAGCCAGATGCGCTCAGCCACATCACCATCCCCCCAAATTACGAAATCAAGCACCTCGGGCGCAGTCATTCCGTTCCCAGACTGTTGCTTCCAAAGTATCCGCGCCAAGGCTTCACTCTTCGCTTGGCTGCCTGGATCGGTGCCCAAGCCCAAATATAGGTTACTGATCTTCATCGCATGATCGCCAAAAGCGTATACGCGGGTAAGGGCATCGATCCATTCACCTTCGGTCAGTGTGGTGATCCTGCCTCGTGCGAGAAGCTCGTGTAGCAAGGGCGCCGACGTATAAATCGTAGATTCCTCATGCTCATGCTTATATTCGCCTGCCTTCCACCAAGCCAGTCCACTCCGTAGTGCAACCTCTGGATCGAGACGATTCTTTCGGAATTCTCGTTCGTAAGCATCTTTTTCGGTATGAGGCCTGACGACTTGGTAGTAGTAGGCGTGAAGGAATTGATCGCCTTGAACGCCTTGAGACACATCTGACGAGATCCAACTGGGGCGATTCTCATCAAGCGCAACACGAGCGCCAACATTTCGGATCAAGGTGAGTGTGCGTGACCATTCGGCTTGGAAAGCTGCAATCTTCGCTTCGAGCGCCTTTCGATTTGGCGTGGGAGCGATAGGGGGCGTGCGGTCTTTCAGCTTCCAATGATCGTCTTCGAATTCACTCTCGATCTTGTTGAGCTTGCCGACTAGATCTTCCCTCCTTTTCTCCTGTTTGATCTGACGCTCATATTCCTCTCTATCGAGCGGGAACGACTTCTGCGCAAGGCCATCGAAGAATGCTTCAAGTTGGAGCACCATCCCAAAGTGCTCAAGCTCTTCGTGCTTGATGTAAACCCCAGCTTCAAAGTTCTTGAACCACGCCCGATCGGTCAGATTTGCCGAACCAATATATGCCCCTTGGCCTACCCACCAAATCACTTTAGCGTGTAGCCAGTGCGGCACAAGATGGCACACTAAGTTGGGCGATGCACGACGCAAGAACCAGTCGAGAATACGCAGATCGATGGGACATGAGCCATCGACACGGCCATAGAACGTCAGCTTTTTCCCCTTGGCAACGCAGTCCTCAAATAGAAGGATATCGCCGGATGGCTTCGTGGCGTATGCAATTGCAACCTTGACCTCAGAACAGTCTGCGATGGCAGAAGCATGCTTGTTATAAATCATCTCACCCGTGATGGGTTTACCCACAAACTCCATGTATCTAGCCTCCCCTGTTCCGTAAAGCACAGCTTCGCAAAGTAGGAGAGGTTCGTCTACGGGGCAGGAAGCCACGTCAACTACCTCAGGGTGCAGACGTTGATTTGCCTTGCACTTCAACAGATCTGTGCGAAAAGCCGTAGCATTCGGGCTGCAACAGAAAGAGCCCCGCATGCGGGACTCCTGTGTCGCTGGGGTTGGAGCCTTGGCCTCGGCGCCGGGTGCCAATGGCGGGCGGCGTTGTTCCGATCATTTGGCGGGAACCTTCTGCGACGACCCTAGCTTCCAGGCAAATGCCTAGGCGCACCATCAGTCTGCTGCGCGGTCGACGGTCAGAAATATCTGAGCCGTCATAGACTTGGCTTCGGTGGCCGAAACTTCAACTCCCAATGCCCGGCATCACCTTCGGCCTGTGGTGGAAGCGCATCATCGCCAGATGCCTCAGGCGTCAGCACCTCGATCGGCTGTGCGGCAAAGTTCTTCTCCAAAGCCTCAGCTGCTTCCACCATCGCCTTTCGAGCCCGCTTGATGCGCCATTGCTGGATGGCCTGGATGCGAGGAGACACATGCACCTTTGCCCTCCCCAAACGCTGGCGTGCCCTCGCCACCGCTTGCGCGTCTCCGCTGCCTTCTTGCTCAACAAGCTTGGCTTGCGCATCCAGCACGGCCACACGCGCTTTGTAGGGTCGCACCAGCGTATGGGCATACCTGCTGACTGAGCGAGCAAGCATCTCCGTATCCTCGAACAGGAACGGCTTTGTGGCGTAGCTGTCGACCCGCCGGCAGATGAGTGCGGAGTGCGCCCGCTGGAACTCGGGTTCAATCTGGATACCCGGGATCTGCCGCAATACTTCGAGAGACTGCTGCGCGACCTCCCGTTGCGCTTCGAGCCAGTCTTCGATGAGCTGAGCCTCCGCATTGAGCACCTCCGCGTCTTTTCGACCCGAAGACCGAGCCAGACGCGTCACGCGACCAAGATGTCGGGTCTGACCGCTGTAAGGCGTGTAGAGTCCTGCGCTTGGCGCTGGCGCACGCGCCAAGCGCTCTTTGATCTGCCGCACCCGCTCTGCGCCTGACAATCGCCCCGGCCCACCCGCTGTGCGCCCTTCTAATCCAGACTCTTTTGCGTTGGTCCGATCCCGAAGTGCAGCCGCATGGCTGTGAGACGGCGGCACTTCATGCACGAGGCTCCCGCTCTTTTTCATGTGCTCAGCAACAAGCTTTGAAAGCGCCACTGCCGCAGCTTGCCCCCCTGCACCCTTGACTTCTGCGGTGAACTTCGTTTTGCGCATCACCGCGACTTTGGCTTTGCCCAAGTGCTTACCAGGCCGGCGCGTGAGTTCGCGGGCGCGTTCAAACTCCCCATTGCGCGCGGCCTCCTGCGCTTGTGCTCGGAGACTGCGATGATCCACCCGAGCCGCGTTGCCGGCATTTTTCAGATGCGCATTGATAACCGTTGCGATGTCTTTGCGGATTTGCCGCAGCGCTCGCGTGCCACCGCCTTGTCGCGCATCAAACTCAGCGCAGGCGCGCTCACCCAGTCCACCGGGGCCTACTTGTCTGGCTGACATCAATAAATGCACATGATGATTGCGTTGATCGCCCAGCTTACTTGGCGTGTGCACCGCCACCAACACGGCCACTTGGAAGCGCTCGACGAGCAATTGACCCAGCGCCAAGGCAAGCACTCTTCGTTGGTGTGGATCGAGTTGATGCGGAAGCGATACTTCGACTTCTCGGCAGACGCGTGCATTCTTGCGCGTCTCGGCCGCTTCATTTGCGTTCCAAAAGTATTGCGCATCGAAGCACCACGAAGGCGCTCCCTTTGGCGCAAGCATTTGATGGAAATCGACACCGCCTCGGTGGGAATAATTGTGACCGAGCCCTGTGCTCGTATCGAGCAGATCAAACCCTGCTCGGTAGGCCGCTGCTGCGACCGACGAGTCGCCGTTGCCTCGGCTAAAAGACTTCATTGTTGCGTGATAAATCGCCATTTGTGAAACTCCTGTTTGTGGAGCACACAAAGAAGCGGCATAACATCCCGTGTCGAGAGTTAAGCGAACTCGACAACAAAGAGACATGAATCTCGGGGTTTTGAAGGGCTGTGTTGCCTAGCGAAGCATAGCAACGAGGTGGCGAAAGCCACCGCACCGACGCGCAGCGTTGGCGCACGGTTTCTGCAAAGCAGAAACCATAAGTGCGCTCTTGCTGTTTGATTCTTTATTAGAATTTTCGCGCTACGGCTTAGTCAGCAATTGCGCCCCTACGTATGATTAATAGTTATATTAGAAAATGAATAAGACCTGTACAGACCTAACTTTTGCCATGCCCTGTGCCGATTTCAAGGCAATGGTCTATGCAGCCGTGATGTCCAGTGGTTTTCGGAAATCCAAGCGGCAGCAGGACGAACTGCCGTCAGGTTGGTAGCATCGCTAAAGCCGATCGAACGCGAAGTCGCAACAACTGCAGAAAGAAGGACGCGAAATGCCCAATGACTACTGGGACATGGATGACAAGAACGACCCCAACCTGTTGAACCTCGCCAGCGTGAGCACTTCGATGCTCGTGCCCTTCCCAGTGGGAAAGCTGCCAGATGCTTCCGTGCTCTGGCTCAATGAGCGCTGGTTTCATGACTTGGGCATCGCCATCCACGACAAGCCCACTCGGACCAGCATTTCAGCGTCCTTGCTTGAGCGCTTTGCCGTGACCTCTCTCGAAGCTCACTGCGTTGCCGGCAGCTTCGGACGCCAGACACTGGGCGCTGATCGCTATGGTGGGAGCGGTGGGGCAATCCACGGAGGGAGTGGCCGCTGTGGCTCCGATGGCATGCTCATCGCCAAAGGAACCGGCCCCACGCCATTGGTCTCCGAGGCCCATGATTGGTCACACTCCCATGGCTGTCTCTATCTTTACGATGCCATTCGCGAGGCAGTCGCCAGCGAGATCCTCAACGCAGAGCTCCCCCACGGGGCAGTCCCCATCGTTGCCATCATCGATGCCGGCTTCTCCCTGGCACGCACCGATGCAGACGAACCGGAACGTTGCGCCATTCTAATCCGGCCCGCTTTCCTTCGCTTGGCGCATTTCGAGCGCAGCCTGTATTTCGGAACATCAGGCAGCGCAAACAGCGATCAATTTCAAGATAGCCTGCGGGTCAAAGATGCCATCCACTTTGCCGACGAACACGCGCAGCTCGATGCGGGCAATCCCAATGGCTTAGGCGTTAACTTGTCTGAGCTCTACCTCCGCCTTGCCGAGCAGATTGCCGCAAGTCGCGCGCA
This sequence comes from Xanthomonas euvesicatoria pv. euvesicatoria, assembly GCF_020880415.1. GTDB lineage: Bacteria > Pseudomonadota > Gammaproteobacteria > Xanthomonadales > Xanthomonadaceae > Xanthomonas > Xanthomonas euvesicatoria. The sequence goes on along the minus strand of NZ_JAJIUJ010000038.1, from coordinate 46,626 downwards.
TCGCCTTTGGACAGGGCGCCCGACAAGCGACAACATCACATTGAACGCGCAGTTCCTGGATTTCGGCGGCTTCCGCGCAGTTCCCAGCTGGAAGCATGGCACCGATGGACATGGTCATTTCTTCGGCAATGAGATGCGCGATGTTCGCCACTCGCTTCCATCGCTTGCCTACTTCTTCAACAAGTATTCCCACTTCGACAACACAATCGCCAACATCGATCAACTGCTCATCCAGATCGAGCATCACATGGAAGCTGCGTTTCTCCATCACTGTGCAGAAGCGTGTGCCTTGCCTGAGTCAAGCCCAGAGGCGTTGCATTTCAAAGCGCTCATTGCGCGCTACTACCGCGAGCAACAGCGCATTGACTATGCGTTCGATCAGCCCACAAAGCACGGCGAGCGCCACGATTGGCTCTCTGACCACCTCAGAGGCAAAGCAACCCGGGGGTCTCAGATTGGCGAGGAGATCGCAGCGTTCGTGCGCGCACTTCCGAACTCAGATCTTCATCTTTGTGCGGCCAACCGCTGGCTGAGACCACGACCACGCCTTTCCTATCGCGTCTCTAAGCGCCGCGCGATCAAGCTGGTGCGGTCGATCCTCGCCGATCGGTCGTCGGGACCCGAGCGGGTCTCGGTCTTTATCGCAACCGAGGTCGCGGTCTCGCGACGGGTTTGGAGAGGCTTACCACCACACTGGCTTGTCCTAGGCTACGCAAGCGATCACGTGTCCACCGCGTTGTATTTCTTTGATACGCACCGCATGGCTTATGCAGCCCAGCTGTCGGGACCACGCGTGCATGGGGGAACACTGCTCTTCGGTGCCCAAGTCGCAGATGAGAAACTCGGCATCACCAATTCTGGCCATCGAACCGTCGTGCTTGTCGACTGCGAACCCACTAGCTACCTCGTAGGTCTAGGCTTGAACGGGCGTGCAACAATTCCTGCCGCACTGCTCACCTTCCCGGACGCTGCCGTTGCCGCGCAGAAATTCAGCTCAACCAACACCCATGCAACCTAATGCCGTTGATGCGCAGGCGCTTGGCCTGGCGATACAACTTCTGTTCAAGACTGACCGCAAGAGGTTCAGTATCGCAGCTGCCTACGTGTGGATATGGCCTGCGATTCGCCTAGGCCAGCTCGTCACGATCGAAGATGGAGATGGGGTCTGGACCGGCTACGCCTTATGGGCATATCTAACCCATGAAACCGCCAGTCATTTGGTTCTGCAAGATCCCCCGTTCTTACCGATTAGCGACTGGAACGAAGGTGATCAACTCTGGATCCTGGATTTCGTGGCTATGCCAGAGCATCACCGACGCCTGGCGAGAGCACTCCGGGACCGCTTGCGCCCTCACTTCAAGCAAGCGCATCGCTTGGTGCGAGATAGGACGGGCGCTATCCTGGGAACCAAGACTTACACCCTTCGCAAAGATGGCTGAGGAAGACACGTTGCTTCCTTGATATGAATGGACGAACCGAAGCGACAAGGCAGTTGCAGCCCATGCAGGAAGTGACATCAAGGCCGACCAAGGCCTGGACTGGATTTTTGTTCCTGGGCTTCGGTTCTGGTTTGCCCTATCCGCTGATCGGCAGCACCTTAGGCTATTGGCTCAGCGAAAAGTCGCTTTCGATTGCAGTCATCGGTGCCTTGGCTTGGACCGCACTTCCCTACTCCCTCAAATTCCTATGGGCCCGCCATCTCGACCAACGCCGTGCGCCGGTCGTTGGAAGCAGCATGTCGCGCCGTCAGGGCTGGATTGTCTTGTCTTCGGTCATGGTCGCCCTCTCTCTCCTGGGCCTTGTCCTGAGCGTTGTCGCAGGTAGCCTTCCGCTCATTGCACTGAGCTGCATCGCAGCCGCCTTTGGCGGTGCGACCCTGGATGCCTCAGTCGATGCGTTTCGGATCGAACAAGAGGCAGTGCACCAGCAGCCAGCTAAGCTCCTCACTGCCTACCAATTTGGCTACCGCATTGCTCTACTGCTGAGCGACGGTCTGGTGTTCTTGGTCGCAGCGCGGTTGTCCTGGCAAGTTGCTTATGCACTTCTGCTTCCCCTGATGTTGGTGCCCATCTGCGGAACGCTCTTTCTGCGATCTGCCCCCGATAGGGTCCTCACCCCAGGTCGCACGAGTGCGGAGAAGCACGGGGCTCCGTTGGTGTCGCTTCGACCCTCCACGCTCCAAGGATGGATCGCGGTGGTCGTCTTCATCGGCTGCTATCGCCTACCGGACATTCTTCTGGGTCCCATGATCAATCCGTTCTTCTATGCCCTTGGCATTGGAAAGAATGTGGTCGGATCCCTCCATATCTGGCTTGGTATCCCAGCAGCCTTCCTCGGAATTTTGGTTGCAGGCACTAGCTTGAAGCGCATATCCTTGAGCACGACCATCCTTGTTGGCGCAGCTCTCCAAGCACTTGCACTCCTCGGTCTTGCATTGCTTTCGTCCAACGAGCAGTCCGTTGAGCTGCTTTGGGCTAGCGTTATTCTTCAAAACCTTGCCAGTAGCTATACCGGCATCGCGTTGGTTGCTTACATGTCAAAGCTAGTCACACTCGGGCGCGCAGGAGAGCACTACGCTTGGCTAACAAGCTTCTACTCGATCTTCGGCAGGGTGCTTGCCGGCTTCTCAGGCCTTGCAGTGGCTTATCTCACCACGCGCTATGGACAAAGCCTAGGCTATGGCACGTTTTTCATCGGCATCTGCTTGACTTGCGCGCCAGCCCTCCTCGTCTACTCCCTCATCGTTCGCAACACCCTGAGAGAGCGGCCGGATGCGTAGTGCCATCACGCTGTCGCCTCCAATGCCCACAGCGGCTACTTATGACGATGTATTGCCTGAACTCATCCTTTTACGCCAAACGTGTTGGTTGCTCATCTCGGCGCTAGCCAACTAGATAGATGCCTAATTGGCTAGCGCCAGCAAACCGTTTAGTTTCGACTCCTCGTGAGCCCAAGCAAGCACTCACTCTTCGAGCTCGCTTTCACATACACAGACGTTCCACCAAGATCGGTTTTGTAGAAAACCTCCTTGCCGGCATCGGCGAGTGGCGCGGCGTCAATTCCATATACGCAAAGCTCACTCCTTTGTCGAGCTCAGGTGGAACCCTGAACTCAACGAAGGAGACTCCATATTGATCCTTTGTCTTCAACGCGGCTGAACGAAAAGCAATGTTCAATGACCGGCTTGAACTTACTTGCCGAAATTCACTGAGGCCGATATCACGGAAAGTTTCATAGTTGACCGGCTTAGCTGGATCATAAAATTTACCGATAACGTCACCCAAATTCAATTGAGAATTCCTATTTTCAGCATGCACAACCATTGCCGTGACAATAAAAATTGGGATGATTAGAAAAGCCAACGCCCTCTTCATCAGTATAGTCACACCCTATCACTCAAATATAATGAAAGATTTCTGAGGGCTTTTTTCCCCATTTAATGGCTATCAGCGCCTTGCACATCACCCTTGCGTCGACCAATCAAAAGGCTTGGCCAACGTAAGGGTGAAGATGATTTCCATTTTAATTGGCGGAAGAACTAGAATCATCCGCTGCTTTTTTGGATACAGTCAATCCGGAAACACATGGCGATGTAACATCCGTAGTCGAAACAAATATTTTGTATGGACCTTTAGTTGAAGTTGCCGGCTGCGTCCAGGCTGCCCCTTTTACAACGGATCGTGGCTCTCGAATCCCTTCCACAAACCCGTATTTTTTCACAATATCCCTGTATTTTTCACACCCAGGGGCTTTAGTATCAGAAGAAACGATTGTCAACGCGGCTATGTTCCACACTTGGGAACCTTCGTCATTTCGATTGGTTCCGAAACTCAGCGCAGTCACCTGGGATTTCGGGTCATCTAATGCCACCCGGTAGTGGCGACGAAGGGGTTCATCCCTAGTAATTTCGACATCAGCCGTATCAGTTCCGATCAACCTCTCGACTTGAGACTGCTCGACCTCAACGCCAGAGCTGAACAACGATATCAGGTCGCTGATTTTTTTATCGGTGCCCAAGGCACCCCCAAATGCTAGTGTGGGCATTAAAAACACAGCAGTTAAAATTGCTAATGGAAGAGGTCTGTTAATGCACAATCTCATAATTTCACCTACTTTTTATTTGAATTATAAACAGATTCGTAGTATTGCTTCACAGTTTGCCCACCACCATGGTCCTGATTACCATACCACTCAGCTATCTTAGCGTTCGCCTGCTCTGCTGTTAGCGTCGTGCCAATTTGGTTATAGATGCTAGTTAGATCAGCTGGATACTGCGTAATACTAGTTGCCTCAACTTGTTTGACAAAATTCATCTCGAACATGACTGAGCCGGCTTCGTTATTGAGCCATGCGTTGACATATTGCTCTTGAGTCGGGTTTTGGGTGCCGTAATTCACGGGGTTATAGACATGATAAAGCTCATGACTCAGTACAGTTGCAGCTTGAAGCGTGGTTCCTTTGAGGTCGTCATCTAGATAGATGTTGCCTGCATCAACCTCGCCCTTTACCGTTCCAAGATCTTTAAATTCGACGTCCGCACCGCCCGAAATATATTTTGAAAGCAAACTCTTCACGTCTTCGCTTTTATTCAGATACGCGTCCGCACCCGCACCGAGCCCACTCACGAGAGGCGGCAAAGGTGTGGGTGCACCACCACCACCACCCGGAGGGGTGATTGGCCCGGGCTGCTCAACTGGCGGTGAAGGAGGAATAGTCGGAGGCGGACTCGGAGGTGGATTTGTAGGCGGGTTAACCACAATTGGTGGAATCTCAGTAGGGGGCTCGCTTGGATCAACATCCGCAGCGGCTGCTGCACCTGCCACTAGGAACAGCTCTTCGTTTGTCAATTCTCTCATTACAGCGCTCCATCCTGTGTGTAGACTGTTTTCTTGATATTTTTTTTAATTGAATGTGCCATTTCGCCTTTTTCCTTTGAACTTATTTTGATAAGCGTTGTAACTCCTCATTGTAGACTGGACTTCTCAGCCGTTTCCCCGGCCTCGTCCTGTTCAAATTTGCTAGGCTGTTCTTTGATCAAAGGCCTTAGGATCCCGCCCACAAAGAGATAGTGCATATCGCACATCCGAGAAATGTTCTTGTCGTGCGTCACAATGACTGTAGTCGCGCCGATGCTCTTGATGTTCTTCATCAGCTGTATGCCCATCTGCTCATCAACCCCAGTCGTTGGCTCATCCATCAACAACAACTTAGTGCGCCTGTAGAAGGCTCTGGCCAAGAAGATCCGTTGTTTCTGACCACCTGACAGCGTGTTTCCCAAGTCGCCAACTCTGGTGTTGAAGCCCATTGGCATGCGCTGGATATCGTCGTGGATACACGCCAATTTTGCAGCCTGCACCAGGCGCTCTTGGTCAATGTGCTCATCGAACATAGAGATGTTTTCCGACAACGTTCCTGACAACAGATTGTCTCCTTGCATGACGATGCTGACTTTGCTCCGGTAGCTCGACTTACCGACCTTGCGCAGATCCTCTCCATTGACTAAGAAGTCCCCGACTTGAAGATCTTCAAGCCCCGCCAGAACGCGGATGAGTGTGGTCTTACCCACGCCTGAGTTCCCGACAATCGCAATCACTTGGCCTGCGGGGGCCCTGAGCTGCAAGGCGCTCATGATCCACTTGTCGGTGGATGAGTAGCGGAAGTAGCCGTTAGCAATGGCAATAGCGGGCGCAGCATCCTCCAGCGCGCCGTTACCATGCAAAAACGACTCAGGCTCGCTGTGGGTGATGTCTGAAATGCGCTCTGTGTGCAAACGAAGCAGCCGGAGCTGCATCAAGTAGTCGGCCAGGTTGATGCTGCGTTGGCTGAACTGCGTCGCGTAGATCAAAAAGACCGTCAGCACCCCGAGCGTCATATCCCCACTGAGCACCAACCGGGTGCCTTCCCAGATCACAAAGATGCGGCACAGGCCCTGGATGAGGAGCTGGACAGAATCGAACCCGATGCGGATCCGCTCGGCCCCGATTGTCGCGTTGGTCGCTTTCGCGCTGTAGTTCGTAAAGCGCGACGCCCAAAGTGCTGACTTGTTGAACAACTTGATGGGCTGGATGCTTCGGACCGTTTCGTAGAGCAAGCTTTGCCGGCGTGCATCGATGTTGATCTGGTCGAGGTTGGCTTCTTTCAGCTTGGCGTAGTAAGCGTAGCGCGAACCCACATAGGCAATGGTGAAAGCCAACAAGGCAAAGGAAAGCGGCGCGTCGTAGCTCATCAAGAGCAACAACATGAGGAAAGACATCACCCCATCGATGACCGCTTCCAGCATCTTCGTCGTGAGCGACTGCTGGATGGAGTAGATCGACTGGAAGCGACTTGAAATGTCCCCGGTATGCCGCTTCACGAAATACGACTGGGGTAGCGACACCAGGTGACGGAACAAGTTACTGCTCCACCGCAAGCCGGTGGTGGAAGAGATCCACAGCAAGGTCCACTTCCTGGCAACGGTCAGGACGAGTTGGACCAAGAGCACGATCGAAAAGCCGATCGCCAATGTGGTGACCAGGCCATCGTCCTTGACGCTGAGCACCTGATCCATGGTCAGTCTCAGGTATTGCGGTGCAATCAGCGCGCAGCCTTCCAGGAACAGCGCCAAGATGCCCACGACCCAAAATGCGGGCACCAGGGACCGAAGCGAGCCTGCCAGGTCGCGAAGCGATACCGACGGCACACTCTTAATCTTCTTGAAGGCCGGGCCGGGATGCGCCTCCAACGCAATGCCGCTAAAGACCTCATCGAACTCGTCGAGCTTGATCTTCTTGACGCCGGTTGCGGGATCGCTGATATGCACATGACCGCCCCGCACAGCCGTCAACACGACAAAGTGCCCGTGGTGCAGGTGGACCATGCAAGGCAACGACAGCTTGGGCAGTTCGTAAAGCTCCAAGCGAAGCGGGCGCGTTGTAAGCCCGTTGGCATCAGCGATTTCAATCAGCGAAGCGAGCGTTGCCCCGCTGGTCGACACCGTAAAGCGGTTGCGAAGCTCCCCGAGGCTCGTTTCATGGCCGTAGTAGGAGAGCAGCATCGCAATGCAGGCCAGGCCGCACTCGCTCGACTCCGTCTGACGGATATGCGGCACACGGCGCTTCGAGGAGAACACCAGGCTTGGTTCAGCAGAGCGATCCGTCTCGGCAGCGCCATTGGCGGATGGTGTCAAGACGTCCTTCATCGCTTTTCACCCGTCAAGCGTGATCCCATGGTTTGGAAGGGGTCAAACATCCACTCCCAGATCTTTCGGCCCTCCAAGATCAGTTCCGCGTCCACTTCCATCCCCGGCAGGAAGGACTTCGCTTCTTGGGCAACTCCGATGGTCTGATAAGGCAAGGCCACCTTGGCGGTGTAAACCGGCTCAGTGGGCGACTGGCGACCATAGCGGCGCTCCAACTCACCGAGCGGACTCGTTTGCGTCGACAGCGATGCGATGCGCCCCTGGATGGCGCCATACTTTGCTTTCGGGAATGCGGCGATGTTGAGCAGCACCTCGGTGCCGACATTCACATGTCCGATGGCCCTGGAAGGAATAAGAATTTCAGCTTCGAACACCGACTCGCTTGGGGTGATGGACGCGATGATCGAGTCGGTGCCAATGCGCTGACCTTGTGATGCAAAGATTGCTGCAACACTGCCGCTCAAGGGTGAGGTGATGGTTTGCAGACGGTCAGACTTGGCTCTGGCCACTTGATCTTCGATCGTGGACTTCTCGCGCTCGATTTCACTTGCTTGCCTGCTGGCCGTTGTCTTTATCTCGGTGATCTCACCCAGCAATGCGGCACGTTGATTGCGAAGTGTGGACTGCTGCGCGCGGGCATCCTGAATCTCCGCCTCTGCATCCAAGAGGGCATTTTCGTAGGTGAGGTAGGTGTATTTGGACACATACTTCTCAGCAAGCAGCGGCTCAATGGTCTTCAACAGTTCTTTGTTCTTGGCGTATTTCTTTTCCAAGATTGAGATCTTGCGAGCGACTTCCTGCATCGCACCGCTCGTTTCTTCGACTTGACGCGTCAGTTCCCGCTCGCGCTGGCCGGAAAAGTCATGCGTTTGCAATTGCTCCTTGGTCAGTTCTTCTGATCGGGTGAGCGCACGCTTGATCGTCTCATCGGACAAAGAGCGACCCGCTTCATCGGTGATGTCGGCTGACAGCTCCGCAAGCACTTGGCCTTTCTTGACCAACGCATTTGGCTTCAATGTCGTCGACAGGATGAGGCCAGGCGTTCCACTGCGGATGTCCACTCGCCCATGCGTGGAAATGATCTGGCCCGACACGTGCTCCCGCTTGGAGTAGGACGCGGTCAGAACAAACGTGGCCAGCAAGAGGAAAAGCACACAGCCACAGCCGATCCAGATCCGGATGGACGAGGGAAACGCATCTTTTAGGTCGCCGAGTGTGGAAGTTGTCTCCGGCCCCTTTCGCTTGCGAAAGAGCGGTTGTTCTGCGTCTTCCGTCTGAGCTAATTCGCTATCCATAGCACCTACACTTCGAGATCTACTGCACAACTTGCGTGAGTTGAGGCTACCCGCGCAGACATTAAAATTACATTTGCGTTTTGTTGATCTGGCGTTGGCATTGGCGCCAAACCTAAGGCTGCAAGCCCCACGTTATTGCTTTTTCAGCAACCAAGGTTTGCGTCAAGCGAAGGTGCGTTGCGCAAAGCGCAGCCGCACATTGCAGAGTCGGACCACGGCAGATAGCGCAGAGAACGCGTCAACATCAACTTAGAGCACGTGCTGCTCCTAGTCGTCATCACGGCGATCTAGGCTTCCACCACATCAGCCACCGCCCCCATCACCACTGGACGCGTCTGACATCATTTGCTGCTGAGAGTGGGCAGCGAGCGTCATTACGGGGCCTATTGGGTTCTTGTCGATTTCTTCGCGCTCGCGCTGGAATTGCGCCATCTCCTGCGTCCGTTGCTGATCCAGCGCCTCTGCCTTCTGCAAGGTTTCATTGATGCCAGGCGATGGCGTGTTGAGGGAGGTTTCCGAGTGAAAGCCGGGGGTTTTGCCAAAGACAAAGGCGACATCATCTTGGATGGTCACTTTCCGGAGTTGATCCGCGCGCTCGATCCCTGACTCTTTGACGGCATAGAGCAATTCGGCCGTCTTCTCATCAGATGTGCCCCTCGGAAGTTGTGCCTGGATGGCCGAGAACAACGCGTAATCCCGATGATCAGAGGGAAACGCCTGCTGAGCGACATCTTGGGGGGGTCTCGCTTGCTCGACCCGGTCCTCATCGTTCACACCTGGGTTTGAACGCCCGCCAGCCCCACCGAAGCCAGGCGATGACACATAGGAGGAGGTCGTGCGCTCAGGCAAGACGATCTGTGCAGGCACTTCGATCTGCGTTGGCGTTGCCGGCAATGTCGCTTGCGCAACCTCTGGCTGCGTTGCCTGCAATGGAACAGCCGATGGCGCTTCGTTCTGTGGTGCAACTCCTTGCGCTTGCTGCTCACCGCCCTGCTCCACCGCCGCATTTGCCAATGCCGGCGCTGTGGGTTTCAAGGCTTCTCGGCGCGCGTGTTGTGCTTGGGACAACGCCGCATCCAGGTCTTGGCCGGCGATGCCCGTTGCAGGCAAACCTTGGTCCTGCTGGAACTGCCTCACGGCATGTTCGGTCTCTGGACCATAGTGCCCGTCTTGCGGCACGGCCTCGCCGTTCGGACCCCGGGCATCAACCTGCTGCAAGCGATATTGCAAGAACTCGACCTCCTGCCCTCGGTCGCCAAGACGCAGCCCTTCCACCTCATGCGATGACGGCGGCGTTGGAACAGTTGCCTGGCTTGGGAACGTGAGAGCTGATGAGGGCGATCCGACGCTCGGCGCAGATGCGCTTGCAAAGGCTGGCGCCACTGCCTCTGCCGTCGGTTGGAATGCGCCGGCTGTCGAGGGTGCGGCAACCTCAGATGTTCGGGTTTCTTGGGGTTCGCGTTGCGGGACAGGTTCGGGCTTCGGTTCGGCCGGCTTGGCGACCGGGCGCACGTCTTCTGGCGAAGGCGCGTTGGTGGATGTAGGCATCACGACCGGAGTAGGCGTTGCCGTCTCCGCAACGGCAGGCGCGTCGGGTGTGCGTGCAACGTCTCGATCCCGCTGCACGTCAATGGCTGCCTGAGGCGCTTGGGTTTCGTCTACCCGCGCAGCGGTGACCGTCGTTGCGGCGAAGCTTGCGACCTGTTGCGCTTCTTGCGTGGAAACACCCTGCCGATTGGTCTCCCGCAACGCTTGCTCGTAGGCATCGCGCTCTTGGGGCGATTGCGCGTCAATGCGCAGCTCTGGTGCGCCGGCCGAAGGCGGTTGCTCCTGCCGAAGTGACTGCACCTCGCCGAGTGCCTGATGGATGTCGGCGGTGCTGGTGGTTGCCGCAACACGCACCACACCATCGGCGTCACGGCTCAAATGCTGGATGGGACTGTCCACCGAGTATTGACCGGTCGCATCACGCTCCAACGCCAAAGAACTGGTCGCTGCATCAATCCCGTTTGCCTCACGGGTCTTTTGCACCGCAAGCTGGATCGCTCCAGCGGTCTGAGCATTGGGCGCAACGCCATAAGCGGCATAGGTCGCCTCGGTATTGGCCTGGTCTTGTTGCTGCGCGGTTGGCGTTTGCCGCGCGGGCATCTGTGCCATTGCCTGCGCATGCTGCTCCAAGGCCGGCTGCAAGCGTTCACGCGTTGCATTGAGTTCTAACGGGACATTGCCTTCGGCAGCAACACCATCATGCCGCCACTGACCTTGCGTATCGCGCTGATACTGCCTGCCGTCCGATGCTTGCAACGCATCCGGGTTCAAGGCCGCTTGCACGGCCGCTGGCACAGGGCCAAAGTCGTCCCAACCATTGCGCTGATAAGCAGCTTGATAGGTCGCGGCAATCGCAGCTGGGCCACGTGCAATGTTGGCGTCCACCACCTGAGCTGCTTGCTGATCCAACGCAGCACTGCGCTCGGGGCTTGCCGGATCCACCGTCCAGACAGGTCGATCGTTCCGATCAACGTCGTCGGCGACCATCCGTGACCACTGGCCACTTGCCGGATCATGCCGCCAATCCCGTGCGTAAAGATGCGCTGCATCTGCCTCACTGGATGGTTGCACATAGGGATTACTGGGTTGCACCTTGCCCAGCGCCTGCTCGGTCGCTTCGCTACTGGCGTGATAGTTCAGCTCGCGCGCCTTTTCGGGCAGCGCGAACATGCCCTGCTTCTGCGGCGTATCCACGCCATCGTTTTGCAGGTCGGCTTTTTCTTGGCGAAGCCACTGGCTGCCGTTGAACTCCCAGCTCACGCCCTGCTTGTCGGTTTGCATATAGATCTGGCGGTTGTCCCAGAGCGTCACAGCCTTGTCGGCAGCAGCACTGAACAGATAACCATCGGCCACCACCAACGCGACAGGGCCTGCACCGGTTGTGCCAACAACGGCAGCGGTAGCAGCACCTCCCGCCCAGCCGCCCGCACCTCGGGCAGCAAAGTGCAACGCTTCTGAGCGCGCAGCGGTGAGGTTGTCTTGTGCCAACAGCGTGCCAACACGCTCTCCAGTTTGCGACGCATCGTAGGCAGTGGCGGCAACGCCCAAACCCGCAAGCCCTGCCGTCATCCCGGCGCGACGCAAGCCTGGGATTTCAGGTTCCGGCGTGGTTTGGATATTGCGTCCCTGCCACTCATCCCAGCGCTCCTGACCCGCTTGGGCATGCTCGGTTGGCGGTTTCATGCGCTGACTAAGCGGAAGCGTGCTCTGGTCTAACGCCTTTGATGTTCCCTCAATGGCCGTTCCGCGAAAATACTCTCTGTTGTCGAGCCTCAGAACTTTGTTCTCGCGGAGCGCATCATCACTGGCTGGAATGCGCAGCATGCCCTCGTGTTCACGCGCACGGGCCACGATCAGCTCAAAGGCTGCTTGCTGACCGAGCCGGTCTTTCACACCGGCCAGCGCTTCACGCGGAAGGCCCTCAATCGAGGTGACGTTTGGATTGGCAAGAATGCGAGGCACTTCAATTTCGCCAAAGACACGGCTTGGCTGAGCGTCGCCCACGATGGCATGAACCTCACCTACGGTTGCATCGGCAAACCGTCCCGAAGCATCTGCCCAAGGACCTTGCGTAGGGTGGTAAAGCCACTCTGTGGCAGGCCCCCGATGAGACCCATCTATCAGCTCACGAGGCGAAATGTCATAGATGTCGGCGAGCGCGGTATAGAACTCACGGGAATTCAGAAACTTCGATGCCTGACTTTTATCGATAACCCGGATGTCTTCGCCAGATTCGATCATCGATCCAATGACATCAGTCGACCAGATGTCCTTCGCTGCCGGGCCACTATAAAGAACAGTGACCTTGCCTGAGGCATTTGCGTCCACCTGCGCGGCCAGCGACCGCAGCGATTCTGGTGTTTGGTAATCGCCAGGGTTCTGACGAATTCTATCGATTGCGTCCTGGGCAGATATCGAGCCATTCACACCAAGCACCCCTCATCGACTTCAAAAACGATGTGGTAGTCCGTGTTCCTGGAATGGACGCCGAAATCCTTGTATGCAAGCAAGGCTTCTTTGAGGTCAGCTATGAATTGCTCCTTGTCGGCCTTGAGATGCTCAGGCAGTCCCTCTCCACCATTGATCCACATCAGTCTCCAATGGGACCAGCCGGGCTGACCTCGCGCGCCTCCACCGTCGACCAAATCCAATCTCAGCGTTAGAAGCTCTCCACGCCAATAGAAGGAGAACTTTGTCTGATTTCTGACCTCGATTTCGGTGCCGCCACCGTTTGCGACATTGCGCAAATACATGTCGCGATCACGATCAATTGTCCAGTCTCTCGCATTGGTGCCACCGACCACGAAGTCTCTGTCGATCGCTTCTAGGTTGTATTTGACAACATCTGGCTCAGGAATAAATTCATTTACAAATGGCATTTTAATTTCCCGGCAATGGCTTGGAATTTTTCGTCAAGAGCTAATTTCATGAGCCCGAGACGGCGGCAGATAATTTCTTCAACTCGGCTTTTGGAAGCAGCCGTTTGGTGAAGTAGGTATCTTCGTAATACTTGATCTTCTCGCAGAGCACCGGGCTTGGGATGCCTTCGTAGAGGAAGACCTCCTTGTCAAAGCCCATCGCCTTCAGCTCCTGCGGCAGCATCAATGCGCGGCGTTGCTCGGTTTCGGAGTAGGACACACTGCTTTGCTTGCCACTGGTGTGCGACTTGTTCTTCTTGCGCACCGTGGTGTAGCCGAGCATGTCCGAGTAGTCGTTGGCGTCTTGCTGCTCGCGCGGGGCGTAGACGATTTGCAAGGCATGGTTGGTGATGATGGTGCGCGAGACATCCTTGCCATAGGTCGCGTCCAGCTGCGCCATACTCTGGATGATCGGCAGCAAGCGGATGTTGTAGCCGGCCATGTAGCTCACCGCGCTTGCAATGATGTCGACTCGGCCGATGGACGTGAATTCGTCCATCAGCAGCAAGCACTGGTGTTTGAGCGCCGGGTTGTTCTGCGGCAATTCTTTGGTGTTGAGGTTGATGAGCTGACTAAACAGCAGGTTGATCAACAGGCGGCTTTCCGCCAGCTTGTTCGGCTGGATGCCAATGTAGATGCTCATCTTCTTCTTGCGCACATCGGTGAGCAAGAAGTCATTTCCGCTGGTGGCCGCATCCAGGATTGGATTAATGAACTGGTTGAGCGGCTCTTTGAACGTGCCCATGATCGAGGCGAACGTCTCTTCCGCTTGCGAGAGCAGGTTGTCAAAGGCCATCTTGGCATCGCGGCCCAGGAAGTCGCGCTGCGAGAGCTTTTTGAGGTAGCCCTTCAAGTCGCTCCCATCGCCAGACGACACGCGATAGAGCATCCCAAGCGTTGGGAACATCCAGGTGCCTTTCGGGTGCTTGCGCTTGATCTGATCGTCCAAGCTATCGAACAGATAGAGCGTAAACGCCATGAAGGCGTTGCGCGCTTGGCTCACCCAGAACTTCTGGGCGTCGGAGCCATCTGGGTAGAGCATGGCCGCGATACTCATCAGGTCCGACACGCGAAAGGCGGGATCGGGTGAGATGTAGCTCAGGGGGTTCCAGCGGTGGGTGCGCCCGTCTTCGGCAAAGGGGGTGAACAAAAAGACCTCTTGGCCTTGGCTCTTGCGCCAGCCCGAGGTCAGATCGAAGTTTTCCTGCTTGATGTCCAGGACCACCACCGAGCCTTGGTAGTCGAGCAGATTGGGAATGACGATGCCCACCCCCTTGCCCGAGCGCGTAGGCGCGGCCAGGATCACAAACTGTTGCCCAGGTAGGCGCACCAACTTGCCACCGTGCTTGCCGACCACGATGCCGGTCGGCGACGGTTTGAGCATGTCCTTTTTGGCCAGATCACTGCCAGAAGCAAAGCGCGCATCGCCGTGTAAGGCGGCCGCCCTTGGCTTGAACAACGGGATCAGCAATGCGATCCAGGCCAGCAGCGGCACACCGAAGCCGAGGGCGCCAGCCAGCTTGATCTTGGTGGCATAAGGAGCGTATCGCGGGAGGTCGAGCGCTTTGACGTAAGACCAGTAGGTGCCGACGGTGAGGGGACCGGCCACCTTCAACAGCATCAAGATCAACTGACCCGAAAGGTAGACCCCTGCTGTGAGGGCGAAGAGCAAGAGCGCGGTGGCGACACTGAGCTTGATCTTGCCGGTCATGAAGCGCTGCCTTCCATTGATGATCCCTGGCTTGTTTGAAAACGACCGTCCGCTCGCAAGATTACAGGATCAAGCCACCTGCTCAGATCGGGTGGGCGTTGGCATCTGTGTAGGAATTGTCTGACGGGAAGCATGCCAAGACAGCAACGGGACTTTCGCACCATGGACGACACGGGCCGCTGCGCTGGGCTCAGCCGCAATTTTTTTGCGACGTCCTCCGCTGCTCCCCGAGTGAGAGCTTGTCCGCCCCCTAGGTTATTCGGCCTACTCTTTTTCGGACCTCGAAGGAGACGATGCGGCGAGTGTAGACAAGTGTTTCGCCAGCTCTTCCTGCTTACCCTCGGGCAGCTGGCGCACCAGCTCGATGATCTGACCAAGTCGATCAGACTCGGCGACCAAAGAACTGAGGGACACACCCAGTGCATCAGCCAGATCCAAGGCAGTCTTGAGATCTGGGACATGCGTGCCCGTTTCGTAGCGACTGATGCGAGCCTGAGCGATGCGACTCTCCAATCCAAGAGCGACACCCAAGTCCTGTTGCACAAGGCCAATTGCTAGGCGGCGCGCTTTAAGCCGCGCAGCGAACAACGACAGGATGTCAGGTTGGGGGGTGCTCATCCCTACAAGGATGAACGTGAGTTACGCGCCTTGCAAAAATTCGTTGAACGAATCATTCGTTGAACGCATACTGCCGCTGCATCGGCAAGCTGTCAACTGCACTGGAAACCGTTGCTTGGGCAGCCCTGCCGGCCCTGAACATCCGTGCATGCGCCGATCCGTTCGACCTCCCTATTCAAGGAATTTCTATGTCCAAGGCTCGCTTTGCCGTCATCGGCACGTTGATCGTCTCTCTGGCGGCTTGCTCGGGAGGTCGCCCATCGCAGTCTGAGCGGGAGCACGCTTTTTTGCAGTTCGTCAAAGAGAACAGCAATGACGAGGCCAGGATCGAAGACTTCAAGAGCAACCAGTGCCAAAAGGCGGAAGGTGCGCCCAGCTACACGTGCGATGCCAGCGCAAAGGTAAGGGCATTGGGTCAAGACTTCGGCAATCAAATGGACGGCGTCTACACCTTCACCAAGGTGGGCGGCACTTGGAAAATCACTGGTCGCGTCCAGTAGCCACCGTTGATCGCCAACGGTGCCCCCATCCTTTCCTCAGGAACTCACATGACGGTCGGCACTTTTCTTACCCTGGTCTTCTTCGCTGGCTGCGCCGTGATCTTTTTGGTGCTTGCCAAAACGGTGAAAACGCGCAGTGAAAACGCAACATTTGACCATGACTTCCAGCGGTTTTATGGCTACAAGAACACGCGCATTGCGGTGTCAACAGCACGCGCCATGATCAAGTTCAAAGCCGGCAATCGCATCAAGGCGTATGCGCTGAGCGATGTGCGGTCCTGGGAAAAGCACTGGCACAACTACAATCGAGAAGGCACGCTGACGCTCAATGTCAAAGACATCGATCATCCGGTGTGGACCATCAAGTTTCGCAATGAGGCCGAGATGAACCGGTGGTATGAGCTGATCAGTCAGGCAGTCAACGAAAAATTGGAGCTCTAACCGACTTCTGTGCAGCCATGACATCGCCGCCTTGACGATTAGTGATTCTCTGATACGAATCATGGCATGAACCAGAACTCAAAAATCCATAACAGAACATTGAAGGCCAGCTCGTCGCTTGACCGCGACGAGCTGCATTTCCGCGAGGAGCTTCTGACGCATTGCGTCGAAGAATTCCTGGAAAAGGGCTTTGGCCTAGACCCCCACCTTGAACAAGCACTCGATGGATATCGAGCTGGCCGCTACGACATGCCTGCATTGCAGCGCGAGATCATGCGCCCTTATCTACACTGATTGATCAGACATCGCCTCACCAGCTCGGTCTCCCGTCCTAACATCACTGCGTTGATTCAGGGGCGCGGGCACCCGATTGGCGCCGCGTGCAAGAAGTCTTTCTGCAAACGCTCGCTCCGCCGTGTGCCCTTCCGGAACATCCATGAGCATCCCGCCAGACCGATAACGGTTGAGCAATGATTCGAAGCCGGCTTTGCCTTCGAGCAGGGCTGAACTGTCCGCGCACATGGTCTGCGTTGCTGTTGTTACAGGGTGCGGCTCGTTGACCCGGGCTTGGACGCCTGCATTCGCTAGGTGAGCGTTGATCTGAGTGGCGACCATTGCCCGGATCCACTCCACCTCAACCCTTCCGTTAATGGGTCCATCCAGTTCGCGCGTCTTGGCGGCAAAAACCGCTGGACCCAGCTTTCGCGTGGTGGCCAACAAGTGAGCATAGAAGTGCCGTGGATCGCCCTGGACCGGGGCGTGTGAGCTTGCCTGCACTGCAAAGCCATACCGATCCACCAAGCGGTGAGCCAAGTCTTCGATGAGATCCCAACGCTGCGCATGATTCAACTCGTGCGGGAGCGAAACGCAGAAGTTTCGGCACAGCGTGCTGTCCTTGCGCTTCTCCGCAGCTTCTGCCGCTGTCCAAAGCGCCTGAGGATCATCAGCCCAGGCCGGGGAACCGCCTGGAACGA
Organism: Xanthomonas euvesicatoria pv. euvesicatoria; assembly: GCF_020880415.1. Lineage (GTDB taxonomy): Bacteria > Pseudomonadota > Gammaproteobacteria > Xanthomonadales > Xanthomonadaceae > Xanthomonas > Xanthomonas euvesicatoria. The sequence continues at coordinate 29,441 of NZ_JAJIUJ010000038.1, read as the reverse complement.
AACATCGAGTTCGGAGCACGCCTCGGCGCGCTCGATAGTCGTGCAGCTTTCCGTTCGGCTCAGCTAGCAGCATGGCCCCCCGATACGCAGCTGCCGCAACGGCGGATTGATTTTTAGAACGACTGAAAGTTTTAACGCGAACATGAAAGATAGCCATGTGTAGTCCAGTGAGTGAAGATCACTCCTGTATGACCTCAAGTTTTCTCCTGACCAGAGCACGTAAATATAAAAATCGCGGTCCAATCGGACGCCTAATAGTGATGGTTTTTAGGCCCCGTAAATATCATTTATTTAACGTTTACATTTCAATAACGAAGAATGACCGGAATTGAACTTCGCGAAAACGCCTAATCTTGCTCTTATAATAAAATATAATAAGGCGCCCTTTAGGCGTCTATTTTGGAAAAATAAACACTATATAAAGTTGCTTAGTGTTTGCTTTTAAATTTTGGCGAAACCGCCAGCCCACAAGCACTTTCCTAAGTTAAGCCCGCTAATTTTAAATGCGCCGATGTTCCTTATTCGCATCAATCTTCAAGACGCCGAGGCGTAGGCCAAATCCATTATTTCAATTTTTTTATCCTTGACAGCTTAAAGACTGACGTTATCGCTGAATCATCTTCAACCCAAAGGAAAGTCGATGACTCCAAAGCAAAACCAACCACCCGTTGTCCCTCTCATCAATGATGGCGAACACCTTCACTTCAAATCCATTCAAGTCGGAAAAACGCTGTTTAACGACGTTACTGTTCGCGGACGACAAGCCGCAATCCAATTGAGCGAAATGCTACAAAGTGCATGGCAAACTTTCTGTGCATCTCGTGCTCGCCGCCCTAGATCACGCTATCCAGAAGCACTTCCCACGGGATCACCTGCCCGGCTGCTGTCTGTTGAGATCGCGGATTACCTCAAAGACATGGCGAGGCGTGATCTCCAAGACACCACCATCAACTCCGCCGCCCGATCCCTCAAAATTTTACGTCTGACCTGTGGCGATGTGCCGGTCTCACAGATTGACCATCAACACATTCACCAGATGTGGGATGTCTTGCGCTGGGCGCCGCCTGGCTTGACCAGCAATCCCCGGTTCGAGTCGATGAGTGCCGAAGACATCATTGGCGAAGGGGCCGCACTCAATGTGCCCTGCCCCGCAAGCGCCACGACCGAACTGCATCGTCGGATGGTCACAAGCTTTTTCAATGCGTTGCTCAAAACAAAAGCTGTTGCGCACTCGCCGATGGCAGCGTTCAAGCCCAAGAAGCCATCACTCCTCACCAACACCACAACACCATCCAGGCTCTTGTCGTCCAGTGATATTCAGAAGATCTTCGATCCTGCGACCTTCAATGCCTGGGCGTCTAAGTTCCCTCATCGGTGGTGGGGGCCGATTTTAGGCCTTTACACGGGGGCACGTATCAATGAAGTCGCGCAGCTCAAAGTTGCCGACATCATCTTGGAACACGGTCAGTGGTGCATGGCTATCCGAATGACAGCAGACGATGATCTTGCCCAGTCTAACGGTGCTCAGACTCGCCAACGCCTCAAAGGCAAGAGCGCAATCCGCAAAATTCCGTTGCATCCTGAGGTGATCAATGCCGGCTTCTTGGACTTCGTTGCCGACATCAAGGCCTGTGGCCATCCCAGACTTTTCCCGCACTTGTCTGCTGGCAAGAACAAGAAAAGCGGCGCGAGCAACTGCCGGTATAGCCAAGGGCTTTTGAACCAATTCAGCGACTATCTCAAAGATCTTGGCTTCGCCAAAGGCATCGGCTTCCATGGTTTCCGCCACACCCTGGCCACAGAACTTCATGCGGCAGGCATCACGCCTCAGGACATTGCTTTGCTCACGGGACATTCATTGGTTAAGAGCGTGCCAGTGCTGCAAGACCACTACATCCATAAGTCCTCTGGCAATGTCATGCAAAGACAACTTGCAGCACTATTACTCTATCAGCCGATCGTTCAATTGCCGGTGTATCAGCAAGGCCAGTTCAAAGAGAAGCTGCGTAAGGGCGCGAAGATGTATCCCTAAGACGAGCCATGTTGGTTTACAACGCCATGCTGCACAGATGCGGCATGGTTTGGGAACTTGCTCAGTGTAGGGGTGAGTCACCTCATCACCAAGGTTTCCACGATCAATTCCCAAATCGGGCTAGATCCTAAGAGCGGGGCGCGAAGGCTCACACTATCGAGGAGCAACCACCGCGGTCTACATTGGACCTTGATCCAACTCTGCAACTACCTGAAAAGACTTGGGCTTCGTGAAGGCATCGGCTTTCATGGCTTCCGGCATAGGTTTGCAACCGAGTTAGAAGCCGCTGGAGTCAAAGAACAAGACATCCCCCTGGTGACAGGTCATTCGATCTCCAAGAAGGTGCCGGTGCTACACAGCAACTACATCCATCGTTCGGCGCAGCTTGTGCGTCAACGCCAGGTCGCAGCACTCGCTACCTACAGCCCGCCGATCGTGCTTTCGGTCTACCAACGAGGGCAGTTCAAGAAGTAGCTAGGGAAGGACGCGAGGATGTATCCATGAAGCCGGAGGCCAACCTATTTCGGCTGCTCAAAGAAGCACTCTGTGAAAGCGTCCTCAACCTCCGGTTGACATCAAGGCGCCTTGCCACCCGCGCCTCTTCCCTAACTTGTCTGCAAGCACCTTCCGAAAGACCGACGTCCTCCACCGCTACCCACGGCCGGGACGTCGAAGGCGTGCCTGAAGAACGTTACTTCTCAGAAAACATGGTTTAGAGCTCCTACACAAGGCTAACGGCGGCCCTAATGCCATTTTAAGGTCATGTTGACAGAGCTTGAGCAAGGCCGTATCTTGCGCAACTAGGTTCTCTAGCCGGTGCGAGGAACCGCCCACCATGGCCTAGTCATGGTTCAGCGATCGCTGTTAAGAGGAACCGGACCGCAACACTAAAGCCCCGTTATGCGGGGCTTTTCTTTTTTCCAGAGCGTTTTGAACCTTTTCTCTTCTTACCTTTGTCTTTCGCAGGAATAAGCCCCATTAGATCTGCGCAAACGGTAGCAAGGTTTTTTCTCTTTTCCCTACAGCTGCTTGTTAGCTGCTTTTCGTAAGCGCTTTGCACATACAGCACCAGTCTTGGCTGCGGCTCTTCCGTTCGATATAAATCGAAAAAAACTTGGTAGTGGGGGTCATCTACTGTCGAGCCCTGAGGCTTACAGATCATGTAGTTGCTTTTAGCAGCGGCATAACAGAAACCTCCAACCTGCACCATATCGGTAATCATTTTTGGCAGTTCTTTCGAAAGGTTGTACCGACGCTCATGAAACACGCGGACATTTCCACCGCTATCGCTCCAGTGCTGCTCAACCTCGGTGGCAGCTTGTTGAACTTCGTCATCTTTGGATTCGGTGACAACATGACAGTCGAACACGACTCGAATGTTCACCACCATGGCGGGGAGTTGCCCGTACTCGCCCCTGCTGAGCTTCAGATCGAAGGGCCAGAGGTGATTGAACGAAGTCTCGTTACCCAAAATTTTACGCGCCGACCAGCGATGCCAAACTGCTGGGTTACGCCAAGGTGCTTGCTTCAAAATTTCATGCGCCGGCGCAGGAATTGAATCGGAAACCCTTGACGGTTGCTGCTCGATGCCGAGATCCGGCGCAACTGTGACTTCCATAGCTTTGCCTATTTAATCAAGGAGCCACACTTATTCACCACCCAGCTCGCATTAATGAGCAGGCAGGTTAAGCATAATATAAAATTGCAATCCCGACTGCTCTTTCGGATCTAATCTTTAAAACTGGCCACACTTACATTGGCGCAAAATCAAAGTCCCAAACTAATCCATCAAACTCAAAAGCATCGTCAGTGCAAACCGCCACTCAAAAAATCAAGACCAGCTTATAGCTATTAAAACATTAGAAATGAATCACCCGTGTTCGGCACGGAAAAGAGACATTGCGGAAGAAAGATGCCTGGATTGGGTTTGATCCAACACACAACGATTCAGATCCAGCTCGATCTCAAATGCAGAAAACCGCTCGTTGTACTGGGCTTGCACATTGTGATGGCGGAAAAACCCGATGTATTCGTTCACAGTGCCACCATGCATGCGCTGCCGCCCGGTACTATTCTTGATATCTTCGGAAGAAAGTGTATATCGAAAGTGCATATCGCCCGAGTAGGCGACACGCTGCACACTCGTCTCGATGAACGATTTCAATACCTGCTGCAAGAAGGACATATCAGGAGCTTGAAGGGCCATGGGATTGTCACTAAGCCTAGGGGTTGATGCAATCGTACTCCACCCAGACAGATTGCGCAATGGGCTGCTGTCAGACCATGCATTGACCTTGCAAGAACAATACAAGATACATATAAGAGCAAAACAACGGACTAGAACTCGAAAAATCCCTTCTAAAGCCTTGATATAGCTGCATAATCGCAGGCTCAGTAATGCAACCGCAGCACTGCCGGCCTGGCACGCTAGTCCTCGGGCCTGAGCTGGTTGTGCGATCCTGCCTGGCACCGCTTACAGTGGACATCGCCTACATCCTCACCCTACGAACCCAGCACTTGAGTGTCTTGGCGTTAAGAAAACAGCTCCGCAACTTGCTGATTGTATTGCCGCAAGACCGTTGAGCCGAATGGGCGTTACAGCCAAGGCTTCGTCAATCAGTTTGCGAAGTTTTTAAAGGAGCTTGGCTTTGGCAAGGGAATCGGATCGCATGCGTCCCGCCATACCCTGGCTACCGAGCTCGATGCCAAGGGCGTGCGCGTGGAGCATATCGCCTTGACCACGGACCACGCCCTCAACAAGAAGGCACCCTTGCTACAAGACAACTATGTCAACAAGTCGGCCGGGAACACTCGGAAAATCCAGGTTGAAGGCCTTGGTCAATATCACCGCCTGTGGCGCTAACGAGCTATGTGCGAGGACAGTTCAGGAGCGACTGAGGAAGGGAGCGAAGATGCATCTTTAATGAGGCCCCCAACTATGCCAACCGGCAATCAGCGATATGGCTTGTTAATTTTAAAATATAATACTGTGTAGGCATAAATAAATAATATCGCTAATAGCGGCGGTGTGATGCCTCAATCACCCCCTTAACCTCGCCGAGCGGCGATACCACTACCGCATGGCGTTTTTTTGATATCAATTTACCAAGTTCAGTGAGCGGAACAGATGGTTCAACTATCACAAAATTTTTTGCGCCAGCTATTTCGCTAACTAGCTCGCTCACAGTGTGGGTAGACAACTCAAAAATTCCGTCGCGAAGCGACATTGACACAAGAAATTCCGCTATTTCTCGACCAGAGATGACACCAATAACATTGCCCGCATCTTTTACTATGGAATAGTGACTAGCAGACACATCTTTAAGCGATGCGGCAGAATCAATCTCCCTAAATCGGTTGTCGCTTCGCTCTTCAACCGTAGGGCCGAAATTTCCATTCCTCCCAGGCTTCGAACGAATAATTTTAGCTAACGTTGAATGGGCCACAAGCCACTGCAGCGCCTCTTGGGAAACCGCCCCAACCAAAAATTCAATATCAGCGTGCACAGCATTAGCGCTTTGACAAGAAGGCATACCGAGAATGCCCTCATGATGCGCTATCCTGTTACGGAATTTGTGCACACGAGCAAGTCTTGGTTCAAATTCACTAAAATTAATCGAGGCATTAGCTCGAACCACTCGGTCAAACCTCCCTTTCCAAATATTAAAGTGGTTTGAACGAAAAAGATGAAACCAAAATCCAAATTGAAGCTCGGCCACAATATCATCGACGTTATTAGATTTTGCTCCCTCAACGCCATGATGCAGAATTTCTCTTGTTTTCGGAACTAAAAGATCCGTAAAATTTGAATTCCGATACCACGCTTGACTGAAATCTTGCTTTAAAACGTCGTTAACAGCGTTGCGGAGGACAATCTCGCAGGCATGCAGCGGGAATAGCATGGCTTTAGCTAAACGTGAATTGTAAAGATAACTATGCATAGCAAACTCGCTATCCCGCTCCGCGCGCCTAAGATATGGTTCAAAGCGCGAGTCTGACAGACACCTCGTTAACTCTGCGATTACCGTCTTGGAGTATGAATAGTCTTTACTTAGCTCAGCCATAGCGTGCAGGTCCTTTCCGGCTCATCAGTCATAGCCAATCCTTCAAGATGGTATGATTGCACGTGACCGCAGGCTTGTGGACTAGGTTCAGATTTCTCTTGACACAACCCAGAGTGTGCATTAACGTCTACACATATTGGCTAGATGTCCGTTCCGATCTTAAAGTGGTGAACGGCGGCCTTAGAAATAGTCCCCGGGTAAGGTGCGTCCTCCCCGGGGTTTTTCTGTGGACCGCTTTCCATGGGGGATCTCTGATGTCTCAAGAGAGTATGCGATCGACAAGGGCCTAAACGGCAAGGCCCAGGCATCGTTGTGATCTTGGTAGCGTTAGCGTTCATCACCGATTGTGTGTCGCTACAGGCGGGGGATACCCTTAGCATCACTGTTGCGGTCGCTTTTAGGTGTGGTTCTTCAAAGAAAGCGACTCTGCTCACCGGTCGGTGCCCTGTGAGAAAACTGGGCTCCCCTGCCCCACCTCAAGCGGAAAACTTGCAAGCCGCAATTGCACACCTTGCCGAGCATGACCCGACGAGGCTATTAGCAACACCAACCCTCTGCGCCATTGCGCAGTATGGACTTGACTGCACCACAGGCGTTTTGGTTTGCGCACGCATAACGCCTCCTTCAATCAGGTGTCTCGGGCTACGTTTGTCGGGCTGCTGCGCCATTTGGGTCAAAAAAACACATCTTGATCCAAGACGGATCCGGACTCTTTTTTCACAGACCAGTCGGCAACCGGATCGTCAACCAGCACCGGTTCTAGGCGGCGCTCACTGTCAATGAAGAATTCCGGCAGAGTGCCGCTACTAACCACTCGGCACTCTGCCGATCTTTCACATGCTCACTACCGGGAGGCGCACTTTTTAGGTGGACGCACCTGGCTAGTCAAGCAATCAACGAAACCCAGAAGACGATCTATGTGTCTGCCACCCAAAGTGGCACGCCGCCGCTGTTCAACGGTAGCGGTGGACGCGCGCGCACCAAGGTGCGTCAGACCATGCGCGCGATTTATCAGGGGCCGCCGACGCCGACGTTTGTGGATGCGTGTACGCAGCGCTTCATCGACGAAGGATGGACCAGCTACCAGCAACACGTCTTGGATGATTAGCTCTTTCTGAATAGGGGAAGCGACATCTTGCTTCTCACTTGGCTGGGCAATGCGACAGACGATGCAATCGCTTGCTTACTCAATGCCAGGAACTTCAAGGCGCAGGGTAGCCGCCTGGGGGTCGAGATCACACGGGGGTCCGAGTACTCATGAGAACATCGAGATAGCGCTCAGAGCGATTGCCGCTGCACCAACCCCATCCATTGAAGTGCTATTGGCAGGCGCGAAAAATCTGGTTAGCCAAAAGTGGGACAGTCTGCTTTCGCCCCACTTGCTTCAAGTGTCTTATGCCAGCTCTAACCTAGACCTTGATGAGGCGATGGGTTGGCTACGCAGCTCCTTCCCATCTCGAAGTTGATCGACGAGAACTATGCGTCATACAGAAATCGTCAAATCAAGGCGTCCCATCAAGCCACTGGAAGAGCAAGACAAGCTGCTCTCCAAGCGATCATGGTCCATCACCCGTTTGGTCGGCAGCCTCGCAGCCATCACAACTTTGGCTGGGGTTGTCCTTCATGGCTGCGGTCATGTCGCATACACCACCTATCTCAGTGCCTGGGGTGTTCAAGCTGACCTCTTTCCGCAATCTACCGATTGGAAAATTGTGAATGGATACTATGCCATTGTGCTTCAAGGCGTTGGCATTCTCCGATCTGTCCCGTGGCGCGTTCCGATCACGTTTTTTCTCATGCTCTGGTTCGCGATCTGGCTCTATCGTCTACCCACCAGACCAGCAATCAACAATTGCATCACTTTATTCATTCGGGAACGGCCATGGCTAAGCGGTATCGTGTCCTCAGCCGGCATGGCCGCATCTGTCGTTTATTTAGGGGTGATGCTTTACTTGGTTGGCCTGCTTGTCGCAATCATGCCAGGCTTGGTCGGAGAGAGATCCGGGAAAGAGAAAGCAACCAAAGAGAAACAACGCCTCCTCGGCCCAGTGTCGACAAGCGATTCAGAACTCTGGGAGAAGGGTGAGCGAAAGATCCGAGGCCACATCATTGCCAGCAGTTCTGACCTGATCGCCATCTACGACACCGACCTCCATCAGGTCCGCACGCTATCGCGTGGCGATTGGGAAATACGAAGAGTAAGTCCTTAAAGCAGAGGTGTGAGGATGTTGGCGACATCTGGTCTTATCTCGGCAACATCTGCTTACAAGCGCACGCCACGAGATGGGTTCATTGTCACCGGCCCTGCCGTATCGCTCTGCGCCACCCTTTTGCGCTCGTTGGATTGAAGCTCTCTGCGCTGCTTGGCCGTATCAACTCTGGCAATCGCCTCATCAAGCTTCGCCTCAATCGCTTCGTCTGTGATCAGGTCCCGCACATCATCTAAGTTCGCTCGGCGAACCAAGATGTCGGCCACCTCATCATGGCCATTTTCGAGTGCGACGTGCAAAGCCAATTCGGGATAGGCGGTCTTGTGCGCAAATTCCAAGATGGACTTGACGATACCTACATGTCCGGTTCGTGCTGCAGATTGCAGCGCCTCTTCGCCAAAGTCACGAGGCGCACGGTGGGTTGTCACAATCGCCCCGAGCAAGGTGCGCACCACGCGTTCATGGCCTTTCGCAGCAGCGACGTTAAGTCCCAATGCGTAGGTGTCCTCGGGATCTGGAAGGCCCGCTTCGATCAAGAAATCAACGACGTCGACATGGTTGTTCTCGGCCGCCGCCGCAAAGCCGTGCTGCGCACATTGGATCTTCGATGAGAACGGCAACAGATGCTTGACCACTTCCAAGTGGCCCTCTTTGCATGCGGCAATCAATGCTCGACTGCCCTGCGCCTTGGCATCTGAGAACAGGACCAATTGAAAGACCACATCCGCATGGCCATGACGCGCCGCTTCATAGAGCGCAAGTGAGTCGTGTTGCAGAGGGCTGCACTCTTTGAGAAGGCGTTTGACGCACTCCGTGTGCCCGTGCCTGGCAGCAAGCACCAATGCCTCGTCATCCTCTGTGTTGCAAAATGCCATGAGCTGCTCGACCGCTCGCAGTGATCCTACCCTAGCAGCCATATCAAGCGGATAGACCTCAAATGACTTTGACAGCAGTGGAATCAATTGATCGACCAAGCTCTCCTTGCTGCTCCTGATTGCCACATCAATGGCATAGCGTGCCGCAGCATCGATGTCACCTTGAGCCTGACAAAGCGACGTCACATACGTCTCGCTTCCCTGCTTCACTGCCTGCCTAATCTTTCTTTTAAGTGCCTGGTCCATTTTCTCTCCTCTCCTTCAACTTAACGCCATCACGCCTTTCGTCAAGATCGCAGCGTGATGGCGACAATCGATTGAGCAGGCCAAACGGGACTTACAGATCGTCAATGTCTGGAACATCGTTATCGTAGTCGCACGCGATGAGCGTTCCGGCGTCGTCTTCAATGCGTTCGATCGTAAGGTCACTGACCCATTGTTCGAACTCGAAGTCACTCTCGGGCAGTGCATCGATATCGCACTTGGCAAGTGCTTCTGCTGGCGAGTTCGCCTCAATTGTCGCCCAATGGACGACTTGGACGGTGCCGTTGATCTCAATGATGTATTTCATGGTGCGCTCCGTGCTTGGCGTTGGCCGAGCTTCGAAGCGCAATCTATGCATCGGATGCATCTTGCTAAAGGATGAAAACGCCCCGGATCGATGAACACCCATTCATCCGTAAACTACAATCCTGGCGAATTGATGCGTCAGACCGTCAATGTCGTAGGTCGGCCTGGCTAGACGGGCTTCGTGTCTTCATCCAGCTCTTGGCGATCCAGCCAAGCCATCTGGGCTGCATGGAAGGCCATCAAATGAAAGCGGTAGGCATTTCGCCAACGCCTCTTCTCAGAGCTTAATTGCCAAGGCAATTCCAAGACCTGATCGATGGTCAGAGCCAAGATCGTTGCTCCCTGCTGGAATGCTTCTTCAATCGCACTCATATCGAGCCCCGTGATCCCCGCATGCGAGATCACGCTCTTGATCTTGCCAGCCGGCGCGCGGATCACAATGAAGGGAATCCCCTTCCCCGTTCGACCGAACTTGCCCGAGATCGGCTCTTGGATCTTTTCGCGCGCTTTGGTGACTTGGGCATACCACGTCAAGAGTTCTACCTTAGAAATCGAGCGTGGCGTGCTCTTGCTGATCAGAAACGGATTGCCATGCTCACGCTTGAATTGGTCGAACTGGCGTCTCGGGATGCCAAGGTAGAACTCCGCCATGGCTTGGGTAAAGCGCGTTGTGCTCGGAGAGCGATCAAGTCGTTGCCTCAGGCCATCGAAATCCCGGATGGCGATGATGGCCTCGCGCTCATCACGCTTCGCGATGACTTCAAGCGCAGCGCGTAAAAATCCGTCTTCGAAGCTTTCCGCCTTCCCGATGTTCGTCATCCGACCCCCTCACTTGTTCAGGCCTTACTGCGAGAACCTTGCATCGCAAGCTTGCCACTCACCAGCCTGAAAGCCCGTTGGCGATGGCGCTTGCCTGAAAATCCTAACGTATCCGTGGAGGAAGCACAGCGGGAAATCCGTCCGACGTCTTGACAACCCATCGCACCGCGTCTTGGCTACCTGTAGTGATCGCAAGTTGCATGTGGGCCATCACCACGAGCGCGTTGCTTTGTTTGACAACCAGCTCCACGAGTTCAAGCGGGAAGCCCGTTCGCAATCGATGAAGTGCATGTGCACCCGCGTGGACAAACGAGTTGAGTGCCGCCCAAGAGTATTTCTTGAACTCCAAAAACGCCCGCAGTGGCTCGGCTGCCTGCTTCACCGTTTCCAGAGCTTGAAGCATCTTGGATAGCATGGGCAAGCGAGCCGCTAGTGATTCACTTGTCGGTGTCAGCTCTTCCTGCAAGCAGGCCACCTCAGTATCACTCGCGCAGTAAAGGACCCACACGGCTCTCACCAGTGCTTCGAACTGCGCACGATGAATGACCAAGGTGGAGGGCTCAGCGCCAACTGCGAGTAGGTAGCGACTCGCAGCGGCATGCTCAATCGAAAGCAGGCAAAGGGCGCGACAAACTTGAAGGCGATCACTTTGATCAAACGGTGGAGCCGCTGTGATCGGCGCCAACGCCCCCAATAGCTCATCAGAACCCACAAAGAGCTTCTCAACCCGCTCAGACATCATGCTTCCCGAAGCATTGAAACAGCTGGATCGCATCCTGGCTCATCAATAACTCCCTCCTTCGATTTCTCATTTGGATCTTGCCGTAATGGCGTAAGCAGCGGAAGAAGCTTGAAGACCGGACTCAAGCGTAGCGCCATATCTTTTGCAAGATCAGGCGCACTGGGTGGTCTTCTGCTACCAACCGACGAAAGAGAGGGGGGCTACGCCCACCCTCTTGCTGCAAGGCTGGTGTGCTGACGCCCGCCGATCACCAGGTGGTCCAGCACCCGGATGTCGAGGAGGCTCAATGCCTGCTGCAGGCGCTCGGTAACCTTGCGGTCAGCTTCGCTTGGTTCCGGATTGCCGCTTGGGTGATTGTGGAAAAGGATGACGGCAGCGGCGTTCAAATCTAGGGCGCGCTTGACGACTACTCGGGGATGAATATCGCAGCCGTCGATAGTGCCGAAGAAGAGATGTTCGGTTGCCAAGATCTGGTGCTTGATGTCCAGGAAGACGACCCCGAAGACTTCGTGCGGCAGGTGAGCGCAGCGGGCAATCAGGTAGTCGCCGGCTTGCTCGGGGCTGTGGATGCGGCCTTGGCGTTGAAGGCGTTGTTCCAGGATGGTTGCTGCGGCGAGCAAGATGCCCTCTTCGTCCATCTGGAGTTGGTATTGAGCCTTGATGTCTCGGGTGCGCTTCATCGGTTCTTCTCCACCAGCGCGTTGTGCGCCTCGTGGGAACCGACAGGCGAAGCGTCCGGCCCTACCGCACCCGAGAGCGAGCACTGCGCAAGCAGCGCGCAGCGAAGGGCCGCAACAAAGCGCCAGCGTCGAGAAGGAGGCCTGTCCTTGCGGTCGGGACAGCGAAGCTAAGGTCCCTTTCAGAGGCCCAGCGCTGGTGGAGAGTAGTGATGCGCTACTCCCATGCCGGTGGTTGAACAGCCAGGAGGACAGCATGTTGCTGGCGTGCCATTTTTGCCAACGATCCTCGCGCTTTTTTGCCGATCGCTAACTTGTTCATGCCGTAGACGTCCGCTCAAACGAAGTGCTCGTGCCCACAGCATTCCGGCTGCACTAATCTCAGACACCCAACTCGACCGGGCGTCGTGAGGCTATGGGACACTCGGGCTATCTCCGGACCTGAGGCCAACTATGCGAAACGCTCAGCTAACGGCCACCCTGGCTTCTCGAATACGAGTGCAAATACTCGCAGCATTGGTGGTCATATCACTTACGGGATGCGCGGCGGCTGGCCCCTTCACTAGCCAGGCGATCGAGGGCCCAGTGCGGTTAGGAGAGATTGCGGCAGTTAACCGACACAAAGTGCGCCCTGACCGCGTCATTGAGGACAGCCGTTGTCCGACCGATGTTCAATGCATCCAGGCTGGACGAATGATTGTCAAAGTGACAGTGATTGGCGGCGGCTGGTCCAAGCAGATCGACATTACGCTTGGCGTTCCAGTGCCTGTTGCCGACGGCATGCTGACGTTGGTGGACGCCACACCCGTGCCCAGTGCTCAGAAAACCATCACACCGTCCTCTACTCGTTTCACATTCAAATTTCGGGGCGGCCGTTAGCTAAGCGCATTCAACTTGTAGTGCCTTGGCCGTTTGCGCTTCTAGCCTAGTTCGTCAGTGCTGGTGAGCCCATGCCAAGCCAAGATCTCGTTGAGACGTCGACCAACAAATTCCGCATCCTGAGCAGTGAGAGCCTTTGCTTCAATGATCTGCGCCATGCCTGCGAACGCGCGTAAGAAATGGCATCTGTCAGGACTTGCTGCCCGTAACGCCGGCACCGCATCGTCCAAGTGGTCAAGGTGGGTTCGCAACTCGGCTCTGTTCATAGCTCAGAGTATCGGCGGCACTGTCGCAAAATTTGAGACACATGGCCGCGCCCCCCCTAGCTGAGAAGCCGGCGCAGGAGGGCCTAGCGCCCTCCTACGCCCATTTGCGCAAAGCAACCCCGCCAAGCCTCACATTTGCTAAAAAACATCACACCACGGGGCTTTGTAAAGCTCACCCCGGATACTTAGGAAACTTCTCACCCGGGTGCTTAGCCTTCCACTCTTTATAAGAAGCACTGCCCTGCCAAATTGTGAATGCCTTAGGCGGACGGCCACGCCCTGACCACGTTTCTTGGTTGTGTGGCAGCCAATACTTCGGCGCTACTTCTTTCCTTGTAGAAGCTGCCTTTTTCGGCTTAGCCATCCCAACGCCCAGCAGATATGCAATTTCAGACTTTTGCTTTGCACTGAAATGCTCGGTGTATTGGTCGAGCAGCTTGACGATCTCCGAATAGGCTTCGGACGACTGTTGCTGGCGAAGCTGAGCCTCCTGCTCTTCTAACTTACGAATTTCTTCTGCCAGTTTTTCCTTGGCAGCGGCAAGTGCACTCAGAGACGCGTTGTTCATTCGAAGCCGATCCATTCAATTGATTAGTAAATTATTCGCGAAAATCGAGCCCAGTAGAGCCCTACTTTACCTATCACCAAGCTCGGCTTGCGCTCCCGATAATTTAAAATTGTTACGCAAGGCTTACGCCGGTTGACGTTTTTCGAGCAAAATGACGTTGCGTGCCCCTCGCCGCCTAGATATCCAATGTTAGGAGCCAATGACTTGACATGCTCCATTATTCGATTACAAAAGCAAGCCACCCTCATCGACGCCATCCATATGAAAATTGAAGATTTTTGGAACCAAGCCTTCATAGCAGCATTGGCTAGACTCCCCGTTGCGGAAGCTAAACAAGAAGCCACGAATGCACTCAACGCATGCATTGATCATTGGAGCGATGATGGACGTCAATATCATCCTCAACTTCCACAGCGGTGGTCCGATGCCGAAATCACTTCAATACCCAGACGCGGTAAACATTTTTAACCTCTGTAGCCAGGTGGAAATGGCTCGGGATCTTCTTCAAAAGAATAGCCCATATCCTCCGCCCTCTTTATTGCTTGCTCCTCCGTGGCTCCACTGCACACAAAATTCCGGGGTGGTGGATCGGTAAGCACCAAGAACCATTCCGGGTTATCCGCCTGTTCCGGATGACCCCGCACCAGCTCTGATTTCACTAAGATAACTTTACGACTCGCCACTCGGGGAGTCGATTTAAAGCCCCCTAACGACATTTCTTCACCTCTTTTTAATTAAAAATAGGCCAATACTAATAGTATTCGAGCTACCTGGATTTGGATTTCTTCATCTTTTTGTCAAAACGAAGGCTTGCTGTAAGGACACTACAATTAGAGCCCCCTAGTCAATACACGATCATGCAACGACCGTCGATCAATGTAAAACTTCTCAAACACTGCGCACCATGCGCTCATCTTCTCGTAGCTCCTCGGCTGTGACCTGAAACCTCTTGATCACGATAAAAAAGGCTGTAGCGCAGGGTGGGCAAATGCATGCAATATGTACTATACTACCAGGATTGCACAGGCAATTGCGTTGCATCATGAATTTTAACAACATTAAAAGCAGCAATCTCAATTTGAGAGTTACCCCCTCTTTCAAGCGGGCTTTGAAAGCTGCAGCAGACCATGAGCAGCGAAGCATGGTGAACATGCTCGAAGTTTTAGTCGCCAGCTACTGTGAAAACAACCACATATCGATCCCCCCCAAATCTGAGAGTGAAGTGCATGCAGCCGGCAAAAGCCAAGCTAGGACTGCCCTGTGAGTAGCCAAGATATGGATATGCGAGGAGATTTTCTTTGCGAAGACGGTTCACCCGCCGCTTCAATCAAAACCGCCCAGAAAATCTCTAAGTCAGCGGCCCAAAGAAGTGCCTCACAATCGGCACAGCGCAAAACGGATAAAAAGAAAGCACAACCTACTAAAGCCAACTTGGCGCAGATCCCGCAAGTGGCCAGCGCTGAAGCATTTGCCAACGAAGGTCTACGTAAGGTGGCCTATTATGCTGACGACAATGTCCTGATCTTCAATATGGATGTGCGTGAAGCTATGGAGCATCTTGCTGCGGCCGGCGTGTTTGTTAACTGCATGGTGACGTCTCCCCCGTTTTACGGGCAGCGTGACTATGGGATTAAGGGACAGATCGGACTCGAGGAGCATCCACGCGATTTTATTGACCAACTTGTCTCATGCTTCGACGCCGCTAGATCAGTGCTTGCGGAGAACGGCAGCCTTTGGGTGAATCTGGGTGATACATATTGGAGCGGCAAAGGCGAGCATAAGAGTGGCGAATCCAAACAAAGTGCCCGGCGCTTCGGATTGCGGCCTCAGGACAGGACCGGTGATGGTCTGCTTTGCAAACCCAAGCAACTTCTGCTGATCCCGCATCGGTTCGCCATCGCCATGCAAGATGCCGACTGGATCGTACGCAATGACAACGTGTGGGTGAAGCCCAACCCCATCCCTGACCAGGTTCGCGACCGCTGCTCGATTTCGCACGAATATGTGTTTCACCTAGTCAAGTCACGCTGGTATTACTTCAACAAGGACGCCGTCGGCCGCGCTTCGGAGAGCGGCAGCATCCTGCCGCCTTCGGACACCTGGGAGATCGCGCCGGCCCGCAGTTCTCACAAGCACAAAGCGCGATTTTCCGAAGAGTTAGTCCGCATTCCAATTCTGGCGACTACGCCCAAGGGTGGTGTGGTCCTAGATCCCTTCGGCGGCAGCGGAACAAGCCTAAAATTTGCACGCAAGCATGGTTTCCGTGCTATCGGCATCGACATCAAACCAGAGTTCTGCCAACTGATGGTCGATGGGCTGAAGACAGACACAACAATCTCAGGGTAGAGGCATGCCACAATTTCTGACCGCACAACGCATTAAATCCAGCATCGACGCGGTGGCGGACACCCGAGGGAAAGCAGCCCTCCTCGACTTCCTCATCCTTAAGCGGACGCTGGCGATCAAGGCACAGCCGAGCGTCGCCATCGTTCAGGGGGAAGCGGCATACATCCAAGCCACGACCGAGCTCGCAGGCGTCTTTGACAAGCCAAAAATCGATATTAATGCGCAGAAGGAGATCTTCAACGTCTTCTCGTCTCAGGACAAGAAGCAAGGCTTCAGAAACGGCAAATACATTTCTAACGGCACCGGGACGACAATCGCTGGTAATCCTTGGCAGACGGTAATCGAACTGTCAACTGATGACCCTCGCAAGGCCAGCCTGCGTGCCGGACATGAGGTCCACCTTGCCGATCTATTGTTGACGTCCGCCAAGGCTGCGAAGCCACGTTTGGGCGATGTGGCCGTCTTTCACTACCGCCGCACGAACATCGAAGCGATCCTGGGCGGTGAGGCCGACCCAGCCAAGCGATTCGACCTTCTCGAACAACGCATTGCTGCGGACTACGCTCTCAGCTCCACCGAGATCGCCAAGCTTTTCGACACAGGCGGAGGCTCGATTGAAGATGCGGACCTGCAGACTGCGGCTGCTGCACCGGAAGAATACCTTGATGGCTTGGCGCCTCCCACCACTGCTACAGCGGTCACAGGCAAGCTCTGCTCGTTCGACCTGGTAACCGCGTTGGCTGCCAAGCCCTTCGTCATCCTCACCGGCACCTCTGGCACGGGCAAGTCCCGCTCGACGTTGCGTCTGGCCGAGAGCCTGCAAGAGCTCTATGCCGGCCAGGTCGATGGCCAGATATTCCAACTCGTCTCTATTGGCCCAGACTGGACATCCCCCAAGAAGCTGCTGGGCTTCCGCACGCCATTCGGCCAAGCGCGGAGGCGCGACGACGGCACGGATACTAACGAGAGCTACGAGATCACGGAGTCGCTGCGGATCATTCTGCGGGCCTGCCACCCTAAGTCCACCAAGATCCCACACTTCCTCGTTTTCGACGAGATGAATCTCTCTCACGTCGAGCGCTACTTTGCGCCGTTCTTGTCCCTGATGGAGGCGTCGAGCATCCTTGAAGACGGCGAGAACGCCCCGATCATCGATCGCCAGTCGCTGGCCGTGATCAGCGAGCTGCTCAACGATGAGAACGAAGGCTCCACGGAAGCGCAGTCGGCCCAGCTCCTGGTCACCAACGGCCAGCCATTGAAGCTGCCTCCGAACCTGTTCTATGTGGGTACAGTGAACATCGACGAGACCACGCACATGTTCTCGCCGAAGGTGCTTGATCGCGCGCACGTTCTCGAAGTCAAAGCCCTGACTCCGAGCCAATACGTCGCTGGCTCGGGAGAAGGGACCACCATCGACTTATCGGTCGCAGATGACCTTCTGCGCCAAGCGATCGATGATCGCGAGGCCGACGAGGCCGTGGGCTCCAATCCCGCCGCCATCTTGGACCTTCTGGCCAGCAAGCATGGCGTCGGTGCTGTCGAGCTCGTTAGCGCCAAGGAACTGACGTTGAAGACGCTGGACGGCTGCTTCAAACTGTTGGGGCCAGTAGGCTTCGAGTTCGGCTTCCGCGTCGTCAAGGAGGTCTACGGCTACATGTACGTTTGGACCAAGGCTCAGCTTGCGACTGGCAAGCCTCCCGCTGCAGTGATGGCGGATTGGATCAATGGATTGGACCGTGCCATCTTCCAAAAGGTACTGCCGAAGATTCACGGCAACCGATCAGCCCTCGGCGACAGCCTCAAGGCTCTAGCCGCGTTCCTGGACGGTGCACACGGCAAGAGCGGGACGACGCCAGCCCGCTATCTACTCGGCACGGAGACAACAGTCGAGATTGCGCCCGGAGAAGCGCTCACCTTCCCCGCTGATAGCCAGTTCAGACAGTGTCGGGACAAGCTACTAGCCATGCATGCCCGGCTTATCTCTCGAAACCATGTGTCCTTCGTGAAGTGACAGAATTCGTCGCGCTCCATCGGGTCAAGTTCGATCTCGGCTCCGGCACTTCGATCGACATAGAAGCAGCCCTTGGCCGTGGCCGTCAGATTGCGGTCGATTGGGCGGCGCCAGACATGCTCGAGGCCGAGGTCGAGATCGACGTCGCCGCCGTCACTTCTGGATCGATGCTCCCGATGTGCTGGCGAGAGGCCGGGCATCTGTTCGAACGCTTCCAATTGCGCGAGGACACGGACTACTTCGTTGACATCAGCCTCCCAATTTCTTTGGATGAAGCGACGAAGCGAGCAGAGGCAGGCCGGCACTGGCCATTCGGCGCACGGCTAGCTAACGTGTTTAAACGCGATCCGTCGCGGCGGTGGAAAGAGACCGTGGCCAATGGCCAAGGGGCGGTGGTCGTCACCGGTCAGCTGCGTCTTCGCTCGCATGCCGGGGTCATCGACCTTGGCGTCGAGTTCGGCCGACCAATGATGGCAGAGGTTGCCTGCCGCAAGCTCAAATACTTCGAGGAGTTCAAGGAGCTCCTCGACAGCTTGGCAGGGAAGGCGGCGGAACTATTGCTCTCTTTAGATAGTCCAGTGTCCTTGTCCTTCGACCCGTCGGGTGACTTATCCAAGAACGATGCCGCCTTGCACTTCCTGATGCGGCACATCATGTCCAGCTCCAAGCTGCCGCTGGCCATCGACGAGATCGCTGCCCAGCCGCACTCGAAACTGATGGAGCAGATCGAGTTCGTCCGCATCGACGAGATCCAAGAGGCTGACCCGGAGCTCATCTCCGACGGATTCGACCCTTCGGAGATGGTCGCAGGCGGCCCGCTCAGTCGGATGTTCCGTGGCTATACGCCGACCGGCCTGCCTCGGCGCGACTCGTTCGAGACATTGGACACGCCCGAGAACCGCTATGCGAAAGCGTTCTTGGCGCACTGCGCACTGCTTGCCCGCCAGCTCGAAGCCCGCATGGGTGTGGGAGGTCGACGTGCTTCCCAGCGTGAAGCAAAGGCCTGGGCCGTTTCCCTCGACGAGGCTTTGCAGCACAGCATGTGGAGCGGCGTCGGCCCCCTGGGGCACATCCCCTCGAACTCTCAGGCCTTGCTTCGAAGGCGCGGTTACAAGGAGCTCTTCCACTTCGACTTGTCGTTGCGGATGAGCTTATCGTTGGCCTGGCGCCAAGGAGCTGAACTCGCCGACGGGCTGATCGGCGACATCCGCCCGGTCAATCAGATTTACGAATACTGGTGCTTTTTTATGCTAAGGGAAGCGCTCTTAGGCATATGCAGCGAAATGAGCGGCGGCAACTTCATCTGCCTACCAAAGGACGGGCTGAGTATTCAACTGACCAAAGGCCGGCGCAGCGAATGTCGCTTCGAATTCGTCGCGCCTAGCGGCAATCGGGTTTTAGCCTCTCTGTTCTACAACCAGCGATTCACGCGCTCAAAGCTTCCCAAGAGCGACTGGAGTGGCAGCTACACCGCCTCGTTCGCCCCTGATTTCAGCATTGTAATTTCGCCTGCCGGTCATCCTTCGGTGAAGCACTGGCTACATTTTGACGCTAAATACCGCTTGGAGCGCATGCAGGCCGAGGCACTCTTTGAAAGTGAAGAGGACGTGGAGGCCTCGGCCGAGCATCCGGCTCCACCCGAGTTAGCGATCGGCGAGTATGAGATTGAGCTCGCTCGCGTGCACAAGCAGGACGACTTATACAAGATGCACACCTATCGCGACGGCATCTTAGGCACTCGCGGAGCATACGTTCTCTTCCCCGGTGACACGATAGGCGGTCGCACCGTAGAGCCCAGTCCAAACCTGTTCGTTCGCCATCCCTCGGCGTTGGGCGGCGGGTCCGAGCACCGTATTCCGAGCGTGGGAGTATTTGACTTAGCACCCGGTGGGTCACCAGACCAGATAGAGGCGATTGCAGATTTGATTCGCGCAGCATTGACTATGGCTGCCCAAGACGCGCCATACCAGGAAGAGCAGGCGAACTTTTCTCCCATGCCATAAGCGGCTCAAGACTTAGCTGGCGGCCATTTGCTAAGGATTCGAATGCCACTTATACCTGTCGCGTGGCGCGCCAGCAGCAGCGCCACTCCACACTTACTCAGCTCAGGACTTTAGGTATCATTTGAGGTATCAAAGCAGGCACATCTGTTGGGCCTAAATATCTTTAGGATCAATGGGTTGTTTGAGGGCGTTTACAGGCTCCGCCCACCTCCACCAATGAGCGGACCGATGAGGTCCTGAGAAGGCCGGGAACCCCCGTAAAACAAGGGTTCCCGGCCTTTTTCATGTGCGACGCAGTGCGCAGGTGAACGTATCACGCCATGCGACGTTGGGGACATCTGGGGCATGCAGCCAATGGCCAACGTCGATACCCCCACGATGCCCTCACCCACCTTGCGATATGCCGCGCCAAAGCTGCGCTCGGATTCCGCCAGCACCGGCAAGCGGTCCGGCATACCGATATCGACTTCGATCAGCCGATGCCGGGGCGCCTTGTCGGCCACGATCTCCGCAGGGGCGCAGTCATTGGTTGCCGGCGGCGTGGCGGGCGAGAGAGCGATCAGGCAAACGCCATCTGCAACCTGTTCGAGTCATCGCTGCGCCTGGTTGCACGCGGCCATCCACGCGTTCGACATGACGCAGCGCACCGGAGCGACATCGATGCAAAGCGCTCAAAAAAACAGCGCCATCTCAACCGTTCCTTGATCATTTCCAGGCGGAATCCCCATACGACCAGCCCACCATGCGCGCCGCACCGGATCGGGAACGACGTCGCCAGCAAGTCGCGTTGCCCGGCCCAGTGCACCTCTCTATATGGTCAAGGGCGGACGGGTCAGATGTCGGGTATCTGTGGATTGTGGTCGGAACCAAATTCTCACAAAGACAGCAGCACGCTAGGACGGCGTGGAAGTGCGATGGTTGCTGTGATGAAGCACCGTGGAGATAAAGCGTGTGTGGCAACCGTCGTTGACACGCCCCTGGTACTTGCAGCATGCGGGAGCTCTGGTACCCCGGGGACTCGCATGGGCTTTTCTGCCGATGGTCGTTATCTTGTTGCTCTGGCTGGACGCGCCAATGGCCTCTCGCCGCTTTACAGCACACCAGAGGCTTGTGAGAGCGACACCTCTGCCGCAAGGATCGCGCAAAGCATTCAGTCGTTGGGGCTGCAGCAAACCCTAGAGCTCATCGATGGCAGCTTCTGCCTGGCCATTCTTGATCGTCGATTACACACGCTGTCGCTAGTGCGCGACCACATCGGTCAATGCAGCCTGTACTACGGCTGGACACATCAGGGTCTTGTGTTTGCTTCTGAACTCAAAGCGATCGCTTCCTCTCATGGCTTCAGTAACTCGCTCGATCGGAATGCGCTGACGCTCCTGCTGCGATATGGCTACATTCCATCGCCATATAGCATCCATCGAGGCATCTTCAAACTAGCGGCAGGAACCATTCAAGTTTTCAGCACGCTGGATGTGGAACGCGGTGCGCCTCATCACGACCCAAGCGAGGGGGCGCGCTACTGGCATCCGAAAAGAAATGTCAGCAACTTAATCCAAGCAAGAGAGCATGTGACCGAAGAGCGTGCGATCAGCCGCCTGCAGGATGCGCTCTCGATGGCGGTTGACCGCGTCAGCGATCACAGGACTGGTTCATTCCTGTCGGGAGGAACCGATTCCAGCCTAATCACGTCCCTCCTGCAGTCGCAACGCTCAACACCTGTCGATACCGTCACCATCGGATTTGAGGATGCCGACCACGACGAAATGGATTGGGCACAAAAGGTCGCAAGCCATCTCGGTACGCGGCATTTCCAACAACGCATCAGCGATCAGCAGGCCGTGGCCATTCTGCCGGAGATATCGGAGGCGTTTTGCGAACCCTTTGCGGACTCGTCCCAGATTCCGACACTGCTTGCAGCAGGCTCCGCGCGCCGCCAAGTCAGTCACATGCTGACAGGCGATGGAGGCGACGAATTGTTCTTCGGCCATGCCGCTTACGCGCGTGCACTGCGCAATGCGCGCCTGAGCTCCATGATCCCGGACACGCTGCGCTGTTCGCTGCGTCGCCGGGGCGTCTACACGAAGGAGTCGGCCCGTTTGGGCGGATGGCGAGCGGCCGTGGGGGAGACGATCAGCCGCTCGGTGGAAGAGAGCTACCTGCTCAGAGTCTCGCGTTGGCGCAACCCCCATTGCGCCGTGCTTGGCTCCATGGAGTACCCCACGATCTATGACACCCCCATGGAGCAGCTGACCGTCGGATCCCCAGGCGAGCGCGTTCTCTTTATGGACATTGCCATGGAACTTGGGGAAGGACTCATGACCAAAGTCGACCGCGCGTGCATGCTGCATGGCCTGAACACGTCTTCCCCCTTCCTGGATCAGCAGGTATTTCAGCTGGCCTGGCAGATTCCGCTCAAGCTCAAAATGGTTCGTGGGGAGCAAAAATACATTTTGAAGCGCCTGCTCGAACTGTATCTGCCGCAGGAGCTTATCTACCGACCCAAGCGAGGCTTCGGTGCGCCTGTCGGCCGCTGGCTACGCGGCCCCTTACGCGAGTGGGCTGAAGACTTGTTGACACCTTCAAAACTCGAAGAGCAAGGCGTCTTCGACGTCGGGGTGGTGACGCATCTCTGGCAAGCGTTCATCGCAGGTCAACGAAAGTGGCACACGCATCTTTGGCCCATTCTCATGTTCCAGGCTTGGCAGCAACGCTGGCAGCAGCGGCCCTCCTTTTGTGTGGACGAGGCGTGCCATCGCGATCCAGAAGGTATAAGCCACCTCACCATTGAGGCGTTCGTTTGACAGCGAGGTCACCGAAAGCGCTTGCGCGTTGCGACATGCGTCAGTGCGTGCTGGGGCCCTGCCCACCCGCTTCAACCTCGCCCCAGAGATAAACGGACAAGGCCGGGATTTCCCGATGCAGAGGTCAGACGTTGGCCATTGCGAAGGACGAAGCAGACTGCGCGCGCTGCGTCAGTTAGTGACGCGCGCGGCATGGTCGGGCTCATCGCGACGAACGAGGGCCCCTGCCCGGTCGTCGGCAGCTGCACACCGCGGGGCGGCATCGCCGCGGAGTTGATCGAACAAGGCCAGCAACGCGCTGGCTTCGTGTTGCAGCAACGCCAGTGCGCTTTTATTGGGCTCTTCCATTGCACTTGCTCCAGAGACGCTCGACGGCGCCCTGATCAAACCCGAGCAAATCGCGTGCCAGCCGTCAGGGCTTCCCGCTCAGGCGTACTCGCGCTGCTCTTGCGCCTTGGCGTGCATGGCTTCCAGCGTGACCATGCCGGCAATCCGGGCGGCTGCCATGGCGCTGCGATGGTCGGGAAAGGTCGACGACAGCGCGGCGCCTGCCAGGTTCGCGCCGCGGCCGATGCCGATCTGCGCAATATCCCAGCCTGCCACCCAGCCATGGGCGGGGGTATCGCCTTTGACGGCATGACAGGTGAGTTGGTAATTGCCTAGAAAAATGACCAACGGGCGCCCTTTTCGGTGACTGCTTGCCAGCATACCGCCACGACGCTGCTTCCGGGGGCAATGTGCCGTCTGCCAGCTGACTCGGCAAGCGAAGTGGAGCGTAGGCACGCCGCTTGCATCGGCCTCGACCAGACAATCGTGCCGGGGAACGCGGTGTTGACCAAACGAACCAAACGTCGCGCTGCCGGGGCCTCGCTGGTGGGCGGGCTGATCTTTGTCCTGATCGGCGTGGGCGGATATCTCACGACGCAGCGTTCGCTGTCGGACGCCGGCTGGGTGACGCACACGCAGGAAGTGATTGCCAGCATCGACGAAATCCAGGCGGGCATGCTGTCGGCGGAATCGTCGGCGCGCGGCTACGTCCTGACCGACAACGAGGCCTTTCTGGGCGTGTATGCCGATGCGATTGGCCGCCTGCCCGAGCGCATCGTGCGGCTGGATGCCCTGGTGCAGGACAACCCGACGCAGCGGCGCAATGTGGTCGTCCTGAGCCGTTTGGTGGACGCGCGCCTGGCGCAGATCGACGAGTTGTTGCATTGCTATCGCAAGCAAGGCCTGGATGGCGCGCGTGCGGCCATCGCGCGCGGGGTGTTCCAGACCGCTTCATCGCTGCGCCGCCAGGTGCAGGCCATGACGGAGCTGGAGCGGCAGCAACTGGTCAGGCGCAACGCGGCCACCACGCGCAGCGCACAGTGGGCGCTGTGGGTGACGGTGATCGGCATTGTCAGTGGCTTGCTGGTGATGCTGCTGGCCTACCGCTTGTTGTCGCGCGAGCTGGAACGGCGTACGCGTGCCGAAGACGACGCCAGCCGGACCAGCGAGCGCCTGATCGAGTCGTTTGCCGTACTCGAACGCACCTCCGCTGGTCTGGAGGCACTGGCACGCTATTCCGGGCTGCTGCAGAACTGCCGCGACGCCGAAGAAGCGCTGGAAATCACTGCACGCACGATTGCACCGCTGATTCCCGGTGCCGCCGGCGCGGTCTACCTGCTGCGCGCCTCGCGCGACCGCGCCGAACAGGTGGTTGCCTGGGGCGAGATGGCCGACGACGCCAGTACCAGCATCGCACCGGACAACTGCTGGGCGCTGCGCCGCGACCGCACCCATGTGGTGATGGACGCCAGCGCCGGGATGCTATGCCAGCATGCCGGCGTCAAGCTCCCGGCGAATGCGGCCACTGCCTGCATTCCGCTATCGGCGCAGGGCACGCAGTTGGGAATGCTGGCATTGCGTAGCGAAGACCCTGACGATCTTGCCTCGTTGACCGTGGCCGAGGCGGCAGCGGAACAACTGTCCTTGGCGCTGCACAACCTGCGCTTGCGCGAAACGCTGCGCCAGCAATCGATCCGCGACCCGTTGACAGGCCTGTACAACCGCCGCTATCTGGAAGAAACCCTCAATCACGAGTTGGCGCGCTGCACGCGCCGGGCGCTGCCGTTGTCGGTACTGATGCTGGATGTGGATCACTTCAAGCGGTTCAACGACCTGCATGGGCACAGCGGCGGCGACCGCGTACTGGCGGCCATTGGCGAATTGCTGCTGGCGCAGACGCGTGGCGAAGACATCTGCTGCCGGTACGGCGGCGAAGAATTGACGATCATCCTGCCTGAGGTCGATCTGCCAACCGCCTGCATGATGGCGGAGAAACTGCGCGCCGGCATCGAGGCCCTGCAGGTCATGGGCGACGGCGTCTGCCTGCCGAAGGTCACCGCCTCGTTCGGCGCAGCCAGCTTTCCCGATCACGCCGGCACCGTGGCCTCGTTGTTGCAACGGGCGGACGCGGCGCTGTATCGCGCCAAGCAGGGTGGCCGCAATCAGGTCGTGGGCGCGGATGTCCTTGCATTCGTGGCCTGAACGCAGGCAGCCGGGCGTGCTTTGTGCGGTCTGCCGTCAAGACTTGGGTTGCGCGGTCGACGCTCAGATCCGCATCGCGCGGGCTTGGCGAACCCGGGTGTGCGCCATGCCCGGATCATTCGCTGACGCGTGCATTGCAGCGACAAATGCACAAGCACAAGGGCTCATGCCAAGACGAGGCCTCAACCGCAGGACTGACCCGCGTCGTCGGTGGGGATCAGGCCCGCACCGGCCAGCATGCCGTCGATACGCGTACGCACATAGGCGGCATCGTCCTGCGCGGCGCTGCTCAGGATCGCTTCGGCACGCGCCTGAAAATCCAGGTAGTCGAAATCCGCATCTTCATCTGCCGACAACTTGGGCAACTCTTCCTGCAACGCGTCCAGGCGCGTGGCCAGTTCTTCGCGGGTGGGCATGGCAGACTCCGACAACCAAAACGATACGTTTGCGGCAGCGCCGTCAAGGATGTGCGAAGCCTTGCGCTGCAACGCTTCACTTTCCTACCCATTGCGGAGATGAAGACACGCTCAACTTTGACCGCACTCCGCCGATAATGATGCCGACTCCTATAGAACCTTCCCTGTGATCCTCCACCTGCGGCGGGATTTCCGACTCGGCATCGTCAAGATGCTCGGGCCAATCACCGCGCTGTTGCTTTGCCTCTATGCGGTGTACCTGGCCATGACCGGTCAGGCAGTTGCGTGTCTGGTCACCGCGGCGCTGGGCGTGCTCGCGGTATGGCGCGGCTGGCAGATGCGCAGTGCCGAAGACACCGGCGCCGGCGGCGTGTGGCTGGCGTCGATCAATGTTGGCGGGTGCCTGGTGGCGTGCTGGACCGGTGGCGTTGGCGCCCTGCCGTGGCTGTTCCCGGTGCTGGCCACCAATTATTTCTTGTGCGGGCCGCGGCGCGCGGTGTTGTTGAGCTTGCCGCTGCTGGCCGCCTTGTTGTTCTTGCCCGGCTTGATCACCAGCCCCGGCCAGGGTGTGTCGACGATCGTGGTGACGCTGGTGACGCTGGCGGTGGGCTACGCGTTTTCGCTGCGGATGCAGGACGACCGCGTGCATCTGGAAGAACTGGCCTCGCTGGACGCGCTGACCGGCTTGCCCAACCGTCGCATGCTGGAACGTGCGCTGACCCACCAGATCGATCAACGCCAACCGCACGACCGGCTCAACAGCCTGATCATCCTGGATCTGGATCACTTCAAGGAGGTCAACGATCTGTACGGGCACGCCGCCGGCGATGCGGCGCTCTCGGATCTGGCCACCATCCTGCGCTTCGAAGTCCGCGAACCGCACCAGGTGTTCCGTTTTGGCGGCGAAGAATTCGTGGTGCTGCTGCGTGCCGGCTCGCTGGCCGAACTGGAAGCGGCCACCGAACGCTTGCGCAAGGTGATACGCAACGGCTTGCGCGGACCCGGTGGGCGTATCACCGTCTCGCTGGGCGCGGCGCGCCACGATGGCGAAACGCATTGGCAGGACTGGTTTTCGCGTGCCGATGCAGCGCTGTATCTGGCCAAGAACGGCGGACGCGACAGCGTGCGGGTCGCCGAATAAGCGCCTGGCGGTATGCCTGCGCAGGGGTCCGCCTGGGCACACGCAGCTGGCAGTTGGGTAATCGCATTGGTCACGAATGCGATGGTGCTGATGAAGCGGCGGTAGCGCGCCTGTCAGAGAGGCGGGCGAACCGATGGCGTCGGATGCATGGCCGGTATCGCCAGCCATCACCCGCACACGTTCGCGCCTCGTTAGCTCTGACGCTGCAGCCAGAACTGCGGGGCGACCCACTGGCCGCCCCGCGCGCATCGTTCAACGATTGACTACGGCCACCGGTGCCGCAGGGGCTTGGTCCTGCTTCCAGCCACCGAGCGCCTTGTACACGCCGACCACACCGACATTCACCGCCGCTTCGGCCTGCGCCAACGCATCGTCGGCCGCCAGCTGGGTGCGCTGCGCATCCAGCAGGGTGAGGAAGTCTTCCGAGCCCTCGCGGTAGCGGATCTGCGCCAGCTGCTCGGCACGCCGCGCGGCATTGGCCTGCTCCACCACGATGGCCAGGCGCCCCTGCTGGCGGCCATAGCCGATCAACGCGTTTTCGGTGTCTTCCAGCGCCAGCAATACGGTTTGCTGATACTGGGCCAACGCACCTTCGGCCTGCGCCTTGCTGGCACGCAAGCGCGCACGCACGGTGCCGAAATCGAAGGCGGCCCAGCTGATCGACGGGGTCACCGACCAGGCCTTGGCGTTGCCCTCGGTCAACCTGGCTGCGTCGCCGGTGAGGAAGCCGACGAATCCGCTCACGCTGATGCGCGGAAACAGGTCGGCAGTGGCCACGCCCACTTGCGCGGTGGCTGCCGCCAGCCGGCGCTCGGCGCCGCGCACATCCGGACGCTGACGCAGCAAGCCGGCGGTATCGCCCAGCGGCAGCGGGCGCGCGAACGCCGGCATCTCGCGCGCGGCCAAGGTGGCATCCAACGCGTCCGGTTGCTGGCCCAGCAATACAGCCAGACGGTGGCGGTATTGCGCCTCGGCGGTTTCCAGCAGCGGAATATCCGCCTCGATCGCCTTCAACCGCGCCAGGCTGCTCTGCACGTCCAGTTCGCTGCCGGCACCCAGATCCCATCGGGTCTGGGTCAGCTTCTGGGTGTCGCGCAGGTTGGTGAGCGTGCGCTTGGAGACGTCCAAGCGCTTCTGGGTGCCGCGCAATTCGAAATAATTGCGCGCCACTTCGGCAGCAACGGTGACCTGCACGTCCTGCAGGTTGGCCTGCTCGGCATCCAGGTCGGCACGCGCGGCCTCCGATGCACGCCGCTGACGGCCGAACAGGTCCAGCTCCCACGCCGCATCCAGACCGAGCGTGGTCTGCTCGGTCAGAAAGCGCTGATTGCCGGCGATCACCTGCTGCTGCTCGCGACGATCGAAGCTGCCTTGCGCGGTGATATGCGGCGCCTGATCCAGGCGGCGCTCGACGAACACCGCGCGCGCCTGCTTGACGCGCGCCACCGCGATGCGCAGGTCGTGGTTGGCGAACAAGGCGTCGCGCACCAATTGCTCCAGCACCGGGTCGTCGAACTGCGACCACCAGTTGCCCACCGGCGACTGCGCGCTGTATGCCGGGTCTTGCGCGCCTTGCAGCGTCACCGCCGCCGGCGGATCGGGGCGGTAATCCGGCCCGACCGCGCAACCGCTGAGCACCAGCGCAGCCAGTGCCACGCTCAGGAAGTTTCTTACCATGGCAACACCTCTCCCAGATGGGTAAAGCTGCCGGTGGCACCGTGGGCATCCAACAGCGCCATTTGCACGCTGCTATGCGCGCCCTGCTCCACTTCGATTTCGCCGCCGCCACCGTTCATGTCGGTTTTGACGTAACCCGGATGCACCGTGTTGACCTTGATGGCGGTGTCGCGCAATTCGTAGGCCAGATGCACCGTCCAGCTGTTCAACGCGCTCTTGGACGCGTCGTAAGCAGGAATCTTGAAGTCGTAGATCGGCGAGCCGGGCTGGCTGTGCAAGGTCAGCGAACCGAGGATGCTCGACACGTTGACGATACGCCCGGCCAGCGAACGACGCAGCAGCGGCAGGAAGGCCTTGGTCACCTCGACCACCGCGAACAGATTGGTGTCGAAGGTGCGCTTCCACACCTCCAGGCTCTGCTGCGACGGGGTGCGCTGCATGTCCTCGATCATGATGCCGGCGTTGTTGATCAGGATGTCCAGATGACCATGGCGCTGCTCCACCGTGCCCACCGCGGCAGCAATGCTGATGTCGTCGTTGACGTCGAGCTGGATGGCCTCCACCGGCAGGCCTTCGGCCTGCAACTTGAGGGCCGCGGCCACGGCGTCGTCGCGCTTGCGGCCGGCCAGCAGCGTGTGCACGCCGGCGGTAGCCAATTGCCGAACGGTCTCCAGGCCGATGCCGCGGGTTGCGCCGGTGACCAATGCGATCTTGGTGTTGCTCATGTGTAAATCCTTCGAATGTATGTAGGGGGGAAGTGACGCGTACTTAGGCGTTGACGTGCGCGTGATCGTGCGCAACCGCAGGCGGTGTCG
>NZ_JAJIUJ010000003.1 GCF_020880415.1 Xanthomonas euvesicatoria pv. euvesicatoria | reverse complement strand
GTCAGGTCTGCTGCCTGGTCTTCCATGCTGCGCGCGGCCGCGGTGGCTTCTTCCACCAGTGCGGCGTTTTGCTGGGTCATTTCGTCCAGCTGCATCACCGTGGTGCTGACCTGTTCGATGCCGGCGCTTTGTTCGGTGCTGGCCGCGGTGATCTCGGCCATGATGTCGGTCACGCGCTTCACCGAGCTGACCACCTCGGTCATGGTGCTGCCGGCCTGTTGCACCAGCTCCGAACCCTGCGCCACTTTTTCCACCGAATCGGAAATCAGCTGCTTGATTTCCTTGGCAGCACCGGCCGAGCGCTGCGCCAGGGCGCGCACTTCGGTGGCGACCACGGCAAAGCCACGGCCTTGCTCGCCTGCGCGCGCTGCTTCCACGGCCGCATTCAGCGCCAGGATGTTGGTCTGGAAGGCGATGCCGTCGATCACCCCGATGATGTCGGAAATACGCGCCGACGATTGCGTGATCGCCTGCATGGTGCTCACCACTTCCTGCACCACGCGGCCGCCGCTCTCGGCCACATCGCCGGTGCCCTTGACCAGTTGGTTGGCCTGGCGCGCGTTGTCGGCGTTCTGGCGCACGGTGGAGGTGAGTTCTTCCATCGAAGCGGCGGTTTCTTCCAGGTTCGCTGCCTGATGCTCGGTGCGCGTGGACAGGTCGGCATTGCCGCTGGCGATCTCGCCTGCCGCGGTATTGATCATCTCGGCCGAGTGCTGGATGCCCTGCACGATGCTGGTCAATTGGATGGCGGTGCGGTTGGCTGCATCGGCCAGGCGACCGAACGCGCCTTCGTAATGCGACTCCACGCGCTGCGACAGGTCGCCGTCGGCGATCGCGGCCATGATGCGGCCCACATCGTCCAACCCGGCGTCGGCCTGCTGCATCAGCCGGTTCAGCGCCTGCACCATTTCCGCAAACGCGAACTGGTAATGCGATTGGTCGCCACGTGCGGAGAAATCGCCGCGCGCAGCTGCATCGGCCAGGCGCGCGATGTCGCTGTTGATTGCAGACAGATTCTCTTTCACCGTATCCAGCGCCTGATGCAAGGCTGCGCGCTGGCCGGGCAGGCGACGCATGTCGCGGCGCAGATCGCCACGGCCGTAGTCGCTCATCACGTCCATCGCTTCGTTGATGGCATCTAGATGTTCGAATACCACCGTGTTGACGCCGTGCGCCAGCGTGCCGTAATCGCCGGGGAAATCTTCCGGAATGCGGTGCGCGATGTTCTCGCCCTGCTGCAGGCGGATCATGGTCTGCATCTCGCCGTTGAAGCGCTGCAGCTGGGTCTGCATCTGCTGCATGCTGTGCATCAGCTGGCCGGTTTCATCGCGCGATTCCACGCGGATGTCGTTGTCGAAGCGGCCCGAGGCGATGGCTTCGGCAGTGCGCGAGGCAGCGCGCAGCGGCGCGGCCATGGCCGAGGCGATCAGCCAGCACAGCCCGATCACCAGCGCCACCAGGGCGCCGCCGATCAAGGTCAGGGTGCGCGTGAAACCCCACGCCTGCACTTGGATGTCTTCGGCATACACGCCCATCACCAGCACCCAGTTCCAGGCCGGAAAGGTCTTGGCATAGCTGATCTTCGGTAGCTGTTCCTTCTTGCCCGGCTTGGGCGCGTCGTAATAGCTGAAGCCGTCGCCGCTATCGATGGCGGTCTTGATGTCGCGATACACGTATTGCCCGGCATCGCTCTTGTAGTCGGTCATGTCGGTGCCGACCGGGCGCTTGGGATGCATCAGGATGCGCATCTGCGGGTCGACGATGAAGAAGTAATCCACCCCGTCGTTGGTGCGCATGTCGGCCAGCGTGGTGCGCGCGGCTTCCTTGGCTTGCTCCAGGCTCAGCTCGCCGGCTTTGACCTTGTCGGCATAGTGCTGCATCACCGTCAGGCCCATCTCCACCTCGGTCTTGACGCTGAGCTTGCGCGCCTCCACCAGATCCAGATATTGCAGGCGCGCGGCGGCCATCGCCAGCAGGATCACGCCCACGGTCAATAGCGTGCACAACAGGACGAACTTTCGGGTGAGCGGGAGATTGGCAACAGAACGACGCAAGAGGGAAACAACAGGCATGACAACGACATCCAGAACGCGCGCACGGCGCTACATCATGGATAGCGGCTGATTCACATGCAGGTTGAATACTAACTGCGGCAGCGTCCGCTCAGGCGATGCAACAACGTGCCAATGCAATGTAGGAGCGCACCGGCCGCGACAAGACGTATCGGTAACGTTCCTCGCGCCCGCGCGCTGCTACGGAAGCATCAGCATTGGTCCATCGATGCAACGGCGGACACGCACTGCGTGTCCGCCGCATTGCATCAACCTGCAGCGCAGAAGCCGAACTCGGCAGTGGCGCCGGGCGCCAGCGTGCGGTTGAAGTCCACGCCGCTGGCCTGGAGTGTGGTGCCGCTCTGTGACCAGGTAACGTTCCAGGCGTTGTTGACGGTGCCGGTGACTGTCAGCGAGATCGACCAGTTGCCGCTGGCGGTGCCGGTATTGGTGACCTGCACGCGGTTGCAGTAGCCTCCGTTCCACCTACTGTCCGGGATCACCTTGGTACTGAAGCCCGCGCTTGGCGTCGGGGTTGGCGTCGGTGTCGGCGTCGGTGTCGGCGTTGGCGTCGGTGTGCTGTTGCTTACCGTTCCCCACAGCGTCCGCAACAAGGTCATCTTGTCTTCGCGCACGCTGATCCAGTCGTCGCGCAGGATGCCGCCGGTATCGCCGCTATTGGGGTTCCACGACCAATAGAACCCTTCGTTGATGCCCTTGCCACGCAGGTACTTCACCAGCGCGTCCTGCCAGACTTTGTCGCGCGCATCGCCTTCGCCGTACTTGCCGCCGAATTCGCCCAGCAGCAGTGCGTGATTGCCGGCAAACTGGCCGAAATGGCGGTCCCAGATCGCAGGCATGTTGTTGGGGAAGTTGCTGTCGTTGAAGTACGACTGCACGAACACGTCCGGGCCGTACACATGCGGTGCCAGCAACAGTCGGTTGGCCGGAATGTTCAATGGGGTGCAGGCCAGCGGCTGCAGGCTGCCACCCCAGAAGATGCCGCCATTGGTCGAACACACCGGGTTGTCGGTGATGCCTTCCACCGCAATGATCCACTTCGGCGCCACCGCAAGCACGGCGGCAGAACCGCGCTCGGCGGCCTTGTTCCAGTCGGTGGCGGCGTTGCCCGTGCCCCAGGTCGCGGCGCCGTGCGGCTCGTTCTTCAGATCCACGCCGATCACCCTCGGCACGTTCTTGTAGCGGTTGGCGACAAAGCGCAGATCGTCCAGCCATTGCGCTTCGGAATATGAACTGGTGTACCACAGCTCGGAAATCGCCGCGCAATCGGGCGTGTGGTGATCCAGCAGCACATACATGCCGCGTGCGTTGAATTCGTTGATCACCTTGTCGAGGATCTGCAGCGAGGTCAGGCCCTGCAGATCGGCGTTGCGGCTGTAGTCGATGCTGCTGGGCATCTGGCCGCTACGCAGCGTGGCCGGGCAAAACGGCAGGCGCACCGCGTTGAAGCCCAGGCCCTGCATCTGGTTGATCATCTCCTTCCAGTTGCGTGCCCACAGGCCATGCATGACATGGTTGCCGGTCTCGAAGCCGAACACGTTGACGCCCTTGAGCTGAACCACGTTGCCGTTGTCGTCGACGATCTTGTTGTTGCTGACCGAATAGCTGAAAGCCGGTGCGGCTGTGAGCGCTAACATCGTTGCCAATGCGAGCGTACTTGCAGTCCTGAAAATGGACATGATGGTCTCCCTGGATGACCGAACTCGACGGCCGAGTGCGGTGAGGGGGGCATCTTGGTCTTCGGCTGCGCCGTGTGGCGTGACCGCTGCCACAGAAGAGCGCAGTGGCGCACCGATCACACGCAAGCTGCGGGCGAGGTCGCTTTCCCGCACACTATCGCTGCTGCGTGCTGTCCGCAGGCTGTCCTTTTTGTCCCCCGGAGTGTCCCTCAATGTCCTTGTTGCGTGCCGAAATGGCGCAATGGCGCGCCTCCCCCGCGCGCGAACTCATGGCCGGTGCGGTCGCCACATTTGCGCTGATTCCCGAAGTGATTGCATTCGCGTTCGTCGCCGGGGTGGATCCGCAGGTGGGCCTGTTCGCATCCTTCGTGATCGGCATCGTGATCGCGTTTTGCGGGGGGCGGCCGGCAATGATTTCGGCTGCGGCCGGCTCGGTGGCGCTGGTGGCTGCACCGCTGGTGGCCGCGCACGGGTTGCCCTATCTGCTGGCCGCCGGCCTGCTCGCTGGCATGGTGCAGATCCTGTTCGGGTTGTTGCGCCTGGGCGTGCTGATGCGCTTTGTCAGCAGTTCGGTGCGCACCGGTTTCGTCAACGCGCTGGCCGTGCTCATCTTCGCAGCGCAACTGCCGCATCTGCTCGGGGCCAACCTGACCACCTGGGTCATGCTGGGCGCAGGCCTGGCCATCATCTACGGCCTGCCGCGTCTGCGCCTGCCGGGGCTGTCGGCGATTCCCTCGCCCCTGCTGTGCATCCTGCTGCTCAGCGTGGCCGGTACCGCGCTGCATCTGCCGCTCAAGACGGTGGCCGATCTGGGCAAGCTGCCCAACGCGCTACCGTTCCTGCAATGGCCGGCGGTGCCGTTGACGCTGGAGACGCTGCGCATCATCGCGCTGCCGGCACTGGCCATTGCCATGGTGGGCCTGCTCGAGTCGATGATGACCGCGCGCGTGGTCGATGAGCTCACCGACACGCCCAGCAACAAGAACCGCGAATGCACCGGCCTGGGCATCGCCAACGCGGCGGCCAGCCTGTTCGGCGGCATCGCCGGCTGCGGCATGATCGGGCAGACCGTGGGCAACGTGAAATACGGCGGCCGCGGCCGGCTGTCCACGTTGTTTGCCGGCGTGTTCCTGCTGATCCTGATGGTGCTGCTCAAGCCGTGGGTGTCGCAGGTGCCGGTGGTGGCGCTGGTGGCGATCATGGTGATGGTGTCGGCAGAGACCTTCGACTGGCGCTCGCTGCGCACCGTGGTGACCCACCCGCGCACCTCCAGCGTGGTGATGCTGGCCACCGTGGCGGTCACGTTGTTCACGCACAACCTGGCGGCAGGTGTGGCGGTCGGCGTGCTGCTGAGCGGGGTGTTCTTCACCTTCAAGGTGGCCGGGCTGCTGCAGATCGCGCATCACGATGGCACGGACGGCGTGCGCACCTACAGCGTGCGCGGGCAGGTGTTCTTCGCCTCGGCCGATGTGTTCATCGACGCCTTCGACGCACGCGAGGTGCCCGGTCGCGCAGTGGTGATCGATGTCGGCCGCGCGCACTTCTGGGACATCACCGCGGTGGCGGCACTGGACAAGGTGGTGCAGCGTTTGCGTCATCACGGGCTGGACGTGCAGGTGAAAGGCCTGAATGCCGGCAGCCGCCGCCTGATGCAGCGGCATGCCTTGGGCGAAGACGCGCTGGAATCGGCACTGCCTTAGAGCGTGTTATTCACGTTGAGATGGAATGCGCCTGGCAGGCCTGCGGCGCGTCATCCCGGGCTGTCCGTGCGCTGAGCGCGGCTGCGAGCGAATTCAAGTTCCGGCGGGCGACGCCGATGATTCGGCATCCTCATTGCCGGTCGTCGCTGTGATGCCAGTGGGTTTCAGCCCGAGATGTGTACCTGCGTGCCAAGCCCGGCATGACGGGTTCGTGTCCGCCCGCCGGAGGGCGCAGCCGTGACCAACGCACCGTTGCTGGAACGGATGGTGGACCTGACCGCCATCCGCGATGCGGACCTGCTCGATCTGAGCCTGTTGCGCACCGTGCGCGAAGTCTGCGCGGCCGAAGAACTTTCGCTGCTGCGCATCGCCCCGGACAGCAACAGCATCGCCGAAACGCGCCTGCGCGACGATGGCCGGCTGGCGTTGACGGTGGCGGAGATCCACGATGCGCGCACGCGCATCCAGCTGGCCGAGGTGCATGGGCCGGGCGATGTGGTGCAGCTGCACGAAGACGGCCGCGCCCTGCTGGTCTACCCGATGATGGAAGCGCGCGGCATCCGGACCTGCCTGCGGGTGGGCGGGACGCGTATTCCCGGCGTTGCCGAGCAAGCGATGCTGCAGGGCTTTGCGCGCTTCTTCCAGAACTACCGCAGCCTGCTCGACGACGCCCAGCGCGATGCGCTGACCGGCCTGCGCAA
Source organism: Xanthomonas euvesicatoria pv. euvesicatoria (assembly GCF_020880415.1). GTDB lineage: Bacteria > Pseudomonadota > Gammaproteobacteria > Xanthomonadales > Xanthomonadaceae > Xanthomonas > Xanthomonas euvesicatoria. The sequence continues at coordinate 37,326 of NZ_JAJIUJ010000003.1, read as the reverse complement.
CCGCAAGACCTTCGACGATGTGATCCTGCGGCTGTTTGCCGGTGGTGCCGACTCCGCCGCAGAGCAGGGCGTGTGGCTGGGCATCGTGGACATCGATCACTTTAAGCGCGTCAACGACACCTTCGGGCATCTGTATGGCGATGAGGTACTGCTGCTGGTCGCACAGCTGATGCAGCGTGCCTTTCGCCAGGACGACCTGCTGTTCCGCTTCGGCGGCGAAGAGTTCGTGATCGTGTTGCGCGGCGTGGACCGCGACACGGCCGTGAGTCTGTTCGAGCGATTCCGGCTGGCGGTGGCCGAGCACCTGTTCCCGCAGGTGGGGCAGGTCACGCTCAGCACCGGCATCGTCGAACTGACGCACGGTCGGCTGATCAGCGAAATGCTGGACGAAGCCGACAAGGCGCTGTACTGGGCCAAGCAGAACGGCCGCAATCGCGCGGCGGTCTATGCTGAGCTGATTGCCGGTGGGCAATTGCAGCAGGTTGCGCAACCAGTGGGCAGCATCGATCTGTTCTAGGCGCCAGCGCGGCGCTGAAACAGGCCAGAGCTCTTGGCCGTGGATGCAGACACGAAGCTTCTGCAGTATTCATCGCACCCGCATCGCATGCTTCGGCGCAGCCGCAGGTATCGGCCTGCACGCGATGCTGGCTACACTCCAGGGCTATCCATGATGCGGGGTGTGCAATGAAGCGAGTTGCCGTGGGACTTCTGGCAATGGCGGTCTCGACCGCACTGATGGCGGCCACGCCGAGTTTCGATGGCGCGCGCATCTCGCGCGACGTCAAGGAACTGGCCTCCGACGCCTATGAAGGCCGCGGCCCGGCCACTGCCGGCGAAGAAAAGACCATTGCTTATCTGAGCGAGCAGTTCGCCGAAGCCGGCCTGCAGCCGGGCGGCGACCTGGCCAACGGCAAGCGCGGCTGGACCCAGGCGGTGCCGTTGCGGCGCGCCGATATCGTCGGCACGCCGACCATTGCGGTGCAGAACGCGGGCAAGCCGCAAACGCTGACCCAAGGCAAGCAAATCGCCATCCGTGCCGCGCTGGATGGCTCATCCAAAGTGGAGATCGCCAACGCGCCGCTGGTGTTCGTCGGCTACGGCGTCAAGGCGCCCGAGCGCAACTGGGACGATTTCAAGGGTGTGGACCTGAAGGGCAAGATCGCGGTGGTGCTGATCAACGACCCGGATTTCGAAACCGGCAAGGGCGACTTCGACGGCACCGGCATGACCTACTACGGCCGCTGGACCTACAAGTACGAAGAAGGCGCGCGCCAGGGCGCACTCGGCGTGCTGGTGGTGCACGAAACCGCGCCTGCCTCGTATGGCTGGGACACGGTGGCCAGCTCCAACACCAACACCATGTTCGACGTGGTGCGCGACAACCCGCGCAGCGCGCATCCCACGCTGGAAGGCTGGATCCAGCGCGATCTGGCCACCGAGCTGTTCAAGCACACCGGGCTGGATTTCGAGACCTTGAAGAAGCAGGCGCAGACGCGCGGGTTCAAGCCGGTCGAGCTCAAGGACCAACGTTTGAGCGCCAGCTACCAGGTCAAATCCGATGTGATCACCTCGCACAACGTGGTGGCGCGGCTGGAAGGCAGCAAACATCCGGACGAGACGCTGATCTACAGCGCGCACTGGGACCATATCGGCGTGGGCAAGCCGGATGCACGCGGCGACACCATCTTCAACGGGGCACTGGACAATGCCAGCGGCACCGCCGCGCTGCTGGAGCTGGCGCGTGGTTTCGCCCAGGGGCCAACGCCTGAGCGCTCGGTGGTCTTCCTGGCGGTCACCGCCGAAGAAAAGGGCCTGCTGGGCTCGGAGTTCTACGCCTCCAAGCCGCTGTACCCGCTGGACACCACGGTGGCGGTGATCAACATGGACGGCATGAATCCGTTCGTGCCCTCGCGCGACTTCGGCATCTACGGCACGGCAAAGCTCGAGCTGCTCGATCAACTGAAGAGCGTGGCCGCGCAATCCAAGCTGCGTTACACGCCCGATCCCAAGCCGCAGGCCGGGTATTTCTTCCGTTCCGATCATTTCTCGTTCGCCAAGCGCGGCGTGCCGGCGCTGTCGTATGCAGCCGGCCAGGATTGGGAAGTGGGCGGCGTGGCGGCAGGAAAGGCGGCCGCCGACGACTACACCGCCAAGCGCTATCACCAGCAAGGCGACGAATGGAAGCCGGATTGGACCTTCGCCGGCGCCGCCCGCGACCTGGGCGTGCTGTATGCATTGGGCCAGCAGCTGGCCGACTCGCGCCAGTGGCCGAACTGGAGCCAGGATTCGGAGTTCCGCGCTACCCGCGACGCCAGCGCGGCGGCACGCAAGTAAGACGGCTCACAACGTCATTGCGTGAGGACCAGGGCGGCTGCCCTTGCGCGATGGCGCATGTGCCATATCGATATGCCGCGTTTGAATAAGCCTTGCCTGCCATGCGGTTTGTGCTTGCTGTTGTCGGTCAGCAAGCGGCGAACGTTCTGTGCAACGCCCTCGCTGCTGGCGGCATGGATGCCGCCATCGCGCCCCAGGATGGATTCACGGCGTGTCCGGCGAGCGGCGAGGGCACTGCGCACGCGACACGCCGGGCCTGAGGATCGCCGAGCGCTCGCAGACGTCATTGATGCCTCGATCAAGCGGTTGCATCAGCAAACAAACCACGTGCGATGAGCCGCTTTCCCGGGCATCGCGCAACTGTCTGGTGCGGCGAGGACGCCGCATACTCGACCAATCAAGCTGTTGCCGCAGGCCTTGAGAACGTTCGACCACCGCAATGCCTGGAATTCCAGAGCGCCTTGAGCGATGCAGAGCGACCAACCAATCGCTTGTCCCAACCTCTGACCGCATCGGCACAACGCAACGCCAGCGCCCCGTCGCCGCAACCGATTGCACGCCATGGCACACCAATTGCACCTCTCCGGCAGGATGGCCCGGCCAGCGGTCCGTGACAGGGTCTGCGCTAGGCTGCAATCTGTTGGGGTTGCGTTCGGTCGGTGCGGCGTAGTCTGCCGCGCGGTCCTCGTGGGGGAGGGCGAAGACCGTACGCGGCGTTCGTTCCTTTAACGGTCGATTCTTTAGGATGAGCTGCGAGGTGAGATTGCAGCCAGGAGAACTTGTGCATCGGAGTGGTTTCAGAGCGTCTTGGTCGTACACCGTCGGGCTCGCCCGCTCGGCCGCGTGCCAGGCAACATCGCACTGCATGGCGGGGATGGACCTCCCGTGTCAGCCCGCACTGTCGTCCTCGCGCGACGGGCAGCCCTGATGGATGGCACCGTGACTCCTTCCCCGACAACGACTGCAATGCCCCCCGTTTCCGCCCTCGATGCCGGCACGCCCACGCTGCCGCCGGAAGCACCGCTGGCGATGCCCGAACAGAACCTGCGCGAAGGCAGCCTGCAAGTGCGCCACCAGCGCACTTCGCCGCCCGGCATCGGCGTGCGCCGCTTCTATTTGATCGGCGGCACCTTCGCCACCACCGCCATCGCCGTGTGGGTGATGCTCAGCGTGCTGTGGCCCGACGGCATCAGCGTGCTGGAAGGCTGCCTGCTCGGCCTGTTCGTGTTGCTGTTCGCCTGGATCGCCATGTCCTTCGCCAGCGCGGTGGCTGGTTTCGTCACCGTGGTGGCGCGCGCCGGCCGCAAGCTCGGCATCGACCCGGAGCAACCCCTGCCCACGCTGCGTTCGCGCACCGCGTTGCTGATGCCCACCTACAACGAAGACCCGCGCCGGCTGTTGGCCGGCCTGCAGGCCATCTACGAATCGGTCGCCGAGACCGGCCAGTTGGAGCATTTCGATTTCTTCGTGCTCAGCGACACCACCCGCGAGCACATCGGCCGCGCCGAGGAGCTGGTCTATAACGAACTTTGCGATCGCGTCGACGGGCACGGCCGCATCTTCTACCGCCGCCGCGCCGACAACGCCGCGCGCAAGGCCGGCAATGTGGCCGACTGGGTGCGTCGCTTCGGCGGCAGCTACCCGCAGATGCTGATCCTGGACGCCGATAGCGTGATGACCGGCGACACCATCGTGCGGCTGGTCGCCGGCATGGAAAACAACCCGGACGTGGGCCTGATCCAGACCTTGCCGGCAGTGGTCAACGGGCAGACCCTGTTCGCCCGCATGCAGCAGTTCGGCGGGCGCGTGTACGGGCCGATCATCGCCTTCGGCGTGGCCTGGTGGCACGGCGCCGAGAGCAATTACTGGGGCCATAACGCCATCATCCGCACCCAGGCCTTCGCCGATCACGCCGGCCTGCCGTCGCTGCGCGGGCGCAAGCCGTTCGGCGGGCATGTGCTCAGCCACGACTTCGTCGAAGCGGCGCTGATGCGGCGCGGCGGCTGGGCCATGCACATGGTGCCGTACCTGCAGGGCAGCTACGAAGAAGGCCCGCCCACGCTGACCGACCTGCTGATCCGCGACCGCCGCTGGTGCCAGGGCAACCTGCAGCACGCCAAGGTGGTGAGCGCCAAAGGCCTGCACTGGATCAGCCGCATGCACATGCTGATCGGCATCGGGCATTACTTCACCGCGCCGATGTGGGGTCTGTTGATGCTGATCGGCATCGGCATTCCGCTGGCCGGCGGCGGTATCGATCTGGCCGGCGACCTGCCGTTCTCGCCCGCCCGTTACTGGCACGGCAGCAGCCAGGGCAATGCGATCTGGATCTTCATCTGCACCATGTTCGTGTTGCTGGCGCCCAAGCTGCTCGGCTACATCGCGTTGCTGCTCAACCCGCGCGAACTGCGCGCCTGCGGTGGTGCCTTCCGCGCTGCGGTGAGCATCCTGCTGGAGACCGTGCTGGCCGCCCTGATGGCGCCGGTGGTGATGTACCTGCAGTCGCGCGGTGTGTTCGAGGTCCTGGCGGGCAAGGATTCGGGCTGGGATGCGCAGGTGCGCGACGACGGCAAGCTGTCGTGGCCGGCGCTGTTTCGCAGCTATGGCGGTCTGACCGTGTTCGGCCTGTTCATGGGCGCGGTGGCCTACGCGGTCTCGCCCGCGCTGGCCGCCTGGATGGGGCCTGTGATCGTCGGCATGGCGTTGTCGATTCCGGTGGTGGCGCTGACCTCGCTGCGTCGCACCGGCATGGCGCTACGCCGCGCCGGCATTTTCTGCATCCCCGAAGAACTCGACCCGCCCAAGGTGCTGGTGCGTGCCTCCGAGCTGCGCCGCGCCGCTGCGCTGGAACCGTCGCTGATCTGAGTGTGCGTCGGCGCCGGCCTCATTGGCCGGCGCTGTGGCGCGGTCGCCTGCAGAGGCCCGTGGCGATCGGCGGGCCTCAAGCCTCTGGCGCCGGTTGATCTGGCCCACCCCTCGCGCAAGGCATAATGCCCAGCCCGCAAGCGGAGCTGGATGATGCTGGAAGTGATCGAACGCGAGACCGGACCGAACCCGCAATGGAGCGTGCTGTGGCTGCATGGCCTGGGCGCCGATGGCAGCGACTTCGCCCCGATGGTGCCCGAGCTGGTACGCCCGCAGTGGCCCGCGCTGCGCTTCGTGTTCCCGCATGCGCCGATCCGCCCGATCACCATCAATAATGGCGTGCGCATGCGCGGCTGGTACGACATCGTCGGCATGGATTTCGCCCAGCGCGCCGACAAGGCCGGCATCGCCGAATCGGTCACCCAGGTCGAGGCCTTGATCGCCCATGAGCAGAGCCGCGGCATCGCGCCGGAGCGCATCCTGCTGGCCGGCTTCTCGCAAGGCGGCGCCGTGACCCTGGCCGTTGGCCTGCAGCGCAGCGTGCCGCTGGCCGGGCTGATCGCCATGTCCACCTATCTGCCGGATCCGGCCGCGGCCGCCAGCCAGTTGCAGCCGGCCGCCCTGCGCCAACCGCTGTTCATGGCGCATGGCACGGCCGACCCGGTGGTGCCGTTCGCGGCCGGCCAGGCCAGCATGCAGACCTTGCGCACGCTGGGTTTCGCACTGGATTGGCACACCTACCCGATGGGCCACCAGGTCTGCCTGGAAGAGATCGAGGCCTTGCGCGACTGGATGCAGGCGCGCTTCACCGCTGCCTGAGCCCATGGCCCAGCGCGCACCGCAGATCGCCTGGATGCCGGACCTGTGCCGGCTGCCGCGGTTGGGCGCGATGCTGGGCCTGGCCGAGCTGGTGGTGCTGGTGGTGACCTTGGTCCCCGACGCCGGCGCGCGCAACATCACGTTGTCGCGGTTCCTCTCCGCCAGCGGCCTGGCGCTGTGGCTGGCATTGGCGGTCACCGTGCTGCTGTGCGTGTTGCGGCCCACCTTGTCGCGATTGCCGCCACGGCTGGGCGGGCTGAGCGCCTTGCTGATCGCTGCCGTGGTGGCGATGCTCGGTGCCGGCATCGTGCATGGCCTGTATGCGGTGCTCGGGCAGGTCCCGCTGGGCGCGCAGGTCGGCTTCTGGCGGTTCACGCTCGGCAGTGCGGCCACGGTGGTGCTGATCACTGCGCTGGCGCTGCGCTACTTCTATGTCAGCGACCGCTGGGAGGCGCAGGTGCAGGCCAATGCACGCGCCGAGGCGGATGCCCTGCAGGCGCGCATTCGCCCGCACTTCCTGTTCAACAGCATGAACCTCATCGTCAGCCTGCTGCGGCGCGATCCGGTGGTGGCCGAACAGGCGGTGCTGGACCTGTCGGATCTGTTCCGCGCCGCCCTCGGCGCCGGCGAGGGCGTCTCCACCTTGCGTGCCGAATGCGAACTGGCCGAACGCTATCTGGCAATCGAATCGCTGCGCCTGGGCGAGCGCCTGCAAGTGCGCTGGCACCGCCAGGAACCGTTGCCGTGGGAGCTGCCGATGCCGCGCCTGGTGCTGCAGCCGCTGGTCGAAAATGCGGTACTGCATGGCGTTTCGCGCATGCCCGAAGGCGGTACGCTGTACCTGTCGCTGCGTCAGCGCGGCAACCAGCTGCAGATCCGCATCGTCAACCCGGCGCCGCAGCCCGGCACCCAGTTGCCGCTGCTGGCCGGCGCCGGGCATGCCCAGGCCAGCATCTCGCACCGGCTGGCGTTCCAGTTCGGCGCCGGGGCACGGATGGCGGCCAGCTGGGCTGAAGGCTACTATGCCTGTGAGATCACATTGCCGCTGCCGTGAGGGGAAAGTCACTGCAGCGAGGGGGAGTCCATGACGGCCACGCAAGTGCGGGTGCTGATCGCCGATGACGAGCCACTGGCGCGCGAGCGCCTGCGCATGCTGCTGGGCGAGCATCCGCAGGTCGAGGTGATCGGCGAGGCCGAAAACGGCCAGCAAGTGCTGCAGCAGTGCGAACAGCTGCGCCCGGACCTGGTGCTGCTGGATATCGCCATGCCCGGCGTGGACGGCCTGGAAACCGCGCGGCTGCTGCGGCAAGGCCAGCCGCCGCCGGCGGTGGTGTTCTGCACCGCCTACGACCAGCATGCCTTGTCGGCGTTCGACGCGGCCGCGCTGGATTACCTGATGAAACCGGTGCGCCCGGAACGGCTGGCATCTGCACTGGAAAAAGTCGCCACCTTCCTGGCCGGCCGCGTGCCCGGCACCGCGGCCAGGCCGCTGCGCACCCATCTGTGCGCGCGCCTGCGCGGCAGCCTGCGGCTGATCGCCATCGGCGACATTCGCTACCTGCAGGCCGAAGAGAAGTACGTCATCGTCCATCACACGCGCGGCGAGGACTTGATCGAAGAGTCGCTGAAATCGCTGGAAGACGAATTTGCCAACCGCCTGGTGCGCATCCATCGCAATTGCCTGGTGGCCCGCGATGAACTGGTGGAACTGCGCCGCAGCGGCGATGGCCAGGTCCACGCGGTGCTGCGCAACGTGCCGCAGACCCTGGAGGTGAGTCGTCGCTGCGTGGCCAGCCTGCGCGATCAACTACGCCAACTGTGAGTTCGGTGCCGGCTCCGCGATAATGCCGGCATGACCACGCTCCGTATCGCCACCCGCAAAAGCCCGCTTGCCCTCTGGCAGAGCGAACATGTCGCCGCCGCGCTGCGTCAGCACCATCCCGGCCTGGAGGTGGTACTGGTGCCGATGAGCACCCGCGGCGACGAAATGCTGGACCGGTCGCTCGCCGCCATTGGCGGCAAGGGCCTGTTCCTGAAGGAGCTGGAGTTGGCGATGTTGCGCGGCGAGGCCGATTGCGCGGTGCATTCGCTCAAGGACGTGCCGATGGAACTGGACGCGCCGTTCGTGCTGCCGGCCATCCTGGAACGCGGCGACCCGGCCGATGCGCTGGTGTCCAATCTCTACGCCAGCCTGCAGGCGCTGCCGCTGGGCGCGCGCGTGGGCACCTCCTCGTTGCGTCGCCAGGCGCAGTTGCGTGCCGCGCGCCCGGATCTGGAATTGATCGACCTGCGCGGCAACGTCAACACGCGGCTGGCCAAGCTCGACAACGGCGGCTACGACGCCATCGTGCTGGCCTGCGCCGGCCTGCAACGGCTTGGGCTGGAAGCACGCATCAGCGCGCGGCTGGACGCGCCGGAATGGTTGCCGGCACCTGCGCAGGGCGCGGTGGCGGTGGAATGCCGTGGCGACGATGCACGCATCTACAGTCTGCTGGCGGTGCTGGATGCCGGCCGCACGCGTGCCTGCGTGGAAGCCGAGCGCGCCATGAACCGCGCCCTGCACGGTAGCTGCCATGTGCCGGTGGCCGCCTTCGCGCGCTGGGAAGGGCAGGGCCTGTTCCTGCAGGGCATGGTGGGCAGCGCCAGCGACGGCCGCCTGATCCACGCCGATGCGCACGGCAGCGCCGAAGATACCGAAGCGCTTGGCCGCCGCGTTGCGCAAGGGCTGTTCGACAAGGGCGCCGCGCAGCTGCTGGCCGAGCTGTAACGCGCTGTCGCGTCAACGTGTAACGCGACCGACATCGACGCCGGCGCCCAAGCGCAAGCTCCAGACCTAGCCGCTACACACGCAATGCCGCCCCCACGCAGCGCCCGCTCTTCGTAGCAGCGGCCCTGGCCGCGAGAGGCTTTATCGGGAACGCCCTCGCGGCCAGGTCCGCTCCTACCGTTCGCGGTTGTTTACTTGAACGTGTAGACCAGATTGACCGTGGTCAGCGTATCGGTCTTCTTGTCGCCGTCGCTGACGTCGCTGTTGTGACGCATCTGCCACGCCGCCTTCAACGCAAAGTGCAAGTTCATGCTGACCTGCACGCCGAAGTCGTTTTGCGCATAGGTGTTGTACTCGCCCGATTCCACCAGCAGCGTATTGATCAGATCGGTGTTGTCGGTGACGGTGTACTTCAGGTCGAACAGGCCGCGGCCGATCAACCCGGTTTCGTTACGGTCTTCGTCGCTGTTGTGCGCGCGGCGCACACCCGGGCCCACCTGCGCATCCAGGTAGAAGCGGTCGGCGTCGATCAGGCGCGTGCCATAGCCGATACCGAAGGTGGCCAGACGGTCGTAGGTGGCGAAGTCGTCGTGTTCGTAGCGGCCGGTGGCCGTGAGCTGGCGGTGTTCGCCCAGCTGCAGTGCGCTGCCGACGCTGCCGGTGTAACGCTCGGCGGTGGTCTGGCGCTCGCGCGTGGTGCTGCCGTCGTCGTTGGTGTTGGTGTATTCCGAACTCGAGCGCAACGCGGTGGCATCCAGACTATGGATCCAGTCACCGTCGGTGTAGCGCAGGCGCACGCGGCCGTTGAGGCTGTCGGTGGTGCTGTTGCCATGCGCCGCTGCGTAGCCGAGCTCGCCGCTGCTGCCGCTCCACGGCGACGGCAGCACCACGGCGGCCGGGTCTGCCGGCACCGGTGCGACTGCCTGGGCCCAGACGGAGGGCGTGATCAACAACAGCGGCAACAGGGCAGACAACGGGACACGGCGGGACATGGGCAGCTCGCTTTGGAAGGCGGGAGAGGGGTGGAAGCGATTTCATGATAACGGACTGTGCGGTGACGTCATCGCCAAGTGAATATCCGCTTCATTGCCGGTTGGGACGCCGAAGGCGGCATGGACCGGAGCGGCCCTGCAGACGGGCGCGGCGATGAAAGGCGATCTTGGAAGCGGTCGGCGATGTGGTCGCAGTGGCTGGAGCGACCTGCGAGGTCGTTGTCAGGGGAATGAATGGTGGTTCGGGGCGAATGCCCGGCGTGAACCGCAGCGACCTGCGCGGGTGCGCGTGCGCATGGCAGGCGGCCTGGCGATGTCATCAGGACTTCTGGCCAGCCAAGTGGCAGGAGCCTGAGCGGCCCGAGCGGGTCGCGTGCCAGCGTTATCGGCGATGCCTGCCACCCGGGCCTGCGCGACCGCGCGCACGACCCCGCCACGCAGTGGCTGTGCGACCGACCCAACAGACCAGGCCGCTGCATCGCACATCCTCCGGGCGCTTGCCGCTGTCTGCCTGCCGTCACATCGCGATGCTCACCCCGCCGCGCAAAGACTCGGACATAATCGACGCATGGACCGCTACGAACGCATCAACTCCCTGCATCGCTTGCTCAAATCGGCACGCTACCCGGTCACGGTTGCGCGGCTGCAGGATGAGCTGAGCTGTTCCCGCGCGACTGTCTACCGCGATCTGGCGTTTCTGCGCGACGCGCTGATGGCACCGGTGGAAGGCGACGGCGAATCGGGCTTTCGCTATCTCTCCGGCGAAAGCGACCGCTTCGAATTGCCCGGCCTGTGGCTGAGTTCGGAAGAACTGCACGCACTACTGGCCTCGCAACAGCTGCTCGCGCGCACCGGCGGCGGGGTGTTGTCTTCGATGCTGGCACCGCTGCAGCAGCGCATCGAAGGACTGCTGGCTGCCCAGGCCGGCGTCTCGCAGTGGCCGGTGGATCGGGTGCGGGTCATTCCACACCGCGGCCGCAAGCTGGACGAAGCCAGCTTCCGCACCGTGGCCTCCGGCGTGCTGGAGCGCAAGCAGCTGAGCTTCGACTATCGTGCGCGTTCCACCGACGAATCGACCAAGCGGACGGTGTCGCCACAGCGCATTACCCATTACCGCGACAACTGGTATCTGGACGCGTGGGATCACGGTCGCGACGGCGTGCGCAGCTTTGCGGTGGACCGCATCAACCACGCGCGTCTGCTCGATGCGGCGCCGCGCGATGTGCCCGACAGCGAACTGGACGAGCAGCTTGCCGCCAGCTACGGCATTTTTTCCGGGGCGCCCAAGGGGTGGGCGACCACCGTGTTCAGCTCCAAGGCCGCGCGCTGGGTTGCCGACGAACATTGGCATTCCAAGCAGCAGGGCCGCTTTCTGCCCGATGGCCGCTACGAGCTCAAGTTGCCCTACAGCAACTCGCGCGAATTGCTGATGGACGTGCTGCACTACGGCTCGGACGCAGAAATTGTCGAGCCCATGTCGCTGCGCGAGCAGGCCAAGGCGTTGTTGTCGCTGGCGCTGAGCAATTACGACTGAGCGTGGTAGACAGTTGACGCATACGGCATGGTGGCAGTTGCGGCAGGCACGTGCACGCGTCTGGAAGCTGCATCAGCCCTGGTAGGCGCAGATGCGATCAATGGCGTCCAAAGCCTGAAGTGGCCGAGGTGCGAAGCGGATTCGGCCTTATGACGTGTCAGGGCCCATCTTGCACCGCGAGCATCTGCTGCGGCTGCAAGCCCAGGCAGTGGAAGTCAGCCAAATCCGCACTCTGATGCCACTGCTTCTCTACCCAGGCCTGTCCCCACCGATCCACCTCGTAAACCTCGAACGTTTCGCCGAGCATCGAGAGAAGCCGGTCTCTTTCCAGTTGCGGCAGGTGGCAGACAGTGGACTGGTGGAGATGCGTGACCTGGACACGCGTGCCGACCCGAACGACCAGGCCGATGCTGTCAGTTGTGGTTTGCTCCGGCATGGGGCCTGATACCTGGATTAGCCGAGCCGCGAAGCGGCGTCGCCTTGGACGAATTGCCAGGCCGCGCGACAGGCACGATCGCAGGAGCTAGCGCTGCCACAGGCCGTGATCGTTTCCGCCGAGCAGGTAGATGGCACATCGACCCCGGCCGGGAAGTTCCATCGGTGGGACTGCGACCGTGCCGCCTGCCTCCACGATGGCCGAAACAGCCGACTCGATGTCTTCGACGAGCCAGTAGGGGCGAACAACGGGCCGTTCCGACTCGCGCAGAGGTGCGCGAACACCGACGAGGCCGCCGCCGGCCAGGTGTGCGGTGCGGGCGTTACCCAGTTCGGGTACCGGCTCGCCGAATTCAGCGCCCTGCATCGCGTAGGCGGCGCAGACCTCCTCCGTGTTGCAGGTAACGATCTCCAAGTACTGAACCTTCAAGCCACACCTCCAACGGATGACGTTCGATCGCGCTAGCGCTTGTTCGGCACTTCAAAGCCCAGGCGGTCCACCTGTTCGCGCAGCTGCGGTACCCGCTTGAGTTTGTCGGTATAGATGGAATAGTCGTCGCGCATCTTGTTGACCAACATGCGGTACTGGTCGCGGCTCATGTCCGGCTTGCGCGAGAAGATCCAGGCCAGGTCGCGGCCCGGGTAGGAGATCAGCATCCACGAGCCGTCGGGGGCGATCTCCAGGATGCGCTGCTTGGCCGGGATGACCTTGTAGAACCACACGCGCCAGTCGCGGTTGCCGCTGTCGGCATCCACCGAGGCGCGCGCATTGACTTGCTTTTCCGGTTCGCCGAACCCGTCGCGGTACAGATAGCGCACCGCCACCTTGCCGTCTTCGACCAGGGTGTATTCGTCGCGGCTGGTGACGTGGCCACGCTCGACCGCGTTGGGCATGCGCGCAATCACGTACCAGGTGCCCATGATCTTGGACAGGTCGATTGCCGGCTCCGTGGCGGACGTGTCCTTGGCATGTGCCACGGGCAGGCCGAGGACGAGCAGAACAGCGAGGGCGATCGTAACGGTCAGGCGCATCGCAACATCACAAAGAGGCAGTCGGAGCAGCACACTACCGCATGCAGGGGGCAAGTTCGCGTCAACGGTCCCGTCTGGCATCGGCAGCCGGGCAATCTGCGGCAGACGCCGGGCGGCTGGGGCCGGCTGGCGGGCGCCGATCAAGCGCTGGCGCCGCGACCGACCGGCTGGCCGCGCCGCGTCGGTCCGGTGCCGCGCGCCGACGTTGCAGGGGGCAGCAGCACTCGTGGAGGCCGGTGACGCGCCTGGGCAGGCACCCCAATCGCGCCCCGCAGGATGCCCGCGTCAAGGTCGCAGCCTGTGAGATGGGCTGCGGCAATCCTGCGCGCCTGTTGTGATCCTTCCTGCCACGGAGTGCCGCCATGTCGCATCGTCCTGCTTCCCGTTCCGAACGTCCCGACCCGCGCGTGCTTCGCCCGGTGCGGCAGATCGCCCTGGCCGGGCTGGCCCTGGTGCTGGTCTGGCCGGCCGCGCGAGGCAGCAGCGAGTGGATCGGCTGGTTGCCGCTGTGGCTGGTCGGCATGCCGATGCTGGCGTGGTGGAGCTTGCACCGGTTTGCCCTGCCTTCGTTGGCAACGCGTGGCGCGCACCGTGTTGCGCCCCGGCGGCGTGGCCCGCAGGCCCAGCGCCGGCGCAGCGCTTCGCGTACGGCGACACAGGCGCGCGCAGCCTGACCTTCGGCAGGGTTGGCCGGCGGGGCGCTGTGCTACGTTCCGGGCATTCGTGTTTCCGGAAACATTCATGTCCAAGTTCGCCTCGATCTGCCTGGTTGCCGGCCTGATCACCGCTGGCGCCGTCTCTGCAGAGGAACCCCCCGTGTCCAATGATCCCTACGCCTGGCTGGAAGATGTCACCGGCGCCAAGCCGCTGGACTGGGTCAAGACCCAGAACGCCAAGACCGAGGCGCGGCTGGCCAGCACGCCGGCGTTCAAGCAGATGGAAACCAGCATCCGCGAAGTGCTGGATTCGGACGCCAAGATTCCCGGCGTGCAGAAGATCGGCGCGTTCTACTACAACTTCTGGAAGGACAAGCAGCACGAGCGCGGCCTGTGGCGGCGTACCACGCTGGACGAGTACCGCAAGGCTTCGCCCAAGTGGGAAACGGTGCTGGACCTGGATGCGCTCAACAAGGCCGAAGGCGAAAACTGGGTGTGGCACGGTGCCGACTGCCTGCGCCCGGACTATCAGCGCTGCCTGATCGCGTTGTCGCGCGGCGGTGCCGATGCCGATGTCACGCGCGAGTTCGATCTGGGCAGCAAGCAATGGGTCAAGGACGGTTTCTTCCGCCCCGAGTCCAAGGGCGGGCTGGGCTGGATCGACCGGGACACCGTCTACGTGTTCACCGATTTCGGCGCCGGCAGCATGACCAGCTCCGGCTACCCGCGCATCGCCAAGCAGTGGAAGCGCGGCACGCCACTGACTGCTGCGACCGTGGTGTACGAAGGCAAGCCGACCGATATGTACATCGCGGCCATGCATGACGACACGCCCGGTTTCGAACGCGATTTCGTCAGCCGCACGCTGGCCTTCTACAACGACGAGCTGTATCTCAAGGGCGCCGACGGCAAGCTGGTCAAGGTGGACGTGCCCAATTCGGCCAGCAAGTCGGTCAAGCGCCAGTGGCTGACGCTGGAGCTGCGCGAGCCGTGGACGGTGGGTGGCAAGACCTACAGACCCGGCACCTTGCTGGCCACGCGTTTCGACGATTTCATGGCCGGCAAGCGCAACTTCGATGTGTTGTTCGAACCCACCGAGATCACCTCGCTGGCCGGCATGGCGTGGACCAAGTCGCATCTGGTGTTGAACGTGCTGGAAGACGTCAAGAACCGTCTGAGCGTGATCACGCCTTCGCGCGATGGCTGGAAAAAGAGCGCGTTCGTCGGTGCGCCGAGCTTCGGCACGGTGGATGTCGGCGCGGTGGATAGCGACGACAGCGATGCGCTGTGGCTCACCGTCACCGATTACCTGACCCCCACCACCTTGTCGTGGGTGGAGGTGGGCTCTGCGCCGCAGCCGCTCAAGACCATGCCGGCGTTCTTCGATGCCGGCAAGGACACCATCGAGCAGCACTTCGCCACCAGCAAGGACGGCACCCGCGTGCCGTATTTCCTGGTACGCCCGAAGACCTTGAAGCTCGACGGCAGCGCGCCGACCCTGCTGTACGGCTACGGCGGTTTCGAGATTTCGATGACGCCCAATTACTCCGGTGGCCTGGGGCGCGCGTGGCTGGAAAAGGGCGGCGTCTACGTGGTGGCCAATATCCGCGGCGGTGGCGAATACGGCCCGCGCTGGCACCAGGCCGCGCTCAAGCAGAACCGCCACAAGGCGTATGAAGATATGGCCGCGGTGGCCAAGGATCTGGTGGCGCGCAAGATCACCTCGACCAAGCATCTGGGCGTGCAGGGCGGCAGCAATGGCGGCCTGATGACCGGCAACATGCTCACCCAGTATCCGGAGCTGTTCGGTGCGGTGGTGGTGCAAGTGCCGCTGCTGGACATGAAGCGCTACAGCCACCTGCTGGCCGGCGCCTCGTGGATGGCCGAATACGGCAACCCGGACACCGACGACTGGAAGTTCATCCAGACCTTCTCGCCATACCACTTGTTCGATGCGAAGAAGACCTATCCGCCGGTGATCTTCCTGACCTCCACGCGCGACGATCGCGTGCACCCCGGCCACGCGCGCAAGATGGCCGCCAAGATGATCGAGGCCGGCAAGGACGTGACCTATTACGAGAACATCGAAGGTGGCCACGGCGGTGCGGCCAACAACGCGCAGGCCGCGCATATGGCCGCGCTGGCGTACAGCTTCCTGTGGGAGCGGTTGGCCGACTGAGGCGCCGTCCACATGCGGCATGATGCGTCGCGCGACACGAGGCCGCTGGCAGTTTGCAGCGGCCTCGTGTCGTCAGAGGGTTTTGTCGTGGGTCAACATGCCCAAGCGTGCGCGATGTTGGCCTTGCCGATGGCGTTGGCGGTCAGCGGGTGCGCAGTGGAGAACGCGCGTGCTACGCAATGCGCAAGGCGTCGGCGCCTTACGCAAAACGTCCGTGCAGCGCACTGCGGGTCACGCAGCCTGCTACAACCGCTTCAACCCACGCGCAATCCGCTCCACCGCCTGCTGCAGACGCGGCAGGCTTTGCGTGTAGGCAATGCGGACGTGCTGGTTGGCGCGGTAGTGGCCGAAGTCGATGCCGGGCGTAAACGCAACATGTTCGGTTTCCAGAAAATGCGCGCAAAACGCCTGCGCATCATCTGAAAATCCGCTGATGTCGGCATACAAGTAAAACGCGCCTTGCGGTTCGACTGCGATCTCGAAGCCCAGCGCACGCAAGGCCGGCAGCAGGTAATCGCGACGCTGCTGAAACTCACCGCGGCGCGCTTCGAAGATGGCGATGCTCTCGGGCGTGAAGCAGGCCAGTGCGGCGTGCTGGGCAATTGTCGAGGCACTGATGTAGAGATTCTGCGCAAGCTTTTCCAATTCCGGCACCGCGTCGGGCGGTGCGATCAGCCAGCCCAGCCGCCAGCCGGT
The DNA here is from genome assembly GCF_020880415.1 of Xanthomonas euvesicatoria pv. euvesicatoria. Classification (GTDB taxonomy): domain Bacteria; phylum Pseudomonadota; class Gammaproteobacteria; order Xanthomonadales; family Xanthomonadaceae; genus Xanthomonas; species Xanthomonas euvesicatoria. Next base: position 21,017 of record NZ_JAJIUJ010000003.1, on the reverse strand, counting down.
CATGCCGAAGTACTTGGAAAAACTGTTCAGCACGAACGCGCCATCGTCCACCTCCAGCACGCTGTGCGCGTCCAGGCCGTAGGTCAGGCCGTGATAGATCTCGTCGACCACCAGATGGCCACCGCGCGCATGCAGCGCCTGCGAAAGCGCAGCCAGTTGCGTGCGCGACAGCACGCTGCCGGTGGGATTTGCCGGTGAGGCCACCAGGGCGCCCACGCTGTCGGCGTTCCAGGCGCTCTCCACCAGCGCAGGGGTCAACTGATAATCGCTGTCCGGGCCGACCGGGACCAATTGCGCGGCGCCTTCGACCAGGCGCAGAAAATGCCGGTTGCACGGGTAGCCCGGGTCGGCGAGCAACCAATGCTTGCCCGGATCCACCAGCAGGCTGCTGGCCAGCAGCAATGCGCCAGACCCCCCGGGTGTCACCAGAATCCGCTCCGGATCGAGGTTGCAGGCGTAGCGTTGCGCATAGAAGCCGGCAATCGCCTCGCGCAGCGCCGGCAGCCCGCGTGCGGCGGTGTAGCGGGTGTGGCCGGCTGCCAATGCCGCCTGGCCGGCAGCGACGATCGGCGCGGCAGTGGTGAAGTCGGGCTCGCCGATTTCCAGGTGGATCACGTCGTGGCCGGCCTGCTCGAGCGCATTGGCGCGCGCCAGCAGCGACATGACATGAAACGGGGCGATGTCCTGGCTGCGACGGCTATAGCCGCCTGCGTACGGAAGTGTGGAATCCATTGGCTCGATGATAGACCAGCATGACCCAGGACACATGGCGCCCGACAAGGGGCTCTTCCACACTCCGGTGCCGGGATGGCATTGCGTTCATCCAATGGACCCCAATCTGATTAAGCCGTCCTCACTCTTCTGATCGCCAGCCTGATGACCACATCCCCTGCCTTCGCCGCCCTTCCGTCGCCGCCAGACGTCGCCAAGCACCCGCATGTGGTCAAGGCGCCGTTCGGTGCGACCCGCAACGACGACTATTACTGGTTGCGCGACGACAAGCGCGAAGACAAGGCGGTGCTGGCGTATCTCGACGCCGAGAATGCCTACACCGACAAGGTGATGGCGCCGCTGAAACCGTTGGAAGAAGCGCTGTACACCGAGATCGTCGGGCGCATCAAGCAGGACGATGCCAGCGTGCCGTATCGCGAGCGCGGCTATTGGTATTACACGCGGTTCGAGACCGGCAAGGATTATCCGATCCAGGCGCGTCGCAAGGGCAGCATGGAGGCGCCGGAACAGATCCTGCTAGACGTCAACCAGATGGCGCAGGGCAAGGGCTACTTCAGCGTGGGCGATGCCGCAGTGAGCCAGGACAACCGCATCCTCGCCTGGGCCGACGATGCCGTTGGCCGCCGTCAATACACCATCCGCTTCAAGAACCTGGACACCGGCGAACTCTATCCGGACACCGTGGAAGGCGTCTCGGCCAATGTGGTGTGGGCCGACGACAACAAGACGCTGTTCTATGTCGAAAACGACCCGGAAACGCTGCTCACCGTGCGCGTGAAAAAGCATGTGCTCGGCACGCCGTCCAAAGACGATGTGCTGGTGTACGAAGAGAAGGACGACAGCTTCTACATGGGCATCGGCCGCACGCGCGACGACAAGTACATCACCATCGCGGTGGAAAGCACGGTTTCTTCGGAAACCCGCTATGCGCTGGCCGCCAAGCCGGACACCTTCACGGTGCTGGCCAAGCGCGAGCGCGATGTGGAATACCACGCCGAGCATTTCGATGGCCGCTGGGTGGTTCGCACCAATGCCGATGACGCCAGGAACTTCAAGCTGGTCACTGCGCCCACCGATGCGACCACGCGCACGCAGTGGACCGACTGGGTGGCGCACGACGACAACGTCTACATCGAAGACTTCGAATTGTTCGATGGATTCACCGCCATCGAAGAGCGTTCGGGCGGACTGGAGCGTGTGCGCTTGCTCATGCGCGATGGTAGCCATGAATACGTCAAGGCCGATGAACCGGCGTATTCGATGGGTCTATCTGTCAACGCCGAGCCGGATACCGTCTGGCTGCGTTATAGCTACACCTCGCTGACCACGCCGGCGACCACCTACGAGCTCAACACCCAGACCGGCGAGCGCCGGTTGCTCAAGCAGCAACCGGTGATCGGCTACGACGCCAGCAAGTACGTGACCGAACGCGTGTGGGTGACGGCACGCGACGGGGTCAAGGTGCCGGTGTCGCTGGTGTACAAAAAGGGCTTCAAGAAGGATGGCAGCGCGGCGCTGTTTCAGTATGCGTACGGCAGTTACGGCATGTCGATGGACCCGGCATTCAATCTGCCGGCGATCAGCCTGCTGGACCGCGGTGTGGTGTATGCCATCGCGCACATCCGCGGCGGCCAGGAAATGGGGCGCCAGTGGTACGACGACGGCAAGCTGCTGCACAAGCAAAACACCTTCAATGACTTTATCGATGTCACCCGCGGTCTGGTCGCGCTAGGTTACGCCGCCAAGGACCGGGTTGCCGCATCCGGTGGGAGCGCGGGCGGTCTGCTGATGGGCGCGGTGGCCAATATGGCGCCGCAGGACTATCGCGTGATGGTCGCGCAGGTGCCGTTCGTCGATGTGGTCACCACCATGCTCGACGCCAGCATTCCGCTCACCACCAACGAATACGACGAGTGGGGCAACCCGGAAACCCAGGACGATTACCAGTACATGCTGTCGTACTCGCCGTACGACAACGTGCGCAAGCAGGCGTACCCGGCGCTGTTCGTGGGCACCGGCCTGTGGGATTCGCAGGTGCAGTACTGGGAGCCGGCCAAGTGGGTGGCCAAGCTGCGTGACGACAACACCGGCACCCAGCCGATCGTGTTCCGCACCAATATGGAAGCCGGGCATGGCGGCAAATCCGGACGCTTCCGCCGCTACCGCGAGCTGGCCGAATCGTATGCGTTCGTACTGGATCAGTTGGGCGTGAAGTAGCTGGACGGGCGGGATTGGGGAGTCGGGAGTCGGGATTCGTTACAGCGGATGGCTTGGGCGGGAGCTGGCTGCTCGCTGGGATGCGAGCGGCTTGCGCGTCTTCCATCTTCCGCCTCACCGCCTTCGTTTTTCCTTATCGGCGTGGTGCGTTCGCTGCCTCGCCCTGCAGCGAGCCGGGCATCGCAGTCAGGCGTCGCTGCGGCTGGGGCTGCGTATCTGACCGCAGCGCGGTGGGGCGACGCGGCAGATCTGGCGGCCAGCGCGCGCTGCACGCCGCCCGCTGCGCAGAGCGCGCCCTTCTGCAGCGATAGAATCATCGCTGCAGGGCCGACTCACCAAACCGCAGCGCTGGCCGTATCATTTGCGCATGACGCGACCGACTCGATTCCGCTGGGCCTGGTGGTTGCTGGCCTACGCCAGCCTGGTTACCGGCATCGTCGGGATCTTCGTCCCGGGGCTGCCGACGACGGTCTTCATCCTGATCTCTGCCTGGGCGGCCTCGCATGGCTCCGAGCGCCTGCACAACTGGCTGCTGTCGCATCCGCGCTTCGGCCCGGCGATCGTGGAATGGCAGACCTACCGGGCAGTCAGCCGCAAGGCCAAGTGGATGGCGACGCTGACCATGACGGTCTGCGCCGCGATCATGCTGTGGTGCGTGCCGGTGTTCTGGGTCAAGTACCTGTCGATCGGCAGCATGGCCGTGGTGGCGATCTGGCTGTGGTTGCGCCCCGAGCCACCGCCGCGCCCGCTGCCGGGTGCGCACTGAACGCGGCGCGCCGGCGAGCGCACGGCCATAACGGCGTTCTGGCTATACTTCGGCCCATGAGCATCATGTCCCGACCGTCTGTTCGTCTCGCACTGGTTGGTGCGACCTTTCTCCTGCTTGCCGCTTGCGGCAACAAGGGCCCGCTGGTGATGCCGCAGAAGCCGGTGCCGGTGGAAGCCCAGCCGGTGCCGCAGCCGGCGGATGCGTCGCAACCGCTGGACGAGTCCACGCCTGCGCCTGCGCCGGTGGATGGCGATACCAAGCCCGCATCCACCACCGACCAGCCCGCTAGCAGCGGCAATGAGCGCTGACGGTCGCAGCGGGCGTCTGCGTTTCACCAAAATGCATGGCGCCGGCAACGACTTCGTGGTGCTGGACCTGCGCGACGGTACGCCGCCACCGGATGCCGCACTGGCGGCGCAGCTGGCCGACCGCCACTTCGGGGTGGGCTGCGATCAGATCCTGACCATCGAGGCACCGCGCAGCGAAGGTGCGGTGGCTGCCTACGGCATCTGGAATTCCGATGGCTCGGCCGCGCGCCAATGCGGCAACGGCGCACGCTGTGTCGCCGCCTGGCTGGTGCGCGACGGCACGGCCCAGGGCGAGCGCTTCATCATCGACAGCCCAATGTCCGCGCACGCGGTCGAGCGCCTCGACGGCGACCGCTACGCGGTGGCGATGGGTGTCCCGCAGTTCGAGCCCGCCCAGATTCCGCTGGCCGGGTTTGCGCATGCGCGCGACGAATATGCGCTGCCGGTGCACGGCGAGACCGTGCGCTTTGGCGCGGTGTCGATGGGCAACCCGCACGCGGTGGTCGAAGTCGGTCGCGTCGATGCAGCACCGGTGGAACGCGTAGGCGCGCTGCTGCAGCAGAACGCGGCGTTTCCCGATTCGGTCAATGTGGGTTTCGTGCAGGTGGTCGACCCCGCGCATGTGCGCCTGCGCGTGTTCGAGCGCGGGGTGGGCGAAACGCTGGCCTGTGGGAGTGGCGCCTGTGCGGCCGCGGTGGTGTTGATGCAACGCGGCCGTGTCGAGCGCGATGTGCAGGTGTCCTTGCCCGGTGGCGAGTTACGCATTCGTTGGCCCGGCGACCAGGAGCAGGTGGTCATGTCCGGCCCGGCGGTGTTCGTCTTCGATGGAGAATGGAACCGATGAGCGAGAACACGGACAAATTCGGCGCGCACGAAGTGGCCACCTGGTTGCGACGTCACCCCACCTTCCTCAAGCAGTTCCCGGATCTGGCGGTGAGCTTGCTGGTGCCGCGCGACGACGGCCCCACCGCTTCGTTGGCCACCTACCAGCTGGAAGTGCTACGCGACAAGAACCGCGAACTTTCGCGCCGCCTGCACGAGCTCGGCAGCAATGCGCAGGAAAACGAGCGGCTGGCAGTGCGCACGCATCAACTCACGCTTGCGTTGATGCGCCAGACCAGCGCGGCCGACACGCTCAAGGCGATGGCCGCCTCGCTGGCGGAAGATTTCAACGGCGAACTGGTGCGGCTGGTGTTGCTAAAGCCCGTCGATGCGCTGGATGCGGACTGGCTGCAGACCATCGCAATCGACGATGCACGGCTGGCGCCGTTTCGCGATTGCCTCAACGATGGCGAGCCCATCTGCGGCCGCCTGCAAGCTGAAAAACACACGCTGCTTTACGGCGCACAAGCGGGGCAGGTGCACTCCACCGCGTTGCTGCCGCTGCCGGGCATCGGCCTGATCGCGGTGGGGAGCAGCGATGCCAACCGGTTCTATCCCGGCATGGGCACGCTGTTCCTGCGCATGATGGGCGAATCGTTGAGCGTGGCGTTGCAGCGCTTCGACGTGTGAGGCCCATGGCTGCGCACACCGACGTTGGCGACATGGGGCGCTGGTGGTGGCGCTGCGTCTGCAGCAGGGAGAGTGAGGTGTTGGCAGTCGAGTCTCTGCGTTGTCTGCACCTGCAGGGCGCGCGCGTCGCGCGCGTGTTGCAGATGACGGCAGTCACCCCGCGCAATCGGGAGCGCTGAGGTGTCATCGGTCGACGAGTTCCTGACGTACCTGCAGGTCGAGCGGCAAGTATCGGCGCACACGCTGGACGCGTATCGGCGCGACCTCGCGGCCCTGGTCGTCTGGGCAGCCGAGCAGGCGACCGAAGCTGGCGTGCAGGACGCTGCAGTGCCTGGCGAGACTGCACAGCTCGACAGCGCGCACTTGCGGCAATTCGTTGCGGCAGAGCATCGACGCGGGCTGTCGGCAAAGAGCCTGCAGCGCCGCCTGTCGGCATGCCGCAGTTATTACGCCTGGTTGCTCAAGCATGGCCGCATTTCGGCCAGCCCGGCGGCGGCGCTGCGTGCGCCCAAGGCGCCGCGCAAGTTGCCGCAGGTGCTGGACGCCGACGAAGCCGTGCGTCTGGTGGAAGTGCCGACCGATGCGCCATTGGGCCTGCGCGACCGCGCGCTGCTGGAAGTGTTCTACTCGTCCGGGCTGCGCCTGAGCGAGTTGTGCGCGTTGCGCTGGCGCGACCTGGACCTGGACAGCGGCCTGGTGATGGTGCTCGGCAAAGGCAGCAAGCAGCGCCTGGTGCCGGTGGGCTCGCACGCGATCGCCGCCTTGCGCGAGTGGCGACGCGACAGTGGTGCAAGCGCCGACAGCCATGTCTTCCCTGGCCGTGCCGGCGGTGCGATTTCGCAACGTGCAGTGCAGATCCGCATCAAGCAGCTGGCCGTGCGCCAGGGCATGTTCAAGGACGTGCACCCGCATATGCTGCGCCACAGCTTCGCCAGCCATATCCTGGAATCGTCCGGCGATCTGCGCGGCGTGCAGGAGTTGCTGGGCCATTCGGACATCGCCACCACCCAGATCTACACGCATCTGGATTTCCAGCACTTGGCCAAGGTCTACGATGCCGCGCATCCGCGTGCCAGGCGCAAGAAAGCTGCAGAGTGAGCGCCAAGCTGTAAGCGGCCGGCAGCCGGCGTCATCGATTCGTGCGGTTCATTGCCGCAGGTCGGTCTGCATGTCGCGTGCAACCGTGTTGCTGTCTCGCAAGTGAGCGCCGCCATCCCTGCCTGCGGCGACTGGTCGCGGCGTGCTTGAACCCGGCAGGGGCGTCCCCACCTCCTTGGAAACCCTCGGAGGATCCATGGACCCTAGCCAGAACCCCAATATCGTTCACGCCACCACCATCATTTCGGTTCGACGCGGTGGGCATGTCGCCGTCGCCGGCGATGGCCAGGTCACCCTTGGCCATACGGTCATGAAGGGCAATGCACGCAAGGTGCGTCGGCTGGGGCGCGAGGGCCAGGTGCTGGCCGGTTTCGCCGGTGCGGCAGCCGATGCGTTCACCTTGTTCGAATTGTTCGAAGCCAAGCTCGACAAGCACGGCCAGCTGACGCGCGCTGCAGTGGAACTGGCCAAGGATTGGCGCACCGAGCGCCGGCTGGGCAAGCTCGAAGCGCTGCTGGCCGTGGCCGACAAGGAAACTTCGCTGATCATCAGCGGCACCGGCGATGTGATCGAACCGGAAGACGGCATCATCGCCATCGGTTCTGGCGGCTCGTACGCCTTGTCGGCCGCACGCGCGCTGCTGGCGCACACCGAGCTGGATGCCAAGACCATCGCCACCGAAGCGATCAATATTGCCGGCGATATCTGCATCTATACCAATCGCAACGTGGTGGTCGAAGAGTTGTGATTCGGGAGTGGGGAATCGGGAATCGCAACAGCGGTTTCGTCCCCACTTCGACGCCATAGGCTCTTGATGTTTGCTTTTGCGATTCCCCCTTCCCAATTCTCGATTCCCTAATGCCAAATCCCGATACCGCCACCATGACTCCGCGCGAAATCGTGCAGGAGCTCGACCGTCATATCGTTGGCCAGCACGATGCCAAGCGCGCGGTTGCCATCGCGCTGCGTAACCGCTGGCGCCGCATGCAGTTGCCGGAAGAACTGCGCAACGAAGTGATGCCCAAGAACATCCTGATGATCGGCCCCACTGGCGTGGGCAAGACCGAGATTGCGCGGCGCCTGGCGACGTTGGCCAATGCGCCCTTCGTCAAGGTCGAAGCCACGCGCTTTACCGAAGTGGGGTATGTGGGCAAGGATGTGGAGCAGATCATCCGCGACCTGGCCGATACGTCCGTCAAGCTGTATCGCGAGCAGGCCAAGGTGCGCGTGCGCAACCAGGCCGAAGAGCGTGCCGAAGACCGCATCCTGGACGCATTGCTGCCACGTCGCGCGGCCGGGATTGGGTTTGATCCTGAAGCGGCGCGCAACGAGCCCTCGTCGCAGGACAACGAAACGCGCATCAAGTTCCGTCGCATGCTGCGCAACGGCGAGCTGGACGAGCGCGAGATCGAACTGGACGTGGCGGTGAACGCCAGCATGGACATCATGACCCCGCCGGGCATGGAGGAAATGGGCCAGCAATTGCGGCAGATGTTCTCCAATCTGGGCAGCGGCAAGTCGCAGAAGCGCAAGCTCACCATCAAGGCGGCGCGCCCGCTGTTGATCGAGGAAGAAGCCGGCAAGCTGGTCAACGAAGACGACGTGCGCACTGCGGCCATCGAGGCGTGCGAGCAGCATGGCATCGTGTTCATCGATGAGATCGACAAGGTGGCCAAGCGCGGCGAAGCCGGCTCCAGCGGCGGCGATGTCAGCCGCGAAGGCGTGCAGCGCGATCTGTTGCCGCTGGTGGAAGGCTCCAACGTGTCCACCAAGTACGGCACGGTCAAGACCGACCACATCCTGTTCATTGCATCCGGCGCGTTTCATCTGGCCAAGCCCAGCGATCTGATTCCGGAGCTGCAGGGCCGCTTCCCGATCCGCGTGGAACTGACCGCGCTGACCAAGGCCGATTTCGTGCGCATCCTCACCGAGCCCAAGGCCGCCTTGATCAAGCAGTACGAGGCCTTGCTGCAGACCGAAGGCGTGGCATTGACGTTCGCACCCGACGCGGTGGATCGGCTTGCCGAGATTGCCGCGCAGGTCAACGAGCGCCAGGAGAATATCGGCGCCCGTCGCCTGCACACGGTGTTGGAGCGTCTGCTGGATGTGTTGAGCTATGAAGCGCCCGATCGCGATGGGCAGAGCGTGACCGTGGACGCCGCCTATGTGGATGCGCAGCTGGGTGAGCTGGTACAGGATCCGGACCTGAGTCGCTACATCCTCTGATGGTGCTGCACGGCGACGTGCGAACGGTTTAGAAAAGACCCGCCATTGGCGGGTCTTTTTGTTTGCAGAAGGCACTGCGAACAAGCCAGGTCTTGGTGCAGATTGGCACTGCGATGCAAGCCAAACAGCAGCGCCACTGCGCAGTGGCATTGCCTGTCATCTGTCACCGCGCACGGCTACGCACCTGCAGTGGCGCTGACCTCAATCCTCGCCAATATCTTCGTTCCACACATCCGGGTTGGCGGAAATATAGCCGCCAAGCAGGTCGATGCATTCCTGGCTATGCAGATCGATCACGTTGACGCCGTGCTCGCGCAACCATGCGATGCCGCCCTGGAACGTGACCGATTCGCCCACCACCACCGTGCCGATGTTGAACTGGCGTACCAGCCCGCTGCAGTACCAGCACGGCGCCAACGTGGTGACCATGATTGTGTCCTTGTAGCGGCGCTGGCGGCCGGCCTTGCGAAATGCGTCGGTCTCGCCGTGTACCGAGGGGTCGTTTTCCTGCACGCGGCGGTTATGGCCGCAGCCGAGCAGGCGCCCGTCGTTGTGGTACAGCGCTGCGCCAATCGGGATGCCGCCTTCGGCCAGGCCCTGGCGTGCTTCGGTAATGGCGGTGTCCAGCAATGCGCGGTAGTCGGGGGTGGTGATCATGCGAACTCCAAAGGGGCCGCGCCGGCGGGGCGCAGCAGGTCGAGATGTGGAATGCCATCTTCCAGGTACGGTGCGGAAGCAGGTGCAAACCCGTGCGCCGCGTAGAACGATTGCAGGTGCGCCTGCGCACCGAGCTGGATCGCGTGACCCGCCCACTGCGTGTGCACCAACCGGATGCCTTCGCGCAACAGCGCATGCGCAAGTCCAGTGCCACGAAATGCAGCGGCGACGACCACACGGCCGATGCTCGGTTCGGAATAACTCAAGCCCGGCGGCAGCACGCGCAGGTAAGCCGCCAACGCGGCGTCATTGGCGGTGCCCAGCAGATGCAGCACCGCCGGATCGGTATCTTTGCCATCCAGTTCCGGATAGGCGCATTGCTGCTCCACCACGAACACATCCGTGCGCAGCCGCAGCAGCGCATACAGCTGCGTGGTGTTCAGTTGCGCAAACCGCAGGTGCTGCCAGTGCAGGGCAGGAAGGGGCATGGTGGGCATCACTGCATGATAGCGGCAGTGCCGCCGTTGAGCTGCGACGTCATGCCGGTGTGGGGTACTGGCTGCCTGACCTGCGCCGACACTGGTGCCCACGCGCGGATACCGGTTTGTGCCTAGTCGACTGCGCTGTCGGTATCGACGGCCACCACCACCGACATGCCCGGCCGCAGCCGCGGCGCCAACGGCTGGTCCGGATCGACGCTGATGCGCAGCGGAATGCGTTGGGCAATCTTGACGAAGTTGCCGGTGGCGTTATCGGCCGGCAGCACGCTGAATTCGGAGCCGGCAGCCGGCGAAATGTCCTGTACGCGGCCATGCAGACGCGCGTTGTCCAGCGCATCCACGGTGAAGCTGGCGCGCTGGCCGATGCGGATCCTGGCCATCTGGGTTTCCTTGAAATTGGCCACGATCCACAGCGTGTCCGGCACCAGCGACATCAGCTGCGTGCCGTTGGTGACGTAGGCGCCCTGGCGCACGCCAAGCTGGCCGAGCTGGCCGTCGCGCGGGGCCAGGATGCGCGTGTTGTCCAGGTTGATCTGTGCCAGCTGCACGGTGGCCTGTGCATTGGCGAGCGCGGCTTCCAACGCGGCGCGGTTGACGGTCACGCTGCGGGCGTTTTCTTCGGCAGCCTGCACTGCGGCACGTGCCTGCGCCACGCCGGCATCGGCTTGCGCGCGCGCGGCAAATGCGGTGTCGCGGTCCTGCTCGGAGACCAGTTGCTGGCTGGCCAGCTGCTGCGTCCGTGCATAGGCCGAATGGGTGCGCTCGCGTTGTGCCTGGTTGCTGCTCAGCGCCGCGCGTTGCTCGGCGATCGTGGCTTCGGCGCTGTGGCGTTGTTGATCCCAGTTGGCAAGGTTGGCCTGGGCGGTCTGCACTTGCGCCTTGGCCTGTTCGAGTTGCTGGGCATAGATGCGATCGTCGATGCGTGCCAGCAACTGGCCGCGCTTGACGTGCGCAAAGTCCTGCACCGGTACCTGCGTGACATAGCCGCTCACCTGCGGCGCAATCACCGTGATCTGACCGTGCACCATCGCATTTTCGGTGCGTTCGATCGCACTGACGAACGGCGGCAGGCGCCAGGCATACAGCACCAGCGCCACGCCGATCAGGGCAAGCCCGCCGAAGCCGATGACCCCGGCCAGACGACGACGCCGACGACGTTGCCGGTCGGCAGGCGGGGAGGAATCTGCTGGTGTCTTCATGGGCGCGCAGTGGGAGCAGGAGGAGGAGGGGGCGATACCGAGGGGCGCAGATAGCGGCGCCACAGCAGCACGGACAGGATCCACACGCCGGTGGCGATGGCGATGCAGCCGATCAACAGGAACACGTCGTTGTACGCCAGCACATTGGCCTCGCGCGTGGCGACCGTGCCCAGCGTGCGCACGCCTTGGGCCTGACGCAGTGCCGGGTCGCCGATGCTGCGGCCATACAGGCTTGCATAGGCCTGTACGCGCGCGGCCACCTGCGGGTCGGTCAGCGCCAGATGTTCCACCAATTGGCTGGAATGGTATTTCTCGCGCACCACCTGCACGGTGCCGAGCAGGGCGCTGCCGAGCAGGCCGCCCATGTTCTGCGCCATGCCGAACAGCACGATGAAACTGATCAGGTTGCCCGGCTGCGCGATCACCCGGCCGATGCCGGCCACCATCGCCGGGCCGATGAAGAACGTGCTGCCGAAGGCGAGCAGGAACTGGCTCACATACATCTGTTCGGGGCGGGTGAGGCTGGTGGCATCGGCATCCATGAAGCAGCCCACACAGATGGCCGCCACCGCGATGATCAGATGTTCGGCAACCCGCGCCGGGTTGATCAGCCACGCGCTGGCCGCCACGCCGACCACCGCGCCCAGCAGCATCAGCGCAAACAGGGTCTGCAGTTGCGTGTTGGCCAGGCCCAGCGTCTGGAAGAAGCCGATGGCGCCGGTGCTTTGTTCCGACAGCACCAGGCGGATCAACAGGATCGCCAGCCCCAGCCGCAACATGTCCGCACTGGCCAGCCAGCGCGTGTTGATCATCGGATTACGGCGGTTGTGTTCGATCCAGGCCGCCGTGCACAGCAGCACGATGGACGCGGCCAGCACCACGCCCAGCCACGGCGTGCTGGTCCACCACAGCAGGCGCCCGAGCGAGAGCACCGCGGCCAGGCCGGCGGCGCCGGCGGCGAACAGGCTGAAGGTGAGGAAATCCAGCGGCTCGAACACGCGATACCGGTCGCTTGGCGGTAACTTGAGCGCCAGCACGCAGGCCAGCGCGAACACCGCCAGCCCGCACTCGAACAGGTACAGGCCTTGCCACTCGCCAAATTCCAGCAGGTCGGTGGAAAACACCCGCGCCAGCGGCAACGCCAGCTGGGTCATGCCCAGGCCCAGCACCACGGCCTTGAGCCGATATTTGCTCGGGAACGCCTGGATCACGTAATACAGACCCAGCGAGCTGAGCGCCGCGCCCACCAGCCCATGCGCGGCACGCACGGTGATCGCCGAGCTCAGGCTGTGCACGAACAGGTGCGCGAAGGCGATGAGCGCGTACAGCGCCAGGAAGATTTCGGTGAACCGGCGCAACCCGAACTGCTGGCGAAACTTCACCAGCAGCAGGTTCGCCGACATGTTGGTCATCACATAGGCGGCCGGCAGCCACGCCATTTCGGTGGCATAGGCGCCCAGCGTGCCTTGCAGGTAGGGCAGGTTGGCGGTGACCAGGGCGTTGCTCAGCCCTCCGGTGAGCGCCACCACCGCGCCCACCAGGCCGTACTGAATACGCCGCCGGATAGGGTGCAGGGGGGTGGAGGCCGACCCGGGCAGGGTGGGCCGCTCGTGGGGCTGCCAGTCGCGCTGGACGTACTTGTCGCGCACTGAGTGCTCGCAGGGCCGGTCGCAGGTGAAAACGCGATTGTGGTCCGGTTGCGGTCATGGCGGCGTCAGCAGTGCGATAATCCAGCCATGAGCGAATCCCCCTATACCTCCGGTACCACCCATTTCGGCTTTCGCGATGTCGCTGCCAAGGACAAGCAGAAGCTGGTCGGCGAAGTGTTCACCTCGGTCGCGCGTAACTACGACCTGATGAACGATCTGATGAGCCTGGGCGTGCACCGCGCATGGAAACGCTACTTCGTGGCGACCGCGCAGGTGAAGCCAGGCGACTGCGTGCTGGACCTGGCCGGCGGTACCGGCGACATCGCCGTGCTGCTCAAGGAGCGCGTGGGCAATGAAGGTGCGGTGGTGCTGGGCGACATCAATGCCGGCATGCTGTCGGTGGGCCGCGACCGGCTGACCAACCGCGGGCTGGTGTCCGGTTTCGACTACGTGCAATGCAATGCCGAAGCGCTGCCGTTCCCGGACCAGAGTTTCGACCTGGTGACCATTTCCTTCGGCCTGCGCAACGTCACCGACAAGGACGCCGCCTTGCGCGAGATGTACCGCGTACTGAAGGTCGGCGGCCAGGCGCGCGTGCTGGAATTTTCCGAAGTCACCGCCGAGTGGTTCAAGCCGATCTACGACTTCCACTCGTTCAAGATCCTGCCCAAGCTGGGCCAGTTGTTCGCGCGCGATGCCGATAGCTACCAGTACCTGGCCGAAAGCATCCGCAAGCATCCGCCGCAGGAATCGCTCAAGGGCATGATGGGCGAGGCCGGGTTTGCGCGTTGCCACTTCAAGAACCTGACCGGCGGCATCGTGGCCATCCACTCCGGCTACAAGATCTAAGCAGGTCGTTTCAGCCTGGTTGGCGTCGGCGCGCGTAGCGTGCGCTGGCGCTCGCCCGCCGCGTGCACGGGATCGCGCGTGGCGTGGAAGCGGTGTCGCACATGGATACACCAGCGAAGTTCTGAGACTTCCGTCGCGTTGGCTCCACACGCTCTCGGCGACACTAAACGCTCTTTTGCCGGAGTGTTGGATGCGCTTGTACGCCGGGCTCTCGCGCGTGTTTCCCCGCTCCTTCAGCGCCAAACTGCTGGCGGTGACCTTCCTGGGCATCCATCTGCCGTTGCTGTTGTTGATCGCCTGGTTGGCAGCGCAGAGCGAACTGGACGGGCGCCCGCTGTGGTCGGTGGTGATCGTGGCATTGCTGGCCACCCTGGCCGGCACGGCGCTAACCTTGGTCGCGCTGTACCGGCTGCTGGCGCCGCTGCGCATCGCTGCCGATGCGCTGGATTCGTATTACGCCGATCAACGCCTGCCTACGCTTCCCGAACAGGGTGACGATGAATTGGGCCGCCTGTTGCGCGGCATCAACCGCAGCCTGCGCGGCATCGATGCCGGCATGCGCGATCTCAAGAAACACGCCTTGTTCGACCCGTTGACAGAAGCGCTGAACCGGCGCGGCTGCGAACAGGCGATGCGCGATTCGGTGATCGCCTCCCAGCGCGAAGGCTGGCCGTTCGTGCTGTTCGTGCTGGACATGGACAACCTCAAGCAGATCAACGACCGCTTCGGCCATCTGGCTGGCGACCGCGTGCTGGTGCGTCTGGTGAACTCGGCGTACGGCTGGTTGGGCGCGCAGGACTGGGTCGGGCGTTGGGGCGGCGACGAATTCCTGATCGGCATCCATGCCAGCGAAGACGACGCCACGCTCAAGCTCAACCAATGGCTCTCGATGCTCGAGCGCGAAGATGCCGACGAGGCGCCGCTGCATGTGAGCGCCGGCAGTGCGGTGTGCGAACAAGGGCTGGATGCCACCGAACTGTATCGCCGCGCCGATGCGGCGATGTACCGCGCCAAGTTCTCCGGCGGCCGGCGTCTGGTGCGCGACGGGCACGACGCCCCGCGCGGCCATCCGGTGGCCTGACCTGGGCAAGCCGGTTGCGACAGCGCGTGGCAGGCCATCGCGCGCATGGCCACCGATGGCACGGGCAGGCTGCGGCGCAGGGCGCTAAAATGCCTGATTCTCCTTGCTGCGGTGCCGTCGATGCGCTTCCCGTTCCTGTCGCTGTCCCTGGCCGTGTCCATCGCGCTGGCCGGCTGTTCCAATGACTCCACGCCGTCGGCCTCCCCCACCGCGCCGGCCGCCACTGCCAAGGCTCCCGTGAAAGCAGACGCCCGCAACCACGACGAAAGTTCCTACGCCCAGCCGCAGCTGGTGGTCATCAAGGACCTGGCGCTGGACCTGAAGCTGGATTTCGATGCCAAGCAGATCGGCGGCACTGCCACCTACACGCTGGAGTGGAAGGACAAGGCCGCCAAACAACTGGTGCTGGATACGCGCGAGTTGAGCATTGCGCAGGTACAGGCGGACGATGGCAAGGGCGGCCTGTCGCCGCTGCAGTTCGCCCTGGCACCGGCCGACAAGACCTTCGGTAGCAAACTCACCATCGAAGCGCCGAATCAGCCGGGCAAGGTGGTGATTACCTATCACACCGCACCCACCGCCTCGGGCCTGCAGTGGCTGGAGCCGTCGATGACCGAAGGCAAGCAACTGCCTTTCATGTTCAGCCAATCGCAGGCGATTCACGCGCGCAGCTGGGTGCCGCTGCAGGACACCCCGAGCGTGCGCTTCACCTATAGCGCGCATGTCACCTCGCGCCCGGACGTGATGGTGCTGATGAGCGCCGACAACGACCCCAAGGCGGCACGCGACGGCGATTACAGCTTCAAGATGCCCGAGCCGATTCCGTCCTACCTGCTGGCGATCGCCGCCGGCGACGTGGTGTTCAAGCCGATTTCCGCGCGCTCGGGCGTGTGGGCCGAGCCGGCCATGGCCGACAAGGCCGCCAAGGAATTCGAAGACACCGAAAAGATGATCGGTGCCGCCGAAAAACTGTATGGCCCGTATCGCTGGGGCCGTTACGACATGCTGGTGCTGCCGCCGTCGTTTCCGTTCGGCGGCATGGAAAATCCGCGCCTGACCTTCGCCACGCCTACCGTAATCGTCGGCGACAAGTCGCTGGTCTCGCTGGTCGCGCACGAACTGGCGCATAGCTGGTCCGGCAACCTGGTGACCAATGCCAGCTGGAAGGACATCTGGCTCAACGAAGGGTTCACCACCTACGTGCAGGGCCGCATCACCGAGGCGCTGTACGGCAACGAGATGGCCGAGATGGAGCGCGAAATCGACCAGGGCGATTTGCTGGCCGAAGTCAAAGACATGCCGCCGGCCGACCAGGTATTGGAGTTGCCGCCGCTGGCCCAGCGCGACCCTGACGAGGCCTTGAGCCAGGTTGCCTACGTCAAGGGCGCGTGGTTCCTGCAGTTCCTGGAGCAGCGTTTCGGCCGCGAAGTATTCGACCCGTTCCTGCGCGGCTGGTTCGACGATCATGCCTTCCAGAGCGCCACCACCGACCAGTTCGTCGATTACCTGAAGAAGAACCTGCTGGACAAGCATCCCAACACGGTCAGCGCAGCCGAAGTGGATGCGTGGCTGAAGCAGCCGGGCATTCCGGCCTTCGCCGCCAAGGCGCGCTCGCGCAGCTTTTCGATCGTGGATACCGCACGCATCGCCTGGAGCGGCAGCGGCACCTTGCCGAACAAGCAGGTCACCAGCGAGTGGGGCACGCAGGAATGGGTGCACTTCCTCAGCGGCATGGGCGCCACGCTCAAGCCCGAGCAGCTCAAGCAGCTGGATGAGGCGTACCACTTCACCGGCACGCCGAATGGCGAGATCGCCATGCGCTGGTATCCGCTGGCCATTCGCAGCGGCTACACCGATGCGCGCGCTGCCGCGGGCGAGTTCATCGAACGCGTCGGCCGCCGCAAGCTGGTGCTGCCGATCTACGCCGAATTGTTGAAGACGCCCGACGGCATCGCGTTCGCCGAACAGGCCTTCGAAAAGGCCAAGCCCAGCTATCACCCGATCACCACCGCATCGGTGGCCGAGATGATCGCCAAGGCCAAGGCGACACCGCCGGCGCAGCCGTAAGGGTAGCGGAGGGCGTTGCAGACGCCCTCCCGCCACCTCCATCGCTGCCGTAGGAGCGCACCCGGGCGCGAGGTGGCTTTACCGGGAATGCTCCATCGCGCCCAGGTGCGCTCCTACGGTCGCCGGCGGTTTGATCGCGGGTACGGCAGGCAGGCTGGTATCGTTGAGATTGAATTCTCTCCGGAGTCGACGATGAAGTATCTGCTGAGCGCGGCCTTGTGCGTTGCCGCCTTGAGTGCCTGCACCGACCGCGAGGCGCAACGTCAGGCGCAGGCCACCGCGCAGGCGCAGGCCAGGGAAGCCCAGGCCGATGCGCTCGCCAAGCAATACGACGAAGCGGTGAAAGCGCAGAACTGGGACATGGCGCGTGCGCATGGTGCGGCCTTGATCGAAGGTTATGCCGGCACCGCGGCTGCCACGCGTATCGAACCGGGCTATGCCGATATCAAGGCCAAGGGCGAGCAGGCGCGCGAGCTGCGCCGCATGCAGGCACTGTGGCAGTACTCGCAGGTGCCGGCCAAGGGCGGTACGCAGCGCTCGGCGATGATCGATGCCAAGCAACGTGTGGATGTGGATGGCAGCGGGCCCAAGCCGGTCAGCCTGGTGCTTCGCGATCATCCGCAGTGGAAGCGCCACAGCTACCTCGTGCTCAAGGCCGGCGATTTCAATTGCTATGGTGGCTGCAAGGTGCAGGTGGCGGCCGATGGCGGCGCGCCGCGTGCCATGGCGGCGCACCGCCCCGACACCGACGAAGCCATTGCCATATTCATCGACGATGACAAGGCGTTGTGGAAGCTCGTACGCAACGCCAAGCGCATCAGCATCACGTTCCCGGTCAAGGCCGGCGGTACGCGCACCGCAGAGTTCGAGGTCGGCGGCCTGGACACCACGCAGATGCCCGGGTGGAAGTAGGCCGGCTCGCGATGACATGCCGGCGTACATCGAACGTGTGTGCGGGCTAGTGCAGCACTGGCGGGCTTGATCGACTGTGCGGTACCCCGGTGTGATGGCGCTGCAGCGCGTCGGCACTGCGCGCTCGCGGCGGTCGGCGAACCTGACGCGCATTCGTTCGGTGGCAGGGGCGCGCGCGTGTTGGAGTGTCCGCGCAAGTACATGCCGACCGGGCGCCACACGCACCGGCTTGGCGGTGCGTGCAGACGCCATGTCGACCGCGCTGGGCCAAGTCGCTGATGGCGCCCTGCAAGTTGGCCGCACCGCCGCATGCCGCATCGAATCGATCACTTTCATGTCTTTGCACGGATGGACAGCATGACACTCACCGCGCGCGCTCCCACGTTGTCCGACTACCGCCATTGGGTCTTCGACATGGACGGTACGCTGACCGAGGCTGCGCACGATTTCGCCCTGATCCGCCGCGCGCTGGACATCCCGCCAGAGGCGGACATCCTGCACCACCTGGCCGCGCTGCCGGCCGACGAAGCGGCGGCCAAGCATGCCTGGTTGCTCGAACACGAGCGTGCGCTTGCCCAAGGCGCACGCGCCGCGCCGGGCGCAGTGGCGCTGGTGCGCGCGCTGCATGCTTCTGGTTGCCGGCTTGGCATGCTCACCCGCAACGCACGCGAGCTGGCAAAGATCACGTTGCAGGCGATCGGTCTGGACGATGCGTTCGCCTGGGACGACATCGTCGGCCGCGACGAGGCGGCCCCAAAACCTGCGCCCGACGGGCTGCACTATTTCGCGCAGCGCTGGTCGATGCAGGGCAGCGCGCTGGTCATGGTCGGCGACCATCACAATGACCTGGCCTGCGGCCGCGCCGTCGGTGCGTGCACTGTGCTGGTCAATACACCCGGCGATCCCTGGCCCGGTTTCGCCGACTGGCGCCTGCACGATTGCACGCAGTTGCTTGCACGCTGGAAAGGCTAAAGTCGGTGCTTTGTGCCTGAGCAAAGCGCGGGACGCCAGCGTACAACGCGCTGGTGGAAAGCTTGAATAAGCCGGCTTCGGCAGAAGTGTTTGAACGAGCATTGCTTCTCGTCCCTAACCGATGCGCAGAGCAAATCGAAGCGTGGCTGAGCTTCTATAGCGAGGAAAGCATAGGCTCGCTGTTAGTAAACGTACTGACCGCAATTCTTAACACGTTGACTTGATGAGGGTCTGGCCGGTGACATAGAGCTCGACAGGATCGATGAGTTTCTGGATGAGCTGAAAGAGGCGCTTCCAGCGATGGTTGTTGAAACCCGGACCAGGATGATTCTGGCCCGCTTTTGCCGACCAAAGCGATGCGATCCATGACAACGCTGGTCCGTTCCAGGAGTTGGTGCGGCAGCGTATCAGTGCGATGCTTTTCGCCAATGGCTTTCCCTGACAAGTTGAGGTCAGCGGATCGGAGTTAAAGGCACCAGGCAAGGACCGGAAGAAGATGAAAAAATTGCACACCCATCCATCGCTCGAAAAGCTGGCTCAGGAATGCCGAGAGTGGCTGGAACAGGCCCAAGCAAAGGGCAAGGCTGAGCAAGCAGAGGCTGCGATCCAAAAATTCTTGGACATGCCAGGTGAGCTGGACCCAAAGGCAGGCCTGCAGTTAGACCGCCTGGCGCTCTATTTCGATGTAGCAAGCTGCGATGGTTTTTTTCGCTCTGACACAGAAGATCTCTCCCGCCTGATCCAGCACGCAGTTCAGCTGCGTGCTCTTGTTTTTCGCTGGGATGCGATGTATTCCGACATGCGTCAGGATCTTGGGAACTGGCCCAGGGAGTTCTCAGACAGCATGAAGGCTATGGGGCCTTCGATGCTTTCGTGGTGGGGCCAGGCTTCGACTTGCGCTCAGCTTTATATTGAAATGGCAGAGAAGGATCAGCGCATCAATACGATGCCTGAGATGCGCAAGGTCAAGAACGCTACTTCGGATGTCTTTGCGGTGGAACTCTTCTCAACACACTTTAATATTCCAACATGCTTTAAACCTCTCAAACCACTCATTCCTGAGTACCAAGCGGTGCTCGATGCCTGGAACACGGTAGATGAAGTGAAGTTCCAGGCCCTGATGCAAATGGCTGCTGACTTCCACATCTCACGTAGCAAAGAGAACACTGATCGGACCCGCTATGAGTTCGATGCCACGATCGATCGTGTTTTCCCGGCAGAGCTGCTGGCCATCCAAGCACTACGACGCAAGCACCACCTTCCAGAGTTCGATGCTGATCACGCATTGATCGATACGCCTTGGAAAGTGCTGCGCGAGATCAAGAGTGTGGATGTCCATCCGCTTGACAAGGCCGTTGAAGAACGTCTGATCAAGGACTACCCGCAGTTCCGCTAACCCATGCATCATGAAGAGAAGGACTTTGACATGAATGACTCAATCCGCCAGACGCGCAGCGCAGACATTGCTGCCCTCGCCCAAGCCACTGATGCAAACAGCCAAGTAGATCTCACCGCTTATCAAGCCTACCGACTGATCTACTCGCATCAGTCCATGGACGGGTTGGATGCGAAGGGTGTTGTCAATGACATTGTGAGTTCGCCGGCTTACGCCAGTGAACGTGGGCGTGAGCAACTTGGATCATTGATTGATGCCATTAGCTCCAGGCTTCCGCCTGCTGATTGCAAGCGGCTAGATGCGGCTTTGGATGCTGCAAATGTCAACGAGTCTTTGGCCGAACGGACTTACGAGCGCTACATCGAAGAGCCTGTTGTTGCTGGTTACGAGACGGCGAAGCTCAGAACGGGTGAAGCGCTCGACTGGACGGACAAGCAGATCAGCGACAACCTGGCAGAAGCTAGGAGGTGGGCCAATGACGCCCGAGACAATCCGCAAAATAGCTACCTTGAACGCGCCGCCGCTGGATTAGGCGGCTACGGCACCGGTGAAGCGCAGAGCAGCTACGGTGCCATGAAAGGCGCAACATCCCGTGGCCTTGGGATGATTGGCGACACCATTGACCTGGCTAAATTCGCCCATCAGTTCAGCAATGATCGCGACTTCCGCAATCTGGTCATGGGCGCGGCAGCGGTCTACGCGAACTCCGCAGTTGAGGATCCCGCGAAAATTCCCCGCGACATCAAGAGTGCCGCGGTCGGTGCCTGGAACGAATGGGAAGCCGGATACGAGAAAGCGACGAAGGAAGGCAAAGAGCAGGAATACGTAGGTGGGATCAAGGGTGCAGCCGCGATTGAAATCATCGCAACCTTT
>NZ_JAJIUJ010000037.1 GCF_020880415.1 Xanthomonas euvesicatoria pv. euvesicatoria | reverse complement strand
GGGTCGATGTCAGATTGTGTGTTGCCTAGAACCACTTCTTCAGATCCATGCCTGCATACAGCGAAGCGACCTGATCGGCATATCCGTTGAAGGGCTTTGTGGCGATGCGCTCGGCAAACAGCTTGCTGGCGGTGCCGGCGATGCGGCGTTCGGTCTTCTGGCTCCAGCGCGGGTGGTCCACTGCCGGGTTGACGTTGGAAAAGAAGCCGTATTCGGACGGTTGCAGATCGTGCCAGGCGGTCTCGGGCATTTTTTCGACGAAACGGATTTCCACGATCGATTTGATGCTCTTGAAGCCGTACTTCCACGGCACCACCAGGCGCAACGGCGCGCCGTTCTGCTGCGGCAGCGGCTTGCCGTACAGACCGGTGGCCAGCAGGGTCAGCGGATGCATCGCCTCGTCGATGCGCAAGCCTTCGCGGTACGGCCAGTTGATCGAGCGGTAGCGCACGCCCGGCATCTGCTGCGGGTCGGCCAGGGTGGTGAATGCCACGTACTTGGCCTTGGAGGTCGGCGCGAAGCGCTTGAGTACCTCGCCCAGCGGCACGCCCGTCCACGGGATCACCATCGACCAGCCTTCCACGCAGCGCAGCCGGTAGATGCGTTCTTCCGGCGCGATGCCCTTGAGCAGCTCATCCAGCGACAGGCTGCCGGGCTTCTCGCATTCGCCGACCACCTTCACTGTCCAAGGCGACAGCTTCAGGGTCTTGGCCGCCTTGGACGGATCGGTCTTGTCGGTCCCGAACTCGTAGAAGTTGTTGTAGCTGGTGACGTCTTCCAGCCGGGTCAATTCCTCGGCCGTGCGAAATCCGCTGCGCGCCTGCGCCGGCGTCACCACGGTCTTGGGAGGCGGGGGAGGGTCGGCTTCGGCACATCCGGCCACGCCCAGCGCGGGGGTCAACGCAAATAACTGCAGCAGCCGGCGGCGGTCGCGGTAAACGGCCTCATCGGTGATCTCGCTGGACGGCAAGTTGAAAGCATCGCGAAACGACATGGCAGGCTCCGGCAGTGGCTGCAGCGTGAGAGTAACGAACCAAGACAAAAGTTCGCCTGGGTACCTGTCTACGTTACGTCAGGCTCAGTCAAAAGGATGCAGCTGCAACTTTTTTGTCCGCTGCCAAGCCCGATGCGCTGCGGCATACTAGAAGGCTAGCTCGACCAAGGTGTGCCATGACACGCGCGTTCAATTTCAGTGCCGGCCCTGCGACATTGCCGGAATCGGTCCTGCGGCAGGCGCAGGCAGAGATGGTCGAGTGGAACGGCGTCGGCGCCTCGATCGTGGAAATCAGCCACCGCAGCGCCGATTTCATGGCGGTGGCCGCTGCCGCTGAAGCCGATCTGCGCAGTTTGTTGTCGATTCCCGACGACTATGCGGTGCTGTTCACCGCCGGTGGCGCCACCACCATCCAGGCGCTGCTGCCGCTGAATTTTGCCGCGCCCGGCCAGGCGGCCGACTACGTGATCACCGGGCATTGGGGCAAGACCGCGATCAAGCAGGCGGCCACGTCTGTGGATGCGCGCATCGCCGCCGACGCGCAGGCCGATGGCTTTGTCGACATTCCCCCGGCGGCCAGCTGGACCTTGTCGCCGCATTCGGCCTACGTGCACATCACCGCCAACGAAACCATCCATGGCGTCGAATTTCGCGACACGCCGGACGTGGGCACGTTGCCGTTGTTTGCCGACTTCAGTTCGTCGATCGCCTCCGAGCCGCTGGATATCTCGCGCTACGGCCTGATCTACGCCGGCGCACAGAAGAATCTTGGCCCGGTGGGCATTTCGGTGGTGATCGTGCGGCGCGATCTGCTGGAGCGCGCCGGGCAACCGCGTGCGGACATCTTCAATTACGCCTCGCATGCCGCGCGCGATTCGATGCTCAACACGCCGCCGACCTGGAACTGGTACGTGCTCGGGCTGACCGTGAAGTGGATGCTGGAACAGGGCGGGGTGCAGGAGTTTGCGCGCCGCAATGCCGAGAAGGCCGCGCTGGTGTATGGCGCCATCGATGGCTCCGGCGGCTTCTATCGCAACCTGATCAAACCGGCAGTGCGTTCGCGCATGAACATCCCGTTCTTTCTGCCGGACGAGCAGCTGGATGCGCTGTTCGTCAGCGAATCCAAGGCAGCCGGGCTGCTCGCGTTGAAGGGGCACAAGGCAGTCGGTGGCATTCGGGCGTCGCTGTACAACGCGATGCCGGTAGCCGGCGCGCAAGCGCTGGCCGCGTTCATGCACGACTTCCAGCAGCGTCACGGCTGAGTCTTCATTTACCTGCGGCGTCTGCCGCGCAGGCGCATGCGCTGACAGCGCACATGCGCCGCCATTTTTTAGGAATGCCCAGCGATGGCCCCCAAGTCCGACAAGTCCACGGCCGCCACAGGCGGCAAGAAAAAGCCGACCAAGACATCGGTGCGTGCTTCAGACAGCAAACCTGCAAACACGCCGGCTGAAAAGGCCGCGATCAAGACCGCCGCGCCGGTGCTGGCCGATGTGCGTGCCAAGATCGACGAGATCGACCGCAACATCCAGGCGCTGATTGCCGAGCGCGCCAACTTCGCGCATCAGGTCGGCAAGGCCAAGGGCAAGCTTGCGGCGGCGGTGGATTACTACCGCCCCGAGCGCGAGGCGCAGGTGCTGCGCATGGTGGTGGACCGCAACGAAGGCCCGCTCAGCGACGAAGTGCTGGTGCACGTCTACCGCGAAATCATGTCGGCGTGCCTGGCCCAGCAGGAGCCGCTGAAGATCGGTTACCTCGGCCCGGAAGGCACCTTCAGCCAGCAGGCGGTACTCAAGCATTTCGGCCGCTCGGCGGTGGGGTTGCCGATGGCGACCATCGAAGAAGTGTTCCAGGAAGTGGAAGCCGGCAACGCCGATTTCGGCGTGGTGCCGGTGGAAAATTCGGGGCAGGGCACCATCCAGGTCACCCTGGACATGTTCCTGACCTCCAACCTGAAAATCTGCGGCGAAGTCGAGCTGCGCGTGCATCAGTACCTGCTTTCGCGCAACGGCCGGCTGGAAGATATCGAACGCATCTACGCGCATTCGCAATCGTTCGCGCAGACTGCAGGTTGGTTGCGCTCGCATCTGCCCAAGGTGGAAAAGATCGCGGTGTCCAGCAACGCCGAAGGCGCACGCCGCGCACGCAATGCTGAAGATGCCGCGGCCATCGGCGGCGAAAGCGCAGCCCACGTGTATGGCTTGAAGAAGGTCATCATGAAGTCGATCGAGGACGACGACGACAACACCACGCGCTTTTTGGTGATCGGGCGGCAGATCTTTCCTTCGTCCGGGCACGACCGCACGTCGGTGCTGGTGTTCATCCACGACAAGCCAGGTGCGTTGTTCGACGTGCTGAGCCCGTTCGCACGCCACGGCATCAGCATGAATCGCATCGAATCGCGGCCCTCGCATCAGGCCAAGTGGGAATACGGCTTCTTCATCGATCTGATCGGCCATGTCGAAGACGATGCGATGAAGCAGGCGCTGGCCGAACTGAAAGCGCACTCGGCACAGATCAAGGTGCTGGGTTCGTATCCGGTGGCCATTCCCTGAGCATCGAAGCTCGATACGACAATCCATGCCGGAGCGCCGCGACCTTGTATCGACGGCAGCGCCGCAACCTTCTTCAAAGCGCATCGTCAGCATTGGCGATGCCGCAGCCATCGGATCACATGCATGAGCAGCAGCACGCACCACTGGATTGCCCGTCGCGGCACCGCACTGCAGGGCAGCCTGGCCATTCCTGGCGATAAATCGGTTTCGCACCGCGCGGTCATGTTCGCCGCGCTCGCCGACGGCGTTTCGCAGATCGATGGGTTTCTCGAAGGCGAAGACACGCGCTCCACCGCTGCTATTTTCGCCAAGCTGGGCGTGCGCATCGAAACGCCGTCGGCGTCGCAGCGCATCGTGCACGGCGTGGGTGTGGATGGTCTGCAGCCGCCGACCGAGGCGCTGGATTGCGGCAATGCCGGTACCGGGATGCGTCTGCTGGCCGGCCTGTTGGCAGCGCAGCGCTTCGACAGCGTGCTGGTGGGAGACGAGTCGTTATCCAAGCGGCCGATGCGGCGCGTGACCGGCCCGCTGGCGCAGATGGGCGCGCGGATCGAAACGCAGGACGATGGCACGCCGCCACTGCACGTGCACGGTGGGCAGGCACTGCACGGCATCGATTTCGTCTCGCCGGTTGCCAGCGCGCAGGTCAAGTCAGCGGTGCTGCTGGCCGGTCTCTATGCGCAGGGCGAGACCTCGGTGACCGAGCCGCATCCCACACGCGACTACACCGAGCGCATGCTGTCGGCATTCGGCGTGGAGATCGATTTTTCGCCTGGTAAGGCCCGTCTGCGCGGTGGGCAGCGTCTGCGCGCGACCGATATCGCGGTACCTGCGGATTTTTCGTCGGCTGCGTTCTTCATCGTCGCTGCCAGCATCGTTCCCGGCTCGGAGGTGGTGCTGCGCGCGGTCGGATTGAATCCACGCCGCACCGGGCTGCTGGCCGCGTTGCGCCTGATGGGCGCGGAGATTAGCGAAGAAAACCACGCTGAACACGGCGGCGAGCCAGTCGCCGATCTGCGCGTGCGTTACGCGCCATTGCGCGGTGCGCAGATCCCAGAAGCGCTGGTGCCGGACATGATCGACGAGTTCCCGGCCTTGTTCGTGGCCGCGGCTGCCGCAAGCGGGCAGACCGTGGTGACCGGCGCCGCCGAACTGCGGGTCAAGGAGTCCGATCGCCTGGCGGCGATGGCCACCGGCCTGCGCACGCTTGGCGTGCAGGTCGACGAAACACCGGATGGTGCCACCATCCACGGGGGCAGCATCGGCAGCGGCGTGATCGAAAGTCATGGCGACCATCGCATTGCCATGGCGTTCGCCATCGCCGGCCAGCTGTCCACCGGTCAGGTGCAGGTGAACGATGTGGCGAATGTGGCGACTTCTTTCCCGGGCTTCGACACGCTGGCGCAGGGCGCCGGATTCGGGCTGGAAACCGCCGGGCGTCGGTGACGCGTTTTCCGTTGCAGGATGGCCCAGATCTCGCCGGGTCCGGAAAGACCATGTCTGTTTGCGAGTCAGGAGCGTGACGACGCGCCGCGACATCGCGAGCGTTGCCGTCCGTCAAGCGCCGCAGCGCTGAGCAAGTTCTCAACGCTGCGCGGTGAACTCCACCGGCACCTGCACGCTGCTCACCACCGCATGGCCGTCGCGCTTGGCGGGCTCGAAGCGCCACCGGCGCAAGCTTTCCATCGCCGCTGCATCCAGCCGAGGGTCATCACTTCCGCTCCGGTCGACGATGGTGACATCGCTCACCCGGCCCTGCACATCCAGCTGCAAACGTGCGGTGCGGCTGCCCTGGATGCCGGCACGCGCCACGGCGGCCGGGTAGCTCGGCATGGCATTGCCCGGCAGCGGCTTGGCTTCCACGCTGCTGACCGCTGGGCGAGCAGGCTGGTGCGCCACCATCGTCATCGCACGCGGGCCATCGGTCGTCGGCAGGATCTGCCGACTCGCTGCCGGCAGCGGCCGCGTATCGGTCGCCAGTGACTCGTCGCTGTGGCGTGCCCACCACCAGCTGGGTACCACGATGAGCAGCGCCACCAGCGTTGCCCACATCCAGGGCGAAGCGCCGTCGCTCGCTGCATTCTGCTGCCGCTCCATCGAGCGCCTGCCGTGCTGCGGCAGCGACGACGGGTGAGCGGATGAAGGATTTGAAGTGACGGACATGGCCGACCTCCTGGCGCATCTGAGGATGACGAGACCAGTCTGGTTGGCGCTACCTGAGGGGCAGCTAAGGCGGACGGCGAATGAAGCGTTCGAGCTTGCTGAAAGTTCAGCTTAGTCAAGCTGACATTGCGGCGCGGTTAAAACTGCATGCTGTTTGTGGCTGCGTGGCGTCAGCCAAGGCCTGCCACCTCGCACCCGGACGCCGGCAAGGCAGTGACAAGCAACACGCGCGAAGAGTTAGCTGTACTTACTGCGCAGGCTTGAACTCGAACGGGATGTCCATGCTGCCGGCCACCGGCTGGCCATTGCGCTGCGCCGGGTGGAAGCGCCAGTGCCGCACGGCTTCCATGGCCGCACGGTCCAGGTCGCGCGAGCCGCTGCGCTGCACCAGGGTCACGCCACCGGGATTGCCGGCGGCATCCACGTCGACCCGCACCACCACATCGCCAGCATCGCCGCGACGCAGCGCAGCCGACGGGTAGCGGGGCGGCGGCATCTGGCCCTGGATCGGTACCGGGCGATCGCCGCCAGCGACCGGTGCGTTGACCGGCGCGGCGCTGCCAGCGGCACCTGGCGCGCCGGGTACCGCATTTTCCGGCAGCGGCGTCGGCGCGGGCGGGGCGGGTGGCGCGGTGTCCACCAGGGTGGGGGTTTCGGCCGGCGGCTTGGCCTGCGGCATGTCGCTTGCGCCGTCCTGGGCGGGCAATGGCGCCGGCAGCGGCGCAATGGTGTCGTCGGTCTGCGCGCCTGCGGTCGGCTGCGCCGGCGAGGCTTTATAGAAGTCGTCCTTGCGGCCGGTGGCCCAGACCAGCAGGAACAACAGCAGGCCGGCAGCGAAGGCGATGCCGGCGATTTTCAGCGTGTGGCGGGGCAGACGCAGAACGATATGGCGATCGGACGCAGGACGGGGCGCGGACATAGGGCTCACCTGAAGAATCGTCGCAATTCTGGCATAGCCGTAGTGAATCGATCGCAGCAGGTGCCGGAACAGGCGATAATCTCGCGCTATTCCACTGACGCACCTATTCCGATGCTAGATCCGGCCCTGCTTCGCCAACACCCCGCCGACCTTGCCGAGCGCCTGCGAAGCACGCGCAGCTTCGATTTGAACATTGCGGAACTGGAGTTGCTGGAGAGCGAGCGCAAGCGTATCCAGGTGCGCACGCAGGAACTGCAGAGTCAGCGCAATTCCAAATCCAAAGCGATCGGGCAGGCCAAGGCCAAGGGCGAAGATGTGGCCGCGCTGATGGCCGAAGTGGCCGGGTTCGGCGATGAACTCAAGGCGTCCGAAGAGGCGCTGGATGCGATTCGCGCCAAGCTCGAGGGTATCGCGCTTGGCCTGCCCAACCTGCCGGCCGAGGATGTGCCGCTTGGCAAGGACGAAAGCGAGAACGTGGAGCAATCGCGCTGGGGCACGCCGCGTCAATTCGATTTCGCCGTCAAGGACCATGTGGAACTGGGTGCGCCGCACGGTTGGCTGGATGGCGAGACGGCAGCCAAATTGTCGGGCGCGCGGTTCACCGTGCTGCGTGGCCCGGTCGCGCGTCTGCACCGTGCCTTGGCGCAGTTCATGCTGGACCTGCATGTGGGCGAGCATGGCTATGAAGAAACCAACGTGCCGCTGCTGGTCAATGCCGATTCGATGCGTGGCACCGGTCAGCTGCCGAAATTCGAAGACGATTTGTTCCAGACCGAAGTGGGCGAGTCGCGCCGTTACCTGATCCCCACCTCCGAAGTGCCGCTGACCAATATCGTGCGCGATGAGATCATCGACGCCGAGCGTCTGCCACTGCGCATGACCGCGCATTCGATGTGTTTCCGCGCCGAAGCCGGCAGTGGTGGCCGCGATACGCGCGGCATGATCCGCCAGCACCAATTCGAAAAGGTGGAGCTGGTGACCGCCTGCGCGCCGGAAGACAGCGATGCCGAGCATCAGCGCATGACGCGCTGCGCCGAAGTGGTGCTGGAACAACTCGGCCTGCCGTATCGCAAGGTGCTGCTGTGCACCGGCGACATGGGGTTTTCCGCGATCAAGACCTACGATCTTGAGGTATGGCTGCCTTCGCAGAACACCTATCGCGAAATTTCGTCCTGTTCCAATTGCGGCGATTTCCAGGCGCGGCGCATGCAGGCGCGCTGGCGCAACCCGGTCAGCGGCAAGCCGGAGTTGCTGCACACGCTCAACGGATCCGGCACTGCCGTGGGCCGCGCGATGATCGCGGTGATGGAGAACTACCAGAACGCCGATGGCTCGATCGATGTGCCGCAGGTGCTGCGTCCGTACATGGGCGGGCTCGAGCGGATCGGCTGAGTGCGGGTAACCGGAGGACGGCGCTCATCACCAGGCGACGCGGGCGGCGTTCGGTGCGCATATCGCTTCGGGCGCTGCGGTTGCCCGGTTAGATCGACACTTGTCAGACGCGTGCTCGCTACGCTTGGCAGCTTCCACACATGCGAGTGTCGAATGGAGTCTGCGATGTCTGGCGCACATGGTGCGAGGGCGTTTGAGCGCGAGCTTCTTTGCTATTGGAAATCGACACAAAAAAACGGGACCAGCGGTGGTCCCGTTTTTCGCTATGGCAACTCGCAGTCATGACGACCTTTCAACGCGTCAACCCGTCACGCCGCAGGCTTACGCGCTCACAGCAGCCTCTTCTTCCTCACCCAGCCCGGCCAGCGCCGAGGCCAGCGCATCGGCGCGATGCTGCGGCGAATACGCCACACCCTCTGCGCGCACGAAGCTGATGTCGTCGATGCCCAGGAAGCCCAACACCTGGCGCAGATACGGCTCCTGAAAATCGTTCGTCGGATCGGCATACAAGCCACCACGCGCGCTGGCGATGATGACGCGCTTGCCGCCGGCCAGGCCTTCCGGACCATTGGCGGTGTACTGGAAGGTGCGCCCGGCAACTGCAATGCGATCGATCCAGGCCTTGAGCGTGGAGGGGATGGCGAAGTTGTACATCGGTGCGCCAATCACGATGACATCGGCCTGCAGGAACTGCTGCATCACCGCTTCGGCGGCCGCGGCCTCTGCCGGGTCGGTCTGCGCCAGCGTCTGCGCGGTCAGATGCGGAATCGGGTCGCGGTCGAGGTCGCGATACGACACGTCCACCTCGGGATGGCGCCGGCGCTGCTGCTCCACGACGGCGGCGCTGAGCACGCGCGTGACGGAATTGGCGCCTAGCGCGCTGGAATCGAGGTGCAGCAGTTTCATGACGATGACCTGTGGCAAGCGGCAGCGCCGCGGAGGTGTGCAGCCTAGGTCGTTGCTCTGTTGGAATAAAGGTGGTTAAATATCACGTATCGTTCTATCAATGGATACTTGCGCCATGCACGACCTGAATGACCTGTATTACTTTGCGATGGTGGTGGATCACGGCGGCTTTGCCGCTGCCGAGCGTGCGCTTGGCATCCCCAAATCGCGCCTGAGCCGGCGCATCAGCCAACTCGAGACCGACCTGGGTGTGCGCCTGTTGCAGCGCTCCACGCGCCGTTTCGCGGTGACCGACGTCGGCACCAGCGTGCACCGGCACGCGCAAACCATGCTTGCCGAAGCCCAGGCCGCGCGCGAGGTGGTGGATCGTCTCAGCGCCGAGCCGCGCGGTCTTGTACGTGTGAGCGTTCCTGTTTCGCTTGCGCAGATCCAGTTGCCCAAGTTGTTGCCGGAATTCTTGGCCAAGTATCCCAAGGTGCGGCTGCAGCTCAATATCAGCAATCGCCGCGTCGATGTCATCAACGAGGGCTACGACATTGCGCTGCGCGTGCGCTCGCGCCTGGACGACGACGGCAGCCTGGTGATGCGCAGCTTCGGCCAGGTGCAGGAACTGCTGGTTGCCAGCCCCAAATACCTGGATCGCGCCGGTCGCCCCAAGGATCCCAGCGAGCTGGCCAACCACACCACCATGAGCACCAGCGAAGACGAAGCGCATCAGCGCTGGGAGCTGCACGGCCCGAACGGCGAAATGCGCCGCGTCGATCTGCAGCCACGCCTGGCCGGCTTCGACTTCCCGCTGCTGCAGTCGATGGCGCGCGACGGCTTCGGCATCACCATGCTGCCGGAAACCGTGTGCGCCGAAGCGGTGCGCAGCGGCGAGCTGGAAGTGGTGCTGCCGCACTGGTCGCTGCCGCAGGGCATCTGCCATGCCGTGTTCGCCTCGCGTCGCGGCCTGCTGCCGGCGGTGCGGGTGTTCATCGACTTCCTGGCCGAACACCTGCCGCAGGAAATCGAACGCTCGCGCCTGGATTGCGGCGGCAATTGCGCCGAACTGGCGGAGAAGCTCAAGCGTGCCGCCGGCACGGCGCCGCGCCTGGTGGTGGCCGAAGCGGGCTGAGCGTCCGTGACAAAGCTGGCCAAGGCTGGGTTGGCGGCCGAGGCTGGCCGGCACGTATGTTGGCAGTCCGCTAGCTGCTGCGCAGCCGGTGCGCTGCAGCTGTTCGGCAGGTTGCCTGTGTGCTCAGGCATCTTCGCCGACCACGCGGGGTAGTGGCCGAGTACCATCAAGGCAGCGGCGCGCTGCGCCAGCTGACGGCGGTGGTGTCATTGAGCAAAACGCGCCCGGGCATGCGAGAATGCGCGCCCGGGAGCGATCCTGGGAGAACGGCCGCACAGATGTTCGTGCGGCCATAGACAGGGCCACCCGCGCAAGGCGGGTCGCCCGCGTGACATCCGGCGCCTTCGGCGGTCACGTGCAGCAGCATCGGAGAGATGGCCGAGCGGTTTAAGGCACCGGTCTTGAAAACCGGCGAAGGGTCAAACCTTCCGTGGGTTCGAATCCCACTCTCTCCGCCACTCCTGCGTAAGTTGTTGATTTCAAACAACAAAAAACAGGGCTGACAGATGCGGGTGAGGCACAATTCGGGGCACATTCCGAATGAAGCTACCTCACTACCTGACCAAGACGGCCTCAGGCCTCTATGTATACCGTCAGCGCGTTCCGACTGACCTGCGGAAGCTGATCGGGCGCGAGTTCATCAAACGAAGCTTGGGACACGACCTCTTGGATGCCCGGCAAGCCGCTTTGTGGCTTGCCTCGCGATATGCTGCGGCTTTCAAAGCAATCCGTGGGCAAGGTGTGGCGAAGATCACCGTCGATGAAGTGCTGAAAAATCTTGCCGCGCAAGGTTCTCGGGCCTATGAGATTGATTTGCCGAATGGCTATCGATTAAAGGCCAACGATGAGGCAGATCACGCAAGAGCAATGGAAGCAATAGCGGCCATTGGTCAATTGCATCAGCCAAAATCAGCTGATCCAGCTGCTATGACAGTGGCTGAAACGATTACCTTAGGCGATGCTAAAACAAAGTGGCTGGCAAGTTTGGAGGCCGTCACAATTCCTAAAACCTTAGCCATAAAAAAAACAGCGGTCGAAGATTTGACCTTCTATCTTGGATTGCATCGTGATGTGCATACGATTGGAAGACCTGATTTGGCAAGGTTCTATCAACATTTGAGAGATAAGGGTAATTCGACGCCCACTATTTATAATAAGCAATCGTATCTAGGGAAAACTGGTTTTTTTGCCTGGGCGATGGCTTCGGGATATTATCCGAAGGGTGATAATCCAGCTACTGACCATATTAAATATGGGGCAAGGGAAAAGCGTCAGCGCAAAAAACTCGGCTTTAAGAGTTTTACTGCTGAACAACTGCTGGCAATTTATTCGTCAATCAATTTTGAAAAAATGTCACCCGGTGCCCGCTGGGCAAGCGTCTTGGGACTCTACACTGGCGCAAGAGCCTCGGAAGTTGGTCAATTGTTGCTGACTGATGTTGCCAAAATTGATGGAGTTCTAGCCATCAAAATTGGCGATGAAGGAGATGGGCAGAGGGTTAAAAATGAGTCGAGTAATCGGATCGTGCCAATCCATCCCGATCTAATTAAGCTGGGTCTATTGGATTTTGTCGAGGTGCAGCAGAAAAGAGGGGAGACCCGTCTTTTCAGTCAAGCAGACCCCAAGGCAAAAAATGGTGCAGGAAACTGGATCTCCAAAGCCTTCACCCGCCATTTGGTCACAGTCGGCTCCGATTGGCCGGAAGCTAAGCGAGGGTTTCACTCACTCAGGAAGACCGTTATCCAAGAACTACAAGGGGCGGGGGTTGCTTCCGAGTTGAGAGCGCAATTGGTGGGTCATGAGCTTGATGACGAACACCATTCGACTTATAGCCGTGAATTTACATTGGCAGAAAAATTAAATGGAACCGGGAAATTCCCGGGATTGTCAGTGCTGAATTATGGTTTGGATTTGGAGGCTTTGCGTTCATTGCTGACAGCAGCTGTAAGCAAGCGAACCGCAAAAGTGCCTGGGCGCAAATCAAGTTCAGCGGCGCGCTTGCGCAATAAAGCTGCGACCTCCTTGTCAAGATAAAGATCGAGGCGATCCATTTCTTTTCTTCGATTTATTAGCGATCCGGACATCCGGATAATATAGATAGAAAATTATTTAGCGCAATATCTATTGGCTTCCGGATAATTTGAGGGATAATATATCTAAGTCAGATCGGCAATACCCTTGAACATTTTTTCAGCAGCAGCTTTGGGCTTCAAAACATTGTCGGACGGTTTCAAACCGTCCGACAATGTGGGGAGTGACCAAAATGGCGTTAGCCGTTTTGGGCGCTCCCGTGTCCGAAGCGAGAGCGAAGGACACACGACCCGAAGCGAAAAGCGTAGGGTCGGTGAGGATGGCGGGAGCCAGCCGAACAGTGAGAAAGGCGAGAGCCTTTCGAATAGTGCGCACGATATCCAATTGTCACCGGTAGGTGGCGATTGGATGAGTAAGCATGCTTCTGCGCTTCGGGAGCGTGCAACGCGTGCCCGCCTGGCATCGCAAAGCGATGGCAAGGCGTGGACGCTGCACGCGGACCGCCAGACGCGCAACATCCTCGACGACTGTCCAAAGCGAGACATCAGCAATGAGACAGCAGAGAAGTATCGCCGTGCCTATGACAACCTGCGCGCATCAGGCAAAACCGCCTTGGAAGCCGCCTCTACCCGTGCCCACTGGGATTTCCTACGGACCGCGACACGATATTGCTTAGAGCAAGACACCCGCGCTTGGCGTGCTGCTTCTGAGGTGGCCAGAAAGGCAGGGCAACTAGAAAAAGCCCAATACTGCACCGAGCAAGCTTTTAATATGGCAGCCGTTTTAGATGAGCAATTTATGCAGCCTCATAGGAAGACCTGGACTCACAAGGCTGCAAAATTGAAAGAACAAGGCATTCGTCCAGTGTCCAAATCCAAGCGATCAACCCGCGCACCGTCACCAAATTTGGCGACGGTCGCACTCATTGCTGGAAACAAGAAAGGGACAAAATTGGTAGAACGCCACGCGGAACGCTTGGCAGTTTTGTCCCTGTTTGGGGTGAGGCCAGCAGAACTAAAAAAGGGCATAAAATTAAAAGTAACCGAAGACGGAAAATATTTAACCGCTGAGGTTTTAGGGGCCAAGTGCAGTGATGCGCATAATAGAGGGCAAGAGGTCCGGGTCATTCGTGTGCCAGTCAAAGGAAGCGCAGCCCAAGCATTGGCAGAGGAAGTGGCCAAGCACGGGAAGGCCTGGAAAATGCAGACTTCCGATGCCGATTACAGAAGCCTGAACCGAGGACTGGCCTCATCAGGATTGTCTTGCTATTCCTTCCGTCACCAGGTCGGAAGTGAACTAAAAGAAGCCGTTTCAACCGGTGCGATGACAGCCGCAGAGGCAGCAAAAACTATGGGCCACCGATCAACTGAAAGCTTGTCGTATTACGGTAGCCGTAGCAAATCGGGTGGCGGGAGAACAATGCAGGCCAACGCGACCAATGAGGTTCGTGTGGAGCCTGTGTCATTTGCAGCGCGTGCCGAAGCACGCGCAAAAACAGGGAATGGACGCATTCGCGTCACCCCAACGCCGCAAGCACGGCCCAGGGCCGTGCCGAAGGCGGCCCGAGCCAGATCGGCTGCCCCTCGTCCCAAGCCTCCGCGAATAATGTAAGCTTCGCGAGGGCACGAACCAGGGCACATTTTCGGGTTGTGTTTCACTTGCAAATCAGAGAGATGGATTGGTTTCTACTTTCTCCCACTCTCTCCGCCACACGTCGCTGCAAATCGCTCCGCGCCGTGACGCTTCCCCAACGCACACCGCCCGTCTCATCTTCTGTCCCGCACTCAGCGCGATGGTCCCCTGACGATCAATGTGTCATCGGGCTGATCGCTCAGCGACGCGGTCGACCGTGTAGTGCAGATGGTCGCGCTGCCGGCACACCGCTGCCACCGCATTCAGGACGATCTGGAGCGATCAGCCATCACCTTGCTACGGGAATTGCACGCGCTTAAAAAGCCGATGAGCCAGATCCGCGTGCGGGCAGAGGTCGCGTGCCCATCACTTGCTGTGGGCGCTGGCAGTGCTAGTGCTGTATTGCCACTCCGCCTAACTGCTGCTGCGATGCATGACACCTCTCCCCTGATCAACACCGACGCGCCTGGGCTGCAGGCCGCTGGCGATACGGCCGGGATGCTCTGGACAATCGGTCATTCCACCAGGACCTGGGAGGCGTTCGTCGCGTTGTTGAGCGCGCATCGGATTAAGGCAGTGGTGGATGTGCGGCGCTTTCCGGGCTCGCGTCGCTACCCTTGGTTTGCCAGCGACACGATGGCGCATGCACTGGACGCGGCGTCGGTGCGCTATCTGTGGCTGCCCGAGCTGGGTGGACGGCGCAAGGCGCAACCCGGGTCGCCCAATGGCGCGTGGCGCAACGCGGCGTTTCAGGGCTATGCCGACCATATGACCAGCGCCGACTTCGGCGCCGGGCTGGAGCAGGCGACCGCCATGGCACGTGAGCGGCGTACGGCGCTGATGTGCGCCGAAGCACTCTGGTGGCAATGCCATCGCCGCCTTATTGCGGATCTGTTGCTGCACCGGAGGTGGCAGGTGCTGCACATTCTTGGCGAGACCGCGGTGCAGCCGCATCAGTTGAATGCCGATGCGCGCCCGGTTGGGCGCGATCTGATCTATCCGCCGCGACAGGTTGGTCTGTTTTCTGCCGGTTAGGCGCTTGCGGTAGGTCGAGCCCCAGATGATCGCCGCGACCGTCGCTGGTGCGTCGAATGCTATCTCGCGGACTCACAGCACCGTTGCGTTGACCTTGAAGACTTCCACTGCGCGGGTGAGTTGCGCGGAGTGCTGTTCCAACGCATGCGCGGCGGTGCTGGCGGCTTCGACCAGGCGCACATTGTGTTGGGTGGTCTCGTCCATCTGCGCGATGGTGTGATTGACCTGTTCGATACCGCCGGCTTGTTCCTGCGAGGCGGCGGAGATATGGGCCATGATGTCGGTGACGTGCTGGACGCTGGTGACGATTTCGCCCATGGTGGTGCCGGCGGTGTGCACGAGGGTGGAGCCGTCGGCGACGCGTTGTACGGAATCGTCGATGAGCCGCTTGATTTCTTTTGCCGCATCCGAGGAACGGTGCGAGAGCGTGCGCACTTCCGATGCAACAACAGCGAAGCCGCGGCCCTGTTCGCCGGCGCGTGCGGCCTCCACCGCGGCATTGAGGGCCAGGATATTGGTCTGGAAGGCGATGCCGTCGATGACCGAAATGATGTCGGCGATACGTCTGGACGAGGCTTCGATGCCGGACATCTGTTCGATCACCTGGCCGACCACGTCGCGGCCTTCCGAGGCGATGGCGGCGGCGCCGCGTGCGAGCTGGTTGGCGCGGGTGGCATGTTCGGCATTCTGCTTGACGGTGGAGGTCAGCTCTTCCATCGATGCAGCGGTTTCTTCGAGGCTGGCGGCCTGTTGTTCGCTGCGCTGCGCCAGCTGCTGATTGCCGCTGGCGATATCTTCTGCGGCGAAGCTGATGCTGTTGGAGGTTGTCTGGATGCGGGTGACGATGTCGGTGAGGCGGTGCACGGTGCTGTTGGCATCGTCACGCATGGAGGCGACCACGCCGTGGAAGTTGCCGGACATGCGCACGGTGAGGTCGCCATCGGCGATCGCGCGCAGCAGCCCGGAGAAGCTGGCCAGGTTGGTATCGGAGGTGGCCATCATGGTGTTGAGGTTTTCCACCATCAGGCGAAAATCGTGCTCGAACGTTTCCGCCTTGCCGCGGAGTGCAAAGTCGCCTGCGCAGGCGGCCTGGGTCAGTTCCTGGATCTGCGCGTTGATGGCCTGCAGGTTGCGCTTAACCTGCTGCATGGTGGCGGTGATGGCGGATTTTTCGCCCGGGTACTGCTCGATGTCCTGGGTGAGATCGCCAATGGCGTAGCTGCCCATGACCTGGGTCATGCGCAATTGGGTCTGCACGTGGGCGTGTACGAGTGCGTTGGTGTCTTGCACCATGTCGCCATATTCGCCGGGAAAACCCTGTGGGTCGGTGCGGTAGCTGATTTCGCCGGCGTCGTGGCGCGCAGCCATGCTGCGTTGCGCCCAGATCACCTCCTGCAGGCGTCGCTGCATCTGCTGCATGGCGCGCAGCAGTTGCCCGGATTCGTCGTTGCCGGTCGCTGCGTCCTGGCTGCGCAGATCGCCGTCGTTGATGCGCTGGGCCAGGCGCAGCGACTGGCGCAGCGGCAGCACCACACTGCGCGTGAGCAGGAACGCGATGGTGGCGCCCAACAGCAGGGCGACGACGGTGGACATCACCATCAGCATCGCAAAGCCGCGCGCGGTGGCAACGGCCTGCCTGGCGGCTTGGCGGTTCTTGGCTTCCTGCAGGTCGATGAAGGCGTTGATGCTGGCCAGCCAGGCAATGAAGGCCGGGCGCGCTTGCTGCAGCAGGTGCTGTTCTGCCTGCGCCTTGTCGGCCGCATCGCGGAACGCGCGCACTTGCGCGATCAGCGGCAGGGTGCGCTGCTCGACGGATTTGATCTGCCGGAGAATGTCTTTCTCTTTTGCATCGGTCGAGCTGGCGATCATGTCGTCGAGCGGTTGCGCAGCGCGTGCGTAATCGGCAGCGAGCTTGTCGATCGATTGTTCGGCGGCGTGGCGCTCTGCGGGGTCGTCCATGAGTACGACGTCGCGCAGAGCAATTGCGCGGTCGTGGACGCTGCCACGGAAATTGATCGCGTAGCGTTGCTTGACGCTGTTGACCTCATTGATGGCGGTGAGTTGCTGGTCGATGCTGCGAACGCGTTGGATGCCCACCACGGTCAGGATCACCATCAAGACGATGATCGCGAGAAAGCCCAGGGCCAGGCGCTGTCCAATGCGCAGATTCGGGAAGAAATGCATAGGGTTCGATCGGTGTTCCGACTGGCGGAAGAGCGGGGGAGTCCCGGCAACGGCAGGGAGACGAATACGCACGCGACAGCGCAAGAGCCAGCGCAACGGCTGCCGCTCAAGTGGTGTCTCGACGTGTTCGTTAGCGACCTCTAGCAGTGGAACTGAAGACGTTGCGTCTGCCGGTTCAGGTGCTGGTGGGGCTGCTCAATGCGCCGAGACACTCGTCGTTCCTGCCTGCAACGCTGCCGCCGGCGGCTTACCGGCGCCTGCAACGGCGCTTAGGGATAACGCGAGAGATCCGGCGCCTTGATCGCCGGCGTCATCCACTTTGCAGCGAGGTTCTGCACGCTTGGCTGGCTGGCGAGTTTGAGTGCGCCATGCAGCAGGTGGATGCCGAGCCGGCTATGCGGGTTCATCAGGCGTGGGCCGATCTTCGGCACGCCCTGGGCCTGCTCGACCATCGGGCGCATGGCGGTGGCGTAGGCAGCGAAGGCCGCGTCCAGCGTGGCGGCCTGGGCGATTTCGTTGGCCAGAACATACGCGCCGGTCACTGCCAGGGTGGCGCCGATCCCGGCCAGTGGCGTGGCGCACCAGGCCGCATCGCCGGTAAGCACGGTGCGACCGCTATGCCAACGCTGCATGCGCACCTGGCGCAGGGCATCGAAGTAGAAGTCGTCGGTGCCATGCATGCCATCGAGCACGCGCGCCGCCTGCCACCCGGCGTCGGCAAAGCCCTCGTGCAGGTAGGCCTTCTGGGCGTCGATGTCCCAGTCTTGTTCGCCTTCGGGCGGTTTCTGCAGCGAGAGCATGGCGCGCGTGGTGCCGTGCCGGTCGGGTCGCAACGAGATGCTGCGCCCGCCGGTGGTGTGGTACCAGCGCCACAGCGGGTCGTCGTCGGCGCTGCGCGGGATGGTGAAGTAGGCGATGGTCAGATCCATCCAGCGCGGATCGTTTTCTCCCGGGAAGACCTGTTCGCGCGTCGAAGAGCCCACGCCTTCGGCGACGATCACCGCGTCGAAGCGTTCGCTGCAACCGCTTTCGAAGGTGACGGTTGCGGCATCGCTGCCGGCAGCGTCTTCGATGCTGGCGATGCGGTCGCCGAAGCGGTACGTCACATGGCCGCGCGCGGCATCGTAGAGCAGGCGGGCCAGATCGCCGCGCAAGATCTCCAGTTCGGCGGTCGGGCCATCGCCATCGATGTCTTCGGTCTTGAAGGTGGCGACGGCCTGGCCGTGCGCGTCGATCCAGGCGGTGCCTTCTTCGCCGGTTCCCTGGGCCAGCGCGGCCTGTTCCAGGCCCATGCGTTGCAGCACCTCACGGCCGACACCACGTACGTCGATGTTCTGGCCGCCATCGCGAAACCGGGTGGCGCGTTCCACCACGGTCACATCGAAGCCGCGATGGGCGAGTGTCCAGGCGGCAGTGTTGCCGGCGATGCTGGCGCCGGTGATGAGGATACGACGCGGCATTGCTGTCATCCTGGCAGGAAATATCAGGAGTGATATTACACGCCCTGGCCGTAACGCTCCATGTTCGCGATCAGCCGGTGCATCAACGCGACGGTCTGCTGCACCTCGTCGGCGGAAAAGCCTTCCAGCGCCACTGCGTTCATATCCAGCAGCGCACGCCCACCGAGTTCGGCCATCTTGCGCCCGCGCGCGGTGAGCGCCACCAGCGCGGCACGGCGATCCTGCGGGGTCGGGGTGCGCTTGATGAGCTTCAGTCCCTCCAGCTTGTCCAGCAGTGCCACCATGGCCGGCTGCTTCACGGCCGATGCGATGACCAGGTCACGCTGCAGCATCGGGCCTTTCCAGGACAGCAGCATGATCGGGCCGATCAGCGCCAGCGACACGCCGTGCGGCCGCAGTTCGGCGTCGACCAGGCGGTTGAAGACCCGCGCTGCATGGTTGGCCAGATACCCCGGCGCGATAGCAGCCTGCGGATGGATGAGTTCATTCTGATCAAGCATCTGTAAGACCGTGCGTTGTCCTGTGGCTATCGGGCAATGGTACGTCTCCTGCAGTGCGGCATGGCGCTCGTTGCCGCGTGGCACCGCGTGCACGCCCGGCGGCTTGGCTGCCGGGGCGATATCGCGTCGCTGCGCGGCCCGAAGACGGCACGGCCCCATGTGCGCGGGCCGACGGCTGTACCGGCCGTGGCGCAGGCTGCGCGCTGCCGCAGACGCAGGAGCGCAAGCTGCCTGGTTCAGCCATCGCCTGCGGGCGTGGCTGGACGCCACCAGCCATAGGCCAGATGATGGGCGCGAGCGCGCGGCTCGGTCTTGCCGACGCGTCATGCGCCTGCGGCGACCTGGTCTTTTCAACGGTTGGACATGATGTACGGATGGATGATGGAGAAGCTCGCAGCAGGCGACCTCGCGGTCGTGCACGTTGCGTGCTGGAGCGGCGACCTGCGTGTGGACACAATGCAGGTACGCCCTCTATGAATGCGGGATTTCCGCACGGCAACAGCGTCATGGCGCAGGCGGTACGCAGCCACGACTGGGCGGCGAGCCCGCTGGGACCCGCCGCTCAGTGGCCATCGCCGTTGCGCAATGCGGTCGATCTGATGCTGGGTTCGCCCGAAAGCATGTATGTGGTGTGGGGCGATGCGCTGACCTTTTTCTACAACGACGCCTACACGCCGATCCTGGGGCCGCGCCAGGCGCAGGCGCTGGGCGCGCCGCTGCGCGTGTTGTGGGCCGATGCCTGGGAGGCGGTGCGCGAGCCGATTGAAGCGGCGTTCGCAGGGCAGGCATCGCGCTTTGAGGAAGTGCCGATCGGCATGAACCGCTACGGCGTGCCGGAGCAGACCTGGTGGACGTTCTCGTTCTCTCCGATCTATCTGGACGATGGCCGGGTGGGCGGCGCGTTCTGCGTCACCAATGAAGTCACCGCGCGCAAGCTGGCGCAGGCGCGGCTGGCCGACGAACACGAGCGCCTGATCCGCTTGTTCGAGCAGGCGCCGATGTTCATGGCGTTCCTGAGCGGGCCGCAGCACCGGGTGGAGTTCGCCAACCCGTGTTATTCGCGCCTGATCGGCCACCGCGATGTGATCGGGCGGCCGTTGGCCGAGGCGCTGCCGGATGCGGTGGAACAGGGACATGTGCGTCGCCTGGACGAGGTGTACCGGTCCGGGCGCGCGTTTTCGGCCAATGCGCTGCCGTACAACGTGCAGGCGGTGCCCGGTGGTCCCGCCGAGCGACGCTTGCTGGATCTGGTCTATCAGCCGATCGCAGGCGCCGATGGCACCATCTCCGGCATCTTCGTGCAGGGCCTCGATATCACTGACCGCATCAGCCTGGAGCGCGCGGTGCGCGAGGCCGAAGTGCGCAACCGTCAAATCCTGGACAGCGTGATGGACTACGCCATCATCGCCACCGATATGCACGGGCGGGTGACGTCGTGGAACGAGGGTGCGCGGCGCATTCTGGGCTGGAGCGAGGTCGAGATGCTCGGGCAAACGCTGCAGCGCACCTTTACGCCGGAAGACGTCGAGCAGCGGCAGATGCTGATCGAGGCCGCTGCCGCGCTGGAAAGCGGCAGCGGCATGGACGAGCGCTGGCACGTGCGCAAATCCGGCGAGCGGTTCTGGGCCAATGGCTCGCTGATGGTGTTGCGCGAAGAAACCGGCGAGGCGATCGGGTTCGTCAAGGTGTTGCGCGACCGCACCGCCGAGCGGCTGGCCAGCGAAGCGCTGCAAAAGAGCGAGCGGCGCCTGGACGCACTGGTACGCGCGTCATCGCAATCGATTTTTTCCGCCAGTGCCCACTGGCGCGAATGGCGCCAATTGGTCGGCGACGGTGTGCTGAGCGATGCGGTGTCGGCCACGCCCGACTGGCAGGCGATGGTGCACCCGGACGACCGCGCGCGATTGGCGCAAGCGCTTGCGCAGGCGACTGCCACCAAGTCTGGTGTGGATGTGGAATACCGGGTGCTCGGCACGGATGGGCAGGTGGGCTGGACCTTGATGCGCGCGATTCCGTTGCTGGATGAGCGCGAACAGATCGCCGAATGGTTCGGCACCTCTGCCGACATCACCGACAAACGCGTGGCCGAAGAGCAGCTGCGGCAACTGACCGAGACGCTGGAAGAGCGCGTGCGCGAACGCAGCGCGGCGTTGTTGCTTGCCGAAGAGAAGCTGCGTCAGAGCCAGAAGATGGAAGCGGTGGGGCAGCTGACCGGCGGGCTGGCGCACGACTTCAACAATCTGCTCACTGCCATCAGTGTCGGCCTGGAGTTGCTGCAGACGCGCATCGAACAGGGCAAGTACGACCGGCTGGAGCGCTATGTGGAAATGGCGCAATCCAGCGCGGCGCGCGCCACTGCCTTGACCCAGCGGTTGCTGGCGTTTTCGCGCCGGCAGACGCTGGCGCCCACCGCGCTGGATGTGGAGGAGCTGGTGCGTGGCATGCACGACATCATTGCGCGCACGCTGGGGCCGTCGATCGCGCTGCAGCTGCGTCCGGCAGACCAAGCGTGGCAGGTGCTGGTGGACGCGCCGCAGCTGGAAAACGCGCTGCTCAATCTCTGCATCAACGCGCGCGATGCCATGCCCGATGGTGGGCAGCTCACCATCAGCCTGCACAACCGCGCGCTGGATGCCGCTGCCGCCCAGCAGCTGGAGCTGCCGCCTGGCGATTACGTGTGCCTGAGTGTGCAGGACACCGGTACCGGCATGACGGCCGAGGTCATGGCCAAGGTGTTCGAACCGTTTTTCACCACCAAGCCCATCGGCCAGGGCACCGGGTTGGGCCTGTCGATGATCTATGGGTTCACTCGACAGTCCGGCGGGCATGTGCGCATCGATTCGGAAGTGGGCGTGGGCACCACCATGGCCTTGTACCTGCCGCGCTTCACCGGCGTGCTGGCGCAAGACGACGTGGCACCTGCTGATGCGCCGCTGCAGCGCAATGCTGCGCACAGTCGCACCGTGTTGCTGGTGGAGGACGAAACCGCGATTCGTGTCTTGATCTCCGAAGTACTCACCGAAGCCGGCTACCGCGTGATCGAAACCGCCGAGGGCAGTGCGGCGGTGGAGCGCTTGCGCTCGCAAGAGCACATCGATGTGCTGGTGACCGACGTCGGCCTGACCGGCGGCCTCAATGGGCGACAGGTTGCCGACGCCGGGCGGCAATCGCGTCCTGCACTGCCGGTGCTGTTCGTCACCGGCTATGCGGCCAGCGCCGCGGTGGGCGCGGGCCAGCTCGACGATGGCATGGAAGTGTTGACCAAACCATTCCAGGCCATCGAGCTGGAGCGGCGGGTGGCGCAGTTGCTGGAGCGTCGCGCGCGCTAATCAGGTGCCGGTGCTGCTGCGAGCCGCTCGTTGCACCGGCATCGATCGCCTGAGACATGCGTATCGCAGCGAACGTGGCGCAAAGACGCAGCGGGCGCACGCGGTTGGGCCTGCCTAGAGCGCCGTCTGTACGATGCCCAGCAGATCGCGCAAGGAAAATGGCTTGGTCAAAAGACGCATGCCGGTATCCAGAAAGTCGGCACGTTTGGCGATTTCGCCTGCGTAGCCAGTCATGAAGACGATGGGCATTGCGGGGTAGAGCATGCGCGCCTGATCGGCAAGGTCGCGCCCGTTCATGCCGGGCAGGCAGATGTCCGACAGCAGCAGATCGAACGGGCATGCCCTGGTCAGTTGCGTCAGCGCGTGTTCGGCGTCTGCAGACGCCACCACGTGGTAGCCCTCGTCGCCAAGAATGTCTGCAGCCATCTCGCGGATTGCATCGTCGTCTTCGACCAACAGGATGCGTGCGTTGGGTAATGCGTGAGCCACTGCGGTCCTCGAGCGATCGCAATGCTGCGATGCTTCGAGATCCACGTTAGGCGCGCCTGCGTGACGGCGGCGTGCGATGCTGCAACACAATGCTTCACCGCTGTTGCCAACGCCATGCGCCACCAGTCGGATGATCGAAAAACAGCGCAATTCTGCTGATCTGCGATACCTGCAGCAGCGATGCCGTGAATCGCGTTAAGCAAAGCAAGCTGATCAGTTCAGTCGCGCCCACCGGCCAATAACGCGCACGTGTTAAATTCAGCTCTATGAAGAACGTGACGCCGATGATCGCAAACCGCATCACCACTGGCAGCACCGGGCTCGACACTATCTTACGAGGTGGGCTGCCCGCCAACCGTTTGTACCTGCTTGAAGGCCAGCCTGGTGCGGGCAAAACGACGCTTGCACTGCAGTTCCTGCTG
Source organism: Xanthomonas euvesicatoria pv. euvesicatoria (assembly GCF_020880415.1). Lineage (GTDB taxonomy): Bacteria > Pseudomonadota > Gammaproteobacteria > Xanthomonadales > Xanthomonadaceae > Xanthomonas > Xanthomonas euvesicatoria. The sequence goes on along the minus strand of NZ_JAJIUJ010000037.1, from coordinate 112,405 downwards.
GATGCTGCGGCCAAGGGCGAGAGTTGCCTGTATGTGACCTTGTCGGAAACCATCGACGAGCTCACTGAAGTGGCTGCTTCGCACCATTGGTCGTTGGAGTCCCTGCATATCTTTGAGCTGGCATCAGCAGAGGCCTTCCTGGGCGAAGGGCGGCAGCAATCCATCCTGCATCCGTGGGAGATGGAGCTCGATGGCACCATCAAGCTCATCCAGGCCGAAGTGGACCGGGTGAAGCCGACGCGGGTGGTGTTCGATTCGTTGTCCGAGTTGCGCCTGCTCGCGCAGGATTCGCTGCGTTATCGGCGCCAGGTGCTGGCGCTCAAGCAGTATTTCGCGCCGCGCAACATCACGGTGTTTCTGGTGGACGATCTCACCGGCGAAAACGGCGAGCGGGACGCGCATTTGCACAGCCTGTGCCACGGGGTGATTTCGCTCGAGCGCACGACGCTGGAGTTCGGTGCGGCGCGGCGCCGCATGCAGGTGCAGAAATTGCGTGGCGTGGATTTCATCGCCGGCTATCACGACCTGGCCATCGTCACCGGCGGCATGCGTATCTATCCACGTTTGATCGCCTCCGACCACCACCGGCCATTTATCGGCGAACCGGTACCAAGCGGCGTGGAGCGCATCGATGCATTGCTGCACGGCGGCCCGTTGCGCGGGACCAGCACGCTGCTGACCGGGCCAGCCGGCTCGGGCAAGACCAATCTGGCCCTGCAGTTCGTGGTTGCCGCGTGCGAGCGCGGCGAGCATTGCTGCGTGCTGGAGTTCGACGAGCGCACCGGCACCTTGTTGAAGCGTGCCGAAGGCCTGAGCATGGATCTGCGCAAATATATGGACGCGGGTCTGCTGGAGCTGCATCAGATGGATCCGGCCGAAGTCACGCCGGGCGAATTCGCCTGGACGGTGCGTGGCAGCGTGGAGGAGCGCGCGTGCCGCATTCTGGTGATCGACAGCCTCAACGGGTATCTGGCGTCGATGCCGCAGGAAAAGCAGCTGATGTTGCAGATGCACGAGCTGTTGTCGTATCTCAACCAGAGCGGGGTGACCACGTTCCTGATCAACCCGCAGCAGGGGCTGGTCGGCAGCATGGCGACCAGTAGCACCCTCAATGTCTCCTACATGGCCGACACCGTCGTCTTGCTGCGCTTTTTCGAGGCGAAAGGACGCATCCGCAAGGCGTTGTCGGTGATCAAGAATCGCAGTGGCGCGCACGAAGATGCGATTCGCGAATTGCGCATCGGCAGCAGCGGTCTTCAACTGAGCGAGCCGCTGGAGAAATTCCACGGCGTGCTGACCGGTACGCCGCAGTTTGTCGGAGACGACGGCCCGTTGCTGGATCGTCCCCTTGAATATCTGTGACGCGGACGGCTCCATCGTCCATATCATCGCGCCGTTCGGCCGCGACGCGCAGAGCATTGCCAGCATCGTTGGCGAACGCGGGCTGACATGCCGGGTCCATGCCACGCTGGACGCGCTGGCAGGCAACCTGCACGATGGCTCCGGCGTGGTGGTACTGACCGAAGAAGCCATCCGTGGCGACCTGCATGCGCTGTCGCACATCCTGCAAGGCCAGCAGGCCTGGTCGGACATTCCGTTCGTGTTGTTGCGTACGCCACGTGGCGCACACAACCGCCGGCAGGTGCGGCTGCCGGCCGACATGACCAACGTCATCGAGTTGGAGCGGCCGCTGAGCTCAGCTTCGTTGCTGAGCGCCATCTCCACCGCGTTGCGCGCACGGCAGAAGCAGTTCGTCATCCGCGACCAGCTGGCGCAGTTGGCCAAAAGCCGCGCTGCGCTGGCGCAGAGCGAGGCCGAACTGCGACGGGTCACCGATGCGCTGCCGGTGCTGATCGCCTTCATCGACAAGAACCTGATCTACCGCTTTGCCAATCGTTCGTACGAAGACTGGATTGGTGTGCCGCCTGCCGATGTGATCGGGAGGCCGCTGGTGGATGTGGTGGGGCCTGCGGTGGTCGAACAGCGCCGCGCCTGGATCGAGGCCGCATTGGCCGGGCAGACATTGACCATCGAGACCAGTTGGCCGCATGCCGATGGCCGGCGCCGCGATGCGGAAATCCGCTACATGCCGCGCTTTGATGCAGATGGCAAGGTGGATGGATTCCATGTGTTCGCCACCGATGTGACCACGCGTGCGCTGGCGCTGGAATCGATCCAGCAACAGGCCAACCTGCTGGAAGCCAAGGTGGCCGAACGGACCGCCGAGTTGCAGCAGCAGATGCTGGCGCGCGAATCCAGCGAAGCGGCACTGCGCCAGGCGCAGAAAATGGAAGCGGTGGGCCAGCTCACCGGCGGCATTGCACACGATTTCAACAACATGCTCACCGGCATCCTGTCTGCGCTGGATCTGGCGCGGCTGCGCATCGACCAGGGGCGCACCGAAGGGCTGGGTCGCTTTCTGGATGTGGCCTCTGCCTCGGCATTGCGCGCAGCTGCGCTCACCCAGCGCCTGCTGGCATTCTCGCGGCGTCAGTCGCTACAGGCGCGGGATCTGCAGTTGAACGATCTGGTGGTGTCGCTGCAGGAGTTGCTGGCGCGCACGTTGGGCGAATCGGTGCGCCTGGAGATCGATCTCTGTGCGGAACTGCCGCAGGCGTACGTTGACGAGAATCAGCTGGAAAGCGCACTGATCAACCTGGCCATCAACGCGCGCGATGCCATGCCCGACGGTGGGCAGCTGCGTATCGCAACCCGGCAGCTGCAGGTGGAAGATCAGCCGCTGGAACTCGGGCGTGGCATCGCCTTGGCGCCGGGGAATTACGTGGTGGTGTCGGTTGCAGACACCGGAACCGGCATGCCCGCCGACGTGCTTGAACGCGTGTTCGAGCCGTTCTACACCACCAAGCCGATCGGCCAGGGCACCGGCCTGGGCATGTCGATGATCTACGGCTTCATGCAGCAGTCCAATGGGCAGGTGTGGGTGGAGTCGCAGCCGGGCGCGGGCACCACCGTCAGCCTGTATCTGCCCGCCGGGGTTGCGGCGCAAACCGCGGTGCCGCAGACGCAGAGCGATGCGGTGCTGGCAGGGCAGGGCCAGCATGTGCTGGTGGTGGAAGATGACGAGCAGGTGCGGCTGCTGGTCACCGAACTGCTCAGCGAGCTGGGTTACCAGGCCGACGTGGTGGCCGACGCGGACGCGGCACTGCCGATTCTTGCCTCGCCACGGCGGATCGACCTGCTGGTCACCGATGTCGGCCTGCCGGGCCTCAACGGACGCCAGTTGGCCGAGATCGCAAGGCAATCGCGGCGCGATCTGCCGGTGATCTTCATGACCGGCTACGCAGAAACGGCACGCGACCGTGGCGAATTTCTCGGCGAAGGCATGAGCATGATCGCCAAGCCATTTACGCTGGGCGAGTTCAGTGGAAAGCTGCACGATGTGCTGGGGCCTTCGGCCTGAGTGCAGATAACGCGATGTAGCGAGCCGGTCGAACGTGGATGATGCAGGGGAGCGGCGTGTACGCGTGCTCGCTTTCGCTCTTGCGTGGCGATCTGTCTGCCTCGCGATTGCCCGGCCTTTTCGGCAGATGCGCTCCAGCTGGCACGCTGGCGCGAGAGGCTGCAATGCGATGACGTGCGTTCTGCCGCAACTGTGCGGCACGATGCGTCGCACTTGAGTGCACGATGCAATGACGCGGAGTGTTTGCGCCAGGTGCCGCGTCTCGCGCGTGAACCGGCTGCTTGGCATTGCGCACGCGCTGTGCAATTGCGCTGCAGTGCAGCCATCGCAATCAAGCCGCATCGCGCAGGATGCGTTGCTCAGCGCGTCCCACGCGCGGATTGCCGCGCGCTGGCCATCGATTCGGCCACCGCGATCTTGTCTGCCACCGCCTTCTGCATCGGCGATCCGGTTTCCAGCAAACCGTGCAGATGCCGCCAGTGCGCAGTGGCGGCGGCGAAGTCCTGCTGCTGAAAATCGCTGATGCCTAGCAACCAGAGTCCACGCTGGTTGTCCGGCTCGCGTGCGATCACTTGCTGCAGGCGTGTGCGCGATGCGGCGTCGATGGCGAAATCGGCGTGCGTGGCCATATCCGCCGCCACCCAGCCCACAATGGCGGCGCTGATGTCGGGAGCGATCTTGAGCACTTGTGCATACGCTTCGCGCGCCTCGGCGGGTCGGTCGTTCTGCTCGAATGTCTTGGCCTGCTGCATGAAGCGATCCAGCGCCTGCGCCTGCGCATTGGCAGGGGTGCTTGCCGCTTGCGCCTGCCCTGCATCCGCAGAGGGTGGTAGCGAGGCGACTTGCGCTGGCTGCGCTGCATACACATGCGTGACGATCGCCTCCGGCGCGCCCACCAGCCGGTACAACCCGGCCGTGGCCAGCGGCAGGCCCAGTCCCAGCAGAATTGCCAAGCGGTAACGCGCACGACCGCTGCCGGTGGGGCGGCGCAGCAGCGGTGCCAGCAACAGCAGCAAGGCCAGCGCCACCAGCACGGCGCTTGCGATATAAAAACCCGCCATCACCATTGGTCCTCCACTTGCGGCGCCACCGGCGTGCCGGCGCGCGCACGGGTGCGCACGGTGTGGATGACCACGCCGGCACCTGCAAGCAACATCAGCGCCGGCCCGAACCACAGCAGCCAGGTGCCGCGTGTGACCGGCGGGTCGTACAGCACGAAATCCGAATAGCGATCGACCATGTACTGCTTGATCTGCGCATCGCTCTTGCCGGCCTGCAGTTGCGCGAACACCTGATGCCGCAAATCGCGCGCCAGGCTCGCGTTGGAATCGGCCAGGTTTTCGTTCTGACATACCAGGCAGCGCAGTTGCGCGGTCAAGCGCTGGTAGCGCGCCTCCTCGCTGCGGTTCTTGAACGGCAGCGGATCCACGGCCTGCGCTGCCAACGAGGGCGCCAGCAGCATGCCAAGCAGCAACACTAGCAACAAACGCACACGGCGGCCTTGCGCGCGCCAATGCCAGCGCCAATGCCACAGTCGTGTGTGACGCGCCGCCATCACGGCGTACCCTTGGGCAGCGCGGCGATGGCCGGAAGCAACTCGTCGTTGATGGCATCCGGGGTCAGCACGCCGATGTGCTTGTAGCGGATCACGCCCTGCGCATCGATCAGGAACGTCTCCGGTGCGCCGTAGACACCGAAGTCGATGGCGGTCTGGCCGGCTTCATCGGCGATCACCACTGCATACGGGTTGCCGAGTCGCGCGAGCCAGGCGATGGCGTCGGCGGGCACGTCCTTGTAGTTGTAGCCGATCAGCGGCACGCCAAGCCGGCTGGCCTGGGCCATCAACACCGGGTGTTCGTGCACGCATTCGGCGCACCAGCTGCCGAACACATTCAACACGTAGGGTTTGCCCAGCAACTGGTCACGACCGACGCGTTGCGCCGGGTGGTCCAGCCGCGGCAACGAGAACGCCGGTGCCGGTTTGCCGATCAACGGCGACGGTACGTCGCGCGGATTGTGCTGCATGGTCCGCAGGATGCCGACGCCGAACAGCGCCGCCAGCAATACGAAGCCCAGCAAGGGCAGCAGACGATTCACGGGTGCGATTCCTGTGCGATGACGAGCGCTGGTTGCGCCGGAGAAGCGGCCAAGGGGTGTGCAGTCACCGGTGCACGAAAGCGGCGTGCGCAGGCGCTGACGAAGCCGCCGAGCATCATCAGCAGGCCACCGGCCCAGATCCAGCGAATGAAGGGCTTGTAGTACAGGCGCAGCGTCCAGTCGTTTTCGATGTGCTCATCGTCCAAGGGCTCGCCCAGCGCCACATACAGGTCGCGGGTGATGCCGGGATCGATGGCCGATTCGGTCTGGATCCGCTCGCTGCTGTACAGGCGTTTTTGCGGATGCAGTTGCGCGACCACCTGGCCGTTGCGGCTGACCTGCACGCTGCCTTGTTCGGCCTTCCAGTTCGGCCCATCCACCAACTGCACGCCATCGAAGCGGAAGCTGTAGCCGGCGACCTGCGCGCTCTGGCCGGGCGACAGCCGTACATCGCGTTCCACCGACAGGCTTTCGGAGACCAGCACGCCGGCAACGAACACCGCCACGCCCGCATGCGCGATCAGCATGCCGGCCATTTCCGCCGGGAAGCGCCGCCCGCGCGGCATGTCGCGCCAGCGTTTGACCACGTACAACGCGGTGCCCGCAGCCACCCATGCGGCCACACCCATGCCGGCGATCGCCTTGGCCTGGCCATCGGCAAACACACTGCCGACCAGGGCGCAGGCAATCGCGGCGATGCCTGCGCGTGTGCCGAGTGCTTTCAACGGTGCGGCTTCGGCCTTGCCCCAGCGCAGGTAGGGGCCGAACGGCAGCAACAGCACCACCGGCAACATCAACAACGGAAACAGCAGGCCGAAGTAGGGCGGCCCGACCGAGACCTTGCCCAGCGCAAACGCGTCGGCGATCAGCGGGAACAAGGTGCCCAGCAACACCATGGCCGCGGCCACGGTGAGCAGTAGGTTGCCGATGAGAATGCCGGTTTCGCGCGAGGCGGCGGCAAAGGGTTTGCCGCTGGCGATCTTGGGCGCGCGCAGTGCATACAACAGCAACGAGCCGCCGACGACGGCAACCAGAAAAATGAGGATGTACAGGCCACGGCGCGGATCGGCCGCAAACGCGTGCACCGAGGTCAGCACGCCCGAGCGCACCAGGAAGGTGCCCAGCAACGAGAGCGAAAACGCCAGGATCGACAGCAGGATGGTCCACGCGCGCAGGCTGCCGCGTTTTTCGGTGACCGCCTGGGAGTGGATCAACGCAGTGCCGACCAGCCAGGGCATGAAACTGGCGTTTTCCACCGGGTCCCAGAACCACCAGCCGCCCCAGCCCAGTTCCGCATAGGCCCACCAGCTGCCGGCGACGATGCCGGCGGTGAGGCAGGCCCAGGCCACATTGGTCCACGGCCGTGCCCAGCGCACCCAGGCCTGTTCCAGTTCGCCGCCGAGCAATGCCGCCACTGCGAATGCGAAGGCTACCGAAAACCCGACATAGCCGGTGTACAACACCGGCGGGTGGAAGGTCATGCCGGGGTCCTGCAACACCGGATTGAGTTCATTGCCATCCAGCGGAATCGGCGACAGCCGCCCGAACGGATTGGAGGTCAGCAGGATGAAGGCCAGAAAGCCCACCGAAATCAGCCCCAGGATCGCCAGCACGCGGGCGGCAAAATGTTGCGGCAGGTGCCGGCTGAAGGCGGCCAGCAGCACCGTCCAGGTGGCGAGGATGGCGATCCACAACAGCAACGAGCCTTCGTGCGCGCCCCACACCGCCGCAACGCGGTAGTACCAGGGCAGGGCAATGTTGGCGTTGGCGGCGACGTAGCCCACCGAAAAATCCAGCGACAACAACGACCAGGCGAGCAGGCCGAACGCCATCCACACGAACACCGCCTGGCCCACCGCCGCAGGCCGCGCGACACCCATCAACGCGGTGTTGCCGCGCCACGCACCGATCAAGGGCACTACACCCTGGGCGAGCGATAACAGCAGTGCCAGGATCAGCGCGATCTGGCCAAGTTCAGGCGTCATGGGCGGATCGCAAGGCGAAACGGAAGGGAAGTCATGAGGTGCGTGGCAGCGACCGGAAGCGCATCAACGCGGCGCGGTCAGCGGCGTGGCGGTGGCGGGGATTGGTTTTCCGGCATGGCCTTCGGCCATGGCGTCCTTCAGCTCTTTCGGCATGTAGGTCTCGTCGTGCTTGGCCAGCACTTCGTTGGCGACGAAGCGCCCGCCCTGCATGCGCCCGTTGGCGATGACCGACTGGTTGTCGCGAAACAGATCCGGAAGAATGCCGGTGTACTCCACCTGGGTGGCCGCGTTTTTATCGATGACGGTGAAGCTGACTTTCAGCGAATCACCTGCACGCTGGATCGAACCGGCCTTGACCATGCCACCGAGCCGGAATTGCTGGTAGCCGGCGGCTTCCCCCGCGCTGACCTGGCTTGGGGTGAACAGGTAGCTCATGTTCCGCTGCAAAGCGAACACGATGAGCGTGACGGCCAACGCGGCGGCGGTGAGTACACAGATCACCCACCACAGACGTTGTCTACGCGTGGCGTTCATGGCGCGTCGCGCTCCAGTGCCGGTGCCGGTTGATCGCGTGCACGACGCGGCACCTGCCGCTGCAACTGGCCGCGCAGTTCACGCGGCAAGCGGCGGCGACGCAGCCAGGGCGCTGCAAGATCGGCCAGCAGCACCAGCACGAATACTGCATAAGCGGTCCACACGTATTGGCCGTAGCCGCCCATCGCCAGGAAAGCGCTCATGCGCTGCGCTCCGTCAACACGATGCGGCGGACCCAGTCCTTGCCGCTTTCAAGCGCCAGCAAATCCACCCGCACGCGGCCGAACAGGCTCGCAACGTAATAGCACTTGGTTGCCAGCATCATGGTCAGCAGCGGCCACAGCATGTCTGCGCTCATCTTGGAGGGGCCGAGCAGGCGCACAGTGGAACCCTGGTGCAGCGTGTTCCACCACACCACCGAGTAATGCACGATGGGCAGATTCACCAGCCCCACCAGTGCGAGCAAGCCGGCGGCGCGCATTGCCTGGCGGCGGTCTTCCACGGCGTAATAGAGGCCCAGCACGCCCAGGTACAAAAACAGCAGCAGCAACTCGGAGGTGAGCCGCGCATCCCAGGTCCACCAGGTGCCCCACATCGGCTTGCCCCACAGCGCGCCGGTGCACAGGGTGATGAAGGTGAAGGCTGCGCCGATCGGTGCCGAGGCCATGGCGACCACTTCGGCCAGCTTGATGCGCCACACCAGCGCAATGAACGCCGAAACGCCCATTGCCGCGTAGATGAAAAGACTCATCCAGGCGCTGGGCACATGGATGAAGATGATGCGGTAGGCATCGTGTTGCTGGTAATCCGGCGGTGCCAGTACCAGGCCGCCGTAGACTGCGACCGCGCCGAGCAGCGCGGCCAGCCCCAGCGCCCACGGGCGCACGCTGCCGGCGACACGATAGAACGTCGGTGGCGAGCTGAGTTGATGCAGCCACAAGGGAATCCACTTGGCCATGCCGGTGCCGTCAGTTGGAGTGTTTGGCGTGAGGCGCCAGCGCCTGCACTGCGGCGCCGGCGTTGACCTGCAACTGCCCGTCGGAAACTTTGCTGGTGCGCTGCATGAGTTCGCGCAACGCCTTGGCATCCATCGACGGTTGCAGCGACAACAACAGCGCGGCCATGCCGCTGACATGTGCGGTGGCCATCGACGAGCCGGAGGTGAAGTCGTAGCGGCCGTTCGGTTGCGTGGTCAGGATGTCCTTGCCGGGCGCGCTGAGCACGCCGGGCATGGCCGGTGTTGCGCTGCTGCTGCGCACGACCAGCACGCCGGGTACGTCATTGGGAAAGCCATCCAGGCGCCCGTTCGGTGGCATTGCCGCCACCACGATGCGGCCCTGTTGCACCAGCTGCTGCAGCATCTTACTCAGCAGCGGATCGGCGGGGCCACCCAGGCTCAGGTTGATCACGCGCGCTGAGCTGTTGTCGATCGCCGCCAGCGCCTTGGCCAGGGTGAAGGTATTGCACCGTGCGGTGGCGCCGACCGTGGGCGCGTACCAGCACGCCTTGTAGATACTCAGCATGGCCTTGGGTGCCATGCCGACGATGCCCTGGTGATTGTTGCTGCCGGCGGCAATGATGCCGGCCACTTCGGTGCCGTGCGGATCGGTGCTGGTCTTCACCGGTGTGTCGTCGACCAGATCGTGCACGTCGCGGATGCGCGCTTTCAGATCGGGGTGGTTGGTGTCCACGCCGGTATCGACGACCGCGATCACCACGCCGCGGCCCTCGGTCACGGTCTGTGCGCTGGCGGCATCGGTGTCGATGAAGCCGCGTTGCATGTCCACGTACGGGTCGTTGTAGCTGGACAGCGCGGTCGTCTTTTCCGACGCATCGGCGGAGAACACCGAAAAATCCTGCACCGGCTGCACCAGCTCCACGCCTTCGTCGTCGGCCAGCGCACTGACCAGTTCATCGCGCGAGACGCCCGGAGGCGGTTGCAGCACAGCGCAATACAGGCCCAGCGAGGTGATCGGCCAGGCCGAGACTTCGCGCAATTTGTAGCGCTGCTTGATGCTGTCCATGCGCGCGGCAGCCTTCTGGCCGGCGCCGTAATAGCTGGATGCGTAGCCGATCAGGCTGGAGCCGGCGCGGGCCGGCGGTGCGGCGAGCGGGTTGGCTACCGCCAGCAGGATGTCGCGGCTGCTGTCGGGCATCTGCGCATCGGCCGGCGGCGGGGCGGTGCCGGCAACATCGGTCGCCGGCTCCTGGAGGGCTGCGGCCGCGTGCGCGTGGGAGGTCGCGCCCAGGCCGGTGAACGCGGCGATCAGGCCAATGGCGAGCAGGCGATTCATGGGGCCGAGACGATCTCCGCCAGCCGGATGCCCGGGGTGGCGCGTAGTTGCTGCACGGTCTGCTGCGGTTGGACCGGGGGCTGCGGTGCGGCAGGCACCACGGTGTAGGCGCCCATGTCGTTGGGGCCGCCGACCACCTGCAACTGCTGCGCATGCAGCAGCCGGTCCCAGTCGGCCACGGTCATCTTTGCGTCCGGCACCACGCGGATGGCGCCCTGCGGCACCGGCAGGGCCACCACGCTGCTGAGCGTGCGGTAGTCGTGCGATGGCGCGGGCGAGGCCAGCTTGACGCCCATCACGCCCAGCCCGATGGCCTGGACCAGCGCCGCGGCGGCCAGGGCGCGTACCGTCCAACTGCCGGAGCGGCGTGCGGCCGGCACGCGCGCAGGTGCGCTGTGCTGCTCCGGTGCATCCAGGCGGCCGAGCAGGCGTTGCAGACCGGCGTTCGGGTCCAGTTGCACTGTCGACGGCAGCGCCAGGGCCTGGCGCAGGCGGTTCTGCTGGGCGAATTCGGCGCTACATGAGGCGCACTTGGCCACGTGCGCGATCAGCCAGGTGTTTTCTTCCTCGGTGGCACTGTTCAGCAGCACCGCCGGCATCAATTCCCAGGCGTGCGAGCATTCCTTGCCAGGCGCGATGAAAAACGTCTTCATTGCATGGTCTCCGTGTAAGGGGCGCCGCCGGCCAGGCCGGGCAGCACATTGCGTAATTTGACCCGGGCGTGGAACAGCCGGGCTTTGATGGTGCCAACCGGGCACTGCATGATGTCGGCCACTTCCTCGAGCTTGTGGCCGACGCCGTAGACCAGTTCGACCACCAGGCGCTGGTCCGGCGACAACCGCTCCATGCCCTTGTCCAGCCAGTCGCGCAGTTCGCGGTCGTCGTTGTCGTCGGCGCTGGGGGCGTGGTCTTCCACCAGGGCGGTGTCGTCGATGGCTTCGCCGTCATGCTGGCGCAGGCATTTGAGTCCGCAGCGGTAGGCGATGCCCATGATCCAGGTGGAGACCTGCGAGTCGCCGCGGAAGTCGCCGGCCTTTTGCCAGGCGATCCAGAAGCAATCGTTGATGGCCTCTTCGATGATGTCCGGGCGGCGGGTCAGCCGCGACAGGAAGCGGCACAGCCGTCCGTGATAGCTGTGGTACATGCTGGCCAGCGCGTCGCGATCGCCCCCGGCCATGCGGCGCAACAGCATGCGGTCGGTGGCATCGCCCAGGGTGTCGGTGTCATTCATCGGTGCAGGCATGGCGGGTAACCCACGTTAGTGCGCGCAGGCAGGCAAAAGGTTGCGTGTGGATCAGAAGGTTCTGGCGACCGTGCCCAGCCACGGCATGTCGCCGGGGCCGCCCTGCATGCGCGGGGTATTGCCGCTGGTCAGGATGCGCTCGGCTTTCAGTGTCCATCCGGCGCGGTTCCACTTCAGGCCCACCTGGCCGTACTGATAGCGGCCCGAGCGCGCTGCACCGTAGGCCATGGCCGGAAAGCGCGACGAACCGGCACCGAGCGACAGGCTGACATCGTTGCGCAGCGGGACGTTGGCGGTGATGTCGAACGCCACGTTCCACGGCGACCGGTCGGCCCGCGGGAAATTGAAGGTGGACAGCGAAAACGTCAGCAGGTCGCGGTAGGACCAGGCCAGGCTGGCTTCCTGGCGGTCGAAGGTGCGCGTGGCGCGGTCGGTCGGGTAGCCGTAGTAGAGCAGGCTGGCCTGCATCTGCCAGCGGTCGTCCAGCATCCAGGCGCGCCCGACCTGGGCGGTGACCGCGACCGGATCACTCCAGGCGGGGGACTGCAGCGCCACCGAGGTGGAAACCGACCAGCCGGGGGCGGGCAGCCAGTAGCCGGCGGCCTGCACGGTGACCTTGTTGGGCGCGATCGAGATACCACGGTCGATCAGGCTGGAGGTCAGCGCCACTGCACCGCCGAAGTCCTTGGCCAGGGCGCTGCCGCAGGAGCCGGCTGCCAGCGCGAGCAGCAGCCACTGCACCAGCGTGCGGTGACTGTGTGGTGGGCGGCGCCCCCGCGGTTGGCCTGGTCGCTGGGCGGATAAGGCCGGTTGCGCTTCGCACCGTGGGTGGCGTGCGGCACTGTCCAACAGTGCGCCCACGCAGAAGATCGCGCGGGCGCAGTGGCGTCGCGGTCGGGAGGGGAGCGGCTTGGAAGCTGGAGCGGTCGGCAATGGCGTGGGCGGGTGTCAAACAGGGACGCGATGGTGCCCCAGGGCGGCGAACGAGACCACCGCGGCGGCGGCGATTGCGTCCGTATACGCGAAGGCACCGCGTCGGGCAACGCGAATCCATCCGGGCCGGCCGGTCGCGGCCGCCTGCAACGCCTGGCTGTGCAGGCGGCCGACGGACAGGCTGCCACGGCTGGCTGCGTTGGCAACCGACGCAGCCACCCTACCGGCCGAGCAAGCGATGCAGGTGGTACCCGCAGGGCAGGCGACCGGGGCCGCGGGCATGCGCGCGCGTTGCGATTGGCGCGCCATGCGTCCGCCCCCTCGGGCGACGACGCGCCATGCCGCAGTGGCCGCGCCTACTTCAAAGTGTTGAGGTAGGCGATCAGTGCGTCGAGCTCCTTCGGGTCGTCCAGGCCGTCGTACTTCATCTTGGTGCCCGGCAGCGCCTTGGACGAGGATTGCGACAGATAGGTCTTGAGCTGGGCCGGAGTCCAGGTCCACTTGCTGTTCTTGAGCGCATCGGAATAACCGCCGAAGTCTGCGACGGTACCGGCAGGGCGGCCTGCCACGCCGAACAGCGACGGACCTTTCTTGTTCTTGCCCGGTTTGACGCTGTGGCATTCACCGCATTCGGTGAGGAAGACGCCGGCGCCGTCGGCAGCGTAGGCCGAGGGCATGGTCAGTGCGCCCGCCAGCATCAGGCCGGCCAACGGGGCGCACAACACGGAGAGTTTGCGTGGTGGGTTCATGTGGATCCGTACAGGTGCGGGAGGGATCAGAAGGCCAGATTGACCGACAGGGTGAAGCTGTCGAGATCGCGCGGATTGGTGATCGGCGGGCCACGGAAGACGTTGGAGGTGCTGCCGTTGAACTTGTCGAAACGGAACCAGCCGGCGGACACGCGCAGGTTGGCCATCGAGGTGTAGGTGCCGTCCTTGCCGAACGGGGTCCAGTACAGCAGGATCAGATTGCTGGTGGTGTCCGGGATACCCACCGGCGAATAGCGCGCCGCATCGAACGAGCCGCTGTTGATCATGTGCGCGGCCAGCACGCCGTAGGTCTGCTTGAAGGCGTAGTTCATGCTGAGGGTCTGATCGCGCACGCTGCCCCGGTCCAGCGCCGGCATGGTGGGGTCGGTCGACATCAGCGGGCTGCCGTATTTGCGACGCTCGTAGATGTTGACGTAGGCCAGCGACAGCACGTGCTCGCGGGTGCCGAGGAACTGGTAGGTCAGGTCGTAGCCCAAATCGGTGAGGTCGTCGCTGGGCCCGGTGCGCAGCGGCTGGCGGCGGGTCGTGAGCGCAGTCAGGCCCACCGAGAAGAACTGGCGCTTCATGTCCTTCATGTAGGCAAGACGCGCATAGCTGGTGTCGCTGAGCTTGCCCGGGTCGCCGTTGACCGGCCAGCCGAGGCGGTCCTGCGCAGACGGCGACAGCGCGCTGTAGCTACCCACTTCGCCGTACCAATTGCGGTCGTACAGGCCGTAGACGCTGGCACCGATGACGCGGTTGGACAGCGCCGAGGAGCTGAGCATGGTGGAGGCGCCGCCATTGGAGGCAGGGGTAAGCGTGGAGGCGTTCGGCAACACGTGCACCGGGTCGGAAATGCCCGGGTTGTTGTTGATGCTGACACCGATCATGGTGTCCTTGCCCGCCATCTGGAACGGCTTGCTGACAAAGCGCAGATCGACATCGTCCAGGCGCGTATCGAAGGTCGCATTGCCGCTGTTGTTGGAGCGGATCTTCGAGTAACCACCGATGTTGTCGTTGAGGCGGCCGCCCAGATACAGATCGGCTTCGCGCAGGCGCGAGGTGCTGTCGCCGCGGCTGGGGTTGTTGCGCGACCAGGTGAGCTGGCCGGACACCGGGATCTTGGTGCCCTCGCCATCGGTATCGGTAAAACCGCCGAGCTTGAAGCGCATACCGTAGGGCGTGAGCGAGGGACCATAGGAACCGACATGGCAATCGGCGCAGGACGAGCCGGTCTGGCGCGCGAACGAGGGAATCGCCTGTGCCTGCGTACTGGCCAGTAGCAACAAGGGGCCGGACACGCACAACAAGGACGTCAGGGAGGCGGTACGCGCGGCAGTGCGACGCGGAGCGGGCTGGGGCATGGGCATGGAAAGTCCTTGTTCGACGGTGCGGGAGGCAGCGGTGCGGGAACGGGCGAGGAAACGAATGACAGACGGCGGGGTGCGGCGGCTCATGCGCGCTTGCCCGGCAACACGCGGCGCAACAGGCCGTCGCGCAATACCAGGTGATGCCAGAGCGCGGCGCCGATATGCAGCAGCACCAGCGCCAGCAGCGCCCAGGCTGCGTTCAAGTGCCAGGTGCCCAGGGTGTCGCCGAGGTCGCCGTCCGGCGCGACCAACGCGGGCAAGGGGATGCCGAAGAAATACACCTGCTTGCCGTAGGCGCTGCTCAGCGACCAGCCCAGCAATGGCAGCGCGAGCATCAGGCCGTACATCGCCACATGCGTGGCACCGGCGGCCAGGCGCATCGGCAGGGATGCGGGTGGACCGGGCGGCAATCTGCGCAACCGCAGGCGCAACCCGATGCGCAACGCAAACAGCACCAGGACCAGCAAGCCAAAGTGGCGGTGGCCTTCCAGCAGCCACTGACGCAGTGCGCGGCCATCCAGCTCGGCACGCAGCAGGATCAGCGTGGCCGCCATGGCCAGGCACAGCACGGTGAGCCAGTGCAGCACGCGCATCGCCTTGGGCAAGGGCAGCACGCGCGCAGCTGTGGGCGCCTGTTCTGGCAGGGGCGCGGTGTCTGTGCCGTTGACGGGAGCGCTGGCGGGCGCAGGGGGGGAGGAGCGCATCTGATCTGTCTTCCGGTGGTGGTCGTTGGTTCCGGCTGCGCGCTGCGCGGCCAGGCCTGGCTCCCCACGCCGGCCGAACGGCGGCCAGGTGAACGTGCACCGATGGGTGCGGCGATGTCGGAAAAAGGTTGCGTCGCCGTGGCACCTGGTTTGCACGTGCTGCACACCGAAGCGCTGCGACGCGGTCGGCTGCGCTTGCGCGTACAGCGCTTCGCATGGCCCCGAGCGCGCGCAACCTTTCGCGCAACCCGACGCACTCAGGCATGTCGCACTACGTGCAGTCAGCGGTTACGCCTCTCCGATCATGGCTATCGAACGCATCCAGTTGCATACCCACGGTGACGATCGCGGGCTGCTCATTTCATTGGAGCAGCAGCGCAATGTTCCGTTCGAGATCCGCCGTGTGTATTACCTGTTCGGCACGCGCCACGACGTGCACCGCGGCCAGCATGCGCACCGCCAGCTCAATCAATTCGCCGTGGCCTTGCACGGCTCGGTGACGATTCTGCTCGACGAAGGCAACGGCAGTGGTCCTAGCGAAGTGGTGCTGGACGATCCGTCGCAAGGCCTGCTGCTCGGCCGCATGGTGTGGCGCGACCTGTACCGCTTCAGTGCCGACTGCGTGCTGATGGTGCTGGCCGACCAGTTTTACGACCCTGGCGATTACATCCTGGATTACGACCAGTTCGTAAGCGAAGTGCGCACTGGCCAAGAACCAGGGCACTCAAGCACGAGCTTCATTCCCAGCATCAATGCTCTGCTCGAAGTGCAATCGTAAAATGGTGGAATTGAGAGATGTGCCTTTCCTGGATTTGCGTGCAGTCAATGCGCGCTATGCGGATGAACTCAAACTCGCAGCGGCACGCGTGATCGATGCCGGCTGGTATGTGCTCGGTCAAGAGCTGGCCGCGTTCGAAGCCGAATTCGCCAGTTATTGCGGCAGCACGCATGCAGTCGGCGTGGGCAATGGGCTGGATGCGTTGGCGTTGATCCTGCGCGGCTATCGTGAGCTGGGGGTCTTGCGCGAAGGTGACGAAATCATCGTGCCGGCCAACACCTTCATCGCGACATTCCTGGCGATCAGCCAGAACCATCTGGTGCTGGTGCCGGTCGAGCCGGACCCGGTCACTTTCAACATCGATCCGGCAAGGGTGGAGAAGGCGATCGGGCCA
Source organism: Xanthomonas euvesicatoria pv. euvesicatoria (assembly GCF_020880415.1). Taxonomy (GTDB): domain Bacteria; phylum Pseudomonadota; class Gammaproteobacteria; order Xanthomonadales; family Xanthomonadaceae; genus Xanthomonas; species Xanthomonas euvesicatoria. Next base: position 95,903 of record NZ_JAJIUJ010000037.1, on the reverse strand, counting down.
CGCACGCGCGCCATCATGGCAGTGCACCTGTATGGCCAATTGGCCCAGATGCAGGCTCTGCAGACCCTGGCCCATCGCTACGGCCTGCTGCTGATCGAGGATGCCGCGCAAGCGCACGGGGCACGCGCACAGGGGCGGCGCGCCGGTGCCTTCGGCGATGCGGCGGCCTTCAGTTTCTTCCCGACCAAGAACCTGGGTGCACTGGGCGATGGCGGCGCAGTCACGACGTCGGATGTACGTCTGGCCGAGTGCATTCGCGCGCTGCGCAACTATGGCTCGGAAGTGAAGTATCACCATCTCTGCCAGGGGGTGAACTCGCGTCTGGATGAAATGCAGGCTGCTTTCCTGCGCGTCAAGCTGGGCTATCTGGAGGACGAAATCGCGCTGCGGCGTGCAGTGGCACAGCGGTATCTGCACGGCATCTGCAACCCGCTGATCGTGCTGCCCGCGCCGGTGGCAGAGCAGCAGCACGTCTGGCATCTGTTCGTGGTACGCAGCCCGCAGCGCGATGCCTTGCAGGCACATCTGTTGCGGCAGGGCATCCACACGCAGATTCATTATCCGGTGCCGCCGCATCGGCAGCCGGCATACGCCACCCTGGGCGAGGCGTGCCTGCCGCTGAGCGAACAGCTGCATCGGGAAGTACTGAGCCTGCCGATGGGGCCGGCGCTGGACGATGCAGCAGTTGCGCACGTGATCGCGGCCTGTCAATCGTTCGGCAGCAACACATGAATCTCGTGCGCAGCAGCGCCTACACCGGCGTTGCGACGCTGGCCAAGCTGCTGGCGGCATTGGTGGTGGTCAAGCTGGTCGCCGTCTACGCCGGGCCGCAGGGCGTGGGCCGGCTTGGCCAGTTCCTCAACCTGATGTCGGTGCTGGCGGTATTGGCCGGTGGCGGCATCAGTGCCGGCATCGTCAAGCATGTAGCGCAGTACCGCGACGATGCGCCCGAGTTGGCGCGCTTGCTGAGTGCGGCGCTCTTATACGCATTCTGCGCGGCCTGCGTGATCGCGCTGCTGGCCATAGCCTTCAGCGGAGCCATTGCCGAGCGCTTGCTGGGCGATGCGAGCTACCGTCCGCTGATCTGCGTGTTGGCAATCGCGCAGCTGGGAATCGCATTGCTCAACTACATACTGGCGCTGATCAACGGCTTCATGGACGTGCGGCGGCTCGCCTTCGTGCAAGTGACAGGCGCCGTGCTGAGCGTTGCCTTGGTGGCGTGGCTTTCCAGCCAAGTGCAACTATACGGGGCGCTGCTGGCGCTGGTCCTGGGTCAGGTACTGTGGCTGCTGGCTGCGGTTCCGGCACTGCGGCGTAGCCCCTATTTTCAGCCTGCCATGTGGCGGATGCGCTTCGATGCGGAGATGACCCGTCGGCTGGCGGCATTTTCGCTGATGACGCTCACCTCGACACTGGTGCCGCAGCTGGCGACCATCCTGGTGCGCGATCATCTGGCGCTGCAATTCGGCTGGGGGCAAGTGGGCTACTGGCAGGCGGTGAGCCGGGTCTCCGATGCCTATCTGCTGTTCTTCACCACCGCCATCAACGTGTACTACCTGCCCAAATTGGCGTCGCTGCAAGGCGCTGCGGGGCTGGGCAGCGAGCTGCGCAGTGCATATCGCTATGTCATGCCGGCGGTGATCGTGGCGGCGCTGGGCGTGTATGTATGCCGCGATTGGGCGACCCGGCTGCTGTTTGATCCCCAATTCGCCGCGGCGGCGCCCTTGTACGGCCCGCAGCTGCTGGGCGATGTGATCAAGATCGCGGCGTTCGTGCTGTCGTATGTGATGGTGGCCAAGGCGATGACGCGGCTGTTCGTGATTTCCGAATGCGTGTTTGCAGCGAGCTATCTGGCGCTGGTGTACGTGTTCACCGCGCAGTTCGGGCTGATCGGCGCGATGTACGCGTTTGCAGCAAACTACGTGCTGTATCTGTTGTTCAACATCGTGGTGGTGCGGCGCTACCTGGAGCGGGCGGCATGAACGATCAGGCACCTGTATCGGCACGTGCACGCTGGCCGTTGGTGTCGGTACTGATTCCGGCGTTCAACCATGAGCATTTCGTGCAGCGCTGCCTGGACAGCGTCCTGGAAGATCCGTATCCATGCAAGGAAATCGTGATCATCGACGATGGCTCCAGCGATGCCACCGGCGAAAAGATCAGTCAATGGATCAGCGATCATGGGCATCGGCTACCGGTGCACTTCGTGCAACGCGAGAATCGGGGAGTGTCCGCGACGCTGAACGAGGCGGCACGGACAGCACGAGGTGAATACATGCGTATCGTTGCAAGTGACGACTACATGATGCCTTGGGGGATTCAAGCACAGGTTGAGTTCCTGGAAAAAAATCCCGGGAAAGCCGCGGTCATAGGTGATGCTTGCGTTGTAGATAGAGTAGGTAGGTTGATTTGCGAGAGTGCAATGTGTGATCTTCATCGCGCCAACAAAGCTCGATACGGAACAGACGTTGGAATTCGCCGCGCCGTGATTAGTAAGTGGGCCGTCAGTGGTGCGGTTATGATGCTTAGGCACAATGCTTTTGATGAAGGTATGAGGTGGGATGAGTCACTCAGGGTCGAGGATTGGGATCTCTTTATCAGGCTGGTTTCTGGTAATTATCTAGCATTCATAGATGTAACTGTTTCTGCCTATCGCTTGCACGGTACCAATGTAAGCAAGACGCGGAATCTGGAAAAAAGAATTGATAACTTGAGTGAATTTGCATCTGTTGCGGAGCGCGGCGCTAAGTATTTTTTGGGCGCGGAATTTTGGTTGTTGCGTGCGCAGCACAGTCTTATAAGAGCGAAAGTTTCTTTCTTGAAATCAAACTGGTTAGGGGTTTTTTGGCATCTGGCGGTATACATAATGCGGCGCTTGATTGCGGTTTTAACGGACAAGTCATGGATTGCAAGGTGAGTCTGTCAATTGTTTTTTTTCTACGAAGACCGTCGACATACTTGATTCCAGCGATTTTTATTAGCTGTGGAGTCACATTTGTGACCTACGAGTTACCGAGTGGTTATCGCGCGGGACTCGTTTTGCTGATTGCGGCAGCTGGTGGGATAGTATGTTTGGATCTACTGGTTGGCCCAAAGCTTCCTTGGTCGGAACGCTTTCGCCACTACCGTTACGCCGGTACCCGCGATGCATTCCTGGCGATGGTACTGGCCGCGGCGGTGACGGTGTTCTGCATCGCCGACCTGGTGCTGTTTCCGATTCCGTTGTTCAGCGATCCAGCGTCGTACGCCACCTTGAGCCCGTTGCGTGCGCATGTGCGGCACATCTCCAATATGTGCTGGATCCTGCCGCCGATCGCCCTGTTGTGCGTACGCCATCGTGGGCTGCGTGCGGCGATGGTGACGTTGGGATTCGTGTTTCCGATCGTGGTGATCGATCGCAACCGCATCTTCGCTGGCCTGTTTTCGTTCGTGCTGGTGATGCTGCTGCGGCGCGATCCGGCGCGTCGGCTGCCGTGGAAGACCATTGGCCTGCTCGTGCTGGCCGGCGGTGGCGTGTTTTCGATCCTTGGCGCGTTGCGCTCCGGTTCCCTGGCCACCGTGGCGTTGCCGTTCAGCGCGTTCTACCGTGCCATGCCGCAGGGCGTGCAATGGTTGCTGCTCTACATCAGCGCAGGGCCGTATAACTTCGGTGCGATGCTGGCAAAGGGCTACCTCAACGCCAGCTTCCTGATCAATCAACTGGTGCCGTTCAGTGGTTCGATTTCCACCGCCGGGACCAGCATTCCGCTGGATGCGCCCAACATCAATGTAGGTACCGAGTTCTTTCCGTTCTTGATGGCGTGGGGCGCTGCCGGTGCCTTGCTTGCAATGTTGGCCCTGTACGCCGGGCTGGTCTGGAGCGTGCGCCGCCTCAATGGCTCGCTGTCGATCTTCCATGTGCTGATCTTCCTGCGTATGGCCTACGCCTGCCTGATGTCGCCCTTCGCGCCACAGGCGTTCACATGGACCAACTTCGGCTTTATCGCGCTGTGCCTGGTGCTGCATGCCTGCACGGTGCTGCTGCCCAACCGCCTGTCCGCACATCCGTCTGCCGCGTGAGCGGGCAGCACGTCATTATTCGCCCCGTTGCAGAGCCACGCCCATGAATCAACACGACGAAATCTATCTGATCGACCTGTGGCGCATCCTGCGCCGGGAATGGCGCTGGGCAGTGGTAGCGCTGGTGGTGGTGCTGGGCCTGACCTTCGCCTTCACCCGCCTGGCCAAACCGCAATGGGAGGCAACCGCGTGGATCCAGGTTGGCGAAATCGGCCCGACTCCTGCTGGCCGCGACCCCAAGGTCGAACCGTTTCAGCGCGTGATCGATCGCATGAAAACGCGGCTGTTTCAGGATGCGGTGTTGCGTCAGGCGCAGGTGCCGCTCGATAGCCGCGCCGCGCAGCTGTATCGCGGCAGCCTGAAGCCGGACCCCGACCCTTACGCCAATCTGATCGGTGTGACCATCCGGGCTGAATCGGCGCAGCAGGCGCGCACGCTGGCCACGGCCACCGTGACGCAACTGCAGATACTGAACGGTGACACCAATGCAGCTGCGCTCGATCTTGCGCGCGCCCGCCTGCAGGGCTTGAGCGAGGATCTGCGCGCGGCCACCAGCCATCGCGAGCAGCTGCAGCGGCAATTGCAGGCCGGGCAGGGAGGGGCTTCCGCCACGCCGACACAGGTGCTGGCGGGCGTGTTGCTCACCGACAGCAACACCACGATTCGCGCCTTGAAGACCGAGCGCGACGACCTCGTCGCCCGGCTCACCGCGCGCTACACCTACCAGACCTCGCTGGCGTGGCCGCTGTACGTGCCCGACCGCCAGGCGTATCCAAATGCGATCACCGTCTGGGCGGCCGGCCTGCTGGCCGGCGCAGGGCTGGGCGTGCTGGCCGCGGTGCTGCGCAATGCGGTGCGTCGTCGTGCGCGGACTCCTGCACACGCTGGTGTGTGACGCTGCAGTGGTGCCTCGGCGCAATCTGGGGAATGCGTTCTCGCATGCAGCAGGCGCCGGGTGATACGCGAGCGAAAGCGAGACCGTGCATCGCGTGCGGCGCGTTTGGCCAATGCATGCATCTTGGGTGTGATTGCCTGTGCCAGCTCGGCCACCATCCAGTGCGCTGCAACCAAACCGGCAACATCGCGCACTCACGGGTCTATCAAGCGATGCCGCATTGGTGGCGTTGCGACCGGAGAGTGTGTGGTGAAAACAATAGGACGGGTGTGGGAGGCTGCGCATGTCGTCACTCAGTGAGCATGCGGCGCGGGGCGGCACTGTCGCGCCGGAGCAACTGCTGGAAACGCAACGTGCTTTCGACAGCGTTGCTCCCGACTACGATGGTCCCCGCGGCAACAACGCGCTGATCCAGCGCATGCGCACCACGCTGTGGGACACCGTAGCGAGCGAGTTGCCGGTGGGGTCGCGGCTGGTCGATCTGGGCTGCGGTACCGGCCTGGATGCTGGCGAATTCGCGCGCCGCGGATATTCCGTGCTGGCCACCGACTGGTCGCCGGCCATGGTCGAGCGCACCCGCCATCGCGCTGCCACGCACGGCCTGCAAGAACGCCTCACCACCGCGCATGTCGGCATCCAGCAACTCGATCGGCTGGAAGGCAGCTTCGATGGCATGTACTCCAACTTCGGCCCGCTCAATTGCGCGCCCGATCTGCCGGCCGTTGCCGCACAGTGCGCGCGCCTGCTGCGCCCGGACGGCTGCTTGGTGTTTTCGGTGATCGGGCGGATCTGCCCGTGGGAAATTGGCCATTACGCCTTGCGTGGGCGCCTCAGGCGCGCGGCGGTGCGTGCCGCCAAAGGCGCAATTGCGGTGGGCATGAATGGGCACACCATCTGGACCTGGTACCACCTGCCGCGCGAGTTCTACCGTGCATTCGAAACGCACTTCGCCCTGGACAGCTACCGCGCCTTGAGCCTGTTCCTGCCGCCGCCGTATCTGGTGGAGTTTTGCGAACGCAATCCACGCCTGTCCGAGCGCCTGGGGCGCTGCGACGACCGGTGGGGCGGGCTGCCGCTGCTGCGCGACATGGGCGATCACTTTCTGATCGTGATGCGCAAGCGCTGAGTGGAGCAGTCGATGGCCATGGCCGATGTCTGCCTGCAAGGCGCACGTGCGATCACCCAGGCCGGTCCGTCGCGTGCCGCAGTGACGATCCGCGCGGGGCGCTTCGGCGGCACGCTGGGCACCGGCACCGTGCGCATGGATCTGCAAGGGCATGTGCTGGCGCCGGGCCTGATCAATGCGCACGAACATCTGCAGGTCAACTGCGTGCCGCCGCTGCCGCAGGCCGCGCCGTTTCGCAACAGCTACGCGTGGATCCAGGCATTTCAGGCGCATTTCCAGCATCCGGACGTGGCTGCCGCACTGCGTGTGCCCAAGGCAGTGCGGTTGCGCCATGGCGGTTTGAAGAACCTGTTGGCCGGCGTCACGTGCGTGGCCCAGCACGACCCATGGCACGCCACGCTGGACGAAGCGAATTTCCCGGTGAGCCTGCTGCGCGACTTCGGCTGGAGCTACGCATTGGGGTGGACAGGCTACGGCCCGCCCGTACAAAGCAGCTTTGCCGCGACCCTGCCAGCGCATCCCTGGATGATCCATCTGGCCGAAGGCACCGATGCGGTGGCGCGTGCCGAGCTCGACGAACTCGACCGGCTCGGCTGCCTGGCCGCCAACACGGTGTTGATCCACGGCGTGGGCATGGGTGAGCAGGATGTCGAGCGCGTGATCGCGCGTGGCGCAGCCGTGGTGTGGTGTCCGTCCAGCAATCAGGCGCTGCTCGGCCGCACGCTCGATCCGTGGCGCTTGTGCATGGCCGGCCGGCTGGCGCTGGGCAACGATTCGCGCATCAGCGGCGCGCGCGACCTGCTGGAAGAACTGCAGGTCGCCAGCCGGAGCGGACTGGCACCGGACCAACTGCTTGGCATGGTCACCAGTGACTGTGCGCGTATCCTGCGCATGGCAACGCGTGGGCGGATCGCGCCTGGAGCCGCTGCAGATGTGTTGATCGTGCGCGACCGCGGCGGCGAACCTGCCAGCAGCATCATCGGTTGCACGCGCAGCGACTTGCGTGCGGTGATTCGCGATGGCAAGCCGCGCATCGCCGATCCGGATTTTGCGCCGTGGTTCGGCGCGGCCGGCATCCGGAGCGTGCCGGTGTTGCTGGACGGACGGCCCAAATTGCTCGATGCCACGCTGGCCGACCCCGCGGTGCTGGCGCTCGAACCCGGTCTTCAGCGTTTAACGCAGGAGCAGCCGGCGCAGGCCGCCGCGCAGGTTACCCATGCGCCGGTTGCCAATGGAGCGCTTTCGTGAGCGCAGTGCCGGTGCTCGAGCCCGCTGCTGCCTACGCACTGTGGGCGCAGGCGTATCCACCGCACGCGCACAACCCGGTGATGCTGGCCGAAGAGCGCGCCATGCTCGCACTGATGCCATCCAGCCTGCAGGGCCAGCACGTGCTGGACGCCGGCTGCGGCAGCGGCCGCTACATGCTGCACGCACTGCACCGTGGGGCCCGGCAAGTGACCGGTGTCGACCTGTCGCCGCAGATGCTGCACCGTGCCGGTACCGAGCTCGCACAGGACTGGCCGGCCGCACGCATCGTTCTGCAACAAGGCAGCCTGGATCATCTGCCGTTGCCCGATACGGTGGCCGACCTGAGCGTGTGCGGTCTGGTGGTGGGGCACCTGCAACAGCTATGGCCGGCGCTGGAAGAACTGCATCGCGTCACCCGCGTCGGCGGCATCGTGCTGTGCAGCGACGTCCACCCGATCGGCCACGCGCTGGGCTGGCGGCGCGACTTCAAGGCCGATGGGCAGCACTACGCGGTCCGCCACACCCCGCATCTCTATAGCCACTGGCATTCGGCATGCACCGCACTCGGGTTCGCGATCGAAGCCGTGTCCGAGCCGATACTGGATCCCGCGGATATCCCGGCCGGGGCACGTTTCGACAAGATGGCGCTGCAGGTGCCGGTTGCGCTGGTGCTACGGCTGCGACGGGTCGCGTGAGCAAGATCTTGCACACCGCAGTGGCTGTCTGTGCGTGGGTTACTGCCCGTCAGCGGCACGCTGCGGTCGCAGCGGCAAGCAGCAGCGACGTTGCGTCGATCGCCATCCAGGCGCTGCCGGCCCTATGAGCCTGCACGTCGCACAGCTGAATCTGGTTCCCACGCCCGATGGCCTGAACGTGGAGCAGGTGTTCGCGCAATGGCCGACGTTGGCAGATATCGCCGAAGCTGTCGCCAGTGCTGGCGTGCAGGTGTCGGTGATCCAGGCCTCCGCCTTGAACACCAGGTTGCGCCACCAGGGCGTGGATTACCGCTTCGTCGATCTGCACCAGCGTGGCAGCGCAGTCCGCGCCGGTACGCTAGCCGCATTGCTGCACGAGATCGATGCCGATGTGCTGCATGTACATGGTCTGGAATTCGCCGGCGACGCGCGGCGTCTGGCGCGCCTGCTGCCGCAGCTGCCGATTCTGCTGCAGGATCATGCCAACCGGCCACCACGCTGGTGGGCCAGGCGCCTGTGGCGCGCACGCTACGCGGCCGCAGCCGGCATCGCGTTCACCTCGCTGGAGCTGGCGCGGCCGTTCGTGCGTGCGCGCCTGTTTCGCCGCAGCACGCAGCTGTATGCCATCCCCGAATCCAGCAGCCGCTTCACCCCGGGCGACCGATTGCAGGCACGCGAGCAGACGCGGGTGCACGGTGACCCTTGTGTGGTGTGGATCGGCCATTTCAGTCCAGCCAAGGACCCGCTCTGTGTGCTCGATGCAGTGGCCCTGGCTGCGCGTGCGTTGCCCGGTCTGCGGTTGTGGTGCGTGTTCGACCAGGCGCCACTGATGGCGCAGGTGCAGCAGCGCCTGCGCGCCGACCCACAGCTGGACAGATGCGTCCACTTGCTCGGCAAGGTCGAGCACGCACACGTGCAGGAGCTGCTGCGTGCGGCGGATTTGTTTGTTTCTGCCAGCCATGCAGAAAGTTGCGGTTATGCCGCACTGGAAGCCTATGCCTGCGGTTGCCTGCCGCTGCTGACGGCCATTGCGTCGTTTCGTGCGCTCAGCGATGACGGCGCAATGGGCGAGTTGTGGCCGGTCGGCGATGCATCGGCATTGTCGGAACTGTTGCTGCGCGTCAGTCGGCAACGCCCCTCGCGCGCACAGGTGCGTGCCCATTTCGACGCGCGCCTGTCGTTTGCCGCAGTGGGCCGGCGCTGGGCGCAGGCTTATACGCACTTGCGCGCGACCACGCCGGAGCGCACCGCATGAAGCTGGCCTTGGTGGTGCCAGGTGGTGTGGATCGGAGCGGGGAAGTCCGCGTGATCCCGGTGTTCCTGACCTTGATCGAGTGGCTGGCACGCAACCATGACGTGCACGTGTTCGTGCTGCATCAAGAGCCGCAGCCGGGCATCTGGCGCCTGCGCGGTGCCACGGTGCACAACATCGGCGCGCGTCGGACGCGGCTGCGCGCAATTGCCGCCATCTGCGACGAGCACCGGCGCGAACCGTTCGCTGTGATTCAGGCGATTTTTTCCGGCTATTGCAGCTTGATCGCGGTCACTGCCGCCAAGCTGCTACGCCGTCCCAGCATGGTGCATATCGCCGGCGGCGAGTTGGTGGCCTTGCATCGCATCGATTACGGCGGCCGCCGCAGATGGCGAGGGCGTCTGCGCGAGGCGATGATCCTGCGGCTTGCCGACCAGGTAACGGCTGCCAGCGCGCCCATCATCGCTTCGCTGCAGGCACTGGGCATTGCTGCGCAACGCGTACCGCTGGGCGTGGATCTGCGCGCCTGGCCGCCTGCAGCGCCGCGCGCCCGTACCGGGCCGACCCCGCGCCTGCTGCATGTGGCAAGCCTCAATCCGGTCAAGGATCAGGCCACCTTGTTGCAGGCAATGGCCGCACTCAAGCGCGCCGGCGTTGCCTTCACCCTGGACATGGTGGGCGTCGACACATTGGGCGGTGCCATGCAGCGCCTGGTGCAGCAGCTCGGCGTGCAGCAACAGGTGCGTTTTCTCGGTTTCAAGACCCAGCGCGAGTTGCGCCCGATCATGCTGTCGGCCGATCTGCTGGTGCTGTCCTCGCTGCACGAAGCCGGGCCGCTGGTGCTGCTGGAAGCTGCCGTTGCAGGGGTTCCTACGGTGGGAACTGCGGTGGGGCATCTGGTCGAGTGGGCCCCTGTGTGTGCATTGGCGGTGCCGCCGGGCGACTGGGCCGGAATGGCAGAGGCCATCCGCCAGGTGCTCGGCGACGACGAACTGCGCTTGCGCCTTGCCTGGGCGGCGCAATGCCGCGCCGTCCGCGAAGATGCGGCATTGACCACGCGCCTGTTCGAGCAGTTGTATCGCCGGCTGTGCGAGCAGCGGCCGCTGCCTGAAGTGCGTTGATGTGCGCGGCAAGGCAGGGCGCTATCGTCGGTGATCTCGTGCGCTCGTGCCTTGAGCGAGGAGCGTGCTGGATATAAAACTCCTTGGCAGCTGACAAAACCACTGTGCAGCCGCCAGCCGGGTGCCACCGGTGCTCGGAATCGGCATGTGCCACATGTACGCTGCGGTTCTGAGCGCGCCGTCCGCGCCCACCTGACGGCTGCTCGCTACGTTTTGTTAGCCGCGCTTAGCGCAGCCTCACGCCGGCTGCAGATAGCCATCCAGCGCCGCACGCACCACGTACAACATGTCCGTGCGCGGCACCGGTCTGGTCAGGCGCGTCACCAGGCGGCGGGCCTGGGTTTGGCGCACCCATGGCTGATCCTGCAGCCATAACTGGGTCTGCAGCATGTCCGCGCGCTCCTTGCGGCTTTCTGCCGAAGGCACCACACGGCTGTGCAGATACTGCCGCGCTTCGCCCAACGAGCGCGACCATTCGATGCCAGGCAGCGCCGATAACCACAGGTTCGAGCACGATGCGGCGGTGAGCGTTTGCCGGGCTGCTCGCATGCGCAGCAGCGCAGGACAGTCAGCATGCAGGCGCGCCATCACCGCGGCTGGCACCACAGCGCGGTAATAGCGCTGCAGCAACAGCAGTGGCGGCAACGCCCACCATGGCGGCATGGCGCTGTCTTCCCACAATTGCTCCCAATCGCGCGGGCCCATGCGCGTTGCCAGCAAGGCAAGATCATGCAGATGCATCAGGCGAATGGTGCGGTGGCAGATGCCGCCTGCCGCATGCAGCAGCAAGTGACACATCAATGCGCCGATCGATGGATAGGGATTCAAGCCCGGTTGCGGCCGCTCCGGCCGGATTCGGTCAGTAATCTCCACGCTGCTCACCGGCAAACGTTCCTGGATGCGCGTGTGCAGCTCGATATTGATCGGCGCATCGCGGTGTTCGCCTAGCCCGGCCACTGCCTCGCCGTGCTGCGGCTTGAATACCTGGTGCTTCCACTGCTCGAAAGAAGCGACGTAGCCCAGTTCGCACAACAACGCCGCCGCTGCAGGCGCGTCGTCGGGTTCCACCAGCAGATCGATATCGGCCATCGGGCGGTCGCCAGGCAGATACACACCCAGTCGATGCAAAGCGGTTCCTTTCAATCCCACCAGCGCGACGCCCACGCTGCGGGCAGCGGTATCGATACGAGTCAGCAGCAGCGCGATGCGCCGATGGCGGTCTTCGACATGGCTGCGCTGTTCGCTCAGGAAGGCATTCCATTCGGCGTTCTGCCACAACGAGCGGCGCTGCAACAGCGGCGAAACGCCGTGCGCGGCCGCTGCCGCTGCCGCCAGCTGCCACTGCAGCCGGTCCCATTGCGGCAGTGCATCGCCTGGCTGGGCCAGCTCCAGAGCCAGCCGTTCGGTCGCCGTGTGCAGGCGGTGCTTGATGGTGCGAAGGGAGGGCTGCATGCGCGTGGTCCGGTCAGGCAAGGTGTCGATAGAAAAGTGTGGAAACGATCGCGCGCTAGCCCACCAGGACGGTGCTCAGGTGGCGTGGCTGACGCGCAGCACTGGGGGTCATCGGCTCGCTGCGGTGCCGGGCCTCACTGGCGATCAAGGCAGACCAGTGTGCTTCCAGTTGCTCCGACGCCTGCGCGAACGCATCGGCCGTGATCGTGGCACGCGCCTTTTGCAGATCGACCTGCCTGTGCAGCAGATCGCGGACGCTGCGATAGAACTCGGAGTCGTACGCGCCACGGAACATCATCGCCAGGTCGTCGCTATCCTGCCAGTGCGTCTTGCTGCCCAGCTGATTCTTTACTTCTTCGTAGAACTTGGTGCCGGGCAGGGGATACGACACGCTGACTCCGATGATGTCCGGATTGGCCTGCGTCACCAATGCGCGCGTGGCCAGGATGTCGTCGAGTTCCTCGCCCAGATAGCCCAGCTGGATGAAGAAACCCACGCGGATGCCCTGCGTGCCCAGGCGCTCACGTGCGGCGATGACCTCGCCGACCTGGGTGCCCTTGGTCATCTTGTCGAGAATGCGCTGGCTGCCGCTTTCCGCACCGATCCAGGCCTCCACGCAGCCGGCGCGCGCCAGCGCTGCGGCCATGCGTTCGCTGGCAAGGTCGGCACGGGTCTGGATGGTGAAGGGAACCGCGCCGTCGGCATCGCTCAATTGCTGCGCAAAGGTCTCCACCCAATCGATATGGAAGCCGAAGATGTCGTCGGCCATCCAGATATGGTCCGGCCGAAAGGTGCGTTTGAGGTGGATCATCTCTGCGGCCACCTCTTCGGCGCCGCGCCGCTTGTAGTGATTGCCCCAGATCGGCTTGGCGCACCAGTTGCAACGGAACGGGCAACCGCGCGAGGCGGCCATGTTCAAGCTGAAATGGCCATGCCGTTGTTGCCAGAAGCGCCGGTAGCGCGGCATATCCACCAGGTCCCATGCCGGCAGGCCGCTCAGCCGTGCGTCCGGTGGTTGCGCGCCGGGATGCACGCGCACTGCCGCAGGCTGGCTGGTGGCGATCTGCGCAACTCCCTCCAGCCAGTGGTCGGTGGTGATATCCGGCTTCGCTTCGATGCGCTCCAGCAACGAGATCAACGGGGCGATGCCTTCGCCGATCAACACCGCATGCGCGCCTGCGGCCAGGAACGCATCCGGGTTGTCGGACGCATCCGAGCCGGCCACCAGCACGCGGCAGCCGGCGGCACGGGCCTGCGCGATCATGCGGCAGGCGGCCTCGCGCATCCGGCTCAGGCACATCTTGGTGAGGAAGTTGAAGTTGTCTTCGTAGAAAACAACCAGATCCGGCTGCGCAGCGCGCAGTGCGGCGGTGTAGTCCTCCACATCGTTGGCCAGCATTGCATCGAACAGGCTCACTGCATGCCCACGCTCGCGCAGCAGCGCTGCGATCTGCAACGTCGCCAATGGCGGATACGGCTTGCCGCGCTCCCATTGCTTGGGGTCGTAACGCAGGAAATACGAATGACTGACCTGGATCTTTACCATCGGCACAAGGCTCTCGTTCTCTCGCCAGGCGGGCGCAGCAGCGGCGTGCGCAGACACCGGCATTCGGCTCGGCAGTAGGTGCGGATGCAGGCCGCTTTGGTTGCGTCGCGTTGCATGCGGGCAAGGCTGCGGCGAGGCAACCTTTCTGTAGGAAAGCGGCACCCATCGGCTGATTCAGTGCATCGGATGAAGGCATGCCGCAGTCGGCTGCATGGGCGCAACACACGCCGCTGAACGATGGCTCAGCCGCCATCGCAGCAGGGGCCGCAGTAGCGGCAGATCCGTTCGGCGAGCATCGCCCGCGGCGCTTGGGCGTGCGCCGGCAGATTCTCGGCGCGCTGTTTCATTTCCACAGCGATAGCCAAGCACTGCTGGCGCTGGTCGATGCCGCCTACGCGGGTTTGCCCGCGCATCGGCTGCCGGGCGCTCCGGAATTTCATGTCACATTGGACCTGCTGCCGCGTGCGCCGGGCCGCACCGATGCCGAGCCGCCGCCTGTGCGCACGCACGCCAGCGGCGGCCTGCTGTGCGGCGTCGTGGATGCGTGCAATTACCTGATGCTCTCGGTGCCACAGCGCCGCGCGATGCTGGTGGTGTCCGAGGACATGCTTGCCCACGCGTATCACGTGCGTTACGAACTGATCGAATTCGCCGTATTCCTGCTGGCTGCGCGTGGCATTGGGCTGGTGCCGCTGCATGGCGCTTGTGTAGGTCGACGCGGACGCAGCGTGTTGCTGCTTGGCGCCAGCGGTGCGGGGAAATCGACCTTGGCCTTGCATAGCCTGTTGCATGGCCTGGACTTTGTCGCCGAAGACGGTGTCTTTGTGGCGCCCGATAGCCTGCTCACCACCGGTGTGGCCAATTTCCTGCATCTGCGTGCCGAAGCGCTGGGCCTGGTCGACGCGCCCACGCGCGCATGGATCAGCGCATCGCCGGTGATCCGGCGTCGCAGCGGCGTGGAAAAATTCGAGGTCGATCTTCGCCATCGCCACGCGCATCTCGCGCCCAAGCCGATGCGGTTGCATGCGGTCGTGATGGTGTCCAGGTCGCCGGCCATCGCATCGGCACAGCGCCTGGTCGCGGTGCCTGGGGAGCAAGTCGCCGCCTGCCTGGCCCACGATCAACCGTACGCCGCCGGTCAGCCCGGCTGGCAGCGCTTCGTCGAACAGGTGCGGCGCATCGGCATGTTCACCTTGCACCGTGGCACGCATCCGCAGGCATCGGTGGATGCGCTGCTGCAGCTGTTGCAATGAGTGGCCGTATGCAAGCCTCCTGGAACGCCACCGGTCCGCAGACCCGCATCGCGCACTGGCGCCTGCATGTTGCGCACGAATGAGCCGCTGGCGATGACCGCCATCCGGCGCATGCGCGTTGCATTGCACCAGTTCGCGAGCACGCTGGTGCCTGCAGACATGCCGATGATTGCGCTTTACGTCGCGTTGTCGCTGGCTGCCGCGTTGGCCGGCAGCGTGGTGGCGGTGTGCCTGCTGCCGCTGGTGCAGCCAGGCCACAGCGTGCAACTGGCGGGCTATCGCCTGGCCTTGCCGGGCGGGCTGGCGATGCAGGCGTGCCTGTTCATTGCGGTGAGCCTGCTGTTTGCCGTGTTGCGCTGGCAGAGCGCGCGACTGGCCGCGCAGTTGACCAGCCGCTATGCCATCGGTCTGCGCGCACGCGTGCATGCGGCATTGATCGATGCGCCGTTGCCGGCCCTGTCCGGGGCCAGCTCGGCAGAAATCGCCAACGTGCTCACGTACAACATCGAGATCGCCACGCAAGGCTTCAGCGCCGTGCTGCAGCTGCTGGTCGCGGCCATCACTGCGCTGGTGAGCGTGTGCATCGCGGTGCTGATTGCACCTGTGCTGTTGATCACCACCCCACTGCTGGCGGTGCTGGCAGGGTTGGGTCTGCGCTTCTCCAGCAGTCGGGCACAGGCACGCATCAGCCGCGCGTATGTGGCTGATATGACGCAACTGTTCTGGCTCAGCGAAGATTTTCCGCGTCGCTTGCGCCACGTACGCTCGTTTCAGCGCGAAGGCCTCGAAACCCGCCATTACGAGCGCATTTCGGCGCGACTGGGGCACGGGTATGCGCAACAGCAAGCACTGGTTGCCGGCAGCCGCCTGCTGCTGGAACTTGCCGCGGTAGTCGCCATCGCCGGCATCCTGGTGCTGGCCAATCGCTGGCAGGGGGGCGAGCGTGCTGCGCTGATCACCGTCAGTCTATTGCTCGGCCGTCTGCTGCCGTACCTGGTCACCACGCGGCAGAGCCTTCAGCAGTTGCGTTCGGCGTGGCCGGCGCTGCAGCTGTGGCGCCGCTATGTCGACCTGGACGCTGCGCGGGTACACGTTCCGGAGCAAATGGCCGAACCACTCACGGCTGCGCTGCATATCGAACACATCGGGCTGGCGCCGCCACTGCCCCAATGCGCGATCGAATCGATATTGCTGGTACCAGGCCAGATGACCCTGGTGGTCGGTGCCTCCGGCGTGGGCAAGAGCAGTCTGATGGATGTGCTCTCCGGGCAGACGCCGCCGGCGCAGTTCGTGGCGCACATGGGCGGACGACGGCTGACATTCTCGGCATATCGACATCTGGTGCGACACAGCGCCTACATCGGCCAGGGCGTGCGGCCGTGGCAGCGCACGGTGCGCGACTGCCTGCAGTGGGTGCTGCCCGCAGCGTCCGACGCATGCATGTGGGAGGTGCTGGCCGATGTGGGCCTATGTTCGCGGCTGCAGCGCGATGCGCAAGGCCTGGACACGCCGATCAACGCGCAGGACGGGCGCCTCTCGGGCGGCGAATCGCAACGCCTGTTGCTGGCGCAGGTGCTGCTGCGTCGGCCGACCCTGGCCGTGTTGGACGAAGCAACCAGCGCGCTGGACGCCGATGCCGAACATCAGGTGCTGAGCACCTTGCGCGCGCGTTTGCCGGATACCGTGCTGTTGGTGGTTTCGCATCGCACCAGCTTGGCCGCCGTGGCCGATCGCACGGTGAACTTGGATGGTGCGCCTGTTCGGCGGGTGCATATCAGTTCGTCGGAAATTGCCACGCCGTACGATGTGCGCTAGGCCGGTCACACGCTGGCGGGTCGGTGGCTTTGCAAGTCGCTGACAGTACATAGCGCGCAATCATCGGGCTCGCTCGAAGACACGCAGGCACCGGATGGGCCGGTCACGCGGCGCACCGGCTGCGCACGCCAGGCGTGCGTCTGGTCACTGGGCCAGCCGTTTTATCCCGCAATCTCTTCCAGCGCCCGATTGCGCGTGCGCGGCCCGAACGCGGCAATCACGCTCGCCACGATCGACATGCTGAGCGCGATGAAGGCCAGCACCCCGTGGCTGCCAACCTGCGTCAGCAACCAGCCGATCAGCACGCTGCTCACCGCCGTGGAGAGGCGACTGAAGGAATAACAGAAGCCCACTGCACGTGCACGCAAGCCGGTCGGGAACAGCTCCGCCTGATAGCCGTGATAGGCAAAGCTCATCCAGGCGTTGCAGAACGCGACCATCGCCCCGCACAGCACCATGCCGACGGCCTGATGCTGCAACTCGAACAGCCCACCGAACAGAACAGCGCCCAGCGCCGATGCGGTGATCTGCCATTTGTTTTCCCAGCGCTGTGCAAAACGCAGCAACAGCAATGGCGCCAGCGGGTAGGCCAACGAGATCGCAAACGAGTACGCCAGGCTTTTGGTCACCCCGGCCCCGGTGCCCTGCGCCGAGATCAGCGCAGGCAACCAGTTGCCGAAACCGAAGAAGCCGATCGCCTGAAACACATGGAAGACCACCAACATCCCGATGCGCCCGCGATACGGCGCACGCCACAGCAGCGCGCTTCCAGTTCGGTCACCACTGCATCGGCTTCTGCATGCCGGCCGTGTGCGGCCAGCCAGCGCGCCGATTCCGGCAAGCGGCTGCGCAGCCACCAGATCGCCAGCGCAAACGCACCGCTGAGCAACACCACCCAACGCCAGCCGCTCATGCCCAGCGGCGCAAACGGCACCAACATCCACGCGGTCAGCGCGACCGTCGGAACCGCCAGAAATTGCACGAAAAAGGCAAATGCGAACGCCGCGCTGCGCATGTGCCGCGGTACCAGTTCGGACAGATACGTATCGATGGTGACCAGTTCGATTCCCAACCCGATGCCGACCACACAGCGCAGCACAATCACACTGCTGGCAGTGCTTTGCAGACCCATCGCCACGGTCGCAGCGGTGTACCAGATCAAGGCGAAGGTAAACACCGGGCGGCGCCCGAACCCGTCGGCAAACGGGCTCAATAGCGCGGCACCGACAAACAACCCAAGGAAGGTGGCCGCCGCGAATGCGGCCTGGTCGGACATGCCGAACGCGCCATCGGCGCCGCTGGCAAAAATGCCGTCGCCAATCAGCCCGGGGCTGATGTAGGCGGTCTGGAACAGGTCATACAACTCGAAGAACCCGCCCAGCGCCAGCAACCCCACCAGCCGCCACAGCGTGGCGCTGGCGGGCAACCGGTCGATCCGGGCGGCGATCTGCGCGGAAGGCGAGGGCTGTTCGGGGGGCGCTAAAACACTCGGAGACATGGGCAGGCAGGCGCAGATAGGGCAGTCTCATCATAGCCAGCGTCCAGATGCCGCAGCGGGCACACTTCGTCGCGCGGTCAATGCGTTCGTCTGTGGCAAGAGGGCACTGGGCATCCAAGGTGCGCGCAGCCGACCAGGCAACAGCACTCTTCCTCACAATCGCGCCCGCACCGCCCTTGTCAGCAGCAAGCTCAACAACGCCGCTGTCGCGAGTGGAACCAAGCCCGTGCACCCCATGCGTTGTCCGACTGCTGGAATGCTGTAATCCCTCACGGCACCCAACAGGCCGCTGGCAATGCCGCCGGGCCAGCCCCATCTCTGGCATATCACTCTTTCCGGAGTCATTCGATGACCCCCATTTCCGTGCTCGATCTGGCGCCGGTCTGCGAAGGCAGCGACACCACCCACGCTTTCGCCAACATGCTCGATCTGGCCCAGCACGCCGAGCGTTGGGGCTATCAGCGCTACTGGCTGGCCGAACACCACAACATGCCAGGCATCGCCAGCGCCGCCACCGCCGTGCTGATCGGTCACGTCGCCGGCGGCACCAAGACCATCCGCGTGGGTGCCGGCGGCATCATGTTGCCCAACCACGCGCCGTTGCAGGTGGCCGAACAATTCGGCACGCTGGCCTCGTTGTATCCGCAGCGTATCGACCTGGGCCTGGGCCGTGCGCCGGGCACCGATCAGCCCACCGCACGCGCCTTGCGCCGCTATTTCGACAGCGCCGATCACTTTCCGCAGGACGTGGCCGAACTGATGCGCTATTTCGCGCCGGCGGTGCCGGGGCAACTGGTGCAGGCCGTGCCCGGCGCCGGGCTGGAGGTGCCGGTGTGGCTGCTGGGGTCGAGTCTGTTCAGCGCACGCCTTGCCGCCGCGATGGGGTTGTCGTTCGCGTTCGCCTCGCATTTCGCACCCGACGCGATGGACGACGCGGTGGCGATCTATCGCCGCGAATTCCGCCCGTCCGCACAGCTGGCCAAGCCGCACGTGATGCTGGCCCTGAATGTGGTGGCGGCCGAGACGCAGGCGCAGGCACGCCGTCTGTTCACCACCCAGCAGCAGAGCTTCGTCAATCTGCGCCGCGGCAAGCCGGGCAAGATTCCGCCGCCCATCGACGATATCGACAGCTTCTGGCAGCCGCATGAGCGTGCCGGGGTGGAGCGTGCACTGGCGTGCACGGTACTCGGCGATGCCGAGCAGATTGCGCGCGGCGTGGCAGAGTTCATCGAGCGTCACACGCCCGACGAGCTGTTGTTCACCGCCAACATCTACGACCACGCCGCGCGTCTGCGTTCCTTCGAAATTGCCGCCGCCGCCGCGTGCCGCGAGCTGGACGTGACCTTGGCGTGATTCACGTCGCTTTGCGCGGCGATCGGCTGTGATGCGTGCACATCCATTGGGAAGACCAGCATGCAATTTCAGCAACGCCGCGAGAGCGTCAAGCAGTTGGCCGAGTTGATCCGCGGGGTGGACATCGCGATGTTCACCACCGTCTCGGCCGACGGCAAACTGGTGAGCCGCCCGCTGGGCACGCAGGAAGTCGAGTTCGACGGCGACCTGTGGTTCGCCACCGCCGCCGACAGCCCGAAAGTGGCGGAAATCGCCGCTGATCCGCGCGTCAACGTGGCCTACGCGTCGGCCTCGAAGAACACGTATGTCTCGGTAGCCGGCACCGCACGCGTGGTCCACGACCGCGCCAAGATCGACGAACTGTGGTCGCCGGCAATGAAGGTGTTCTTCCCCGGCGGCAAGGACGACCCGGACCTGCGCTTGATCCATGTGCGCGCCGAATCGGCCGAATACTGGGACGGCCCCAGCGGGCTGCTCGGCAAGGCGCTGTATTTCGTGATGACGGCGGTCACCGACGATACCGGCAGCCTGTCGGACAACCGCGTGGTCGATCTGAAATAACTGCGTCGCAAGCGCCGCGCCGGACGCGCTGCGCTCAGCGCCAGGCGTCCGGCCACCAATCGCGAATCAGATCCACCAGCTGGTCGGAGGTGACCCCGAACACGGCCACCGAGATCAGCGCAGCTGCCCAGCCCACCAGCATCAGCGCACCGTCGCGCTCGAGCAGGGCCAGCGCGAACAGCAGCAGGATCAGGCCGAAGATGTAGTTGGTGAAGGGGATCGGCAGCGTCAGCAGGATGCCGACCAGCACCAGGAGCAAGCCGGTGAGGAGCTGCGCCGGCATCCGGTCCAGCATGCCATGCAACCGCGGTTTGAGCAGGCGATCCAGGCGTTGCAGCGTCGGTCCCAGTTTGGCCACGAAGCGCTGGCTGGTCCGACGGCGCGGCCCGCGTTCGCCGATGAAGCGCGGTACCCACGGCTTGCGCAGGCAGCACATCATCTGCAGCCCGATCAGGATGGTCAACGGTCCACTGATGCCACCGGCAACGCCGGGAATCGGAATGAACGAGGGCAGGATCGCAAGAAACAGGAACACGCCGAAGGCGCTTTGCTGCAGGTCGGCCAAGATCTCGCGAACGCGCAACACCTGGTCCGGATCACCTTCGCTGAAGGCTGCCAGCAGGCTGCGGATGCCTTCGTTGCGGTAGCGCATCTGCTCGCTGGCATCATCGTGCGGTGCACCGCCGTCAGCCGACGATGTCATCGCTGTCCTCGTCGCCCACCCGGCTCAGCAGCAACTTGTCCACGCGCGCACCGTCCAGGTCGACGATCTCGATGCGCCAGCCGGCCCAATCGAAGAACTCGCCGGCCTGCGGAATGCGCCCGAAATAGTAAATGCACAGGCCCGCAAGCGTGTGGTAATCGCCCTCGTCGGCGTCGGGCAGTTCGGCACCGAGGACTTCGCGCAATTCTTCCACCGGCAGCGACCCGTCGATCAACAGCGAGCCGTCCGCGCGCGTGACCACCAGCGCGTCCTCGTCGGTATTTTCCACCGCCTGCAGACGGCCGACCACTGCGCCCATCAGGTCGCTGATGGTCACCAATCCGCGGATTTCGCCGTATTCGTCCACCACCAGCGCCATCGACTGCTGTTCTTCGCGAAAGATTTCCAGCAGCTTCATCGCGTGCGTGGATTCGGACACGAACAAGGTGTCGCGCAGCGCCTGGAACAGGTGCGCGCCGTGGCCGTCCATGCGCGTGACCAGCGATTTGACTTCCAGCACCCCAGCAATGTCCTGGTCGCTGCCGCGGTACACTGGGTAGCGCGAAAATTCGTGCTCGCGCATGACCTGCAGATTGCGTTCCGGCTCGGCGTTGGCGTCCAGCCAGGCGATGCGGTTGCGCGGGGTCATCAGGCTGTCGGCGGTACGATCGCCCAGCCGCATCACGCGATTCATCATGTCGCGCTCGTGCGCGTCGATCACCCCGGCCTCGTGGCTTTCGGCCACCAGCATGCGGATCTCTTCCTCGGTGACCGAGGCCGACTCGTCCTTGCCCATGCCCAGCATGCGCAGGACCAGGCGGGTGGAGCGCGCCAGCACCCACACCCCGGGCGCGGCGATCTTGGCCAGCCAGGCCATCGGCACCGCGACAACGCCTGCGATGTCTTCGGAATTGCGCAGCGCCAGCCGCTTGGGCACCAGCTCGCCGAAGATCAGCGTCAGGAACGTGATCAGCGCCACCGCCAGGGTGCTGCCGATCACCACCGAATACGGGCGCGGCTTGCCGACCAGTTCGAACGTGCCCGCCAAGGCCGGGAACACACCCTGCAGCCAGCTGGCGATGGCTTCGCCGATCGCCTCGCCGCCGAACACGCCGGTCAGGATGCCGATCAGGGTGATGCCGATCTGAACCGTGGACAGGAAGTTTTCGGGGCTTTCGGCCAGGGCCAGGGCCCGCGCGGCGCGCTTGCTGGAGCCGGCCATCTGCTTCAGGCGGCTCTTGCGCGAGGTCATCAACGACATCTCCGACATGGCGAAGAAGCCATTCAGCACGATCAGGGCGATGACGATCAAAAACTCAACCACGGGCGTCTTCCCCGGTTAGTGAAGGGGAGGGCGGGGGAGCACTGGGGCTACCGGCGGGCGCACAGGCCGGGCGGCAACACGGGGGGATAGGGTCGTCTTCCATAGGGTGCGCCCGAAGGCGCGGGGGCATGGTAGCAAACCACAGGGTGGTTCGAGCCGGGAAATGTCGATGTGAAGGCCGCTCCCGGCGCGAGATACCCAGAGAGGTCATGGAACGGTCATAATTCGCGTCTGGCGCCGTCTCTCCCTCGACGGCAGGAAGTTGTCCACCCATGTTCTCGTTGCAGACCATCTTCGGTTCCGGCAAGCAGTTCTATGCGCTTCTGAACGAAGCGGCGCAGGCCGCCTACGACAGCACCAGGGCGTTGCACGCCATGATGCGCGAGTCCGACCGCCAACCGGCGCTGGACGCCTTCAAGCTGGCCCGCCTGCGCGAACGCGCCGCCTCCGACAAGATCGGCCAGGCGCTGGTGGATAGCTTCATGACCCCGATCGAACGCGAAGACATCGAGGCGTTGGGCTCGGCGTTGTACAAGATTCCCAAGCAGGTCGAGAAATTCGCCGACCGCTACTCGCTGGCGACCAAGCACCTGGAACACATCGACTTCGCTCCGCGCGCCGCGATGCTGGAGCAGGCCGCCGCGGTGGTGGTGGAGATGGTGGCCGACCTGCCGCACATGAACATCGACCGCATGACCGCGCTCAACGACAAGCTGCGCATGCTCGAAAACGAAGCCGACCGGCTGATGCTGGAGCTGTATCGCGACATCTATTCCGGCCGGCTGGACACGTTGCAGATGTTCCTGCTCAAGGAGTTCTTCGAGATTCTGGAAAAGGCCATCGACCGCTGCCGCGAGGCCGGTGTGGTGGTCTACCAGATCGTGCTGAAGAACAGCTGAGGTCGCCGCGTGCTTACCTTAGTTCTGGTGGTGATCCTGGCCGCGTTGGTGTTCGAGTTCATCAACGGCTTCCACGACACCGCCAACTCCATCGCCACCGTGGTCGCCACCAAGGTGCTCTCGCCCGGTTGGGCGGTGATGCTGGCCGCCGGCATGAACCTGATCGGCGCGCTGACCGGCACCGCCGTGGCGCTGACGATTGCTTCCGGCCTGCTCAACACCAACGTGGTCGACGTCACTCCGCAGGTGATCCTGTGCGCCCTGCTGGGCGGCATCATCTGGAACCTGATCACCTGGTGGAAGGGCCTGCCGTCGTCGTCCTCGCATGCCTTGATCGGTGGCTTGTGCGGCGCCGGCCTGGCCGCGGCGCACAACAACTGGGACGCGCTGATCTGGTCGGAAAACATCGGCAACTGGGCCAAGAACAAGGGCCTGTTGTGGAAGGTGTTCGTCCCGATGATCACCTCGCCGATCGCCGGTTTCGTGCTCGGCATCTTGGTGATGGTGCTGCTGTGGGCGATCATCGCCGGCATGTCCAAACTCGGCGGCCCGATCGGGCGGCTGGCGCGCCCGCGCTGGGTCAATGCGTTCTTCGGCAAGGCGCAGATCGCCTCGGCCGCGTACATGGGCTACGCGCACGGCCACAACGACGCGCAGAAGACCATGGGCATCATCGCCATGACCCTGATCGGCGCGCAGTCGGCCGGTGCGCTGGACGATTTGCCGAGCTGGTTGTCGTTCCTGCATCCGGGCACCGGCCTTGCCGCCGGCGCCGGTATCCCGATGTGGATCGTGCTGACCTGCGCGGTGGTGATGGCCGCAGGGACGGCGTCGGGCGGCTGGAAGATCATCAAGACGCTCGGCCACAAGATGGTCAAGCTGCATCCCATCCACGGCTTTGCCGCAGAAACCAGCTCGGCGACGGTGCTCACCGTGGCGGCGCATTTCGGCATGCCGGTATCCACCACGCACAGCATTTCCACCGCCATCATGGGGGTGGGTTTTGCCAAGAACCCGCGTTCGCTGCGGCTGGGGGTGATCGAGCGCATCGTCTGGGCCTGGATTCTCACCATCCCGGCCGCTGGCGGCGTGGCGTATCTGATCCTGACGCTGTTCGAGCTGTTCGGCTGGACCTGAGCGATGCCGCGGTGCGCTCACGCACCGTCGGCAGACTGCGCCGCCGTTGCCGTATCGACCTGTTTGCGGCAAGTTGCCCGCATGCCATGAGTGAGACCCTTTCCCGATGATGCTTGCCCTGGTGTGCGTGTTGTTCGGGTTTGCCTGGTTGATCGACCGCCGCGGATTGCGGCGGTTCTCCCGCGTGCTGGGCCTGGCCAGCTTGCTGCTGGTGTTCGCGGTGGGCTGCGGTCCGTTGCCCTCCTGGATGCTGCAACACCTGCAACGCACCGGGGTCAACGATTTCAACGCGTGGGGCGCGCGCAACGTCATCGTGCTGCTGGGTGCCGGCACCGTGCGCCCGGAAGGCCGCGATGCGGTGGCCGAAGCCAATCTGTTCGCCTACGGCCGCATCGTCGAATCGGCACGGCTGTACTGGCAATGCCGGCACAGCGGGGGCGATTGCAAGATCGAGATCAGCGGCGGCGATGCACGCGGCCTGGGCCTGTCCGAAGCGGTGGTCTACCAGCGTGTCTTGCTGGGCCTGGGCATTCCGCGGGCAGATCTGATCATGGAGCCGTCGAGCATGAACACCTGGCAGAACGCGCAGTTCAGCCAGCCTTTGCTGCGCGCCTACCGGCCCGATCGCATTGCGCTGGTGTCCTCGGCCACGCATCTGCGTCGCGCCGAATTGTATTTCCGCCATTTCGGCATCGATGCCACACCGGTGCGCGCCGATTGGCTGACCGCCACCTGGTCGATCCTGCCGCAGAGCTACAACTTCACGCTGGCCGATGTGGCCCTGCACGAATACCTGGGCATTGCGCGCTATCAGGTCTACCAGTGGTTGGGGTGGAACGTGAAGGCTAGCGAGCCTGGTGCGTTGTGATTGGGGAGCCGGGATTTGGGATTGGGGATTGGTAACAGCTGGTGCGCTGCTAGATCTGCTTGGCTGATGTCCTTGCGACGGTGCTTGCCAGTTCCAGATTGACGATGGCAACGCAGATGCGCGGCACTCGGAACTGATGGTGCTGCCCGACGGCTTGGTCGCCGGCCGCGTGTGCGGCCGGCTCTGCCTGCACTCAGCGCGTTTGGTACATCGCCTTGACGTCGTCACGGAACGCGGCCTGGCTGTCGGCGCGGTTGTAGAACATGTGGCCGCCGGGATATTCGCGTACCTGCACGCGTTTGCTGTCGCTGCCCATGGCCGGCATCTGGTCCACCGTCAGGACCGAACCCATGAACGGGCAGGAGAGGTCGTTCCAGCCGTGCGCGATCAACACGCGCAGCTTCGGATCGATCGCCACCGACTGACGCAGCTGGGTCACTGCGCCCTTGCGAAGCTCGTCGTTCCAGTCCCAGAGCTTGTTCACGTCGTAGTTGAGCGCGCGATATTGCGCATCGATCTTCCAGCCGACCACGCGGGTGACGAAGTCCACCATTGCGGTGGTGGTGGGCGCAATGATGCTGTCCAGCAGCGGGTCGTTGGCGCGTTGTTCGGCATCGTTGGGAAACGGGTCGAAGGCGGTCACGTTGGAATCGTAACGGCTGCCCAGTTCGCCCTTGTCACGAAACACTTCGCGCAGATAGGCCTGGGTTTCCAGGCGTCCGCCGGAGCGCCGCACATATGCCGGGTCCAGCCCGGTCATGCGGGTGACCTGCTGCAGCATCGCCTCATGCGCCTGCGGGTCGGTGCGTCCTTTCATCAGCGCCACCGCGTAATCGCCGCGGGTGTAGTCGATCACCTGGCGCATCGCGCTGTCGCTGAGCTGGCCCTGGCGCTCCAGGTGCGCAGCAGCGATCGAGGGAAGCGTCAGCATCCATGCCAGGGGCGACACATCGCCGTTGTCGTCCAGGGTCGGGTTGAGATACGGCGACACCAGCACCACGCCGTTCATCGCCACGCCCAGCTGCGTCTGCAGGTAATGGGTAATGCGCGGGCCGCGGAAGCCGCCATAGCTTTCGCCGACCAGATATTTGCGCGCCTGCAGGCGGCGGTTCTTGAGCAGCCAGTCGTAGATCACCCGCGAGAGATATTCCACATCCGCCTGCGGGTTGTAGAACTGCTTCTTGGCATCGTCGTCGCCGATCAGGGCGCGGCTGAAGCCGGTGCCCACCGGGTCGATGAAGACCAGGTCGGTGAAGTCCAGCCACGTGCCCGGGTTGTCGCGCAGTGTGGCAGGTGCCGACGCACTGTCGCCCTCGGCGCCGAAACCGACGATCTTCGGCCCGATCGCGCCCATGTTGAGATACACCGATGCGGCGCCCGGCCCACCGTTCAAGGCGAAGGTCACCGGGCGGTCCTTGCCATCGACGGTATAGGCGGTGAATACCACTTCCCCCGTGGTCTTGCCCTGCGCATCGCGCACCGGCAACGTGCCGACCGTGGCGGTATAGCTCAGGTTGCGGCCAGCCACGCGTGTGCTCTGGCGCACGCTGGCGTCGGCCGGCAATGGCGCCTGTTTGGCGGCAGCGGCATCGGGTTTGGCATCGCTTTTATCGGTTTTGTCTGGCGCTTCGGCCAGCGCTGTCCCGCTGAACAGCACGCAGACCAGCAGGCCGGCACGGAGAAAGAAGGGCATGGGCATCGACGTGATTGCAGGGAAGCGCCGATGCTAGGCCGCTGCAGAGCCCGGTGGATGTGCAGGAAGGCATGGATGTCGCGCGGACCGAGGTGGTACGCAAAGGCAGGTGTGTGCGGCCCGCCGAAATGAGCGCCCATGCAAGGCGCTTCCTTCTCCCGTCGAGACATTGTCCCGCCTGATGCGGACGGTGCTCCGAAGGGGAATGAGGGTGCGGGCGAAGCCTCGTGCTACTCACTTCGCAAGTGCATACGCCCGCACCCAAACGCCGCTCTGCGCCCCGCCCGCGCTTGCGGCGCGGGCGCTCGAAGGCGCGCGCAGGCCGTGCCTTCTCGCCTGGGTGGGAGAGGGGCTATCGGTTTCCAGCACTCAGACTTCAAGCGAGGCCAGATCGCCCTTGGTCTCCAGCCACTGCTTGCGGTCGCTTGCGCGTTTTTTGGCCAGCAGCATGTCCATCAACGAACGCGTCTGCTCGCCGTCGTCGATGGTCAGCTGCACCAGTCGACGCGTGTCCGGGTGGATGGTGGATTCGCGCAGCTGCTGCGGATTCATTTCGCCTAGGCCCTTGAAGCGGGTGACGCTGATCTGGCCCTTCATCTTTTCGCGCGCGATCTTGTCCAGCAGCGTGGTCTTTTCTTCTTCGTCCAGCGCATAGAACACCTGCTTGCCCACATCGACACGGAACAAGGGCGGCATCGCCACGAACACGTGGCCGGCGGCCACCAGCGCGGGGAAATGCTGCAGGAACAGCGCCGTCAGCAGCGTGGCGATATGCAGGCCATCGGAGTCGGCGTCGGCCAGGATCACCACCTTGCCGTAGCGCAGCCCGGTGATGTCGTCCTTGCCCGGGTCGCAACCGATCGCGATCGCCAGGTTATGCACTTCCTCGGAGGCCAATACGCTGCCGGAAGCCACTTCCCAGGTGTTGAGGATCTTGCCGCGCAACGGCAGGATGGCCTGGAAATCCTTGTCGCGCGCCTGCTTGGCCGAGCCGCCGGCCGAATCGCCTTCGACCAGGAACAGTTCGGTACGCGACAGATCCTGGCTGATGCAATCGGCCAGCTTGCCGGGCAGGGCAGGGCCCTGGGTGACCTTCTTGCGGACGATCTGCTTTTCGGTCTTCAACCGTGCGCTGGCGCGATCGATGGCGATCTGCGCGATCTTCTCGCCGATCTCCACGTTCTGGTTGAGATACAGGCTGAAGGCATCGTGCGCGGCACCTTCGATGAAGCCGGCAGCCTGGCGCGAGGACAGGCGTTCCTTGGTCTGACCGGAAAACTGTGGATCGGTCATCTTCAGGCTGAGCACGAAGGTCACCCGGTCCCAGACATCTTCCGGTGCCAGCTTGACGCCGCGCGGCAGCAGATTGCGGAAATCGCAGAACTCGCGCAGCGCATCGGTCAGGCCCGAACGCAGGCCATTGACGTGGGTGCCATGCTGCGCGGTGGGGATCAGGTTGACGTAGCTTTCCTGCACCAGCTCGCCTTCCGGCACCCAGGCCGCGGCCCAGTCGACGATTTCGGTGTCTTTTTTCAGGCTACCGACGAACAGGTCGGCCGGCAGCAGCTCGTGCTCGGCCATCTCACCCTTCAGGTAATCGCGCAGGCCGTTTTCGAAATACCAGCTGTCCTGCTCGCCGGTCGCCTCGTCGTGCAATTTGACGGTCAGGCCGGGGCACAGCACCGCCTTGGCGCGCAGCAGGTGCCGCAACGCACGCACATTGAATTTGGGCGTATCGAAATACTTGGGGTCGGCCCAGAAACGCAGCCGCGTGCCGGTATTTTTCTTGCCGACGGTACCCACCACTTCCAGCTTGGACGCGGCGTTGCCATCGCGAAACTCCATGCGGTGCTCGCTGCCTTCGCGCTTGATGAACAGTTCGACCTTGGTCGACAGCGCGTTGACCACGCTTACGCCTACACCGTGCAAGCCACCGGAGAAGGTGTAGTTGCGGTTGCTGAACTTGCCGCCGGCATGCAGCCGGGTCAGGATCAGCTCCACGCCCGGAATCTTCTCTTCCGGATGGATGTCCACCGGCATGCCGCGGCCGTCGTCGGACACTTCGCAGCTACCGTCCTTGTACAGCGTGACTTCGACCTGCTTGGCGTGGCCGGCCAGCGCCTCGTCGACAGAGTTGTCGATCACTTCCTGCGCCAGATGGTTCGGGCGCGCGGTGTCGGTATACATGCCGGGGCGGCGTTTGACCGGGTCCAGGCCCGACAGCACTTCAATATCGGCGGCGTTATAACGGGTGTTCATGCATCTCGTTGGCACGTGAAACGACGCGCAAGTGTGGGGGCTGAGCCGATTTTTTGCACGCGACCGGCGTTCAGTGGGGGGCCGGGCAGCATTGGCTACCCTGGCGTTGGTTTCGCAATCAAGCGTCCCCACCTGAGGATGTCACCGAAGCCAAAGAGGACGCCATGAAGTTCAAGCACATCCTGATGCTCACCCTCGGTGCGGCCGCAGTCGCAGCGCTTCCCGCCATGGCCCAGGCCGCTCCGCAGCAGACCGGACAGGGCGCCGCGGCTCAAAAGGCCGATGACGCGAAGGCCAAGACCGAAGCCGAACGCAAAGCCGAACGCCGCGCTGCCGCCGCTGCGCAGAAGCCCAAGGCCGACAGCGCCCCGCGCGAGGAAGAGGAAGAAGAAAAGCCTGCACGCTGATCGCGCGGCCTAGCGGCCAGGTGCTACCGACGCCCCGGCATTGCCGGGGCGTTCGCTTTTGGGGTAGCTGTGTAAGACCACGCAGCATTCGCCCTGTTGGCGTAGCCGGTGCATGGGGCTGGCATGTAACGCGCATGCATGCCGGCCCCCGCAGAAAGCCCGCAATCGCCTGGCAGTGCCCGTCATGTCTGCCAGCCGCTCAGGCCTGCGCGACATGCACTGTTTCAACGTGTGATGACCTCGTCGTCACGCAACCCTTGGGCATTCGCCCGTCACCCGCTAAACTATGGCTTTCCGGGAGGCTTCAAGCCCCATGACCCCCCTGATTTTCGTTACCGGCGGCGTAGTGTCCTCGCTAGGCAAGGGCATTGCCGCCGCTTCGCTTGCGTCCATTCTTGAAGCGCGTGGCCTGAAGGTCACGATGATGAAGCTGGACCCGTACATCAACGTGGACCCGGGCACGATGAGCCCGTTCCAGCATGGCGAGGTCTACGTCACCGACGACGGTGCCGAAACCGACCTGGATCTGGGTCACTACGAGCGTTATGTACGCACGCGCCTGTCGCGCAAGAATTCGGTGACCACCGGCCGCATCTACGAGAACGTGATCCGCAAGGAGCGTCGTGGCGATTATCTGGGCGCCACCGTGCAGGTGATTCCGCATATTACCGACGAGATCCGCCGCTGCATCGACGAGGCCACCGCCGGGTTCGATGTCGCGTTGATCGAAATCGGCGGCACCGTCGGCGACATCGAATCGCTGCCGTTCCTGGAAGCGATTCGCCAGGTGCGCACCGAGCGCGGCGCCGAAAAGGCCATGTTCATGCATCTCACGTTGGTGCCGTACATCGCGGCGGCCGGTGAGCTGAAGACCAAGCCGACCCAGCATTCGGTCAAGGAACTGCGCTCGATCGGCATCCAGCCGGACGTGCTGCTGTGCCGGTCCGAGCAGGCAGTGCCGGATTCGGAGCGCCGCAAGATCGCGCTGTTCACCAACGTCTCCGAGCGTGCGGTGATCAGCTGCCCGGATATCGACGTGCTGTACGGCATGCCGCTGGAATTGCTGCGCCAAGGCCTGGACGAACTGGTCATCGAGCAGTTCAAGCTGCGCGACAAGGTCGCCGCGGCCGACCTGTCCGAATGGGCGGCGGTGGTGGATGCGGTCAAGCATCCGCTGGACGAGGTCAACATCGCCGTGGTCGGCAAGTACGTCGATCACCAGGACGCCTACAAGTCGGTGGCAGAAGCGCTGCGTCACGGTGGCCTGCGTCAGCGCACCAAGGTCAACCTGAAGTGGCTGGAAGCGCAGGATCTGGAGGGCAGCGACATGTCTGCCTTGCAAGACATCGACGGCATCCTGGTGCCGGGCGGTTTCGGCGACCGCGGTTTCGAAGGCAAGGTGCAGACCTCCAAGTTCGCGCGTGAGCACAAGGTGCCGTATTTCGGTATCTGCTACGGCATGCAGGCGGCCGTGGTGGACTATGCCCGCCACGTCGCCGACCTGGATGCAGCCAACAGCACCGAGAACGATCGCCAGTCGCCGCACCCGGTGATCGGCCTGATCACCGAATGGCGCACCGCCACCGGTGAAGTCGAAAAGCGCGACGAAAAATCCGACCTGGGCGGCACCATGCGTCTGGGCCTGCAGGAGCAGCGCCTGAAGCCCGGTACGCTGGCGCGCGAGGTCTATGGCAAGGATGTGGTGGCCGAGCGGCACCGTCACCGTTACGAGTTCAACAACCGCTATCGCACGCAGTTGGAAGACGCCGGTCTGGTGATCTCCGGCAAGTCGATGGACGACACCCTGGTGGAAGTGGTGGAGCTGCCGCGCGACATGCACCCGTGGTTTTTGGCCTGCCAGGCGCATCCGGAATTCCTGTCCACCCCGCGCGACGGCCATCCGCTGTTCATCGGCTTCGTGCGTGCGGCGCGCGAGAAGAAGGCTGGCGGCAAGTTGCTCAAAGAAGCGCGTGCGTGAGTTCCTTCTCCCATCGGGACCTCGGTCCCCTTCATGGGAGAAGGTGCCCCGTAGGCGGATGAGAGGGGCACCGCAACGCACTGGAAGATGGCAGCTGTGATGAACGCGTCGCCACGCGCCAGCCAGGGCAAACCATCTGGCCTTACAAGCGCTTGCAACCCGTACCCTCACCCCAACCCCTCTCCCGACGGGAGAGGGGCTTAATTACTTAGGTGACCTGATGAAACTGTGTGACTTCGAAGTCGGCCTCGACCAGCCGCTGTTCCTGATTGCCGGCCCCTGCGTGATCGAATCGATGCAGCTGCAGCTCGACGTGGCCGGCAGGCTCAAGGAGATCACCGGCAAGCTCGGCGTCAACTTCATCTTCAAGTCGAGTTTCGACAAGGCCAATCGCACCTCCGGCACCAGCTTCCGTGGCCCGGGCCTGGAAGAAGGTTTGAAGGTGCTGGATGCGGTGAAGAAGCAGATCGGCGTGCCGGTGCTCACCGACGTGCATGAATACACCCCGATGAACGAGGTCGCGGCCGTCGTCGACGTGCTGCAGACTCCGGCATTTTTGGTGCGCCAGACCGACTTCATCAAGAACGTCTGCGCCGCCGGCAAGCCGGTCAACATCAAGAAGGGCCAGTTCCTCGCGCCATGGGACATGAAGCCGGTGGTGGACAAGGCCAAATCCACCGGCAACGAGCAGATCATGGTCTGCGAGCGTGGCGCCTCGTTCGGCTACAACAACCTGGTCAGTGACATGCGCTCGCTGAGCGTGATGCGCGACACCGGCTGCCCGGTGGTGTTCGACGCTACCCATTCGGTGCAGTTGCCGGGCGGGCAGGGCAGCAGCTCCGGTGGTCAGCGCGAGTTCGTGCCGGTGCTGGCGCGCGCGGCGGTGGCGGTCGGGATTTCCGGCCTGTTCGCCGAAACCCACCCGGATCCGTCCAAGGCGCTGTCCGATGGTCCCAATGCGTGGCCGCTGGATCGCATGGAAGAACTGCTCGAAACCCTGATGGAGCTGGACGCCGTCACCAAGAAGCACGGGTTTGCGCGCTTTGCGTGAGTTCTGATCAGCGCGCGGCCGCTGCAGCGCACCGCCGGGAGCGGCGGTGGCGCCACTGGCCCTGGGGCTGGTGGGCACTGGCCGCGTCGATCGCGGCGTGGGCGTGCATGGCGGTCATGGCCGTTCTGTTTACCGCCAGCATCGGCATGCCGGGCGATGGCGACCATGCCATGCAAGCCACGCGGCTGCCGATGCGCATCACGCTGATCATGGCCACCATGGCCGTTGTCAGTAGCCTGGCCACAGGCTCGGCTGCATTACGGCTGAGTCGCCAGCCTGGTGCGGCGATCGCCGCGCTGATCCTGCTGTTGCTCTTGCTGCTGCTGTCTGGTTTGTCGCTGTTGGGCTTGATGGCGTAGCGGTCCGCCCGCGACGTGCTGTGTGTAGCGGCGACATGCGATTTGGCAATGGACCGGTGTGCAGCGATAATCCGGCAGCTTGTTTCCGGTGTACTTCCCCCCTTACTGGTAACCGAACGGACCTATGACCACTATCGCCAAGATCCTCGCCCGCGAAATCCTCGACTCCCGCGGCAATCCCACGCTGGAGGCCGAAGTCACGCTGGACGACGGTTCGTTCGGCCGCGCGGCCGTGCCGTCGGGTGCCTCGACCGGTACCAAGGAAGCGGTGGAGCTGCGTGATGGCGACAAGACCCGCTACCTGGGCAAGGGCGTGCGCCACGCGGTGGATAACGTCAACGGGACCATCGCCGAGACGCTGAAGAACTTCGATGCGGCCGACCAGCAGGGCCTGGACCGTCGCCTGATCGATCTGGACGGAACCGAGAACAAGGGCCGCCTGGGCGCCAACGCGCTGCTGGGTGTTTCGCTGGCCGCCGCGCATGCCGTAGCCGCCTCGCGCAAGCAGCCGTTGTGGCAGTACCTGTCCACCATCACTGAATCCGACGTGGCGCTGCCGGTGCCGATGATGAACATCATCAACGGCGGCGCGCATGCCGACAATAACGTCGATTTCCAGGAGTTCATGGTGCTGCCGGTCGGTTGCAGCTCGTTCTCCGAAGCGCTGCGCGCCGGTACCGAAATCTTCCATTCGCTCAAGTCGGTGCTCAAGGGCCATGGCCTGAGCACGGCGGTGGGCGACGAAGGCGGCTTTGCGCCGGACTTCCGCAGCAACGTCGAAGCGCTGGACACCATCCTCGAAGCGATCGGCAAGGCCGGCTACACCGCGGGCGAAGACATCCTGCTGGGCCTGGACGTGGCCTCCAGCGAGTTCTACGACAACGGCAAGTACAACCTGGTCGGCGAGAACAAGCGCCTGACCAGCGAGCAGTTCGTCGACTTCCTGGCCGACTGGGTGGCGCAGTACCCGATCATCAGCATCGAAGATGGCCTGGCCGAGGACGACTGGGCCGGTTGGAAGCTGCTGACCGAGCGCGTCGGCAAGAAGGTCCAGTTGGTGGGCGACGATCTGTTCGTCACCAACCCGAAGATCTTCAAGCAGGGCATCGATTCGGGCACCGCCAACGCGATCCTGATCAAGGTCAACCAGATCGGCACGCTGACCGAAACGCTGGAAGCCATCGCGATGGCGCATGCGGCCCACTACGCCTCGATCGTGTCGCACCGTTCCGGCGAAACCGAAGACACCACCATCGCCGACATTGCCGTGGCCACCACCGCCACCCAGATCAAGACCGGCTCGCTGTGCCGCAGCGACCGCGTGGCCAAGTACAACCAGTTGCTGCGTATCGAGCAGGCGCTGGGCTCCGGCGCGCGTTACGCCGGCCGCGACGCGTTCGTGTCGCTCAAGCGCTAAGCCGTGCGCAACTGGCGCTGGCTACTGCTGGTGCTGGCGGTACTGCTGGCTTGGCTGCAGTACCGCTTCTGGTTCGGGCCTGGGAATTCCGGCGAGGTGATGATGCTGGAAGCCCAGGTCGCGCATCAGACACAGGACAACGAAGGTCTGCGCCAACGCAACCAGGCGTTGGCAGCAGAGGTGAAGGATTTGAAGGACGGCGAGGCGGCAATCGAGGAACGCGCGCGCAGCGAGCTGGGCATGATCAAGCCGGGCGAGACGTTCTATCGCGTGGTCGAGGATGCGCCGCTGCCGGCACCTGCATCGCCTGAGGCTCCGGCCCCCCCACAGCAAGCGCCTGAGCCGATCGATCCGGTGGATCACCCATGACCGGGTCCATCTGGGCAATCGTGCCGGCCGCCGGGCGCGGCACCCGTTTTGGCGGGCCGCTTCCCAAACAGTATTTGCCGGCCGGCGGTCAGCCACTGATGGCGTATACGTTAGCTGCGCTGGCGGCGCATCCGGCGCTGGCCGGCATCATGGTGGCAATCGCCCCCGGCGATGCCGATTGGCCCGGCTGGACCGCGGTGCAGTCCACGCCCGTGCTGACCTGCCTGGGGGGTGCGAGTCGCGCAGCCTCGGTGCTGGCTGGCTTGCTGGCCTTGCCAGAAAGCGTGCGTGCCGACGATTTCGTGCTGGTCCACGATGCCGCGCGGCCGAATCTGGCCCTGGCCGATCTGGACCGCCTGCTGGAAATCGGCCGTGGCGACCCGGTCGGCGCCATCCTGGCTGCACCGGTGCGCGATACGCTCAAGCGTGCCGGCGACGATGGCGGTATCGATGGCACCGAACCGCGCGAACGCCTGTGGCGCGCACTCACCCCGCAGCTGTTTCGTCGCCATCAACTGATCCGTGGACTCACCGAGGCCGCGGCGGCCGGTGTCGAGGTCACCGATGAAGCGATGGCGATGGAGCGGATGGGGCTGCGCCCCTTGCTGGTGGAAGGCGCCGAAGACAACTTTAAGGTGACGACCCCTGCGGATCTGGCGCGCTTCGAATTTGAACTGGTCAACCGGGGGCTCGGAGCCCGGGACCCGGAAAGCGCACATCCCCAGTCGTCCGTTCTGGCTTCTGCTTTCTCCGGCCCGGGGTCCCGGGTTTCCGGGCCCGAAGAGATCTAATCCATGTCCTTCAATTTCCGAATCGGCCAAGGCTACGACGTGCATGCGTTCGGCCCTGGCGACCACGTGATGCTTGGCGGTGTGCGCGTGGCGCACAGCCACGGCGTGCTCGCCCATAGCGATGGCGATGTGGTGTTGCACGCCCTGTGCGATGCGATGCTGGGCGCGCTGGCGCTGGGCGA
Organism: Xanthomonas euvesicatoria pv. euvesicatoria; assembly: GCF_020880415.1. Classification (GTDB taxonomy): domain Bacteria; phylum Pseudomonadota; class Gammaproteobacteria; order Xanthomonadales; family Xanthomonadaceae; genus Xanthomonas; species Xanthomonas euvesicatoria. The sequence goes on along the minus strand of NZ_JAJIUJ010000037.1, from coordinate 60,592 downwards.
TATCGGCCAGCATTTCCCGCCTTCCGATGCGCGTTGGAAAGACGCCGACAGCGCACAGTTCCTGCAGCATTGCGATGGCTTGCTGCGCGAGCGCGGATGGCGCGTCGGCAATGCCGACATCACCGTGATCTGCGAGCGCCCCAAGGTCGGCCCGCATGCGGTGGCCATGCGCGAGCGCATTGCCGGCCTGCTGGCGATCGAACTCGATGCGGTCAGCGTCAAGGCCACCACCAGCGAACAGTTGGGTTTCACCGGCCGCGGCGAAGGGATCGCTGCACAGGCCGCGGTGTTGCTGGGCAGGACCGCTGTGCCTCATCAATAGCAACACAGGCAGCGCTTGGGGCCGGAGCCGGCGCCGATGCTGCCCGACGCAATCACCGCGCCGAATCATTCGGCGCACAGCGCGCCACGTCCGGCGCGAAGGCGAACCACACCATGAGCGAGACCTCTTTGCTGCCGCGTGCGCATGGCGCTGCCGTGCTCAGCGCGGCGATGCGCAGCACCCCGGACGATTTCCAGCTCGACGAGCTGCCGGCATTCGAGCCTTCCGGTGAAGGCGAGCATCTGCTGCTCACCGTGCGCAAGCGTGGCCAGAACACCGCCTATATCGCCAAACAGCTTGCGCATTGGGCCGGCATCGCCGAGATGGGCGTCAGCTATGCGGGTCTGAAAGATCGCCATGCAGTGACCACCCAGCGCTTCAGCGTGCATCTGCCCAAGCGCATCGCGCCGGATATCGCCGCGCTGGATGATGCGCAGATGCAGGTGGTCCAGAGCGCCTGGCACAACCGCAAGCTGCAACGCGGTGCGCTGCACGGGAACCGCTTCGTGCTGACGCTGCGCCAGGTGCAGGGCGAGCGCGAGGCGATCGAGCAACGGCTGCAGGCGATTGCTGCGCGTGGCATTCCCAATTGGTTCGGCGAACAACGCTTCGGTCGCGATGGCGCAAATGTGGCGGCTGCGCTGGCGATGTTCGGTCATGTGCAAGCTGAGGACGGAACGTTGCTGCCGGCGCCCACATCCAGGCGGCGGCTGCGCAACGATCAGCGCTCGATGTTGCTGTCGGCAGCGCGTTCGGTCCTGTTCAATCGCGTGCTTGGCGCACGCGTGGCGCAGGGCAGTTGGGATAGCGCACTGCAGGGCGAGGCGTGGATGCTGGACGGCTCGCGCAGCGTCTTCGGCCCGGAGCCGTGGAGCGAGGCCCTGGCAGAGCGATTGGCACGTTTCGATATCCATCCCAGCGGGCCGTTGTGGGGCGTTGGTGACCTGCGCTCGGCCGATCAAGCGGCAGCGCTGGAGCAGGGCGCGTTGTCCGATCCGCAATCCGAAGCATTGCGCCAAGGCCTGGAAGCAGCGGGGCTGAAGCAGGAGCGCCGCGCGCTGCGCTTGCGCCCGCAGGGTCTGGACTATCGATGGCTGGAGGCACAGACCCTGCAATTGGAGTTCGCGCTGCCGCCTGGCTGTTATGCCACCGCGGTGCTGTGGGAACTGGGAGATGTCACCGACGCCGGTCGCTTCAACGTCGGCATGCGCGCCGACGCATGATCGCGTACAAACGCCGGCCGATCGCGCGGGGCAGCATGGATGGTCCAATCATGCGGTGCGCGCAAAAGCGGCCTCGGCGGTCGCTGAGGCGATAGTGGCCGGTCGCGGCGCCACGAGCGATGGCCAGCTGCACAAGGCGCGCAACAGGAATCGGCTCGTGCCCGACGAGCATGCGCGACAGACCTTCCAGACAACACGTCGCCATGCGCAATGGCTGCCGTTTCGCATCACTCGCGCGTAATCATCGGCCTATCGCCGCCGCGCCAGCAACACCAGCAGCGCCCCGGTACCGCCCTGCGTCGGCGGCGCCGAATGAAACGCCAGCACATCGTTGCGTTGACGCAGCAGCCGGTCCATGAGGTTCTTCAGCACGGGCGCACCGGTGTCCGATTGCAGTCCCTTGCCGTGGATGATGCGCACGCAACCATGTTCGTGCGCGTGTGCGTCCAGCAGGAACTGGCGCAGCAACGATTCGGCCTGCGCTGCGGTGGCGCCGTGCAGATCCAGTTCGTCCTGCACCGAGAATTGCCCGCGCTTGAGCCGTTGAAACAAGCGGGTGGGAAGATTCTCGCGCCGATAGCTGGCGGTATCGCCCGCTTCCAGCGGCGCGCTGTCGCGCAGCAGGCGCGCAAATTCGGTATGCGCTTGGGCGTCGTCGCGCTCGGCCATGCGCGCGCGCGGCTTGGGGCGTGGCTTGGCGTTGGCCGGTGGGGCGACTTCACGAATCGGCTTGACCGCGCCGATCGCTGCGCGGAACAACGCGCCGTCGTCTTCGTCTTCAGGATGCGACATCTGCACAGCGTACCCGGTCCAAGCGCAGACGCACGCGAAGATCAAGCGCGAAGGCGCGGGACGCATCCGGTATCATGGCCCGGTTTTCCGAGGAGTCCCATGCGCGTACTGGTTAGCAACGACGACGGTGTCGACGCCCCCGGCATCCAGATTTTGGCCGAGGCGCTGCGCCATGCCGGTCACGAAGTGATGGTGGTCGCGCCCGACCGCGATCGCTCCGGCGCCAGCAATTCGCTGACGCTGGATGTGCCGATCCGCACCCGCCGCGTCGATGCGCAGACCTGCGCAGTGGCCGGCACGCCGACCGACTGCGTGCATCTGGCACTCACCGGTATGCTCGATTACGACCCGGACATCGTGGTCTCCGGGATCAATAATTCGGCCAATCTGGGCGACGACGTGATCTATTCGGGCACAGTGTCGGCCGCAATGGAAGGCCGCTTCCTCGGCTTGCCGGCGGTGGCGGTGTCGTTGGTCACGCACAATCACCAGGCGCATCACTACGACACCGCCGCGCGCGCTGCGGTGGAAATCGTGGCGCGGCTGAAGGCCGACCCGTTGCCCGCCGACACTATCCTCAACGTCAACGTGCCGGATCTGGCATGGTCGGATGTGCTCGGTTTCGAAGTCACCCGGCTCGGCAACCGCCACCGGTCCGAGCCGTGCGTGCCGCAGCGCGATCCGCGCGGCCGCACCGTGTACTGGATCGGCCCGGCCGGTCCCGAGCAGGACGCTGGCGCCGGTACCGATTTCCACGCCGTGCGTACCGGGCATATCTCGATCACGCCGATCCACGTCGATCTCACCCGCTACCAGGCACTGGACACCGTTGCCGGCTGGGTGGGTGGGTTGACCGCAGCGCTGGACGGCCCGGCATGACGCCGAGGCTGCGCCTGCAACCGGAGTCGGTCGGGATCGGCATGACCTCGCAACGCGTGCGCGACCGCCTGGTCGAGCGCTTGCGCGAGGCGGGCATCCAGGACGAGGCCACGCTCAACGCGATGCGCACCGTGCCGCGGCATCTGTTCATCGATGAAGCGCTGGCCTCGCGCGCCTACGAAGACACTGCGCTGCCGATCGGCCATGGCCAGACCATCTCCCAGCCCTGGGTGGTGGCGCGCATGACCGAAGCGGTGCTGCAGGTGACCCCGGCCAAGGTACTCGAAGTGGGCACCGGCTCCGGCTACCAGGGCGCGATCCTGGCGGCGCTGGGGCTGGAGGTCTACACCGTCGAGCGCATCGGCGACCTGCTGCGGCAGGCGCGCAAGCGCTTCCGGCACCTGGGCATGAATGTGCGCAGCAAGCACGACGACGGCCGCATCGGCTGGCCCGAACACGGGCCGTACGACGCCATCGTGGTGACCGCTGCCGCACCGGCGTTGGTCGATGCATTGGTCGACCAGCTGGCGGTCGGCGGGCGCCTGGTCGCGCCGGTCGGAGGGCCTTCCTCGCAATCGTTGGTGCAACTCACCCGCGGGGCCGATGGCGCCATCGAACAACAGGTTCTGGCGCCGGTCACGTTCGTCCCGCTGTTGTCGGGCATGCTGGATTGAATCCATGAGAGTTCTTCGATGAAGATTTTTGGGCCGTTGTACGACGTGGCCATCCGTTGGTCGCGCCATCGCCGCGCACCCGCGCTGCTGACCGGTCTCAGCTTCGTTGAGGGCTTCATTTTCCCGGTGCCGCCGGAAGTGATGTTGGCACCGATGTCGCTGGCCGAGCCCAAGCGCTCGCTCTGGTTTGCGACCCTGAGCCTGATCGGCTCGATCTGCGGCGCCCTGGTCGGTTATCTGCTTGGCCATTTCGCCTTCGCCGCGCTGCAGCCGCTGATCGAATGGCTGGGCTGGAGCGCGAAGATCCAGCAGCAGATCGAAACCCTGCGCACGCTGGTGGCCGATTCGCCGTGGAAGGCGTTCTGGGCGCTGGTCCTGGTCGGGTTTACCCCGATCCCGCTGAAGATCTTTACCTGGGCCTCGGGCGTGGTCGGCGTGCCGATCCTGCCATTCATCGCCAGCATGTTGGTCGGGCGCGGCAAGCGCGTGTATCTGGTGGCCGGCGCGATCCGCCTGGGCGGTGCGCGGGCCGAAGCGGCGCTGCATCGCTGGATCGAGCCGCTGGGCTGGGTTGCAATGGCGGTGCTGGCGGTCGGTGCGGGCTGGTTGGTGTGGAAGACAACGAACGGATGAGCAAGACGCAGATGAATTCGGCACGCAAGACAGCAGTCATGCTCGCAATGGCCATCGGACTGACCGCCTGCAGCAGCGCAACGGTGGTGCGTTCGCCCGGAGCGAGCGGTGGCGGGTCGTCGTCGCGCCCCAGCGCCGCGCCGCGTCCTTCGGTGCCGCGTCCGGGTGCCACGGTCACCGTGCAGCGCGGCGACACCCTGTACGCGATCTCGCGCCGGACCAATATCACCGCTGCGGATCTGGCCGCCTGGAATGGCCTGTCTTCCCCAAACACCATCTATCCCGGCCAGACGCTCAAGTTGTATCCGCCCGGTACCAGCAAGCCGGGTGGCAGCGCGCCGGTGGCTGGCGGCACCGTGGCCCCGCCGCGCCCCGTCGCGCCGATCGCCGCACCGGTCAGTAGCGGATTTTCGTGGCGTTGGCCGGCCGATGGCGTCGTGGTGGGCACCTTCGTCACTGGCGAAACCACCAAGCAGGGCGTGGACATCGCCGGCACCAGCGGTCAGGCCGTGCGTGCCGCCGCCGATGGCGTGGTGGTGTATTCCGGCGCCGGCCTGGTCGGTTACGGCGAGCTGATCATCATCAAGCACAACGACCAGTGGCTATCCGCGTACGGCCACAACCGCAAGCGCCTGCTCAACGAGGGCCAGAGCGTCAAGGCGGGGCAGCAAATTGCCGAAATGGGCCGCAGCGGCGCCTCCCGCGACATGTTGCACTTCGAGATCCGCTACAACGGCAAGCCGGTCGATCCGCTGCTGTATTTGCCGAAGAAATGAGATTGGGGAGTTGGGATTCGGGATTCGCAACGGCCCTGGGCTGTTCGTATCCGGAAAGAGAGTGGGTTCTTCGGACTCACCACTTGGACCAATTGACGCTCTAGCCTGGTTTGGCTATTGAAGGCGCAGCTTGCGGAAGCCCGCTCTTACGAATCCCCAATCCCGATTCCCGAATCCCGTACCAAGCCAATCAGCCCGGCAACACCATCGCCAAGGCCACCCGCCGGCCTTCGCTGGCCAGCACGTTGTAGGTGCGTGCGGCGGCGGCATTGGTCATCGCCTCCAGGCCGATGCCGCGGGTCAGGCAGGCCGCCAGCACGTCGGTCCTGGGAAACAACTGGCGTTCGCCGGTGCCGAGCAGGATCACGGCCGGGTTGAGCGCCAGCACCGCCTCCATGTGACTGGCCTGGAGTTGCTCCAGCGTCTGGACCGGCCAGTGCTCTACCAGCTCATCCGGCATCAGGATGAAGCTCTGCTGCAGGATCTGCTCGTTCACCTTGGCATGGCGGCCGTCGGCCGCGCGCAGCGCGTAGGCGTAATCGGGGTGTTCCTGACTTAAAGGCATGACGAACTCGCTGGCTCAGCCGCGCGGCAGCACGATCTGGCGCTTTTCCTTGCTGGGGCGGTACAGAATGGCGACGTGGCCGATGCGCTGTACCAACGCACTGCCGGTTTGTTCGATCAGCTCGGCAATCAGCGCATCACGTGTCTCGCGATCCTCCGATGCCACCTTCACCTTGACCAGTTCGTGGCGCTCGAGCACTTCCTCGAGTTCAGCCAGAAATGCCGGCGTGACCCCTTTGCCGCCGGTCTGCAGCAAGGCTTTGAGGTCGTGGGCCTGGCCGCGCAGGAAACGGTTCTGGGCGGAGGTGAGAACAATGGACATGCAGGATCGAAGGGAAGCAAAGGGTGTTCAGGGTATCATGGCGACCCGTTCGGACCCCTTTGCCAATGCCTTCCCGCAGTAAAAGCAGCCAGCGCTGGCTCAAGGAACACTTCGCCGACCCTTACGTGAAGAAGGCCCAGGCCGAGGGCATGCGCTCGCGCGCGGCCTACAAGCTGGAAGAGTTGCTGCAGCGCGACCGCCTGCTCAAGCCGGGCATGGTGGTGGTCGATCTGGGCGCGGCCCCGGGCGGGTGGTCGCAACAGGTGCGCAAATCCATGGGCGACAGCGGCCGGGTGGTGGCGCTGGATATCCTGGACATGCCGGCCCTGGCGGGCGTGGAGTTCCTTCACGGCGACTTCAGGGAGCAGGCCGTCCTATCCCAATTCGAAGCGATGCTGGGCGATGTGCCGGTGGACCTTGTGCTGTCGGATATGGCCCCCAATAAGAGTGGCATGGATGCGGTCGACCAACCGCGGATGATGCACCTGGCGGAACTGGCCATGGAATTTGCCGACACCCACCTCAAGCCGGGCGGGGCATTTCTGATCAAGCTGTTCCAGGGTGTCGGGTCTGACGACTACATTCGCGAGCTTCGCCGCCGCTATGAGAAGGTGACGATTCGCAAGCCGGCGGCCTCGCGCAAGCGCTCCCCGGAAGTTTATGCGCTCGGTCAGGGCAAGCGTGTCCAGATCAAGTAAGCTGCCAATGACCATCGTATTTCAAGCATCGAAGAGTAGAGGGCACCGGAGCCAATGAGGATGAACGACTTGACCAAGAATCTGCTGCTGTGGGTGGTCGTCGCAGTTGTGCTGATGGTTGTCTTCCAGAGCTTCTCGCCGCGGATGGCGGGCGGCGTCGGTGCCGACTCGATCACCTACACCCAGTTCCTGAAGGAAGTGGACTCCGGGCGCGTCAAATCGGTGGATTACACCGATGAAACCAACCTGGCCGTCAACGCGATCCGCTTCAAGCGCACCGACGGCAGCGAAGCCACTGTCTACGGTCCGCGCGACGACAAGCTGGTCGACGTGCTGTACAGCAAGAACATCGAAATGACCCGCCAGAAGCCCTCGACCGGGCCTGGTTTCTGGTCGTTGGTACTCAATTTCCTCCCGGTCATCCTGATCATCGGCTTCTGGCTGTTCATCATGCGCCAGATGCAGGGCGGTGGCGGCGGTGCCAAAGGGGCGATGAGCTTCGGCAAGTCGCGCGCCAAACTGCAGGGCGAAGACCAGATCAAGATCACCTTTGCCGACGTTGCCGGTTGCGACGAGGCCAAGGAAGAAGTCGGCGAACTGGTGGACTTCCTGCGCGACCCGACCAAGTTCACCAAGCTGGGCGGCAAGATTCCGCGCGGCGTGCTGATGGTCGGCCCGCCGGGTACCGGTAAGACCCTGCTCGCCAAGGCGATCGCCGGCGAGGCCAAGGTGCCGTTCTTCAGCATCTCCGGTTCGGACTTCGTGGAAATGTTCGTCGGCGTGGGTGCCAGCCGCGTGCGCGACATGTTCGAGCAGGCCAAGAAGCACGCGCCGTGCATCATCTTCATCGACGAAATCGATGCGGTGGGCCGTCATCGCGGTGCCGGTCTCGGCGGCGGGCATGATGAGCGCGAGCAGACCCTGAACCAGTTGCTGGTCGAAATGGACGGTTTCGAAGGGGGCGAAGGCGTGATCGTGATCGCGGCGACCAACCGGCCGGACGTGCTGGATCCGGCGCTGCTGCGTCCTGGCCGTTTCGACCGCCAGGTCGTGGTCGGCCTGCCGGACGTCAAGGGCCGCGAACAGATCCTGCGCGTGCACATGCGCAAGCTGCCGCTGGCCGAGGATGTCGTGCCGATGGTCATCGCCCGCGGTACCCCGGGTTTCTCTGGCGCCGACTTGGCCAACCTGTGCAACGAAGCAGCGTTGTTCGCGGCGCGTGGCAGCGAGAAGGAAGTCCGCATGGACCACTTCGACCGTGCCCGCGACAAGATTCTGATGGGTGCCGAGCGCCGCTCGATGGCCATGAGCGAGGACGAGAAGACCCTCACCGCGTATCACGAGGCAGGCCACGCCATCGTCGGCCGCCTGGTGCCGGAGCACGACCCGGTCTACAAGGTAACCATCATTCCGCGCGGCCGCGCCCTCGGCGTGACGATGTATCTGCCGGAAGGCGACCGCTATTCGATGAACCGCGTGGCGATCGAATCGCAGCTGTGCTCGCTGTACGGTGGTCGCGTTGCCGAAGAGCTGATCTTCGGTGGCGACAAGGTCACCACCGGTGCGTCCAACGACATCGAGCGGGCCACCAAGATGGCGCGCAACATGGTGACCAAGTGGGGGCTGTCCGACGAGCTTGGCCCGGTGGCCTATGGCGAGGAAGAGGATGAGGTGTTCCTGGGCCGTTCGGTGACCCAGCACAAGAACGTCTCCGACGAAACCGCGCGCAAGATCGACGAAGTCGTGCGCTCGATCCTGGACAAGGCCTACAGCAAGACCAAGACCATCCTCACCGAGAATCTGGACAAGCTGCACGCGATGTCGCAGTTGTTGCTGCAGTACGAGACCATCGACGTGCCTCAGATCGACGCCATCATGGAAGGCCGCGAGCCGCCGCCGCCGGCGGGTTGGGGCAAGTCCGACAAGGACGGTGGCAACAACAACGACAAGGGTAGCCCGCGTCCATTGCCGCCCATCGCCGGACCCGCCGAGCAACTCTAAGCCGGCCATGCACTGATCTGCGAGGCATCCATCAAGGCCGGGGAGCAATTCCCGGCCTTGATGCGTTATCGGGCCGCATCGATGCCCACGTATGGGCGACCATCACCAACCCAGGAGACACTGCCGATGTTCGATACCACCCTCACACTGGATTGCGCCGGCCGCAGCCTGCGACTGGATGCACCGCAGGTGATGGGTATCGTCAATGTCACACCCGATTCGTTCTCCGACGGCGGCCAGCATGCGACCTGCGAAGCGGCGATCGCGCATGGGCTGGCGTTGGTGGAGCAGGGCGCCGCGGTGCTGGATGTCGGTGGTGAATCCACCCGCCCGGGCGCTGCGGCGGTCTCGGTTGAAGAAGAATTGCAGCGGGTCATTCCGGTGATCGAGGCGCTGGCCCAGCGCACGAGCGTGCCGATCAGCGTGGATACGTTCAAACCGGAGGTCATGCGCGCGGCGGTCGCGGCCGGCGCCGGCATGGTCAACGACGTCTATGCTCTGCGTTCGCCCGGTGCGCTGGAAGCGGCGTCGGACCTGTGCGTGCCTGTGGTCTTGATGCATGCGCGCAGCGCGCCACACGCCATGCAGGATGCGCCGCACTACGACGATATCGTGGGTGAAGTGCACCGGTTTCTGGCCGAACGCATCTTCGCTGCCGAGATGGCCGGCATCGACAAGCGCCGGCTGGTCCTGGACCCGGGCTTTGGCTTCGATAAGGCCACCCCGCACAACCTCACCCTGCTTGCGCAGCTGCAGCGGCTGCAGGAATTCGGTTTGCCGGTGCTGGCCGGGCTGTCGCGCAAACGCAGCATCGGCGAACTGACCGGGCGCCAGATCGCCGCCGAACGTGTGCACGGCTCGGTGGCCGCGCATCTGATCGCCGCACAACATGGCGCGCTGCTGCTGCGCGTGCACGATGTGGCGGCAACCGTGGATGCGTTGAAGGTATGGACGGCGATGGCGGCGATTCCGGTACCGCGTGTCAGCGCGCCCGCCGCGCCCACGATCCGTTGGCCGGATGAGGACTGATGCCTGTCGACCAACGCCCGCTGGCGATCGCTGTGATGGGCCCCACCGCCAGCGGCAAGACGGCGCTGGCGCTGGAAGCTGCAGAGCGCTGGAACGGGGAAATCGTCAGCGTCGATTCTGCGCTGGTGTATCGCGGCCTGGAGATCGGTGCGGCCAAGCCGGACGCGCCAATGCGCGCGGCGGTGCCGCATCATCTGCTCGACCTGCGCGATCCCTGGCAGGTGTATTCGGCAGCGGAGTTCGCCACCGATGCACGCCTGGCGATCGCGCAGATCGTGGCGCGCGGCAAATTGCCGATTCTGGCCGGCGGCACCGGGCTGTATTTTCGTGCACTGCTGGAAGGTTTGTCGCACCTGCCCGAGGCCGACCAAACGGTGCGCGCATCCATCGCGGCCGAAGCTCAGCAGATCGGTTGGGCCGGCTTGCACGCACAACTGGCACGTGTGGACCCGGTTGCGGCAGCGCGCATTCATGCGACCGACCCGCAGCGGATCCAGCGTGCGCTGGAGGTCTACCGCATCAGCGGGCGGCCGATCAGCGCGTGGCAGGCGCTACCGCCAGGGCCGCGCCTGCCGGTACGCGTGTTGAAGGTGGTCTTGGCCCCACGCGAGCGCGCGGTGCTGCATGCACGGATCGCACACCGGCTGGATGCGATGTTGGCCCAGGATTTTCTGGGGGAAGTGCAGCGTCTGCGGGCGCTGCCGCAGATGCAGGCGGTGGCAGCGCCGCTGGATTTGCCGGCCGTGCGCGCGGTCGGCTACCGCCAGGCCTGGCAGTACCTGGACGGGGCTGGCGGCCTGGCCGAGTTCCGCGACAAGGCGATCCAGGCGACCCGGCAACTGGCCAAGCGGCAGCTCACCTGGCTGCGCGGCGAGCTGGACGCGCGCTGGTTCGACCCGGAGCGTGACCGCCATCAATTGGAGGACGCAATTGTCGGCTTCCTCGCTGATCGTCCCGCTGTACGGCAGGCTTCAGGCGTGTAACATCCCGTTTCCGGGACCGGCTGGGGATAGCAGGTGTCGACCGGAACAATAAGAACAATAATGAAGAGGATTTTTCGATGGCTAAGGGGCAATCTTTACAGGACCCATTCCTCAATGCGCTGCGGCGCGAGCGGGTGCCCGTGTCGGTGTATCTGGTCAATGGCATCAAGCTGCAGGGCACGATCGAGTCGTTCGACCAATTCGTGGTCCTGCTGCGCAATACCGTGAGTCAGATGGTGTACAAGCACGCCATTTCCACGGTGGTGCCGGCGCGCAATGTGCGCGTGGGGCCTGGTGGTGGGTATGTGCAATCCAATGAAGGCAATCAGGCGGAAGATGACGACGTCGAGCAGTAACGGAGCAGTGCGTGTTTGATCGGTCCCGCAAGGGTGAACACGCGTTATTGATACAGACCCACTCCGGCGGGCCTGCCGAAGACGATGTGATGGAGGAGTTCGCCGACCTTGCAAAGTCGGCGGGCGCCACGGTGGCCGCCACGCTCACCGCGCGCATCGATAAGCCCAGCCCGTCGACCTTGATCGGTAGCGGCAAGCTGGAAGAGGTCAAGGCCGCAGCCGAGGCCACCGGTGCCGATCTGGTGTTGGTCAACCACACCTTGTCGCCCGGCCAGGAGCGCAACCTGGAGCGGTATCTGGAGCGGCGTGTGATCGACCGCACTGGGTTGATCCTGGACATCTTCGCGCAACGTGCGCGCAGCCACGAAGGCAAGCTGCAGGTGGAGCTGGCGCAGTTGCGTCACATGGCCACGCGGCTGGTGCGTGGCTGGACGCACTTGGAGCGTCAGCGCGGTGGCTCCATCGGCCTGCGCGGCCCCGGCGAAACCCAGCTGGAAACCGACCGCCGCCTGCTGCAAAAACGCGTCGAACAGTTGCAGCAGCGGCTGGAAAAGGTCGAGGTGCAGCGCACCCAGATGCGTCGTGCACGGATGCGCAGCGAATTGCCACGGATTGCACTGGTCGGCTACACCAATGCCGGCAAGTCGACATTGTTCAATGTGTTGACCGGTGCAGAGGCTTACGTGGCAGATCAATTGTTCGCCACGCTCGACCCCACCGTGCGACGCATTGCGTTGCCGGGTGGCAGCGCGATTCTTGCCGACACGGTCGGCTTCGTGCGCGATCTTCCGCACGAGCTGGTCGCCGCATTCCGCTCCACGCTGTCGGAGGCGCGCGATGCCGATCTGTTGCTGCACGTCGTCGATGCAGCAGACCCGTTGCGCGAAGAACGCATCCTGCAGGTCGATGAAGTGTTGCAGGCCGTCGGTGCGGGCGATCTGCCGCAGCTGCTGGTATTCAACAAGATCGACAAGATCGAGGGCGCCGAAGTGCGCCACGACGCGCAGGACGGCATTCCTGACCCGGCACGCCGCGAGCGTGTCTGGGTGTCGGCGCGCGACGGACGTGGGCTGGAAGAATTGCAGCACGCGCTCGGCCAGCGGCTGGATCTGCGTCACCTGACCGGCCAGCTACGGTTACCACCGTCTGCCGGTCGCCTGCGTTCCAGGCTGCATCAGCTGGAAGTGGTGCGCAATGAGCAATCCGACGAAGAGGGTTGGTTGCTCGAGGTCGATCTGCCGATGGTCGAGGCCGAGCGATTGGCCGCCGGGCAGGACGGTGCGCCGCTGCGCGCGATGCTGCCGGATCGTCGCGAAGACTGGGAAGCGTGATAGGCGCGGCACGGTCGGTCGCACACGACCGTGCTGCTGCTTCAAGGCGCATGGGGAAGGGTGGAGCGCGTCGCTGTGCGGCAGTTGCCAGGCCTCGTCCCGGCCAGCCGGAACTCACAGAAAATCAATATGAGCAGTGGGTGCTGCGCAAGAGTGCAGTGGTGCGCTCATGTGGCGCATCACACCTGTGATCAGGAATGACGCCCTGGGTGCGATGGTTCGGTGCTTGGAGGCGGCGCTGCACGTTGACCACGTGCGGCCGGCACCTCGGCGCACATGCAAGCCCGTCCAGACCCGCCGTACCGCATATTGGCCGCACATCGCCACTGAACCTTGGCCACCTCGCGCCCAGCCGGAATCGGCGCCAGCGGCAGACAGGCGCGACGAATTGGGCTAAAACGTCCGCTGCCCCCTCCTTGCCGTGCCCATGTCTTTTTCCGCCGATTCCGAACTGCAGCAGCTGGCCGAAGCCCTCGGGCAGCAATTGCTTGCCGCGCGCGAGCGCCTGGTCACTGCCGAGAGTTGTACGGGTGGCTGGATCGCCAAGGCGGTGACCGATGTCGCCGGCTCCTCGCACTGGTTCGATTGCGGCATGGCCGCCTATAGCTACGAGGCCAAGCAGGCGCTACTCGGTGTCCGCCCACAGACCTTGGAAGTGCACGGGGCGGTCAGTCGCGAAACGGTGATCGAAATGGTCTCTGGCGCCCTGGTGAATTCCGGCGCAAGCATCGCGGTGGCGGTGACCGGCATCGCCGGGCCCGGCGGCGGCAGTGAGGACAAGCCGGTCGGCACGGTCTGGATCGGCTGGAAACGCCGTGGCGGTTATGCCACCGCACAACTGTTCCAGTTCAATGGCGACCGCGATGCGGTGCGTCGTCAGACCGTCGTTGCAGCATTGCGCGGGTTGAGCGCGCTGCTTTAGCGGTCGTCGGGTCCGCTGATGGCGTTCGGCAGCAGATCCGCGGCGCCCCATTTCCGGCGCAATCTCGCACAGCCTGGAAACCCAAGGCCGTAACCGAGCGCCGTCCCAAGAACTGGCTTGGCCTCGTTGTCGACACGCCGCTGCAGCACGCTGAGCGGACGCGTTACTTGGCACATGCGGCAACGAGGCTGCGAAGCGACAATGGCGCAACCCGGGTGCAGGCAGCTCATCAGCGAACGCTGCCTGTTGCGCATGTACCGCGCGCCTTGCAACCTGCGCTGAGCTTGGACGAGGCGAGAGCGCGACAGCGGAGGGCAGATCGGCTACAAACAAGGTCTGCTCACCGCCCAGCGTGCCAATGCATTCGTTTCTTGCTTCTGTCCCATCGATCGCCGCGTTGCAGGCTGCTATCTACTGCAGTGTCACGCAGCGCCTGAGCGCAACGCGCTCGCAGGCGGTGCGCTGATGTGGGAAGCACTCGGCACGGTACGTGATCTTGGGCGTCTGCAGGAAATCGCCTCGGTCCTGATCCGCTACGGCTTCGGCGATGTGGTGCGTCGTATCGGCATGGCCGATGTGCTTGAGCGCGCCGGCAGGCTGTTGCATTGGCAGAACGCCGAGGGCCGGTTGCGCATGTCCGCAGCGATGCGCGTGCGGCGTGCACTGGAAGAGCTCGGACCCACCTTCGTCAAACTGGGCCAGGTGCTGGCCACGCGTGTGGATCTGCTGCCACCGGAGTGGATCGAAGAATTGAGCGAGCTGCAGAACGCGGTGCCGGCGCTGCCGTTCGAGCAGATTCGCCCACAGCTGGTCGCTGCGTTGGGCATGGAGCCGGAAACCGTCTTCGCGCGCCTGGACGAACAGCCGCTGGCAGCCGCCTCGCTGGCACAGACCCATCGCGCGTGGTTGGTCGATGGCACGCCGGTGGTATTGAAGATTCGTCGTCCCGATATCGGTGACACCATCGACGCGGATCTGCGCCTGCTCGCCCGGCTTGCTGAAATCGTCGAAACCCGCGCACCGGATCTCAAGCGCTACCGTCCTTCCGAGGTGGTGCAGCAATTTACCGTTTCGCTGCGACGCGAGCTGGACTTCGCTGCGGAGGGGCGCAACGCCGAACGCATCGCCGCCAACTTCGCGCACGATACGCAGGTGGTGGTGCCGGCGGTGTACTGGGAGTGGACCTGCGAGTCGCTCAACGTGCAGGAATTCATCGATGGAATTCCGGGGCGCGATCTGCTCGCCGTCGATGCGGCCGGCCTGGATCGCAGGGCGCTCGCACGTGCCGGTGCCGGCATCGTGCTCAAGATGGTGTTGCAGGATGGCTGCTTCCACGCCGACCCGCATCCGGGGAACATTTTTTACCTGCGCGATGGGCGCATCGCGGTCATCGATTTCGGCATGGTCGGGCGCGTCTCCGAGCAGCGTCGGTTTCAGGTCGCACAGCTGCTGCACGGCATGGTCAGCTACGACGCCGAAGCAGTGATCGACGTCTTGCTGGAATGGGCGGGCACCAGCCTGGAGATCGACGAGGCGCGTTTGCAGCAAGACATCGGCGCATTCGTCGACGAGTATCGCGGCGTGCCGCTGAAAGAATTGCGTATTGGCGCAATACTTGGCGACGTCACCTCCATCCTGCGCGATCACGGGCTGACGCTGCCATCGGATCTGGCGCTGATGATCAAGGCCTTTCTCACCCTGGAAGGCATGGGGCGCCAGCTCGATCCGGATTTCGACATGGCAACCGAGGCACGCCCATATCTGGAACGCGTGGTGTTGCAGCGCTATGCGCCGCGCGCCATCGTGCGGCGCGGCCGGCGGACCGTGACTGGCGCGATCGACCTGATCGGCGATCTGCCGCGCGACCTCAAGCGCCTGTTGCAAGCCGCACGCCGCGGCAAGCTGCAGCTTCAGATCGAAACACGCGCATTGCGCGAGTTCGGCGAGCAGGTCGACCGCGCGGCCAATCGCCTCACGATGGGGATCGTGACTGCCGCGTTGGTGATCGGCTCCTCGATCGTCATGAACAGCGTCGGGGGGAGCGCCAGCCGCTGGTTGCTCGCGCTGGGTGTGGGCGGTTTCATCGGCGCGGCGCTGTGCGGTATCTGGATCCTGTTTTCGATCTGGCGAAGCCGGCGCTAGCGCGACGCGTGGGCATCGTGGTGGCGTACAGGCAGGGCGCGGCGAACACTTGCGCGGGCGCTCGTTAGTAGTAATACTACTAACCATGGACCTGACCGATACCCAGCAAGCAATCCTGGCCTTGATCGCCGAGCGCATCGATGCCGATGGTGTTCCGCCGTCGCAGACCGAGATCTCGCGCGCGTTCGGCTTCAAGGGCGTCCGCGCGGCGCAATATCACCTGGAAGCGCTGGAGCATGCGGGGGCGATCCGCCGCGTTCCAGGCCAGGCGCGCGGGATACGGCTGGCCGGGCAGGGTGCGCAGACACGCACGGCTCCGGTGAGCGAGGCGGCCCGCGACGATGTGCTGCGCCTGCCGGTGCTGGGCCGCGTTGCGGCGGGTTTGCCGATCGGTGCCGATATCGGCTCGGACGACTTCGTTGTACTGGATCGTGTGTTTTTCTCGCCCTCGCCGGATTATCTGCTCAAGGTGCAAGGCGATTCGATGCGCGACGAAGGCATCTTCAATGGCGATCTGATCGGCGTGCACCGTACCCGCGACGCGCGCTCGGGGCAGATCGTGGTGGCGCGGATCGATGAGGAAATCACGGTAAAGCTGCTGAAGATCGGCAAGGATCGCATCCGGCTGTTGCCGCGCAATCCGGACTACGCGCCCATTGAGGTGCTACCGGATCAGGATTTCGCGATTGAAGGACTGTATTGCGGACTGTTGAGGCCTAACCGCTGAGGTCTGCGCCGATGGCCGTGCCGGCGTTTCTCCGAGCTGGCACCGCAGGATTTCCCGCTGCCGCGGGACCTTCCGCCTCCCTAATCTGAGTGTGTCGCCTGCAGTCTCAGCCTGTGCGATACACCGCCGCTACATTAGCCCCATACCGAAATCACTGACGAGGATCACCCAGATGGACGAGAACAAGAAGCGCGCCCTTTCCGCCGCACTGAGCCAGATCGAAAAGCAATTCGGCAAGGGCTCGGTCATGCGCATGGGCGACCGCGTCATCGAGGCAGTCGAAGTCATCCCGACCGGCTCGTTGATGCTGGATATCGCCCTGGGGATCGGCGGCCTGCCGAAGGGCCGCGTGGTCGAAATCTACGGCCCGGAATCCTCCGGCAAGACCACCTTGACCCTGCAAGCCATCGCCCAGTGCCAGAAGAACGGCGGCACCGCTGCCTTCATCGACGCCGAGCACGCGCTGGACCCGATTTATGCGGCCAAGCTGGGCGTCAACGTCGACGACCTGCTGCTGTCGCAGCCCGATACCGGTGAGCAGGCACTGGAAATTGCCGACATGCTGGTGCGCTCGGGTTCGGTTGATATCGTGGTGGTCGACTCGGTTGCCGCACTGACGCCAAAGGCGGAAATCGAAGGCGAGATGGGCGACCAGTTGCCTGGTTTGCAGGCTCGCCTGATGAGCCAGGCGCTGCGCAAGCTCACCGGCAATATCAAGCGCTCCAACACGCTGGTGGTCTTCATCAATCAGCTGCGCATGAAGATCGGCGTCATGATGCCGGGCCAGAGCCCGGAAGTGACCACCGGCGGCAACGCGCTGAAGTTCTACGCCTCGGTGCGTCTGGATATCCGCCGTATCGGTGCGATCAAGAAGGGCGACGAGATCATCGGCAACCAGACCAAGATCAAGGTGGTCAAGAACAAGCTGGCGCCTCCGTTCAAGCAGGTCGTGACCGAAATCCTGTATGGCGAAGGCATCAGCCGCGAGGGCGAATTGATCGACATGGGCGTGGAAGCCAAGCTGGTCGACAAGGCCGGCGCCTGGTACAGCTACGGCGATGAGCGCATCGGGCAGGGCAAGGACAACGCGCGGACCTACCTGCGCGACAACCCGCAGGTTGCGACCCGGCTGGAAGCCGAGTTGCGTGAGAAGTTCCAGCCTGCCGAAGCACCGCGCGAGGCCGGCGACGACGAAGACAAGGAATAAGTTGCAGCCGCACAACATCACCAGTCGCCGGAGTCGGTTTGCCGGGAGTCGGTGAAGGTGATGCTGTTGGTGAGCGGTGGGCGGAACCTCGCACGGTACGCCACCGCTCCATTGCCGCCCACGTCCGCCTGGCGCTGGGGCAGCAGGTTCGAGCGTGTTGAAGTTTTTCTATCGCGGGGACGGCGGAGTCAGTGCCGTCGCTTCTCGCGGTAGATCTATCGAAGGCCAGGAGGGCAGGCGCCATGGACGGCGCATTGATGTCGTAACTGATCTTGGCCATTCGGGACACCTCAACGATGGACGAGCAAGAGCCCGCACCAAAGCGGGGGCGCCGGTTCAAGGAACAGACGCCGGTCCAGCGCGCACTCGGCCTATTGGTGCGGCGCGAACATTCGCGCAAGGAATTGAACCGCAAGCTGCTGGCCCGCGGGATCGAGCCAGATGCGGCGCAGGCGACCGTCGATCGGCTCACGGACGAGGGGTGGCAGGACGACACCCGCTTCGCTGCTGCAGTGGTGCGCAATCGCGCCGGTTCTGGTTATGGACCGCTGCATATTCGTGCCGAGCTCGGAACCCATGGCCTGGATAGCGAGGCCATCAGTGCCGCTTTGGCGACCTTCGAAGGGGATTGGACCGAAAACGCGCGCGACCTGATCCGCCGTCGGTTCGGCGAACAAGGCCCAACCGACCTTCCGCAGCGGCGCAAGGCCGCCGATCTGCTGGCCCGGCGGGGTTTCGACGGCAACAGCATTCGCGCCGCCACGCGCTTCGACCTTGAGGACTGAGGGCGTCAGGCCTGCTACCCTTCGTGGTTTCAGGTTGTTCCGCTCATCTGCGCCCACATGTCATTGGGTGACCGGGACTGCCGCCCGCCCAATGCCAGCACATGAACGCACCCGCCAAATTCAGCACTTCCCAGATTCGTAGTGACTTCCTCGCGTTCTTCGAGGGGAAGGGCCACACCATCGTGCCATCCGCGCCGCTGGTGCCGGGCAACGACCCCACCTTGCTGTTTACCAACTCCGGCATGGTCCAGTTCAAGGACGTCTTCCTTGGCGCGGAGAAGCGCAGCTACGTCCGTGCTGCAGACGTGCAGCGCTGCCTGCGTGCCGGTGGCAAGCACAACGATCTGGACTCGGTGGGCTACACTGCACGCCACCACACCTTCTTCGAAATGCTCGGCAACTGGTCGTTCGGCGACTATTTCAAGAAGGACGCCATCGCCTGGGCATGGGAACTGTTGACCCAGGTCTGGAAGCTGCCGGCCGACCGCCTGCTGGTCACCGTCTATCACACCGACGAAGAAGCCTTTGCGTTGTGGCGCGACATGATCGGCATCCCGGAAAGCCGCATCGTACGCATTGGCGACAATAAGGGTGCGCCCTACGCGTCGGACAATTTCTGGCAGATGGCCGATACCGGCCCCTGCGGCCCGTGTACCGAAATCTTCTTCGACCACGGCGATCACATCGCCGGTGGTCCACCGGGGTCCCCGGATGAAGACGGCGACCGCTTCATCGAGATCTGGAACCTGGTCTTCATGCAGTTCGATCGCCAGCCCGACGGCACCCTGGTGCCGCTGCCGGCGCCGTGCGTGGACACGGGCATGGGCTTGGAGCGTCTGGCTGCGATCCTGCAGCACGTCCATACCAACTATGAAATCGACCTGTTCCAGGCGTTGATCGGCAAGGCCAGTGCGCTGACCGGCATCACCGATCTGGAGAATAAGTCGCTGCGGGTGATCGCCGATCACATCCGCGCCTGTTCTTTCCTCATCGTCGATGGCGTGTTGCCCTCCAACGAAGGCCGCGGCTATGTGCTGCGCCGGATCATCCGGCGTGCGCTGCGCCATGGTTGGATGTTGGGCGTGCGCCAGCCGTTCTTCAGCAAGATGGTGCCCACGCTGGTGGAGCTGATGGGCGAAGCATATCCCGAGCTGGTGGTGGCGCAGGACACTGTGGCGCGCGCGCTGTTGGCAGAAGAAGAGCGCTTTGCCGAGACGCTGGACGCCGGCATGAAGATCTTCGACGAGGTCGCATCGCGCTCGCAGGACATCATCCCGGGCGCCGACGCGTTTCGGCTGTACGACACTTACGGCTTCCCGGTCGACCTGACTGCCGACATCGCGCGCGAGCGCGGCATGCGCGTGGACATGGAGGGCTTCGAGTTCGCGATGGAGCGCCAGCGCGAGACGGCGCGCGCGGCTGGCAAGTTCGGCGGTGGCGTCGCATTGCCGGCGGACCTGGTCGCCAGCATGTCGCCGACCGTGTTCCTGGGCTACGAAGCGTACGATGCCGATGCCCTCAAGGTCGTGGCATTGCTCAAGCAGGGCCGCCCGGTCGAACGTGCGGAAGCGGGCGATGAGGTGATCGTGTTCACCGACCGCACGCCGTTCTATGCCGAGTCGGGCGGCCAGGTCGGCGACAGCGGCCAGCTGAGCGGCCCCGGCGTGTCGATCAACGTTACCGATACGCAGAAGTTCGCAGGCCAGTTCCACGGGCATGTGGGGCGCATCAGCGAAGGCGCGCTCGCGCTTGGCGATGTGCTTGCCGGCGGGATCGACACGCAACGTCGCGGCAAGACCATCCTCAACCACTCGGCCACCCATCTGCTGCACGCCGCCCTGCGCGAAGTCCTGGGAACGCATGTGCAACAGAAGGGTTCGCTGGTCGCGCCTGATCGTCTGCGCTTTGACTTCTCGCACTTCCAGCCGTTCACTGCCGACGAGCTCGCTGTGATCGAGCGCAAGGTCAACGCCGAAGTGCGCGCCAACCATGGCGTGGAAGTGCACAACATGGCCATGCAGGAGGCGCTGGATTTCGGCGCGATGGCGCTGTTCGGCGAGAAGTACGGAGAAAACGTCCGCGTGCTCAAGATGGGCGGCTATTCCACTGAGCTGTGTGGCGGTACCCACGTCACCCGCACCGGCGACATCGGCTTGTTCAAGATCACCTCCGAAGGCGGCGTGTCGTCGGGCGTGCGTCGTATCGAAGCGGTGACCGGGCAGGGCGCGCTGGACTATGTGGCTGACGAGGAACGTCGCCTGCTGGAAGCGGCCAATCTGCTCGGCGGCAACACCAGCGAGGTGGTGGACAAGGTGCGCGCACTGACCGAGCGCCAGAAGCGGCTGGAGCGCGAGCTGGAATCGCTCAAGGCCAAGTTGGCGTCGGGTGCGACTGCCGATTTGGGCGCTAGCGCGATCGATGTTGTCGGAGTCAAGGTTGTCGCGGTGCGTCTGGAGGGCTTCGATGCCAAGGCGCTGCGCGATGCGATGGATCGCCTGAAGCAGCAGCTCGGCGATTCGGTCATCGTGCTGGCTGGCGCTTCGGGCGGCAAGGTGGCGCTCGTCGCCGGTGTGAACGGCAGCCCAACTGGCAAGGTGAAGGCAGGGGAACTCCTCGGTCACATCGCCAGTCAGATCGGCGGCAAGGGCGGCGGCCGTCCGGATCTCGCCCAGGGTGGTGGCGAGGACGGGCCCGCCCTTGCGACCGCACTCGACGGTGTGCCCCTCTGGGTCAAGCAACACTTGGGCTGAACACTTGTCCTGCTATGCCTTGCTGGCTAGCAGGATGTCCCGCTACCATTTCTGGTCTATTCCCTTTACGTAGGGCGCGTCTCAGTCAGGAGGCCGTCGATGCTGGTGGGAAATCCACCGGTTCCAGGAGATTTGCAAAATGTTGATCCTCACTCGCCGGGTAGGCGAAACCTTGATGATCGGCGACTCGGTCACCGTGACCGTTCTCGGCGTCAAGGGCAATCAGGTGCGTATCGGTATCACCGCACCTAAGGATGTGGCTGTGCATCGCGAAGAAATCTATCAGCGCATCCAGCGTGGGGATGAGCCGGTCGCTTCCGGCGCACATCACGGTGACGATTCTTCGAATTGATCGTTGTCAAGGGTTTACGTTAGCCCCTCTTACCCGGTATTCTTCGCGGCCTGCCACGGACATCGCGGCAGGCAGCAAAAACTGGAGCGATGCCCGAGCGGCTGAAGGGGCTCCCCTGCTAAGGGAGTATAGGGTCAAAAGCTCTATCGAGGGTTCGAATCCCTCTCGCTCCGCCAGTGTTCTAACGCCCGCAAATCACTGATTTGTGGGCGTTTTTATTTGTGCTGCGGGTTCGTCGAGAAGGCGATGCTGCTTGAGAGCGTCGCCTGCGGCAATGCGTGTCGTCGAATTCTGCGATATCCGTGGGTGCTCGCTGGCGTTGGTTCAACGCTGCAGACGCCCTGGAGCACACTCCTGCCAACAGTACCCAGGCCATCAGTGAGGACGGCGAAAGGGTCACGCTGTGCGCGCGTCGCCAGCGGCCACAGTGCTTCAGGGAGTATCGCCTCCGAGCTCGGTTGCTAGCCGGAGGCTGGTAACGATTCTTTGCGTCTCTCACCGGCTGCATCTCAAGCATGAGAGTTGCCAGCTAGCGAAGGCCCTGGTCTTGCTCGCATCGCTCGACAGTCGATAGTGACGCCTTAGGCGCCTGCAGCGCGAGCGTGAGATTCCTTGTCGCGTTGCGAAGAGGTCGCGTCCTGCTTGCTCGCTGCCCCTCCGCCGGATTTCGGCGCATCTCTGACATGTCATTCCATTGGCATGGTGGTGGCATGCGCTTGCGGAGAGGGCGCGACACCTGGCGAAGCAGCACTCTCCAGTGTCGTGTACGCCAACGCGCCGTGCAGCGCATCGAGCCAGGCGCATCGACGTCAGTAATGAGCCTCGTATCGATGGCGTCTTGGGCACTTCGGTTTTTTGCCGCCTTGCGCATGCAGGCGGGTGGTGTACGAAGGCGCTGATTCTGCGCGCGAGAGTACAGCGTTGGATTTGTCGCTGCTGCAACTGGAGCGATGCGCCACTGCACTCCAGCGAACCATCCAAGGAATAAGGATCAAAACCAAAACCAACCAAAGCCAGAACCGGGGCCGAAGACCCGGCGTGAAAGGCCTATCGATATTCGGCAGTCGAGGCTGGCAGCGCAGCTATTGAGGTCTTGCACCCCGTTGGATCGCCTGCCCGGGATGCCATAAAGGCAACTCAGGGCCAGTGCCATTGCCGCTTCGCGCCGGAGCGCGTCGCCGCTGCCTTACGCATCTGAACCGCCTTGTAGATGCGGTACGTGGTGGGGGTCAAGTAACCGGCGCATGGGTCGCTAAGGACGTGAACCATATCTCGGATGTTGACGTGATGCGCCTATCGCACCTGCTTGGACGTGTGTTCTCCTTCTGGGGTCGCGGGCTGCAACACAAGGTCGCAGCGGTGGACCGGGTGATGGCGGTGATCGAGTTCGATCTGGACGGTCGCATTCTGGATGCAAACTCGAACTTCCTGGCCCTGATGGGGTATCGGCTGGACGAGGTGGTCGGCCAGCACCACCGCATGTTCGTGACGGCCGCAGATCGCGACAGCGAAAGCTATCGGCACTTCTGGGAAGGGCTGCGGCGCGGCGACTTCAATGCCGGGCGCTTCTGCCGGCTGGACAAGCGCGGGCACGAGGTGTGGATCAATGCCTCCTACAACCCGTTGCTGGATCGATCCGGCAAGGCATATCGCGTGGTGAAGTACGCCACCGACATCACTGCGCAGGTACGCCAGACAGCCGACTTCGAGGGGCGCATCGACGCCATCGACAAGGTGATGGCGGTCATCGAGTTTTCGCTGGACGGCACCGTGCTCGCGGCCAACCAGAATTTCCTGCACGTGATGGGCTACCGGCTCGAGGAGATTCGCGGCAAGCACCATGGCATGTTTGTCGATGCCGGCACGCGCCAGTCGGCTGCGTATCGCGCGTTCTGGGATTCGCTCGGGCGCGGTGCCTTCGATGCGGGCCGCTATCGGCGCATCGGCAAGGACGGCAGGGAGGTGTGGATCCAGGCGTCCTACAACCCGGTGCTCGATGAGCACGGGCGACCGTACAAGGTGGTCAAGTACGCCACCGACGTGACCCGCCAGGTGATCGATTCGGCCGATGCGGACGGGCGTATCCGGGCGATCGACAAGGTCATGGGGGTGATCGAGTTCGACCTGCAAGGGAACGTGCTCGGTGCGAACGAAAACTTCCTGACCATCATGGGGTATCCGGCGGCCGAGGCGATCGGCCAACACCACAGCGTGTTCGTCGATGCGGCCTACTGCGCGTCCGAGGAGTACCGGCAGTTCTGGGCAAAACTGGCGAGCGGCCAGTTCGATGCGGGACGTTATCGCCGACTGCGCAAGGATGGCAGCACGGTATGGATCCAGGCTTCCTACAACCCGATCCTGGACGTCTCCGGGCGACCCTACAAGGTGGTCAAATACGCAACCGACGTCACCGACCAGGTGCGTTCGGCCGAACGGATGCGCGATTTGATGCTGCAGACCATGAGCATTGCGCAGAACGTGCAGCGCGAGGCGCACCATATTTCCGTGAGCAACCAGGAGCTGGTCAGTCGCGTGTCTACGCAGTCTGCTGCGGTGGCGCAGACCTCGAGCACGATCGATCAGCTGGCCGCAACGGTGCGGGCCAATTCCGAGAATGCCGGTTCGGCGCGGCGCATGGCCGAAGACTCGGCCACGGTGGCGCGGCGCGGTGCCGAGGTCATTGCCGATGTGGTCAAGACCACCGCCGGCATCCGCTCGGCGACCGACCGCATCGGTCAGATCATCGAGGTGATCGACGGCATCGCGTTTCAGACCAACATCCTGGCCCTGAACGCTGCGGTCGAGGCGGCGCGTGCGGGCGAACAGGGGCGCGGTTTTGCGGTGGTGGCGACCGAAGTGCGTAGCCTTGCGCAGCGCTGCAGCGTGTCGGCCAGGGAGATCCGGTCCCTGATCGACAACGCGACCGATCAGGTCGGCGATGGCTCGCGCCTGGCCGAACAGGCCGGTGTGGTGATGCAGGACATGGTGACGTCGGTCCTGCGCGTCACTGCGACCGTGGAGCAGATCGCCGCTGCCAGCCATGATCAGGCGCTGGACATTTCCAGCGCCAATACCGCGTTGCAGTCGATCGGCGTGCAGGCGCGCGACCAGGCGCAGATGGTGGGCGACTTGGCGCGTTCAGCGCGCGTGCTGGAAGGCGATGCGGATGCGCTGTTCGCCTTGGTCAATGGCGATGCAGATGGCGGGGCGGATCGCGCGCCAGTGCAGGTCGATGCGCAGGCTGCGCGGCGCGCGACAGCGAAAGTGGCGTGATGATGGTTCACTGCGTTTCGCAAGCGACGTCGTGATGTGCCCTCACATATTGCAACTTCCTTTAGTAGTGGATCTGGGCGCAAGTGCCCGAACCTGCGGTGCTGAGGCAGTCGCTGCCATCAGCGCCGCTGCGACGACCTATCGACCGCAGTAAAGATGCGAGCGGCGATTTGCAACGCATCGATCGCAGCGCGCAACCGGCAGTCGCAAATCGCATGTCCGTCTCGCGGATCTTGGGCATCAAGGCACAGGGCGTAAGCCACGTGCCATCAGCTGCCGCGTCAGGGTTGGTCAGCTCCCAAGAAGCTGCGCACAAGACAAAGCCCGCGTGAGCGGGCTTTGTTTGTTTCGGCACTGGCCAGCGCATCGCACACCAATCCTGCGCAGGTGCGCCATCCATCCAGCCTTGCTTACTTGGGCAGGTCGAACACCAGGACCTCGGCATCGCGTGCGTCGGCCAGTACGATTTCCGGCTCGCCGACGATCTGCACCGCGTCGCCAGCCGATAGCGCTTGCCCATTGACGCTCAGGCTGCCGCGGGCCACCTGCACGTAGCCGATGCGGCCTTCGGCCAGCGGCTGCTGCAAACGCGCCTGGCCATCCAGGATCGAGGCATACAGGCGTGCGTCCTGGTGCAGGCGCAGGGAGCCATGGTCACCGCCTGGCGAGGCGATCAAGCGCAACTGGTTACGCTTGCTCTCGGCATCGAAGTGCTTTTCTTCGTAGCTTGGCTCGATGCCGGCACGCTCGGGCATTACCCAGATCTGCAGGAAGTGCACGGGCTCGCTGGCTGAGTGATTGAACTCGCTGTGCGTCACGCCGCTGCCGGCGCTCATCCGCTGCACGTCGCCATAATGCAGGACCGAGCCGGTGCCCATGCTGTCCTTGTGTTCCAGCGCGCCGCCCAGGACATAGGAAATGATCTCCATGTCGCGGTGAGCGTGGGTGCCGAAGCCTTCGCCCGGTTGCACCTTGTCCTCGTTGATCACCCGTAGCGGGCCAATGCCCATATGGCGCGGATCGTGATAGCTGGCAAAGGAGAAGGTATGGCGTGAGGACAGCCAGCCATGTTCGGCGCGGCCACGGGTTTCGCTCTTGCGGACATTCAACATGCTGCTTCTCCTGGAAGGTTTGAAATTGGCGCTGGGCGATCGGTGTCCAGCGGCTTGATGCGTAGTCTCCACCTCTGCGTCCGGCACAAAAAGCGAGTAGATTTGGCCGCTATCATCGAAAATTTCGAACAATGAAAATCAGCCTGGAAGCACTGCAGATCCTGGATGCCATCGACCGGCGTGGCTCGTTCGCGGCCGCAGCCAAGGTGCTGTTCAAGGTGCCTTCGACGATTTCCTACACGGTGTCCAAACTGGAAGAGGATCTGGGCGTGCAGCTGTTCGAGCGGGTGGGACCCAAGGCCACGCCGACCCAGGCGGGCCGCGAGCTGTTGCGCGAGGGGCGCCACTTGCTGCGTGCCGCGCAAGAGCTGGAGGTGCGGGTGCGGCGCGTGGCCTCCGGCTGGGAGTCGGATTTTGCGATCGGGCTGGAT
This sequence comes from Xanthomonas euvesicatoria pv. euvesicatoria, assembly GCF_020880415.1. GTDB lineage: Bacteria > Pseudomonadota > Gammaproteobacteria > Xanthomonadales > Xanthomonadaceae > Xanthomonas > Xanthomonas euvesicatoria. The sequence continues at coordinate 34,308 of NZ_JAJIUJ010000037.1, read as the reverse complement.
GGGGTGCTGCCTGCGGCCTTGCTGCAGCCGCAGATCCTGGACTTCTACACCGTGGCCGACAGCACGCGGCTGCGCGTGCTGAGCGAGTCGTTGTCGGGCAGTTGGGAGGCGCTGCTGGACAGGCGCGTGGACCTGATCGTGGCGGCGGGCGAGGGGCCCAGTGGCGGCGGCTATGTGGCCGAGCCGATCGGCACGTTGCGGTTCGTGTTTGCCGTGGCATCCACGTCTCCGCTGGCGGATGCCGGCCTGCTGGGCGCGGCGGAGCTGGCCGAACACCGTGCGATTGCCGTGGCGGACTCGGCGCGGCGCCTGCTGCCGCGCACGGTCGGGCTGCTCTCCGGGCGCGATGTGCTCACCGTGCCCGACATGCAGACCAAGCTGCTGCTGCAACTGGCCGGCGCCGGCTACGGCTTTCTGCCCGAACCGTATGCGCGCGGGGCGCTGCAGGAGGGCCGGCTGCGCGAGGTGCAGGTGGAAACCCGCAAGCCCGACGAAACCTTTTATCTGGCATGGCTGCCGGGCGAAGAGGGGGAGGCATTGAGCTGGTGGCGGCGCGCCTTGCGTAGCGAAGGCCTGTTCGAGCGCTGGTTGCACGCCTTGGCCGCAACGTATCGTTCCGTCGCTGCCGGGCAGTCGCCGCCATGAGGGAGGGCGGATAATGGTGCCCCGCCGTCGCGCAGGGTCGTCGCATGCAAGGCTTGATCGAACAGTACGGATTGGCGCTGGTGTTCGCCAACGTGCTGGCGTTGTCGCTGGGGCTGCCGGTGCCAGCGCTGCCGACCCTGGTGCTGGTCGGTGCCAGCTATGCGTTGCAAGGGGGCGGCGATGCCTGGCTGGCCGGGCTTGCGGCGTTGGCGGTGTCTGTCGCGGCAAGTCTCTTGGGCGATCTGGTCTGGTATCTGGCCGGTCGCCGCTTCGGTAACCGCACCTTGCAGTCGCTGTGTCGGCTGTCGCTCTCGCGCGACAGCTGCATGAAGCAGACCGAGCGCTTTTTTTCGCGCTGGGGCGTGCGCGTGCTGGCGGTCGCCAAGTTCGTGCCGGGCTTGTCGATGGTCTCGGTGCCGATGGCCGGAGCAATGCGGGTACGTCCTGCGGCGTTCCTGCGATACGACGCCTTCGGTGCATCGTTGTGGGCGTTGGTCGGCCTGGGTGTGGGTGCTGTGTTCGCGCGTCAGGTGCAGGACGTGCTCGCCTTGCTGTCCGAACTCGGCTCGGGCGCGATCGTGGTCTTGGCGGCCTTTCTGGCCGGCTATGTCGGTTGGCGCTGGTGGCGACGGCAGAGCCTGTTGCGATCGCTGGAGCATGCGCGCATCGCGGTAGAGGAGCTGGTGCCGTTATTGGATGGCGAAGAAAGCCTGCGACCGACCGTGCTGGATATTCGCGCCCCGGGCTATCGCCAGTTGCAGCCATACACGATTCCTGGCGCCGTGTTCGCTGATGAGCGTCAGCTGGCGCAGATCCTTGCCAGCGTGCCGCGCGATCGTAGCGTGGTGATCTACTGCGCGTGTCCGGACGAGGTGTCTGCAGCATGGCTGGCCGCGCGGATGCGCGAGCGCGGGTACCGCGATGTGCGGCCACTGTTGGGCGGTCTGGATGCATGGCGCGATGCCGGGCATCCGGTGACATCGCTGGTGCCGGTGACGGTGGTTGCCGACGCGAACGCGGCTACTGCCACGGCCTGATTGCCCTGGAGGCGGTGCCTGTGGTGAGGTCGGCGAGCGCGTTGCTCAGAGATCGGCATCGCGCGATGGAACAGCACACTCAATGCAACGCAATGCGCGCCATCGTCTGCTTCGGCAAAAACGACGGGCAAAAAAAAGACCAGCAAGCTGGTCGTTTTCTTCAAGATTGGTGCGCCCGGAGAGATTCGAACTCCCGACCGCCTGGTTCGTAGCCAGGTACTCTATCCAACTGAGCTACGGGCGCATATCTTGTTTTGACTTGCAGATCTGACGCAGGGCGATCGGATCTTTTTAACTGAAAATCAGCGCGTGCGTGCTGTCTTCTTATTCTTCTTGTTCTGAGGATGGTGCGCCCGGAGAGATTCGAACTCCCGACCGCCTGGTTCGTAGCCAGGTACTCTATCCAACTGAGCTACGGGCGCCTCGTCAGGAGCGGAATTATGCGGATGACCGACGGGGCCGTCAATCCCTTTGTGAAATTCCAGCGCCGTCGAGGTCGTGGTCAGGCGCGTCACGCAGCGCAGCGACCACGGCCGCAGGCGTTTTCATCCACGCGAAATGATCGCTGCGTGCGCCGAGGTGCCCATCGTCCAATCGCACATGGCGTGGGTGTGCCTGCGGCATCTTGTCCAGTAATGCGCGCAGCGCACCTGCCGGACCCAACGTGTCGCGCGCAAGGGTCACTGCGCGGATCGGCACGCGCAGTTGGCCCAGTGCCCGTTCCAGGTCCCATGGCGCGCCTGCCGCGCGATAGCGATTGCTGCGGCCGACCTGCGCCCAGTCGGCAATCAGGCTGCGTGCTTCGGTGCCGCCAAAACCGAGCTTGCGCCCGTGCAGCACGCCCTGCCTGCGCGCCAGCCAAGGCAACAACCGAAACGCCAGGGGCAGGCCGTAACGCATCGGCACGGGAAAATTGCGCCAGTACGGCGAGCCGCTGGCCACCAGCCAGAGCTGGGCGAATTGCACCGGATGCAGCGCGGCGTAGCAGCACGCGAGCTGACCGCCGAGGCTGTGTCCACCGACCATGCGCGGCAGCTGCGGGTCGTGGATATCGAGCAGGGCGTGGCTGGCGGGAAGGTCGTCTGCAAGCAGCGTGCGATAGCCCCAATCGTGCTCACGCGACGGGCGCAGCGTGCTGCTGCCATTGCCGCGCCATTCGTGCAGATACACCGCAACGCCGGTGGACGCGAGCGCCTGTGCGAAGGGTTGGTAATGCCGCGCTGCCACGCCCAATGCCGGCAGCCACAGCAGCGTTGCAGCTGGCTGCGTTGGTGCGCAACGGATGACCTGCCAGCGATGCCCATCTGCAGCGCTGGCGAGCAGGGTGTTGGTCTGCACGCTCATGCGCCGGGCGCGGCGCCGAAGTGGTCGAGCACCAGCACATCGCTGTGGCCGGGGCGTTGGCCAATGCGGATGGCGCGTGCAACGTAATCGATCGCTGCCTCGCAGGCATTGAGCAGCGACAGGCCCTGGCACAGCTGCGCGGCGATGGCTGCCGACAGGCTGCAGCCGGTGCCGTGCGCATCGACCTGCAGGCGCGGGTGCATGAACACATCCTGGGTCACGCCGTCATCGAAGCGGTCGAGCACGCGTGCGCCTTCGTGCAGATGTCCGCCCTTGAGCAGCACGGCGTTGGCGCCTAGGTCGAGCAAGGCGGCGGTGGCATGTTCGGCGGCGTCGGCGCTGTCGATGCGGCGGCCGGTCAGCAACTCGGCCTCGGGCGTGTTGGGGGTGACCAGGGTGGCCAGCGGCAGCAAGCGCGTGCGCAGCGCATCCAGTGCCGCATCTTCGAGCAGGCGCGCGCCGCTGGTGGACACCATCACCGGGTCGAGCACCACGAACGGTGGGCGATATCGCTCAAGCAGGTCGGCCACGCAATGAATGACGTCGGCATTGGCCAGCATGCCGAGCTTGACCGCCTGGATCTCGAAATCGGCAAAGCAGGCGTCCACCTGCGCCTGCAAAAACGACAACGGTGGAAGATGCACGGCGGTGACGGCGCGGGTGTGTTGCGCGGTCAATGCGGTAATCGCCGACAAGCCGTGCACGCGGTGCGCGGCGAAGGTCTTGAGGTCGGCCTGGATGCCGGCGCCGCCCCCGGAGTCGGAGCCGGCGATGCTCAATGCGGACAGCGTACTGGGCGTAGTCATGTGGCGATTCTGCACTGCTGGCCGGAGGATGTGCGCATCATCCTGTGCGCCAGCGGCGCCACTGCAGGTAGGCGACATAACCGGCGCCGGTCAATCCGGTGAGGCTGGCGGGCAGGTAGAGCGCGTCGTACTGCCAGCGCTGGAACAGCAAGGTTCCGAGGATGCTGCCGCCGAGAAAACCGCTGATGATCAGCGCGCTCAGCGTGAGGCGCCGCACCTGCAGCGGACGCCCGCGCAGCAGGTGCCCCAGGCCGATTCCCAGGTCGGTGAACATGCCGCTCAAATGCGTGGTGCGGACCGCTGCACCGCTGAGGGTGGTCGCCATCGCATTTTGCAGGCCGCAGGCGCCAGCGGCGCACAGGACGCCGCCGACATGATGCAACTTGAACAGTGCAATCGCGCCCAGCAACAGCAGCGCCTCGAGCAGCAACGCGGCGCCGTAGCGCTGTCCAAGCCGTACGACATCGTCCTGGATGATCAGTCCGCTGAGCATGGCGCCTGCGCAGAAGGCGATGAGGATGCCGCAAAGAAAGCCGGTGTCTGGGGCAGCGTCTTGCGCCAGGGCAACGCCGAGCAGGCTGGTCGTGCCGGTGAGATGGCTGACCACCTGGTGCTCGGATCCCAGGTAGCCCACCACATTGACCATGCCGGCCACGGCCGACAATGCCACCGCGCCAATCCAGACCCAGCGCGGCAGCAGGATTCCCATCTTAGGTCAGGGGCTACCGTTGATCGCAATCTGCGAGAACGCGCCGGTTTGCGGGTCGTACAGCGCACCCCAGAACATGCTGCCGCCGTCGCAGACCTGGATCGCTTCCCGCGCCGGTTTCACCGGCGGGTCGTTGGGAAGCTTGAACGCGTTGACGTAGATCAACTGCTGGCCCTGGATCACCACACCCACGTATTGACGGTCGAACTCGCGTGGCTCGGCAATGGTGGGTGTCAACGCATCCTGCCGCGCTTCGAGCTGTTCGATCTGCTGATGGCTCGGCGCCCAATAGCCGCTGATCTGGCCTGGATGCCGTGCCGGGCTGTCGCGCGAGCAGGTCTGCAACACCTGTTCGGCCACGCTCTGCCGGGTGATGATCCAGGACTGGCCGTTCTTGAGATTGGTCGGCACGCTGGCTGGCCCCTGCGTGCTGGCGCAGCCGGCCAGCGCGATCACGGCGAGCGCCACCGCGCCGCAATAGGTGCGCATCACAACACCTCCGAAGCGAAGTCGGCCAGACGCGAGCGCTCGCCGCGACGCAGCGTGATGTGCGCGCTATGCGGCCATGCCTTGAAGCGATCCACCGCGTAGGTCAGCCCCGAAGTGGTTTCGGTGAGGTACGGGGTGTCGATCTGTTCGACGTTGCCCAGGCACACGATCTTGGTGCCGGGGCCGGCGCGGGTGATCAGCGTCTTCATCTGCTTGGGCGTGAGGTTTTGCGCCTCGTCCAGGATCAGATAGCGCGACAGGAAGGTGCGACCGCGCATGAAGTTCATCGAGCGGATCTTGATGCGACTGGCGAGCAGGTCGTTGGTGGCCGCACGGCCCCACGAGCCGCCTTCCTGATTGTGCGTGAGCACTTCCAGATTGTCGGTCAGTGCGCCCATCCACGGGGTCATCTTTTCTTCTTCGGTCCCCGGCAGGAAGCCGATGTCTTCGCCCACGCTGACAGTGGCACGGGTCATGATGATTTCCCGGTAGCGCTGCTGGTCCATGGTCTGCGCCAGGCCTGCAGCCAGTGCGAGCAAGGTCTTGCCGGTGCCGGCGGTGCCGAGCAGGGTGACGAAGTCGATCTCCGGGTCCATCAGCGCATTGAGCGCGAAATTCTGCTCGCGGTTGCGTGCCACGATGCCCCAGACCGCATGCTGGCCGCTGCGGAAATCGTCGACCAGGCACAAGGTGGCCTTGCCGCCGCCAACCTTGGCCACGCGCAGCTCCACTTCATCTTCGCCGGGCAGGTACAGGTACTGGTTCGGATACCAGTCTTCGTCCTCGGCCAGCACGATTTCGTAATGGGTGCGGCCGCGTTCGTTCCAGCTGCGCAGATCTTCGTTGTGCTTCTGCCAAAAATCTTCCGGCAGCTCGATGGCGCCGGTGAACAGCAGGCTGAAATCGTCCAACGCACGGTCGTTTTGATAGTCCTCGGCGACCAGGCCGCTGATGTAGGCCTTGATGCGCAGGTTGATGTCCTTGGACACCAGGATGACCGGCACATCCGGATTTTCTTCGCGCAGCGCCAGCACCGAGGCCAGGATCTTGTTGTCCGGCAGCATTTCGCCGAAGGTGCGGCCCGGGTCGATCGGCTTGATCTGGAAAAACAGCCGTCCGATCGCGGCCTGGCCCTTGAGCTGGATGCCCTGCGGATGGCTGAGCAGGATGCCGGCCTGGATCTGCTCGGCGTTGGTGTTTTCCAGCAATTCGTCCAGGAAACGGCTGACCTGGCGTGCATTGCGGCTGACTTCGGAGGTGCCCTTCTTGGCGTTGTCGAGCTCCTCGATCACCTGCATCGGCAGGAACACATCGTGTTCCTCGAACTTGAACAGCGCGGTGGGATCGTGCATCAGCACGTTTGTGTCCAGCACGTAGATGCGCTTGCCTCGGGTCATTGGGTCTTCCAAGTGATGGAGCAGGGGCGAGCCATCACGCCTGCAGCTGCAGGGTGATGGAGGACGCGGGAAGCGAGGGGTGTCACTGTTTGGCGTGCGCCTTTACTGCGGCCAGCACGGCCTCGGCATGGCCGGCGACCTTGACCTTGCGCCATTCCTGCACGACATGCCCCTCGGGCGACAGCAAGAAGGTGCTGCGCTCGATGCCGAGCACCTGTTTGCCGTACATGTTCTTTTCCTTGATCACGTCGAAGGCGCGGCACAGCGCTTCATCGCTGTCGCTGATCAACGGGAAGGCGAAGCCTTGCTTGGCGCAGAAGTTGTCGTGCGACTTCACCGAATCGCGCGAAACGCCCAACACCATCGCGCCCGCTTTTTTGAACTGCGGCAGCAAGGCATTGAAGTCCAGGCCTTCGGTGGTGCAGCCGGGCGTGCTGTCCTTCGGGTAGAAGTACAGCACCAGCCATGTGCCGGCATGGTCGCGCAGGGTGGTGTGGGTGCCGCCGGACAGCGCCAGCGGCAGGTCGAAGGTTGCGGCGGGTAATTCCAGCACAGCGTCGGTCATCGTTGCTCAGCCCAAAGTGGAGGGGCGACGGCGCGGTCAGGCCGGGCCGACGTCCATCCCATCATAAGCAGCCACATGGAAGCGTTTGGCAAGTGCGTCGAACTGCGCATTGCGCTGATTCAGCGACTCGATGGTGTGATGTTCTTTCTTGTCCACATGCAGGAAGTACGACTCTTCGTCATCGCCGTCGTCTTCGTCGCGTTCGCCGAGGAAAATGTCGATGACGCGATAGCCGTCCTGGGTCAGTTGCTCGGCGAGCTTCTGCAGCGGCTCCTGCGCAGGATCGGCGAAGAAGTATTCCCAGCGCAGCGGGCCGTCGAGATTCCAATCGGTCTCGGAGCGGATGTGGTCGAACATCTGTTTTAGCGCAGAGATCGCGATGGCCATTGATGGGTGCCTCAGAACTTCATCGGGTCCATGATCGCGTCGAGATTGAGGTGATCACAGAATTCCAGGAAATCATCGCGCAATGCGGCGATGTGCATGTTGGCCGGCACGCCGATCGTCACCTGCGCCGAAAACATCTCCGCGCCGGTCTGCATGGCGCGGTAGCGCGTGCTCTGCAGGTTTTCGATGGTGATGCCCTGGCGGTCGAAGAAATCAGCCAGCTGGAACAGGATGCCCGGCTTGTCGGCGGCGATCACTTCGACGATGTAAGGCAGCAGGTTGGACTGGGTCTGCTTGGGGCCGGTGCGATACCACACCAGTTTCAATCCTTCTTCGCGTTCGAGCCGGGTCAGCATGGCTTCGAGCTTGGCGACCGAATCCCAGGAGCCGGTTGCCAGTGCGGTGACCGAGACGTCGCGCCCCACCGTGGCCAGACGGGCGTCCACGAGATTGCAGCCGCTGTCGGCGATGCGGCGAGTGACGGGCAACAGGGGGGACTCCGGATGCGTCGTGTAGGCGTTGATCAGGAGGTGATTTTCGGTCGGCGAAGGCCGGGGTGTAGAGTCGGTCAAAGGGGCTTCCGGCATTGCATCAGGCTGAATGGCCGCCCGGGCAGGCGCCCTGGCGGTGACCAGCATACTTGCCCGTGGTTTCGCGCCGCAAGTAACATGCAGGCGGTCGCAACCCGCGTGCGCGCGGGCCTTTTCCTGTCACGTAAGAGCAGCAGAATCTTGTCCCTTTCCGGCATCATCACCGCGCTGGCGACCCCCTTCGGTCCCGATGGCGCACTCGACCTGGATGCCTGGCGGCGGCTGCTGGAGCAGCAGTTGCACGGCGGCGTGCAGGGAATCGTGGTTGCCGGCTCCACCGGTGAAGCGGCCGCACTGAGCGACGACGAATACGACACGCTGCTGCGCGCGGCTGTGGCACAGGTCGCCGGCCGGGTGCCGGTGCTTGCCGGCACCGGCTTGTCCGGCACGGCAAAGACCATTGCGCAGACACGTCGCGCTGCGGCGCTGGGCGCGCAGTACGCGCTGGTGGTGACGCCGCCGTATGTGCGTCCGACCCAAGCCGGGTTGAAGGCCCACTTTCTGGCGGTGGCCAACGAAGGTGGCCTGCCGGTGGTGCTGTACAACGTGCCGGGCCGTACCGGCTGCGACCTGCTGCCGGAGACGGTGGCCGAGCTGGTGGGTCATCCGAACATCGTCGGCATCAAGGAAGCACGTAGCGAGCCCGAGCGCATCGCTGCACTGGTGGCGCTGCGCAGCGACAGTTTTGTGGTGCTCAGCGGCGACGATGGCAGCGCGGCGCACGCGATGTTGTCCGGCGCTGCCGGGCTGATCTCGGTCGCTTCTAACGCCTTGCCGGCGGCGTACCGGCGCCTGTGCGATCTGGCCCGCGACGGCCAGCGCGATGCTGCCACCGCCTGGGACGCGCGGTTGAGCGAATACCACAGCTTCTGCGGAATCGAATCCAATCCCATCCCGGTCAAGGCGCTGCTGCAGCGCGCCGGGATCGGCCACGGCCTGCGCTTGCCGCTGCTGCCTCTTTCTGCGGCGCACCAGCCTGCTGCCGACCGCCTTGCCGCCGACGCCATTGCGTTGGAAGCGCTTTCCAGCCGCGAAATGCTCGCGGCCTGACCCAGGAGATCTATCGATGCGTCATTCCGTTTCCCCCGTCCGCGTGCTGTCGCTCGCGTTGCTGGCGACCGCCACTGTCGCCGCCACGAGCGGTTGCAGCTGGTTCCATAAGGGCGCGCGCGGCGACTATGCGCTGGCGCCGGAAGCTCGTCCGCTGGAAGTGCCGCCGGACCTGAACCTGCCCGACACCTCCGGTGCGATGAAGGTGCCGACGCTGGCCTCCACCACGCAGCAGAACAGCAACACGCCGCCGTCGGCGAGCGCCAACAGCGGTTTTACCGTGCCGGGCGAGCGCGACGAGGTGTTTGCCAAGGTGGGCGCGGCGTTGGCCGATATCCCGGGCCTGACCATTGCCAGCAAGGCCCAGATGCTCGGTTCCTACGATGTGAGCTACGAAGGTTCCAGCTTCCTGGTGCGCGTGGTCAAGGTCGATGCGGGCAGCTATGTGTCGGCCGTGGACCCGCGCGGCATGCCGGCCACGGCGGCTGCGCCGGTGGCGGTGATCTCCTCGCTGAAGAGCAAACTGGGCGGCTGAAGCCGGTTCGGTTTGCTGGATGGCAAAACGGGCGCCTTGGGCGCCCGTTTTGCGTTAGTGCCGAGTGCACTGCGGGGTGCGTGCAGCGGTGTGGCTCCGGGCCGCGCCCGGTCGTGCAGCTCAGCGCTGCAGCAGCGGCAACTTGTTGGGCTTGCCATCCCATTCGGCGGCATCCGGCGCCGGCTCCTGGCGCACGGTCAGCACCGGCCAGGCCTTGGCGAGTTCGGCGTTGAGTGCCACGAAGGCTTCCTGGCCCGCCGGCACGTCGTCTTCGGGATAGATCGCGTTTGCCGGGCATTCCGGCTCGCACAGGGTGCAGTCGATGCACTCGTCCGGGTCGATGACCAGGAAGTTCGGGCCGACGTGGAAGCAATCCACCGGACAAACCTCGACGCAGTCGGTGTATTTGCACTTGATGCAGTTTTCGGTGACAACAAAAGGCATGGCGGAATCCGGCGTTTAGCCTTCCAATTCTAAAGCAGTCGCGTGATGGGTGTGGAGTTGTTGGCGCTTTTCGTGCCGGGCTGTCAGGCCAGTCCGCGCTGCCTGGCCAGCGCGAACAACCCTGCCGCAGCCAGATCTTCCGGATGCAGTCGGCTTTCGACGCCCAGGTGCTGCAGTGCCAATGCGTAGCGTTGCGCCAGAGCAGGGCTGCCGACCAGATGCACGATGGCGTGAGCGCCGCGGTGCGCGCGCAGTTCGTGGCCGATCAGCACGCCCGAGAGGTAGGACGGCAGCGCCGCGGAGGACAGGCGTTCGAACAGGCCGAGCGTGCGGGTGCCGAACAGGTGGTGGCTGAGGCCGCCGGGGTCGTTGCTGCGGTCGACACCTTGGAGGAATGCGTCAGCGTCCAGCGCGGCATGATCGTCGTCCATCAGCTTGCCCAGGATGCTGTGCTGACGCAGCACGGCGTACAACTCGCCGGTCATGACGGTGGCAAAACCCGTCAGCTGGCCGTTGGCGATCTGCGCCCATTTGCTGTGCGTGCCGGGCAGGCAGGCGACATGCGCGCCGTCGCCGAGCGCGGCGATCAGCCCGACCAGTTGGGTTTCTTCGCCACGCATCACATCGGGCACGCCGGCCTGTTCGCCGGTGCTGACGCCGGGCACGAACCACAGTGCGCGGCCGGGCAACAGGGCGTCGTAGCAGCGCATCGCCTGGGCGAGCGCGGCGGTGTCGGCCGGGCAGGGCAGGTAAGGTTGCTCGACCCAGCCATTGCGGCTGCCGATCATGCCCGAGAGCAGCAGTGGGCCGTCCCAGCCGTCGACCAGGCCAGCCAGCACTGCGTCGAAGCGGCCCTGGCAGGCCAGGATGCCGTCGCTACCGCGGCGCTGCGCAACGACCTTGCCGTCGGCATCGAGCAGATAGCCACGCAGGCTACTGGTGCCCCAATCGATGGCGATCATGCGCTCGCCACCCGGCTTTCGGGCAGGCCCGCGATGGCGAGGTCGCAGACAAACAGGCTGCCGGCTTCGGGCATGCGCGCGAGTTCGTCGGCGCTATGGTCCAGGCGCGAGCTGATCACATGCAGGCGGTCCAGTGCCGCGCCGCCGAAGGCGCTGCAGGTGGGATGCTTGATCGGCAGCTGCACGATGCGCTCCACGCTGCCGTCGGGGCGATAACGCACTACGCGCGACGCACGCCATTGCGCGTTCCACAGGTGGCCTTCGCTGTCGATGATCGAGCCGTCCGGCTCGGCGTCATCGCGATCGAGGGTGGTGAACACACGCGTGTTGGTGGTTTGCGCCGTCTGCGGGTCGTAATCGCAGCACAGGATCTGCGGGCGCACCGAATCGCAGTAATACATGGTGCGGCCGTCGAGGCCGAAGCAGATCGAATTGGGGATCGAAACGCCCGGCAGCGGCAGGGCGCGCAAGCCGTGCTTCAGCGAAAATTGGTAGAACGCACCGCGTGCGGCCTTGCTGTCGTGCTCGTCCATGGTGCCGAACACCAGGTTGCCATGCCGGTCGACGCGGCCATCGTTGCTGCGCGTGAGCGGGTTGTCCGCTTCCACGTCGGCCAGTTTTTCGAAGGGCAGCGCGTCTTCTTCGACGGTGTCCGGATCGACAATGCCGATCGCCTTGGCCAGCGCGACTAGCACGCGGCCGTCGTGCATCAGGCCGATGCAGCCGGGGCGGTCGGGCAGCGTCCAGTAGCGCGACTGCGCGCTGGCCGGGTGGTGTCGCCACAGGCGTTTTTCGCTGATGTCGACCCAGTACAGCGCCTGGCGCTGCTCGCACCACAGCACGCCTTCGCCATGCGTGCAGCGACTGTCGACCGCCAGCACGGCGGTGTGTTCGGGCGTGCTTACCATTCGGCGATGCTGCCATCACTGTGGCGCCACACCGGGTTGCGCCAGTCCGGCGGATTTTCGTTTGTGCGCTTGAGCATCTCTTCGTCGATCTCCACACCGAGCCCGGGTTTGGGCAGGGCCGCAATGCTGCCATCCACGCAGTGAAAATCGTCTTTGTTGATGACGTAATCGAGCAGGTCGGCGCCTTCGTTGTAGTGGATGCCGATGCTCTGTTCCTGCAGCACGGCGTTGTGCGAAACGAAGTCCACGTGCAGGCACGCGGCCAGTGCGATCGGGCCGAGCGGGCAGTGCGGGGCAAAGCCCACATCGTAGGCTTCGGCCATTGCGGCGATCTTGACGCATTCGGTGATGCCGCCGGCATGCGACAGGTCCGGTTGCACCATGCCGATGCCGCCGGCGCACAGCACGTTCTTGAATTCGAAGCGCGAGAACATGCGCTCGCCGGCGGCAAGCGGAATGGAAGTGCTGGCGGCCAGGCGTGGGTAATACTCGGCCTGTTCGGCCAGCACCGGTTCCTCGACGAACAGTGGCTTGAACGGTTCGAGCTCGCGCAGCAAGGCCTTGGCCATCGGCGCGCCGACGCGGCCGTGGAAGTCGATGCCGAAGTCGATGCTGTTGCCGAAGGCCTCGCGAATTTCCGCCACCTTGACCACCGCCGCATCGACCGCGCGCGCGCTGTCGATCAGCTTCATTTCTTCGGTGCCGTTGAACTTGAAGGTGTCAAAGCCCAGCGCGCGATAGTCGGTGATCTGCTGGATGATGGCGCCGGGGCGGTCGCCGCCCACCCAGCGGTAGGTCTTCATGCGGTCGCGCACCAGCCCGCCCAGCAACTCGTACACCGGCACGCCCAGCGTCTTGCCCTTGATGTCCCACAACGCCTGGTCGATACCGGCGATGGCGCTCATCAGGATGGCGCCGCCACGATAAAAGCCGGCGCGGTAGAGGGTCTGCCACAGGTCGTTGATGCGCGCCGGATCCTTGCCCACGACATAGCCGGCCAGTTCGTGCACGGCGGCCTCCACCGAACGCGCGCGGCCTTCGATGACCGGCTCTCCCCATCCGGTGATGCCCTCGTCGGTCTCGACCTTGAGGAACAGCCAGCGCGGCGCAGCGTGGTAGGTGGTGAGGCGGGTGATCTTCATCCTTGCAGTTCCTGGTAGGCCTGCACGAAGGCGCGTGCATGCGTCTGGGTTGTCTGGAGCGATTGGCCGGGCTTGTACAGTTCGCCACCGATGCCGGCGCCGGCGGCGCCCTGGGCGATGAAGCCGGCCAGGGTCTGCGGGCTGACGCCGCCCACCACGTAGACCGGGATGTGCGTGGGCAGCACCGAGCGCAGCGCGCGCACATGCGCGGCGCCATAGGTCGCGGCCGGGAACAGCTTGAGAATGGTTGCGCCGGCGTCGATGGCGTCGAACGCCTCGCTGGCGGTGGCGAAACCAGCCACCACGGTCAGGCCGCGCGACACCGCGTGACGGATCAGGCTGGGACGCGTATTCGGGGTGACGATGAAGCGCGCGCCGATCTCGACCAGGGTGTCGACATCGTCGTTGCGCAACACGGTGCCGGCACCGATCCAGGCGCGCTTGCCATAGGCCTGTTGCGCCAGCGCGATGCTCTGCTCCCAGCGCGGCGAGTTGAGCGGGATTTCGATCGCATCGAAGCCGGCGTCGATCAGTGCGCCGACATGGTCGAGCGTCTCTTCCGGCGTGATGCCGCGCAGGATGGCGACCAGGGGCAGGACGAACGGGCTAGCGGTGGTGTCTGAAGTCATGCGGTTACTCGCGGTAGAGCGGAAAGCGGCGGTTGGCGACCGGGTGGCCGGCAACGTCGGGGGAGGCTGCGCGACTGCGGGTCGTGGCATGGCGGCCGATGCGCAATATGGCAAGAGAGCGTGTAACGACGAAGGCGATGGATTCCGACCTTGAGGGAGCGCCGCCTGGACACGCGTGCGCCGTCCTACGGCCTGCAATCGGCGGGCATGATGCCGTCATCGTTCTCCACCTCCGCATATTGGGCCGCGTGTTGCTGCCCGCGGACGGGCAGGTCACGTCTGTTCTGACCGCGCCCGGGAGGTAGGGGCTCCTGCTGCGGCGTCCGATAGCCTCGCGCGGGGAGATATGTGCTGCAAATGAAATTTTCGGCATATTCTATTCCTTCGACGAATACACGGCCGCAACCGCACGCTATGGCAAATTCCGGTACTCCCTGGTTCAACGCAGCCCGGCTCAAGACGCGCCAGCTCCTGCTACTGCTGCATTTGCACGAACAGCGCTCGGTGTTGCGCGCGGCTGAGGCCGCTAGCATGACGCAACCGGCCGCGTCCAAGCTGCTGGCAGAAATGGAAGACATGCTGGGGGTGAAGTTATTCGAGCGGCATGCCCGTGGCGTTGAGCCCACCTGGTATGGCCACGTGCTGATCCGGCGCGCGCGCGCGGCCATGTCGGAGATTGGGCGGGCGCAGGAAGAAATCGCCGCGCTACGCGCCGGGCGCATGGGCCAGGCTTCGATCGGCACGGTGGTCAATCCGGGCACCAACCTGGTGCCGCAGGCCATCGCCGAGGTCAAGCGCGAGTTTCCGGACATCCTGGTGCGTGTGGAAATGGACTACAGCCGTCCGCTGGTGGCCAAGTTGCTGGACGGGCAGCTGGACATCGTGATCGGGCGCATCCTCGGCCCGGAAGGGGTGGGCGAACTGGAGTTCGAACCGCTGGCCGACGAGCCGCATTCGGTGATCGCGCGTGCCGGGCACCCGCTGGCCAGCCGCGCCGGCCTGCAGCATGCCGATCTGGTACGGCATGGCTGGATCTTGCCGCCCGCCGACAGCGTGTTGCGCGCGCGCCTGGATTCGATGTTCATGGAGCACGGCGTGCAGACGCCGACCAATGCCATCGAAACCTCGTCCCTGCCGGTTACCTCGACCCTGCTGCGCGGCACCGACATGCTGACCGCCCTGCCGGTGGAATCGGTGGCGCCCTTGATCCAGGCGAAATTGCTCACCGTGCTGCCGATCGAACTGGGCGTGCGGATGGAATCGTTCGGCATCATCCGACGACGCGACTACATCCTGCCGCCCGGTGCCGAGCGCATCTTGCAGGCGTTGCGCACCACGGCCCGACGTCTGTATCCCGCGCTACGCGTGCCGGACTCCCTTGCCTGACCAGTGCGTCCCGCGCTATTCCGCAGCGGAATAGCAGCCTGTGAAATTTTCATTGGCTGGCGCTGCGTGGTGCGCCTATACGTGTGAGCCAGATCGCATGCTGAAGCGCACGTAACGTCGGGCACGCGATCGGCGGCCAAGCCGCCTGCTGGAGGGAATTGACGGGCGACATCGCCCGTTTTTTGCGTGATCACGCCGCGCGTCTGCGCGGCGACAACCCGTTTCAATCGTCTTGCGTCCTGGGAGGGATTCAGATGTACCAGTGTTCCAGCCATGCCTCGGCAGGTACGGGCGTGTTCGCCCGTCGTTTGCCTTCGTTGCGCCGTTCCGCCATGGCCATCAGCATCGGGCTCTTGCTCGCTGCGCCGGTCTATGCGCAGCAGGCGCAGTCGTCCCAGAATGCTTCCTCGAGCACCGCGAGCAAGGCCACCGACCTGGATGCGGTCGAAGTGCGCGGCGTGCGCGCCAGCCTGATCAAGTCGCAGTCGATCAAGCACGATGCCGAACAGATCGTCGATTCGGTCAGTGCCGAGGACATCGGTGCGCTGCCCGACCGCAGCGTCACCGAAACCCTGCAACGGGTGAGCGGCGTGACCATCGATCACTTCATGGCGCGTAACGATCCAGACCACTTCTCTGCCGAAGGCAGCGGCGTGATGATTCGCGGCATGACCCAGGTGCGCGGCGAGCTCAATGGCCGCGACAGTTTCAGCGCCGCTAGCGGCCGCGGTCTGAGCTTCGAGGATGTGCCGGCCGAACTGATGGCAGGCGTGGACGTCTACAAGAACCCGTCGGCCGAGATCATCGAAGGCGGTCTGGGCGGCACGGTCAACCTGCGCACGCGCATGCCGTTCGACCAGCCGGGCCGGGTGATCGGTGCGACCGCCGACGTGAACTACGGCGATTTCAGCAAGACCTACAAGCCATCGGGCTCGTTTCTCTTCAGCGATCGCTGGAACACCGGCGTCGGCGAGATGGGCTTGATGGTGGATGTGGCGCATTCGGAACTGGCCACGCGCAGCGATGGCATCCAGGTTGAGCCGTTCGTGCGTCGCACCGATGCGGCGCTGCTGGAAGGCACCAGCTTCGACAAGGTCTACGTGCCTGGCGGCGTCAACTGGCGGCAGCTCGATTTCGAGCGCAAGCGCAATGGCGTGGCCGGCGCGTTCCAGTGGCGGCCTAGCGACGACACCGAGATCTACGTGCAGTACATGCGCTCCAGTTACGACATGAACTGGCAGGAGCGCGCGGCGTTCTTCAACGACGACACCAACGCGATTGGCCCGGCCCCCGGAACGCAATTTACCTACGATGCCGACGGCCGCTTCGTCAGTGGCTCGCCGGCATCCAGTTCCTGGCGCGGCAACGTCACCGGCAACGATGGCGTGCGCTTCTACACCAACAACCGCTACGCGCACTGAGCGGCAAATATCCATCGGTCGGGATTGCCGACAGCACCTACACCAGCAACCCCTCCAATTATTTCTGGAGTGCGGCCATGGACCATCTGGCGAAGAATCGCGGCCGCGAACTGGCCACGCGCTTCGACCTGGAATACGCATTCGACGACAGTGCCTGGCTGCGCACCTTCCGTGCCGGCATCCGCGCCACCGACCGCACCCAGATCAACAAGAACTCCGGCTACAACTGGGGTGTGATCAGCGATAACTGGGCGCAGATTCCCGACACCGCCAATGGGACCGGACTGGCCGATCTGGCCACCTACATGACCGGCACCTCGCAGCTGTATTCGTATTCCAATCTGTTCCGCGGCAAGATCGATGTGCCCAACAGTCTGTATTTTCCGAGCAACGCCGCAGTCAAGGACTACGCCGGTACCTCGAAGATGATCGAGCAGATCGTGGCGCTGCGCGGGTCGGGCTGGGCGCCGGACAAGTACCAGCTGCAGGACATCAACCGCCAGTTCGAACGCACCCAGGCCGCCTACGCGGTGATGTACTTCGGCAACGACGAAGCGCTGGGCGTGCCGGTGGACGGCAATATCGGCGTGCGCATCGTGCAGACCAAGACCGAGGCAAATGGCTACGGCCAGTTCCCCGACCTGTCGGGAAGCGCGGGTTCGGAAGCGCTGCGCGAGCAGTACACCGGGCAGTACTTCGCCAACAACGCCAAGGGCAGCTACACCAACGTGCTGCCGAGCTTCAACATGCGCTTCAAGTTCTCCGACGCGCTGCAGTGGCGTATCGCCGCATCCAAGGCGATGGCGCGCCCGGACTACACGCAGTTGCAGCCGTACCTGCTGCTTGCGGCAAACACCGAGTCCAACGGCACCGTTTCCAGGTGGACCGGTACTGCCGGCAATCCGAATCTGCAGCCGATGAAGGCCAATCAGTACGACACCGCGCTGGAGTGGTACTTCGACACCAGCGACATGATGTACCTGACGTTGTTCTACAAGAGCGTCAAGGATTACTTCTCCAACCAGACCGTCACCGAAAATTACGGTGGGCAGGACTGGCTGGTGACGCGTCCGTACAACATGGACAAGGGGCGCATCCGCAGCTTCGAATACGGCTACACGCAGTTCTTCGATTCTTGGCCGGGTTGGCTGAGCGGGTTCGGCGTCAATGCCAACTTCACCTTCGTCGACAGCAGCGGCGGCGCGAACACCGCCACCGACCCATACACCCAGACCACCGTCACCGGTGTGAGCCTGCCGCTGGAAGGCTTGTCGCGGCGCAGTTACAACCTGGCCGGCATCTACGAGAAAGGGCCGCTTTCGTTGCGCCTGGCCTACAACTGGCGTTCGCGCTATCTGCTCACCGCCAGCGACGTGTCGACCAAGTTGCCGACCTGGTCGGACGATTACGGCCAGCTCGACGCCTCGGCGTTCTATCGCTTCAACCCGCATGTACAGCTCGGCGTGCAGGCCAACAATCTGACCAATACGGTGACCAAGGTGTTGATGGGGCCGACGTCCTACACGGGGGGCGAGGTCGATAACCATCTGTATACGCGCAGCTGGTTCGTCAACGACCGGCGCTACTCGCTGGTGCTGCGCATGAACTGGTAAGTGCGGGCGATCACGCAGGCGACGTGCGCGGGCTCTCAGAGTTGAGCCCGCCACGTTCAATCTTGCGCCGTCACCCTGCGATGCCAGAGTTGCCGGGTTTTCTGGGGTTGTTATAGGTTTAGCGAATACCTTTCCAGGAATATTTCATTGGTCTGGCATGACGGCCGCGCCCTATGCTCCGGCCGCAGCTACCAGGTAAGCCCGCTCGGGTTTACACCGCATCTACGCAGCCACGGTCTTGCCGTCGGCAGATGCCAAGCCAGCACCAACGACGGGTCGGGCGCTCGCGCACCGGCCCGCTAAAAACTAGAAGTACATGCGTCCTGGGAGGGAGCACCATGTCAGTGCAACATCGCCACATTCCGGCAGGCCGGACTGTGGGTCAGCGTTCGATCCGTGATTTTCGCCGCTCCGTGATGGCCATCAGCGTGGCCACGCTGCTGAGCGCGCAGGCCTATGCGCAGGATGCGACCACCACCGCTACGCCGGCCTCGGATGCGACCACGCAACAGCTGGACACCGTGCAGGTCACCGGTACCCGCAGCAGCGTGACCAAGGCGCAGTTGGTCAAGCAGAACGCAGAGCAGATCGTCGATTCCATCGTTGCCGAAGACATCGGCAAGCTGCCCGACAACAATGTGGCCGAAGCGCTGCAACGCATCTCCGGTATCCAGATTTCGCGCAACTATGGCGAAGGCAGCGCGATCGCCATCCGCGGCCTGACCCAGGTACGCACCGAACTCAATGGTCGCGACATCTTTACCGCCAACGACGGCCGGGGCCTGAGCTTCGAAGACGTGTCTGCCGAATTGCTCGGCGGCGTCAACGTCTACAAGAATCCGTCTGCCGACATGATCGAAGGTGGTCTGGGCGGCACCGTGGACCTGCGCACGCGCCTGCCGTTCGACTACGACGGCCGCAAGATCGCCGGCAGCGTGCAATACAACTATTACGACCTCGCCGACGACGGCAAGCCGGCGTTCTCGGGCCTGTTCAGCGATCGCTGGCAGACCGGCATCGGCGAGATCGGCATCCTGGTGAACTACTCGCAGCAGAAGAGCCCGTTCTGCCAGGACACCATTTCGATCGAGCCGTGGTACACCCAGACCGATCTGCCGGGCTACGAAGGGCAGGGCGTGTCGGTGCCGCACGGCGCCGGCATCAACACCACCGTCGGCGAGCGCGAGCGCAAGACCGGCGCCTTTGCGATGCAGTGGCGTCCGAACGATGCAGTGGAGGTCTATACGCAGGTGCTGCGTTCGGACTACGACTTCAGCTGGCACGATTATTCGTTCTTCGCGCTGACCGGCGCCAACCCGATGCAGGGCTTGCCTGGCATCCAGGTCAATAACCGCAACGAGTTCGTCAACGGCTCGTTCCAGAATGTGCCGACCGAATCCAATACCAGCCTGACCGAGCGCCACTCGGTGACCACCGATTACTCGCTGGGTGCCAAGTGGACGGTCAACGAAAAGCTGACCCTGAGCACCGACTTCCAGTATGTCGATGCCACCACCACCGGCACGCGCTACATCCTGTCCACCGGTCAGGTCACCAGCCCGCAGTTCAACGTCGATTTCCGGGGCGATCTGCCGCGCTTGTCGGTGACCGATGCCAGCGGTGCGGAAGGCTACCTGGCCGACGTCAACAACTACAACGGCTGGCGCTATCACCTGGACAACAAGGACGACAACAAGGGCACCGAATTCGCCTGGCGTTCGGATATGGATCTGGCCTTCGACAGCGACTTCGTGCGCAGCTTCAAGGCCGGCGTGCGTTACACCGACCGTGATGCCGAGACCAAGGGCAACATCTATCGCTTCATGTGCATCAACAACTGCGACGGCGCACCGTTTTCGCAGTACCCCGGCATCGGTGTGATGACCAATCCGATCACCGACTTCTTCCGCGGCCAGAGTCATGCCTTCGGGCCGACCCTGACGGCATCCGATGCGGCAGTGGCGAACTATCAGCAGACCCTGGCTGCCTTCGGTGCCAGCCCGCTGGAATTTGCCCCCAACAACATCAACACGCAGAACGAGAAGACCTACGCGGCGTATGGCGTGCTGCGCTTTGGCGTGGATGGCGACATTCCGTTCGATGGCAACATCGGCGTGCGCGTGGTGCGTACCGAAGTGGGCTCGCAGGGCGTGCGCACCGGTACCGATGCCGAAGGCGGTGGCCTGATTCCGGTGGATGCGCAGCAGACCTATACCGACGTGCTGCCCAGCTTGAACCTGCGTTGGATGCTAAGCGATCAGCTGCAGTGGCGGTTTGCCGCCTCGCGCGGTATTTCGCGTCCGACCTTCGACAAGCTCAACCCGAACCTGAGCCTGAGCACCGGCACCTCGAACGGCGCTTCCACTTTCACCGGCACCGCGGGTAACCCGAGTCTGGAAGCGGTCAAGGCCGACCAGTTCGACACCGCGCTGGAGTGGTACTTCGGCCAGGGCTCGATGATGTACGGCACCCTGTTCTACAAGAAGGTGGAAGGCTTTATCGCCAACGCCGTCTTCAACGAGGTGTACGACGGCCAGGTGTGGCAGATCACCCGTCCGGTCAATGGCGATTCGGGCAAGATCCGCGGCGCCGAACTGGGTTACACGCAGTTCTTCGACTTCCTGCCGGGCTGGTTGAGCGGTTTCGGCCTGCAGACCAACTACACCTACGTCGACAGCGAGGCGCCGAGCCCCACCGCCACCGACACCAACGGCCAGTCGCTGACGGTGCCGCTGGAGGGCCTGTCCAAGAACAGCTACAACGCGATCCTCAGCTACGAAACGGCGCGCTTCCAGGGCCGTGTGGCCTACAACTGGCGCAGCGACTGGCTGGTGACCACGGCGGGCAACGGCACCGGCAACCTGCCGGTCTACAACAAGGGCTTCGGCCAGCTGGATGCCTCGCTGCGTTTCAACATCAATGATGTGTGGTCGATTTCGCTCGATGGCGTGAATCTGCTCGATACCCGTCGCGAAAGCTATCTGGGCACCGAGTCGCGCTACCGCGATTTCGTGATCAACGATCGTCGGTATGGCCTGACGTTGCGGGCCAGCCTGTAGAACGCGCCGTAGGAAGTGCGTCGCCGGTCCGGCGAGCTGTGCAGGCAGCTCGTTGGGCCGGTGTTTTTCCTATCGATGGCCAGGCCATCGATCGCGAGGGGAGCCGGAGGAATGATCGCCGTGATCGATCCGCCTACTAAGCGCCGTTTTTCCGCAGCACATGCGTGGCTGACTGCTGTCTGCCTGACGCTGGTGGTGCTCTTCATGCCGTCCGAGGGATCTGCGGACGAGCCCGGCACGCCGGCACCGTATCAGTGGCACAGCGTGGCCATCGGGGGAGGCGGTTTTGTCACCGGCGTGCTGTTTCATCCCGCCGAACGCGATCTTGCCTATGCACGCACCGATGTCGGTGGTGCTTATCGCTGGGACGCGCAGGCGCAGCAGTGGGTCGCGCTGACCGATTGGTTGGGGGCCGACGACTGGAATCTGATGGGAATCGACGCCTTTGCGGTCGATCCTGCCGACCCGAACGCGCTGTACCTGGCTGCTGGCACCTACATGCACGAACGCGCCGGCAATGCGGCCGTGTTGCGTTCGTTCGATCGCGGGAAGCATTTCGAACGCGCCGATTTGCCGTTCAAGCTCGGTGGCAATCAATTGGGCCGCGCCAATGGCGAGCGGCTGGCGGTGGACCCGCACGACGGCCGTGTGCTGTTGCTTGGCTCGCGTGATGCAGGCCTGTGGCGCAGCGACGATCGCGGCGCGCACTGGACGCGGGTGGAGACCTTTCCAGCCGATGCAGTGGCAGGGGCCACGGCACGCAACCATGTCGGAAGCGAACAGGCCGTGGGCATCGCCTTCGTCGTCTTCGACGCCGCCAGCGGCCGTGCTGGCAATCCGACACCACGCATCTATGTGGGCGTTTCCACTGCGCAAACCAGCCTGTACGTCTCCGAAGATGCGGGGCGCACCTGGGCGGCCGTGGCCGGGCAACCCAAGGGGCTGCGCCCCAACCACATGGCCGGTAACAACGCTGGGCAGTGGTACCTGAGCTATGGCGATCACCCTGGCCCGGATCTGATGGCCGGTGGCGCGCTGTGGAATTACGACGCGACGCAGGGCCGCTGGCGCGAGATCAGCCCGATCCCACAACCGGCGAGCGGCGATGGCTTCGGCTGGGGGGCGGTGGCAGTGGATCCGCAACATCCGCAGGTGCTGCTGACCAGCACCTTCCGCCGCCGCGCGCCGCGCGATGAGGTGTTCCGCAGCGATGACGGCGGGCGCAGCTGGGTTCCGCTGTTGGCGGGTGCGCAGTTCGATCACAGCGCCGCGCCGTGGACCGCGCACGCAACGCCGCACTGGATAGGCGCGCTGGCGATCGATCCGTTCGACGGCAACCACGCCCTGTTCGTCACCGGCTACGGCATCTGGGCGTCGCGCAACCTGCAGACGTTTTCAACGCAGCCGCCGCTGCAGTGGTGGTTCCAGGACCGTGGGCTGGAAGAAACCGTGCCGCTGGATCTGCTCAGCCCGATGGCCGGTGCGCACCTGCTCAGCGCGCTGGGCGATATCGACGGCTTCCGGCATGACGCGTTGGACACCGCACAGTTGCAGTATCTGGGCCCGCGCCTGACCAATGGCGAAAGCATCGACGCCGCCGGCCAGGCACCGCAGTGGGTGGTGCGCAGCGGCACCGTGCGCGATCGCCGCAACAACGAGATCCGCGCGCTGTATTCGCAGGACGGTGGCACGCACTGGGCTGCATTCGCCAGCGAACCGCCGCGCGGGCAGGGGGCAGGCACCATTGCCATTGCCGCCGATGCATCGCAAGTGGTGTGGGTGCCGGACCAAGGCGGGGTGTGGCGCACTGGCAATTTCGGCAAGCACTGGCAGCGCGTGCAGGGCTTGCCCGATACCGCGGTGGTGGTGGCCGACCGCGTCGATGCGCGGCGCTGGTATGCGGCCGATCGGGTGAGTGGGCGCCTGTACGAAAGCAGCGATGGTGCGGCCAGCTTTCGCGATACCGGGCAGCGGGTCGGCACCCCAGCGCGCGATGAACGTGCGCGCCCGCAACTGCGGCCCGACCCATGGCGTGCGGGCGTGGTGTATCTGGCCAGCCCGACGCTGGGCGTGATGCGTTGGCAGAACGGCCAGTTGCGCACGCTTTCCAAACCCGATGAAGCGCGCTCGTTGGGCATCGGCAAGGCGCTGCGTGCCGGCGCGCCGGCGGCGCTGTATTTGGCCGGGCGCGTGGCCGGCGTGGATGGCATCTTCCGCTCCGACGACGAAGGCGCCCATTGGCGACGCATCAACGACGATGCCCATCGCTTCGGCAAACCGTATAGCGTGACCGGCGACCCGCGGATTGCCGGCCGCGTGTACTTTGCCACCGGTGGCCGTGGCATCTTCTATGGCGATCCACGATGAGCGCCGCGTCGCTGCGCGCGTCATCGCGCTGTCTTACCGTGTACGGCGCTGCGCGCCGCCTGGCTGCGCCGACTTTGGAGATCACTGCATGACCGCTTCTTTCGTTCGTCGTGGCTGCCTGCTGGGCCTGGTGCTGGTCAGTCCGGCTGCCTGGGCGGTGCCAACGCTGCCGCTGCTGTTCGCCGATGGCGCCGTGCTGCAGCGCGATCAGCCGATGCCGGTGTGGGGCTGGTCTTCGCCCAACGCCGCGATCACGGTCAGCTTCGACGGCAAGCGCGCCACCGCCAAGGCCGACGCAACAGGGCAATGGAAGGTCAGGCTGCCTGCGCACGCTGCCGGTGGCCCCTACGTGCTGCGTGTGCAGGGCGACGGGGGCGAGCTGCAGGTGCGCGAAGTGCTGGTCGGCGATGTGTGGCTGGCCAGCGGGCAATCGAACATGGAATGGCCGTTGGCCCAGGCCAGCGACGGCCCGCAAGCGGTGGCCGCTGCCAACGATGCGCAGCTACGGCATTTCAAGGTGCCCAAATCGTGGTCGGTGCAGCCGCAGGCGCGCCTGACCGGCGGCGAGTGGAAGGCCGCAACGCCTGCCAACGCCGGTGAATTCACTGCGGTTGGCTATTTCTTCGCCAAGGAGCTGCGCGCCAGCACCGGCGTGCCGATCGGCATCGTCAACAGTACCTGGGGCGGCAGCGCGATCGAAGCGTGGATGGACGCTACGTCGTTGGGCCTGAGCGCCGATCAGAACAAGGGCGCGATCGAGGCGATCAAGCAACGCGACGCCGCAGCGCAGGCCGCCACCGGCAAGCGCATCGCGCGTTGGCCCAAGGTGGAAGGCGAGATGCCGCAATGGCGCGAAGCGGCGTTCGACGACAGCGACTGGGACAGCATCCCGGTCACCAAGCAATGGGAATCCAGCGGCTACGACGGCATGGACGGCATCGCCTGGTATCGCACGACCATGACGCTCAGCGCTGCCGAGGCCAAGGCCGGCATCACCTTGGGCGTGGGCCAGATCGACGATTCGGATACCACCTACGTCAACGGCCAGCAGGTCGGCAGCACCGAAAAGCAATGGAACCTGCCACGCGTATATCAGGTGCCGGCTGCAGCGCTCAAGGCCGGCGTCAACCACATTGCGGTCCGCGTGGAAGACCTCAGCGGCGGTGGCGGCATGCATGGCCCGGATGAACAACGCTTCGTGCAGACCAGTGCCGGTGCCAAGCGTGCGCTGGGCGGCTGGAAATTCCGCCCGGCCGCGGTACGGGTGTCGTTGACCGACAACAAGAATCAGCTGCCCACGTTGCTGTACAACCAGATGATCCATCCGCTGCAGCCGTTCCCGGTCAAGGGCGTGATCTGGTACCAGGGCGAAACCAATGCCACCGACACCGGCGCGGTGAAATACCGCGAGCAGTTCGCAGCGATGATCCGACAATGGCGTGCCGAGCGCGGCGACAAAACGCTGCCGTTCCTGTGGGTGCAGCTGGCCAACTTCAAGGCCGGTGGCGACACGGGTGAGCTGAGCCCGTGGGCACTGTTGCGCGAGTCGCAGTCCAAGACGCTGGCGCTGCCGGCAACCGGGCAGGCGGTGATCATCGACATCGGCAACCCCACCGACATCCATCCCACCAACAAGCGCGATGTCGGTCATCGCCTTGCGCTTGCTGCACGCCATGTGGCGTACGGCCAAACGCTGGTGTACAGCGCGCCGGTATTCAAGCGCGCGCGCTTTGACGGCGGCAAGGCGGTGCTGAGCTTCGACTTGCAGGGCAGTGCGCTGCAGGTGCGTGGCGGCGGTGCCGTGCAGGGATTTCGTATTGCCGGCGCCGATCAACGCTTTCACCCCGCCAGCGCGCAGATCGAGGGCGACCGCGTGATCGTGCGCAGCGATGCCGTCGCCACACCGGTCGCGGTGCGCTACGGCTGGAGCGAAAACCCGGACGACGCCAACCTGATCAATCGCGACGCCCTTCCTGTTTCCCCCTTCCGCACCGATACCTGGTGACACGGAGTCTTATGTCCATGCATTCCCCCGTTGCACGTGCCATGTCCCATTCCAGCGCACGGCGTTGCCTGCGCCCGCTGCTGCTGTCCGCGCTGACGCTGGCCCTGGCTGGCTGCCAATCTGGCGACAAGGGCGATGCCGGCAAACCTGCTGCAACCAACGCTGCTGCAAGCACCGCTGCGGCAACGCCGGACAACGCGCAGGCGCCGGCTGCACAGACGCCCATGCCGCAGTTCGTCAGCAAGGACGGCAAGCATGCGTTGATGGTCGACGGTGCGCCGTTCCTGATCCTGGGCGCGCAGGTCAACAACTCCAGCAACTACCCCGGCATCATGGACAAGGTGTGGCCGGCCATGCAGGTGCTCGGCCCCAACACCGTGCAGGTGCCGATCGCCTGGGAACAGGTGGAGCCGGAAGAAGGCAGGTTCGATTTCTCCTTCGTCGATACGCTGCTGGGCCAGGCACGCGAGCACAAGGTACGCCTGGTGCTGCTGTGGTTCGCAACCTGGAAGAACAACGGCCCGCAGTACGCGCCGCATTGGGTCAAGACCGATAACCAGCGCTTCCCGCGCGTGGTCACCCGCGAAGGCAAGTCGATCGGTTCGTTGTCGCCGCATGCGCAGGCCACGCTGGATGCCGACCGCAAGGCGTTCGTCGCCTTCATGCAGCACCTGAAGAAGGTGGACCCGCAGCACACCGTGATCATGATCCAGCCGGAGAACGAGGCGGGTACCTACGGCAGCGTGCGCGACTTCTCGCCGATGGCGCAGAAGCTGTTCGACGGCGCAGTGCCGGACGAGTTGATCAAGCGCATGCACAAGCAGCCGGGCACCTGGGCGCAGGTGTTCGGTGCCGATGCCGACGAAATCTTCCACGCGTGGTCGATCGGCCGTTACATCGACCAGGTAGCCGAAGCGGGCAAGGCCGAGTATCCGTTGCCGATGTACGTCAATGCCGCGCTGCGCGGCCCGTTCAATCCAGGCCAGCCCGGCCAGTATGCCAGCGGTGGCCCCACCGACAACGTGCTGGATGTCTGGAAGGCGGCCGGCCCGCATATCGACCTGCTGGCGCCGGACATCTACATGCCCGAATACCGCATGTACACCACGGTGCTGGAACGTTACGCACGCCCGGACAACGCGTTGTTCGTGGCCGAAACCGGCAACCGCCCGGAATACGCGCGCTATCTGTACCCCACGCTGGGCCATGACGGCATCGGCTGGTCGGCCTTCGGCATCGACTACACCCGCTATTCCAACTATCCGCTCGGTGCCAAGCACGTCAACGAAGAGACGCTGGCGCCGTTCGCGCTCGGGTTTCAGGCGGTCAGCATGGGCATGCGACCGTTCGCCAAGGCCGCTTCCGAAGGCAAGCTGCATGGCACTGCCGAAGAACCCGGCCAGGCCGTGCAGGAGCTCAAGCTCAACGACCGTTGGAGCGCCACCATCACCTATGGCGTGCCGCAATTCTGGTTCAAGGGTGACCCACCGGGTAATCCCGAACCGATCGGCGCCGCGCTGATCGCCGAGCTGAGCCCGGACGAATTCCTGGTCACCGGTTACCACGCGCGCGTGACCCTGCATCCGGCCAGCGATGCCACCGCCAACATGATCTACGACC
The DNA here is from genome assembly GCF_020880415.1 of Xanthomonas euvesicatoria pv. euvesicatoria. Lineage (GTDB taxonomy): Bacteria > Pseudomonadota > Gammaproteobacteria > Xanthomonadales > Xanthomonadaceae > Xanthomonas > Xanthomonas euvesicatoria. The sequence continues at coordinate 7,198 of NZ_JAJIUJ010000037.1, read as the reverse complement.
GTGTCGAGGAAGGTGTGTACGAAGGCAACGATTGGAAATTCCAGCGCAACTGGAATGGCGACCAGACCGATTACGGCGTCAACTTTTCCAGCGTGCCGCAGCTGCTCAAGATCAAGCTGGCAACCTACAAATAAGCGCGCCTGCCACAACGCCGCGATGCCGCGACGGCATCGCCTCGCCTTACCCATGCGCTGCCGCCCCCGCGGCACCGTTTCGTCATTCAAAGGGAGTGATCATGCAAACCACCATCCGTTCCGCCGGTGCAGTGCCTGCCAACCGACGTACGCCACTGGCCCAGTGCCTGGCCTTGTCGCTGGCCCTGTTGGCAAACGCCGCGCATGCGCAGGAAGTACGCAAGGCCGCCGATGGCGTCACCGTGGTGCCGAGCGCCAAGGGCGCCGCGCCGGTGCGCCTGCAAGTGGTCGACAGCGGCATCATCCGCGTCAGCGCAGACCCGGACGGCGATTTCGCGCGCAGCCCCAGCCTGATGCGCGTGCCGGTGCAGGGCGACACCGCATTCCAGATGGCCGAGCAGGGCGACAGCGTGCAGCTGAAGACCGGCAAGGTCACTGCCAGCATCTCCACCGTCGATGGCCATGTCAGTTTTGCCGATGCCAACGGCAAGCCGGTGCTGTCGGAAGTGGCCGGCGGCCGCAGCTTTGCGCCGTTGAAGGCCGAGGGCAAGCAGTACCTGAGCGTGCGCCAGCGCTTCCAGTCGCCCGCTGACGAAGCGCTGTACGGCTTCGGCCAGCATCAGCAGGGCTGGATGAACCAGAAGGGGCGCAACGTCGAGTTGCAGCAGAACAACATCGACATGGCGGTGCCGTACCTGGTGTCCAGCCGCAATTACGGCCTGCTGTGGGACAACAACTCGATCACCCGCCTGGGCGACCCGCGCGGCCTGCAGCCGCTGCCGAAGACGCTGAAGTTGTACGACGCCAAGGGCAAGGCCGGCGCGCTGACCGCGCGCTATGCGATCAACGGCAAGCAAATCCTCGAACGCCGCGAGAGCGAGGTGAACTACCAATACCTCAGCGATCTGCCCAAGTACCCGAAGAAGGCGATCACCAAGGACAAGAACAGCCGCATGCAAGTGACCTGGGAGGGCGAGATCGAAGCGCTCACCGGTGGCGAACACACCTTCTCGCTGTATTCGAGCGAATACGCCAAGTTGTATGTGGACGGCAAGCTGGTGATCGATCGCTGGCGCCAGAACTGGAACCCGTGGAACCACGAATTCAAGCTCGATCTCGAGCCGGGCCAGCGCCACACCGTCAAGATCGAATGGGACCTGATCGACCCCAGCTACATCGCGCTGCTGCATCGCGACCCGCTGCCGGCCGCCGAAGCGAAGGATCTGTCGTTGTGGTCCGAAGCCGGCCAGATGATCGACTACTACTTCGTCTCCGCCGATTCGTACGACCAGGCAGTGGCCGGCTACCGCGAACTCACCGGCAAGTCGACGATGCTGCCCAAATGGGCCTACGGCTTCTGGCAGAGCCGTGAGCGCTACAAGAGCCAGGACGAGCTGGTGGGCGCGGTGGCCGAATACCGCAAGCGCAAACTGTCGTTGGACAACATCGTGCTCGACTGGTCGTACTGGCCGGAAGACGCCTGGGGCTCGCACGATTTCGACAAGCAGCACTTCCCGGACCCGGACGGCATGGTCAAGGCCGTGCACGACATGCATGCGCAGATCATGATTTCGATCTGGCCCAAGTTCTATCCCACCACCGCCAACTACAAGGAACTGGACGCCGCCGGTTTCATGTTCAGGCGCAACGTGGAAGTGGGCGAACTGGACTGGATCGGCAAGGGCTACAAGAACTCGTTCTACGACCCGTATTCGGAAAAGGCGCAGGCGATCTATTGGCGCCAGATCAACGAAAAGCTCAACAGCAAGGGCTTCGATGCCTGGTGGATGGACGCCGACGAGCCGGACGTGCATTCCAACCTGGACATCGCCGAGCGCAAGGCCCGCACCACGCCCAACGCGCTGGGCTCGTCCACCGAATACTTCAACTCCTACCCGTTGCCGCACACGCATGGCGTGTACGTGGGCGACCGTGCGGCCGACGACAAGCGCGTGTTCATCCTCTCGCGCAAGGGCTATGCCGGCACCCAGCGCAATGCGGTGGCAGTGTGGAGCGGCGACATCGTGTCGCGCTGGGACGACATGCGCGACCAGATCTCCGGTGGCGTGAACATGGCCCTGTCGGGCCTGCCCAACTGGACCTTCGACATCGGCGGCTTTGCGGTGGAGAAGCGTTATGAAGACCAGGATCCGGCCCACCTGCCGGAATGGCGCGAGCTCAACACGCGCTGGTTCCAGTTCGGTGCGTTCGTGCCGATCTTCCGGTCGCACGGCCAGTTCCCGTACCGCGAAATCTGGAACATCGCACCGGAAGGTACGCCGTTCTACGAGAGCATGGCCTACTACAACCGTTTGCGTTATGCGTTGCTGCCGTACATCTACAGCCTGGCCGGCGACACCTACCAGCGCGATGGCGTGATCATGCGCGGCATGATGATGGACTTTCCGAACGACCCCAAGGTGCGCGACATCAACGACCAGTACCTGTTCGGGCCGGCGTTCCTGGTCGCACCGGTGACCCGCTTCGGCGCCACCTCGCGGCAGGTGTATCTGCCGGCCGGCAGCAGCTGGCTGGATTTCGCAACCGGCAAGCGTTACGAGGGCGGCCAGAGCATTGAAGCTGCCGCGCCGATCGAGCGCATGCCGTTGCTCGTGCGTGCCGGTTCCATCGTGCCCACCGGCCCGGTGCAGGAATACGTCGACCAGGTGCCGGATGCACCGCTCACCGTGGTGGTCTACACCGGCGCCGATGGCCAGTTCTCGCTGTATGAAGACGATGGCAAAGGCTACGGTTACGAGAAGGGCGAGTTCAGCCGCATCCCGCTGGTCTGGAACCAGGCCAAGGGCGAGTTGAGCATCGGCAAGCGCGAAGGCAGCTGGACCGGCATGCAGGCCAAACGCACCATCAACGTGCGCTTCGTCGACGGCCCGCGCGAGGATGCCGGCGCGCTCGCGCCCAAGACCGACGCCAGCATCCAGTACGACGGCAAGCCGGTCAGCGTGTTGCAGCGCAAGATTGCGTCGGGCAAAGCGCGTCGTCGATGATCGCAGGCTGTCTTCAGTCGATGAGCACCCAGATGCCGGAACGCCGCAAGGCAGGCGCGCGCGGTTCCGGTCATTCAGCACGGCGGTTGCCGTGCTGAGCCGTCGTGAGCTGTGCAAGGCAACCGGGGCCGCCATTGCGGCCCTTGGCGCCGTGCCGGCGGCTGCACAGGCCGCGCAGGCTTCGAAAAAAACCGCGCTCCCGCCCGTCGCGGCAGCGCAGGCCCTGCAGCTGTGGTATCGCGAGCCGGCCAATCAATGGGTGGAAGCCCTGCCGGTCGGTAACGGGCGATTGGGCGCGATGGTGTGGGGCGGTATCGCCCACGAGCGCCTGCAGCTCAACGAAGACACGCTGTATGCAGGCGGGCCCTACGATTCCAACAGCCCTGACGCACTGGCCGCGTTGCCGCAGGTGCGTGCGCTGATCTTCGCCGGGCGCTACGCAGAGGCCGAACAACTGGCCGATGCCAAGCTGCTCTCGCGCCCGCTCAAGCAGATGCCGTACCAACCGTTGGGCGATCTGCTGCTGGATTTCGATCGCGCCGACGGCATCAGCGACTATCGCCGTCAGCTCGATCTGGACACGGCGGTGGCCACCACCACGTTCCGCTCCGGCGGCGCGGTGCATCGGCGCGAGGTGTTCGTTTCTGCGCAGGCGCAATGCATCGTGGTGCGGCTGTCGTGCGACCGCCCCGGCGGTATTTCGGTGCGTGTGGGCATCGATAGCCCGCAAACCGGCGAGGTCACCGCCGAGCAGGGCGGTTTGCTGTTCAGTGGTCGCAACGGCAGCTTCGCCGGCATCGAGGGCAAGCTGCGGTTTGCATTGCGGGTGCTGCCGCAGGTGCGCGGCGGCAAACTCAGCCAAGTGCGCGACCGTCTACGCATCGACGCGGCCGACGAAGTGGTGTTGCTGCTCAGCGCCGCGACCAGTTACCAACGTTTCGATGCGGTCGATGGCGATCCGCTCGCATCGACCGCTGCATGCCTGCGCAAGGCTGCCAAGCTGGATTTTCCCGCGTTGTTGCGCGCGCACCTGGCCGATCATCAACGCCTGTTCCGGCGCGTGGCGATCGACCTCGGCAGCAGCGCGGCCACGCAGCTGCCTACCGACGAACGCGTGCAGCGGTTCGCCGAAGGCAATGATCCGGCACTGGCTGCGCTGTATCACCAATACGGACGTTACCTGCTGATCTGCAGCTCGCGGCCCGGCACTCAGCCAGCCAACCTGCAGGGCATCTGGAACGACCTGATGCAGCCGCCGTGGGAAAGCAAGTACACCATCAACATCAACACCGAGATGAACTACTGGCCCAGCGAGGCCAACGCATTGCACGAATGCGTTGAACCGCTGGAAGCCATGCTGTTCGATCTGGCCCAGGCCGGCGCGCACACCGCCAGGGCGATCTACGACGCGCCGGGTTGGGTGGTCCACAACAATACCGATCTGTGGCGCCAGGCCGGCCCGATCGACGGCGCGCAATGGAGCCTGTGGCCGCTGGGCGGCGTATGGCTGCTGCAGCAACTGTGGGACCGCTGGGATTACGGCCGCGACCGCGCGTACCTGAGCAAGGTCTACCCGTTGTTCAAGGGCGCCGCCGAATTCTTCGTCGCCACGTTGATGCGCGATCCGCAGACCGGCGCGATGGTCACCAATCCGTCGATGTCGCCGGAAAACCAGCATCCCTTCGGTGCGGCCGTGTGCGCCGGGCCCAGCATGGACGCACAGCTGCTGCGCGATTTGTTCGCGCAATGCATCGCCATGAGCAAGTTGCTCGGCATCGATGCGGAGTTCGCCCAGCAATTGGCCGCCTTGCGCGAGCAGTTGCCGCCCAACCGCATCGGCAAGGCAGGGCAGTTGCAGGAATGGCAGCAGGACTGGGACATGCAGGCGCCGGAGATCCACCACCGCCACGTCTCGCATCTGTACGCCCTGCATCCTTCCAGTCAGATCAATCTGCGCGATACCCCGGACCTGGCTGCGGCCGCACGCCGCTCGCTGGAAATTCGCGGCGACAACGCCACCGGCTGGGGTATCGGCTGGCGGCTGAACCTGTGGGCGCGGCTGGCCGACGGCGAGCATGCCTACCGCATCCTGCAACTGCTGATTTCGCCCGAACGCACCTATCCGAACCTGTTTGACGCGCATCCGCCGTTCCAGATCGATGGCAACTTCGGCGGCACCGCCGGCATCACCGAGATGCTGCTGCAAAGCTGGGGCGGTAGCGTGTTCCTGCTGCCGGCCTTGCCCAAGGCCTGGCCACGCGGCAGCGTGCGCGGTCTGCGCGTGCGTGGCGGCGCCAGCGTGGATCTGGAATGGGAGGGCGGTCGCTTGCAGCAGGCACGCTTGCACAGCGATCGTGGCGGGCGCTATCAACTGTCCTACGCAGGGCAGACCCTGGACCTGGAACTGGGCGCAGGCCGCACCCAGCAGGTGGGACTCAACAACAACCGATTGGTGACGCAATGAGCTTGTATGTAGGACTGGATGTGGGCACGCAGAGCGTCAAGCTGGTGGCCTACGATCCGCAGGATCGCGCCGTGGTCGCCACGATCGCCGCGCCCATGGAGCTGATCAGCCGCGACGACGGCACCCGCGAACAACAGGCGCAGTGGTGGATCGACGGCATCGTGCATTGCTTTGCGCAGCTCGATGGCGAACAGCGTGCACGCGTGCGCGGCATTTCCGTCTCCGGCCAGCAGCATGGCTTCGTGCCGGTGGCCACCGACGGCAGCGTCACCGCGCCGGTCAAGCTGTGGTGCGATACCAGCACTGCGCTGGAATGCGATGAAATCATGGACGCCGTCGGCGGCGCCGCAGGCAGCGTGGCCGCAGCAGGCAACCCCATCATGGCCGGCTATACCGCCTCCAAATTGCCGTGGACGCGCAAGCATCGCCCCGAGGCGTATGCCGCGATGACTACGGTGATGCTGCCGCACGACTACATCAACTTCTGGCTCACCGGCGAGCGCTTTGCCGAAGTGGGCGATGCCTCCGGTACCGGCTGGCTGGACGTGCGTACGCGGCAGTGGTCCGAGCGCATGCTGAGCGCAGTGGATGCCCAACGCGACCTGCGCGATGCGTTGCCACCGCTGGTGGACACGGGCGCGGTCTACGCGTTGTCCGATGCCGCCGCCCAGGCATTGAATCTGCCCGCTGGCGTACGCGTCACCACCGGCGGCGGCGACAACATGATGGCCGCCATCGGCACCGGCAACGTGGTGCCCGGACGTCTGACCATGAGCCTGGGCACCTCCGGCACCTTGTTCGCCTATGCCGATCACCCGGTAGTGGACGATGAGGCGCGCTGGGCCGCGTTCTGCTCCTCCAGTGGCGGCTGGCTGCCGTTGATCTGCACGATGAACTGCACCGTCGCCACCGAGGCGGTGATGCGCATGTTCTCCATCACCCGCGACCAGACCGAAGCGATGATCGCCGACACCGCGCCGGGCGCCGACGGTCTGGTGTTGCTGCCGTTCTTCAACGGTGAGCGCACCCCGGATCTGCCGGCCGCGCGCGGCTGCCTGTTCGGAATGGATATGCACAACACCACCGCCGCGCATTTCTATCGCGCCGCGATGGAAGGTGCGACCTACAGCCTGCGCAACGGCTTCGATGCCTTCGTTGCTGCGGGGTTGCAGTTCGATACCATCCTGCTCACCGGCGGCGGCAGCAAGAGCGCGCAGTGGCGGCAGATGGTGGCCGACATCTTCAACCTGCAGGTCGTCGTGCCGACCCAGCCCGAAGGCGCTGCGTTCGGTGCCGCGCTACAGGCATTGTGGGCCTGCGAGCGCGCCGATGGCGGCGATGCCGCGTTGGCCGACGTGGTGCTGGAGCACCTGCAGGTGGACGATGGGCTTGCCGCACAGCCCAACCCGCAGCGCGTGGCCCAGTATCAGCAGCACTACCAGACCTTCCTCAAGCACCTGCATGTCGTCAGCCCGCTCTATGCCGGTTGATCGATAGTTTTCTACAACTCCCCCAGCAGCAAGGACTTCACACCCCATGAGCAACACCGTGTACATCGGCGCGAAAGAATATTTCCCCGGCATCGGCAAGATCGG